>JAVHLG010000057.1:0-14476 GCA_031082225.1 Desulfovibrionaceae bacterium | reverse complement strand
ACCCTGCGGGTGGGCCTGTGCGCCACCCGGGCCGCCTTCAACCTGCGAAACGCCCGCTCGGCATTGGTGCTTCTGCGCAACCTGGCCGGGTGACGCTCCCCGCCAGGGACCAAACAAGCGTTCCCCGCCCGCCAAGGGCCGCTTACGACCACCCTGCGGGTGGGCCTGTGCGCCACCCGGGCCGCCTTCAACCTGCGAAACGCCCGTTCGGCATTGGTGCTTCTGCGCAACCTGGTCGGGTAACGCTCCCCGCCAGGGGCCAAAAAAGCGTTCCCCGCCCGCACAGTCGCGCCATGAAAAAACCGTGTCGGTCGTTGTGTTCGTTCTGTGCCTTCCGTGGAAAACATGGGGCTTGCCGTCGGCAGCAAGGTGAAGGCCATGGTCAAGGCCTCACGCGTCATGGTCGTCACCGACTCGTATGGCGTTTGCGCGCCCAAACGATGCCCGGCCCCGCGTCATGCGGGATCGGGCTTTTTTGTCGGCCCCGGACGCCTGACGCGCCCGGGGCCATCGGTCCACGGCGTTCGTGGCGCGCGAAATGGCGCGCCATGAAACGCTACGGCGATTCGGAGGGCACGGATGCCCCGAGGAAAAGCGCGTTTGGGGAAAAGCCCTAGGGCGTAACCCGCTCCAGGGTCTTTTCGATCTGGCGGCCCAGGGGGGTCTCCAGGCTCAGATGCCGCTCCAGGGTGGTGATGCCCTTGACCACGGTGGAATGACGGCGGTTGAAACGCTGGCCGATGTCCTGCAGGGACAGTTCCGTGTGCCGCCGGGCCAGCAGGAACGCCGTGTTGCGGGCCAGGACATGTTCGCGCTTGCGCGACTTGGAGGACAACTGCTCAGGGGAGATGCGGTAGACGTCGCAGACGTAGTCCACGATGTCGTCCAGGCTGAGGGTGGGGTTTTCGATCTTGTAGTTGCCGAGCACCTCCCAGGCCATTTCCAGGGAGATGGCCCGGTTTAAGAGCCTGGCCTTAAGCGCCAGGTTGTGGATGCAGCTCTCCAGCTGCCGGATGTCCACGCGCAGGTGCTCGGCCAGAAGGTCGGAGACGGCCTCGGGCAACAGCACCTGATGAATGGCGGCCTTGCGTTCGAGGATGCGCTTGCGGGTGGGCAGGTCAGGGGGCACGATCCCGGCCAGAAATCCCGAGCAGAAGCGCGAGGCCAGCTGCTCGTCCACGCCGGAAAGCTCCTTGGGCAGAAAGGAGCTGGTAAAAACCAGGCGGCAGCCCCGGGAGCGCAGGGCCTTTAAGGTGTTGAGCAGCTCGGCCTGGATGCGCGGCTTGTCCCGGAAAAAATGGATGTCCTCGAGCAAAAGCACGTCCACGCTCTCCCGAAACGTGGTCTTGAAACGCTCCACGTCCCGGGCCTTGATGGCCATGACCAGGCGTCCGGCGAATTCCTCGGCCGTGAGATAGACCACCCGGGGCCTGGCCTTGCCCGGGGTGTGGCACAACTGGCGGCCGATGGCCTGGAGCAGATGGGTCTTGCCCAGGCCCGGGGAGGAGCTGATAAAGAGTTGCTCCGAGGCCAGGGTCTGCTCGCAGATGCCCCGGGAGGCCACATAGGCCAGTTCGTTGCAGGGGCCGACCACGAAGTCGTCGAAGGAAAACCGGAACCTGTCATCGCCCACGGGACGAAGCGGGATCTCGGCGGGCAGCCCCAGGGACACGGCCACGGGGGCCTTTCCGGGGGCCGGTTTCTCCGGCCGCCTGCCCTGGTCCGGGCCTGCCCCGGCGTCGCTCACGGTGACCGTGGGCCTGCGGCCCATGACCGAGGCCGCGGCCTCGGTAATGGCGTCCAGGAGGCGCTCGCGCACCCAGGCGGCCACAAAGGCGTTGGGCGCGGTCAATTCCAGCCCGTCATCGACGACGCGGGCGGAAAGGGGCTTGATCCAAAGGTGAAAAAGGCCGGGACTGACGGTCTTTTCGAGCAGGAGTTTGGTTTGGGTCCAGATCTTTTCCATGGGCGGCACCATACTCAGACGGACGGCGTTGGCAAAAACGAATTAGGGATGTCCTGGGGGCTCGCGCCGATCCTGTTCTCTACAGTATAACCAACTGGAATTACACATATTCCCCGGCGACCTAGGCCTGGCCGACATCTTCAGGCCGTCCGCGAACCCTTTCAGGGCGGGGCTTTTGGGGGGACAGGCTATTTTTTTCACAGGTGTGAAAGAGTTTTCCACAGTAGCATTTTTATTTTTCTCCATTTTTCGCACGATAATTTATTATTTTTAAAAAAACCTTTCGGCTTTTTCGGCGTTGACAGGCAAAAAGGCCCGTGGCCCTAAGGATTTTCACGGATTTGCCACATGACGAAATTTTGCACAATATGGCAACTCACCGATATAAAAACATTTTTTATAATTGAGCAGAATTTGCTGCAACCCAGTGACGGGTCACCCACTGCGGAAAAAGGGGAACTGCCCTTTTCTCGCAAAATGAAACCCTGAAATTCGGCAACCTGGATGGATTAGAGAGATTTTATCGAAGACCGGAATCGGCCGCTGGATTGGCCGGGCATGGGCGCGGCGGCCTTCCGCCGTTTGTGCCCCCGGCGAGAACATGCCTGGAAACGACGACCCGGCCAGGGGCCGCAGGAACAGCGGCAGGGCCTGCTACAGGGCGGACAGGCGCCCGTGGCCGTGTGCGATGTCCGCATCGCCAGATATCAGGCGATATCGGGCGATATCGGGGCCAACCCGTGTAAAGAAGACCTGTTTTCAGAGAAAAAAACGGACCGCCGTTACCGGGCGCACAACCCGTCGCGCACGGGATAGCGGCCGCAACTGCGCAGGCACGAGTGGCATGGACCGCCGTTACCGGGCGCACGTCCCGTCGCGCACGGGATAGCGGCCGCAGCTGAAGCGTTCGCTCTCCGGGCAGTATCCCAGGCGGGCGCATTTGGCCCCGGCCGAGGCGAAGATCACCGGCAGGGCCTGGCGGCACAGGTCCAGCATGCCTTCGGCCAGGGCGCGGATCTCCCACTGGGCCCGCATGCAGCAGCGCAGTTCGAAAAAATGCAGAAGCGACCGGCAGTTCATGGTGACCACGATCTTGCTCTCAACACCCCCGGGCAAAACGAAGCGCGCGTCCTCGTTGGAGGTCTGCCCCTTGCCCCCCCTGGCCGCAAGCAGGGCCTGAAGTTCCCGGTAGCAGGCCGCAGCCTCGGCCATGAACGCCTCATACCTGGCCCGGGCCTCGGGGATCTTGGCCAGGGCCGGGGGCAGCACGTAGTCGAAATCCGAGGCGTCCACGTAGCGCTGGCTCTGCTGGGAATACGACGCGATGCGGTGGCGCACCAGTTGGTGGGTCAGGGTGCGCGAGACCCCCTCCACGGCGAAGGTGAAGCTCACGTGCTCCACCGGGCTTTCGTGGCCCGAGGCCAGGATGCGCTCCACAAAGGCCGCCTGCTTGTCCCGGGGCGTCTCCCCGGCCACGAGGCCGTCCCACATGTCGCCCACGTAGCCAGCATGATAACACTGCCGGAAGGCGGCATAGATCAGTTCCAGGGCGTTCGGGGTGACGGCCAGCAGACGGACGGTTTGCGATGTGGCGGGCATGTCGGACAAACTCCGGTTCGTAGTGCGGCAGGGCGGCATACCCTCCCGCCGTTGCAACAGTAACGGCCAGCCCGGCCTTTCCCGTTACGGGATTCCAAAGGGCGAAGCCCTTTGGCCGCCGGAGGCATCTCCTCCACCCCCCATGGCCGCCGGAGGCATCTCCACCACACCCCATGGCCGCCCCGGGCATCTCCCCCTGCCCACATCCACCCCGCCCAATCCCCGCCGCCTTACGACAAGGGGGTCATATTCAGGTGCCGGTAGGCCTTGGCCGTGGCCACCCGGCCGCGCGGGGTGCGCTTGAGCAGGCCGCACTGGATGAGGTAGGGTTCGTAGATCTCCTCCAGGGTGCGCACCTCCTCGGAGCAGGCCACGGCCAGGGTCTTCACCCCCACCGGCCCGCCGCCGAAATGGCCGATCAGCGCCGTCAGGATCTTGCGGTCCATCTGGTCCAGGCCGTGGGGGTCCACGTCCATGCGGTCAAGCGCCTCCCGACAGATGTCTGCGGTCAGCATCCCGGCCCCGGCCACCTCGGCGAAGTCGCGCACCCGGCGCAGGAGCCGCCCGGCGATGCGCGGCGTGCCCCGGGAACGCTCCCCGAGGACCAGGGCCGCCTCGGGCGAGAGCTCCACGCCGAGGATGCGGGCCGCCCGGGTCACAATGCGGGCCAGTTCTTCGGGGGAATAAAATTCCAGGCGGAAGATCACCCCGAAGCGGTCGCGAAGGGGCGAGGTCAAAAGGCCGATGCGCGTGGTGGCCCCCACCAGGGTGAACGGCTCCACGTCGATGCGCACCGTGCGCGCCCCGGGCCCCTGCCCGATGATCAGGTCGAGCTTGAAATCCTCCATGGCCGGATAGAGGATCTCCTCCACGGCCGCAGGCATGCGGTGGATCTCATCTATAAAGAGAATGTCCCGGCGCTGGAGGTTGGTCAGGATGGCGGCCAAATCGCCGCCGCGTTCCAGCACCGGCCCGGAGGTGGTCACCAGGTTGACCCCCAGTTCCGAGGCCATGATCCGGGCCAGGGTGGTCTTGCCCAGGCCCGGGTTGCCGTAGAACAGGCTGTGGTCCAGGGCCTGGCCGCGCTCCCGGGCGGCGCGCAAAAAAACCTCCAGGTTGGCCCGCAGATCGTCCTGGCCGATGAATTCGGACAGCCTGCCGGGCCGCACCGAGTCGTCGGGGAGGGCGCGGTCGTCGCTCACGCGCGCTCCCTGGCCAGCTTTTTCAGGGCCTGACGCAAGGCCTGGGACACGTCAAGGTCGGGCTCGGCGTCAAGGATGCCGCGCAGCACTGCCCCGGCCTGGCCCTCGGGATAGCCCAGGTTGGCCAGTCCGGCCAGGGCGTCGGAAAAGACCGTGGGGGCGACGCCCGCCCGGGGCAGGGACGCGCCCCCCTGGCCCATGTCCAGCTTGTATTTGAGCTCCACGAAAATGCGCTGGGCGGATTTTTTGCCGATGCCCGGAACCCGGGCCAGAGGTCCGGGATCGTCCCCGGCGCACAGTTCGCGCAGGGCCGGGGCGTCATAGACCGAAAGGATGGACAGGGCGGTTTTGGGGCCCAGCTTGGGGATGCCGATGAGCACCTCGAAGGTGGCCCGGTCCTCCTGGCAGGGGAAGCCGAAGAGTTCGATGGCGTCCTCGCGCACTGCGGTGTGCACGAAAAACTCCACGCCCTGCCCCACGGCCGGGAGCCCGGCGGCCACGCTGGCGGCCAGCCGCACCTCGTAGCCCACGCCCGAGGCCGTGAGCACCAGGGCCCCTTTCTCGGCCCGGGCCAGAAGCTCTCCCCGCAGGTATCCGATCATGACGCCCCGCACAGCTTCAAAAAGCGTTTCCGGTTCAGATGACACACGGCCACGGCCAGCGCGTCCGAAGCGTCTTGTGCCATGGCCTCGCGACATCCCAGCACCCTGCCCACCATGAAGGCGACCTGCGATTTATCGGCCCGTCCAGCGCCCACCAGGCTTTTTTTGACCAGGGTGGGTTCGTAGGCGAAGACCGGCACCCCGGCTGTCCCGCAGGCGGCCAGGGCCGCCCCCCGGGCCTGCCCGAGCTTGATGGCCGAGGCGGAATTGACCGCCACGAACACGCTTTCCACAGCGGCCTCGCTCGGCCCATGGCGCTTGATAAGCGCCTCCACGCCGGAATAGATCAGCCCCATCCTGGCGGCCACGTCCGTCTCGCGCTCGGTGCGGATGGTCCCGGCCTCAAGAAGCGACACCTGCCCCGAGACCTCGAGAACCAGGCCGTATCCGGTGCAACGCGAACCCGGATCAAGCCCCAGGACCACTATCCCGCCTGCGCCCACGCCCTAGCCCATCTGGTCCAGGACGTCGTCGGGCAGATCGAAATTGGAATGCACCTTTTGCACGTCGTCGTTGTCCTCGAGGGCCTCCATGAGCCGGATGACCTTGGCCCCGGTCTCGGCGTCCACGGTCACGCTGTTGGCCGGAACCATGGAGATCTCGGCCTCCAGGGGAACCATCCCGGCGGCCTCGAAGCCCTGGCGGGCGGTCTCGAAGGCCTCGGGAGCGGTATGCACCTCCCACACGTCGCCCTCGTCGGCCACCTCGTCCGCGCCGTGCTCCAGGCCCACTTCCATGACCTGGTCCTCGCCGTAGGCATCCTTGGCGAAGGTCAATACGCCTTTTTTCTCGAACATCCAGCCCACGCACCCGGCCTCGCCCATGGCGCCGCCGTTTTTGCTCATGATGTGGCGTATCTCGGCCACGGTGCGGTTGCGGTTGTCTGTCGCGGCCTCCACCAGGATGGCCACGCCGCCGGGACCATAGCCCTCGTAGGCGACCTCGTCGAAATTCTCCCCGGCCAGTTCCCCGGTGCCCTTTTTGACCGCCGTATCGATCTTGTCCTTGGGCAGGTTCACGGCCTTGGCCGCGGCGATGGCCGACTTCAGGCGGGCGTTGGTGTTCTGGTCGCCGCCCCCGGCCCGGGCCGCCAGCATGAGTTCCTTGGTCACCTTGGTGAAGGTCTTGCCCTTTTTGACGTCCTGCACCGACTTGCGGGCCTGGATGTTCTTCCATTTGCTATGTCCGGCCATCTTCTCCTCCGTATGAAATATCGGGCATGGGGGTTCTGCGTCCATCCCGCCCGGATTGTGCCGCGTGGGTCTCCCGGCGCGCCGGTCTTGTGACCGTTTCCGAAAAAATGTTCAACCCGCCATCCGGCCCCTGCCCCGCCCCGGAGGCTCTTCCCGGTCGCGCCCGCGAAATCCGTGTCCCGCTTGATGCCAATACCGCATGAACATGCCTTTTTTTACGCCCGGTGCGGCCTGTTACGGGCCGGGGCGCTCGCCGTCGGCCGGACGGAACCCCAGGCCGACGTAAAAAATTTCCTTGCTCTCGGGCCGCGAACTCTTGGGCTTGATGGCCTTGACCGTGGCGAAGCTGGCCCGCATCTCCCCCTCGAAGGCCTTGACGTCGGGGCCCTGAAAAATCTTGGTCACAAAACGCCCCCCGGGCTTGAGAAAGGCCCGGGCCATCTCCAGGGCCCGCTGGCACAACTCCAGGGAATTGGCCTGGTCGGCGAACTTGATGCCCGAGGTCTTGGGGGCCATGTCGCTGACCACCACGTCGAAGGGGGCATGGTCGGCCAGCGCCGCCGTGAGTTCCGGCCCGGGGGAAAAGGCGTCGTCCTCCACGAAGGTCACCAGGGAGGGAAAGGAAATGGCCGGGGGGTTAATGTCCACCGCCAGCACCCGGCCGAGAAGGCCGACCTTCTCAGCCGCGAACAGGGTCCAGGAACCAGGGGCCGCACCCAGATCCAGGACGGTCTGCCCCGGTCCCAGGAGGCTGCATTGTTTCTGGATTTCCTGTAGCTTGTAGACCGAGCGGGCCGGATAGTTCTCCTGCTTGGCCTTTTTGAAGTAATAATCCTGTATTTTTTTCATGGCGGTGCGTCGTTTCCGGCATGCTAACCGAAACGGCTGTCCAAGGAAAGGAGACCATGCAGGACCATGGATCGCGGCCCTGCCGCATAGCGGTCACCACCGAACTGGGCCGGACGCAGACCCTGGCCGATTGCCGGGAGAGTTTCGCGCGCCTGGGCGAGGCCCAGGGACCGGTCCTGTTCGTGGGGCTCGGCCCAAGCCCCTGGCGTCTGCCCACCTACCTGCCCCAGGCCTGGGGCCGGTGTTTTTTCGTGGAATGCCCCGAGTGCGCGGCCCAGATGCCCGAGCCCTGGCGCGCGAGCATTCCCGCCGACTTTCAATCCGTCCCGGTCTCCACGGTCATGGCGGCGGCCTGGCCCGGGCCGGTTTTCTTCTACCTGCCGGGGCTCAAGCACTTCCCGTCCTTTTTCGGCCCCCTGTGGGCCAAGTTGACCCTGGACGACCTGCGGGCCAAGGCCCCTGCCCCTGCCCCTGCCCCTGGCGGACCGCCTGCCCGGGAGCGCTCGGTGATCGTGCCGGGCACAGAACGCAGTCTGCTCGTATTGGAACTGCGCCAGGCCTTCGCCCGGGCCGGGTACGCCGTGACCGTCATGGACCCGGCGGACGTCCTGGACGAACTGCCCCGGATGTTGCGCCAGGGCGCGCCCGACCTTTTTTTCAGCGTCAACCTCCAGGGCCTTGACGAATTCGGCCGCGCCTATTTCCTGCTGCGCCAGGCCGGAACGACGGTGGCCGCCTGGTGCGTGGACAATCCCTTCCACCTCATAAGCCGCCTGCGCGCCCCCTTCTGGCGCATGATGCCCCTTTTCGTCACCGACGACTGGTTCGTCACGACCCTTGGCGAACAGGGGGCAACGAAGGTCTTTCATCTGCCCCTGGCCGCCAATCCGCGCTTTTTCGACCCGCCCCCGCCCCGGTCCGAGACCGTCCGGGATCTGGAGGACAAGGTCGTGTTCGTGGGGCGCAGCGAATTTCCCGGCAAGCGGGGCTTTTTTTCCGGTTGCCAGCCCCCGGCCGGACTTGCGGCCACGGCCCGGGGGATGCTCGCCCAGGGAGGGCGGCCGGATTTCGGGTGGTGGGTGGACGCCCTTGGCCTGACCGAGCTGTGGCCGGACAGCGCGGTGCGGGTGGCCGGATGCGGCGCCGAGGAGGCCGGACGCATCCGGCGTACGGAGGTGCTCACGGCCCTCTCCCGGGAGCTTGATCTGGCGGTCTACGGCGACGGGCGCTGGGCTGAGCTTTTGCCCAACCGCGCCTGCCGGGGGGCGGTGGATTATTACGGGGCCCTGGCCGCCGTCTACGCTGCAGCAGGCGTCAACCTCAACGTCACCGGGCTGCTTCTGCCCCACGGCCTGACCCAGCGGCACTTCGACGTCTGGGCCGCAGGGGGGGTTCTGGCCTCTGACGATAATCCGGGGCTTGGGCTTTTCCCGGCCGGACTGCGCCGGGAGATGACCTTCTCCAGGCCGGACGAGGCCGTCGCCCTGTGCCGCAGGCTTCTTGGCGAACCGGGCCTGCGGGCGGACCTGGGCCGGGCCTGGCGGGCCGAGATCGCGGCCCGGCACACCTATGACGCGCGCGTGGTCGAGGTCTGCAGCCGCCTCGAACGTCGGCCGGGACGCGGGACGGATGCCGCATGCGGGCAACCGGCTTGACCGGCGGGCAAAACGGGTTTACATGGCCCATTCCACCTTCGGGGGCGTAGCTCAGCTGGGAGAGCGCGGCGTTCGCAACGCCGAGGTCGTGGGTTCGATCCCCATCGCCTCCACCACAAAACATCGAGGGCCTGCACGCAACACGGCAGGCCCTCGTTTTTTTTCCGTCCCCCGGGGGACACGCCGGGCGGGATCGTCCGTCCCAGAAGCCCCTGCGCATCACGGCCACGGCCCCTTTCCGGGTACGGCTCACACGCGCCGTGCAAGAGGCCTCAGCGGCCGTCGAGCTTCGCGGCCACGGCCCCCGTCATATCCTGGATGGGCGCCTTTTTCCGGTACTTGATCCCCTCCGGGGTGTTCAGAAAGGCCAGAAAGCCCTCGTCCACGTCCGCCAGGGGCAACTCCGCCTTGTTCAGGATGGCCCCCTGGCGCAGATGTTCCGCCTCCGCCGCCAGGATGACCACGGAAAAACCGTTGGCCCGGGCATAGTCGCGGGTGATGTCGCGGATGTCATCAAGCAGCGGCGTGAGCATCTCGTCGAGCCGTCTGTCGCGCTCCCACTTCGACACCTGCTCAAGCCGGGCCAGTATCTCCGGGAACTGCCGACTGCCGCTGACCACGGCCTGGATGTCGACCATGCCGATCTTGCCGTTTTTCTTGAGTTTCCCGGCATAAGGCGGCGGGACGGGGTCCGCTGGCGGATCGTCGTACGGGTCCGGGACGCCGGGCGAAGGCGCGGCGGCACGGTTATACGCGGTCGGCGGGGGCGCGTCGTCGGGCTCGGCCATGGACGGTCCGGAGCGCAGAGGCTCGGGCTCGGAAGGGGCGGGCCGACTGGCCACGGCGTCCGGGTTCGCCGCGCCCGAGGCCAGCCTCCGGCAGGCCTCCAGGGCCCGCCCGGCGGCGCGCTGCACGCTGACCTCGCCGTATTTTCCCTTCTCCCGCTCCAGATAGCCCAGGGAGGTGCTGATGTTTTTGGAGAACAGGCAGGTGTTGACGAAACTGGCGTAGGCGAGGTTCTCCTGCTTCAGATAGCCATAGACCTGGCCCAGAACGAACCAGGCCGCGCCATAGTCCGGGGCGATCTCCAGGGATTCGATCACCATGTCCCGGGCCTCGGCGAAGCGGCCGTTGCGGAACAGGGTATAGCCGTAGCTGCCGGTGATCTCGGAACTCGACGGATCCTGCTCGTAGGCGGCCCGGTAGGCGGCCAGGGCCTCGGCAGGCCGGTTTTCCTTGTTGAGCAGGTCATTGGCCTGCTTGCTGTATTTCTGGGCCAGGGCCTTGTCGCCGATGCGCTCGACATATTTTCCCGGCAGGTTGCGGGCGATGGCCCGGGTGTTGCCGTAGCTGCCGTGCAGGGTGCTGTCGAGCATGGACAGGATGGGCGAGGGACGCCCCGGCGGGGCGGACACGGGCGGGGCGGCCCTGGGCGTCGCCCGGGCTGCGGCCGCAGGCGTCGGGGCGGTGGCCGCAGGCGTTCTGGCCGGGGTCCGGGATACGGCGGACGGGGCCGCAGGTTCCGGCGCGGCCTGTTGGGAGGCGGCGGACCGGGCGGGACGGGCGGCTTCCACGGCGCGCTCCAGGGCGCGTTCCACGGCGTGCTCCTCGGCGGACCGGGACTGCGCCTCCTCGGACTCCGGCCGCCGGGAGGGCGCCTGGTCCGCAGGGGGCGTTTCCTGGACAGGGGCCGGAGCCGTCTCGACCGGGGCCGCCGGGGTCGGGGCAGGTTCGACCTGGGCTGCAGGGGCCGCAGGAGCCGGGACCGGCTCTTCCACGGCCTCATAGCCTTCCAGGGTGATGGACAGCTTGGGCTTTTGCGCCTGCCCTGCAGAACCGTCCGGGGCGTCCCCGGCTGGCTGGGACAGGACGCCCTGGGCGCACGCCAGGACAAGGCACAGGCCGAGGGCCGCCTCTCGAATCATGATCACGAATCCGCGCATGGGCACATCCCCGCAATACGTCATGATAGGGTTTCGGGCCGGACAACCGGCGCGCCGCCCCACAGGGGCCGAGACATCACGGCAAACCGGGGCGACGCTTTCCGCGCGGGCCCCGCGCGTCCCTCTGGCGCGTCCCTCTGGCGCGGGCCTGGGGCGCGGGCCTCAGGCGGGCCGGGCCGCAGCGTCGGCGTCGTCCGGCGGCGTCTCATCGCTTGCGTCCTCCCAAGCCGCCCGGGCCGGACCGTCCTGCAGGAAGGCCACCCCCTCCCGCATGTCCCGGGTGAGGGTATCCGTGCGCGTCAAGCCGCGCAAGAGCTGGAAGGCAAGCACCGTGGCGAATCCGAAGGGAAAAAGCCAGACCGTGGCCATGGCGAAGGCCCCAAAGGCCTCCATGGCGTTGACGAAGAAGGCCAGCAGGCTGAAGTCCCGGCCGGGCATGATGACGTTGCACCCGTAGCATATGCTGAACAGCACGGCGGCCAATCCGAAGCACAGCAGTTCGGTCAGGTTGGCGACCGTCGCCACCAGCCGCGTCCGCTGCGCGTCGATCCGGGCGATCCGGTCCTTGAGCTTCTCCAGCACCCGCTTTTTGGCGTCCACCTGCCCGGCCAGTTCGCTGTGCTTGGCCTCGGCGAAATACCCGGTCATCATCTTTTCCAGCACCAGCGATTCGTCGGCAAAGGCCGTCACCCCCGGGCGCTGGGCCAGGGTCAGCAGGATCAGCCCGGCCACCGCCTCCTTCTCGGACAGCTCTTTTTTCTGATTGGACAAAAACGAGGAAAACAGGCCTTCGAACTCCGGTCCGAGAACCTTCCTGGCCAGGGCGGCGTCGGGGGTCGGGCCGGAAAGGGCGTGATGGGCCACAAAATACGGCGCGGGAAGCAGGCTGAAGGCGGCCTGGGTTTCAGGGGAAAACGCCGAGGCCACGGCGCTGATGTCCATGATGTCGTTGGGAAATTCCAGCAGGGCGATGTGGCCGGGGTTCTCCTTGAAAAGGGTGGTCAAGACCCTGTAGAACACATCCTTGTCCCTGGACTGCAAAAGTTCCAGAATCTCCTGCCGCAGGTCGGATTTCTTGATGAAATACGTCTCAAAGGCCCCGAACTGCTCGGGAGTCAGGGACTGGATGAGCGAGAAAATCAGCGGGCTGTTGCGCTGATGCCGACAATCCGTGTTCATATCCTGGGTCAGGACGCTTTCCACGAAGCCGGACGGTTTCTGGTGCACTTTCTCAAGGGCTTCAAACAGAAGCTCCCTGCTGTAGGGCACGTTGTATTCCACAATGGCCCGCTTCAGGGAATTGAGGAAATCCGACGGCGACTCCTTCTTGTAGGTGTCGGTCAACCTGGCGAGCAAAACCAGGGTCCGGGGATTGGCGAACACCATGTCCCCGGGTTCCATGCCGATGCTGTTGTAGGCCACGGCGGCCAGGGACGGACTGACGGAATCAAAAAAGCCGGTCAGGGCCACGCGCTGCTCGTTGGGGAGCCGACGCAGGGCGGCGTACAGGGCGTCGTTTTCATAGAGCGGCAAAAAAGCGGTCACGCCGGACAGCTCGCGCATGAGCTTGGCCAGCTTGAGGCCCACCGCCTCGGACTTGAGGAACTCCGCAAGGTCGAAACGGATGTTCTGGAAGTAGTGCCGGGCCAGGTCCTTGTCCAGCTTGAACTGGATGCGGGCGGCGTACACGGACTCGGCGAAGGGAAGACGGGGCGGGACGGGCTTCATGGCCGCAGCCGTGGCCTCCCGGATGATCTCGAAGGCG
This sequence comes from Desulfovibrionaceae bacterium, assembly GCA_031082225.1. Classification (GTDB taxonomy): domain Bacteria; phylum Desulfobacterota; class Desulfovibrionia; order Desulfovibrionales; family Desulfovibrionaceae; genus Desulfolutivibrio. The sequence goes on along the minus strand of JAVHLG010000057.1, from coordinate 1,642 downwards.
TCGTTGTCCACGGCCAGGTCAACCAGGCTGTCCAGCCCGGCCAGATCCTTCACCCGGCTGACGGACTTTTCCAGAAACTGGCGCACCAGGGAATTGGCCATGAGCCGGTTGCCGCTGTCGGCAAAGGCGGACAACAGGGCCTTGAAAATCCCGATGGACACCCCCACGTCCTGGCCGCGCTGGCTGCAGATGGACTCGATGATGCGCGTGGCCCCGTCCCTGGCCACGTCCTTGCCCGACTTGGCAAGAAGCGCGAACACCTGGGCGCGCTGGGCGTCGGTCGTGGCCATGCTGAACAAAGAGGCCAGATCCTCGGCCCCGACCCCCAGCCCCAGACCGAGCAGATGCGCCGCGACGTCGTAGGGCCGGTCGAATCCCGGGCCGGGTTTTTGGATCACCGCGACGCCGTTGACCTCCGCATAGCCCAGGGAGATTTCCCCCTTGTCATACTTGCACGCGACATATCCCTTCTCGAAATCATCGCCCATGTAGTACATCTTGATGTCCTGCAGGACGCTGGTGTCGGCCAGGGCCGCCCCCGGAAGCGACACGGCCACGATGAGCGCCAATCCGGCCAGCCCGTTTCGCTGCCTGGTCTTGCGCCACAGCCTCCCGAACGTCTTTCCCGAGGTCATGAGCCGAAAACGCATGGGATTGAAGCGGACGAGAAAAAAGAGGTACAGGGGCATGAGCAGCACGCTCAAGGCCGCGATGGCGTAAAACGTCTTGTCCTCAAGGCTGAAAACCCACACCATGAACGGGAACTCGAAGAGTCTGTCCCGGATGTCCTCCAGAGGGCCCCGCTCGGGATGCTCGATGCGGCGCTTGAGGATTTCGATTTCCTTGTCCAGCGCGGCGTCCTGGTCCACGAGGGCCTTCTGGCTGGCCACAAAGTGGCGAAACCCCTCGGTCTGGGCGAACTTGCCGCCCACAGCCTCGGCCCGGGCCATGCCGCAAAGGGCCAACATCGCCACCATCATGCACGCCAGGCACAACACCCTTCTCATATGCACCCATCCTTGCCGGTTTATCCGTGAAAGGCAAAAACAACGCTGACCTTGCCCGTTGCCTGCGCGAACCGGCCCGGCCCCAAAACGTCTGGCCCCACCCTGGGGGCGGCATCCCGGAGGCCTGCGGCACATAAAAAGGCGACATCGCCGCGGCTGGCAGACAAGGCAGCCGGAGACGCTTGGTCGCCGCTCACGATTCGACTGTGGCCTTGCCCGCTTTATCGCCAGGGGAGGCGCCCGATGCTTGGTGGTGCGCGCCACTGCCGGGCAGGCTGCATCAGTCTTAGCCCTGCGTGGCGACATCCCACGACGTTACGTCGCCCGGCGGCATAATGCCCACTGGGATATCGATTATCATGAACCCGAAGTCAAGCGCACCACCCGATTTTCACGACACCTCGCAACAGGCCTCACCAAGAGAAAACAGGCCGCCCCGCAGTCGTATGCGGATAATCACCGCAGCCACTATGAATATCCCGCCCCCCCGCTTTGGGCGATGCATATACCTACCGGAGGCATCGAGACCGTCCCCTGCCCCGGTACGATTTCCAGCCCGCCCGGACGGAAGGCCGACCGCGAGGATGTCCGAGAGGGACGACAGGGCGGCGTCCATGTCCCCGGCGCTCCACTGC
>JAVHLG010000056.1 GCA_031082225.1 Desulfovibrionaceae bacterium | reverse complement strand
CGGGGGCAGCGCCCCCGCCCTCCTCCCTCCCTCCCCTCTACTCTTCCTCCCTTTACGGGCGATGGCGATGGGGTTGGGCGCCGAAGCGGTGGCTATGCACGTGGGTATGGAAGGCGTGACCGTCTTCGCGGACCATGCGTCCGTTTTGGATGGTGAGGAAGGTCGTGGTGGTCTGGTCGAGGAAGTCCCAGTCGTGGGAGATGACGATAAGCGAGGTTTTGAGGTTGTTTAAGATGTCGATGATCCGGTCGCGGGTTTCCGGGTCCAGGCCGTTTGTGGGTTCGTCCAGGAGCAGGGCCTGGGGTCGCATGGCCAGCACCCCGGCCAGGGACACGAGCTTTTTTTCGCCGCCGGAAAGGCGATGCGTCAGCCGGTCCTCGAAACCGGAAAGGCCGAGGTACTGCATGGTTTCGATGGCCCGGGCCCGGGCTTCTTCGGGGGACAGACCGAGGTTCAGGGGGCCAAAGGCCACGTCGTCCAGGACCGTGGGATTGAAGAGCTGGTCGTCGGCGTTTTGCAGAAGCAGACCGATGGCGCGACGAACTTTTTCAAAGTCCTTTTCCACGCGGCACGGGGCGTCGGCAAAGAGCACCTCGCCCGAGGCCGGTCGCAACAGGCCCATGATCACATGCAGCATGGTGGTTTTGCCGCTGCCGTTGGGGCCGAACAGTCCCATGCGGTCACCGGATTGAAAACAAAAGTCCATGGCGTCGAGGACGGGACGCATCGCCCCGGGATAGGTGAAGCATATCCGGCGCAGTTCCAGAAGCGGCGGCCGAGTTCGATCCATACGCGTCTCCGTGAAGGCCTCAGAAGTGCGGGGGAAAGGCTTCCAGACCGGCCATGGCCGCCAGACAGGCGATCATGGCCGCCAGGAAAACCCGGTCCCGGGGGGCGGCGGAAAACCGCCGCAGGGTATAAAACGCGCCGCAAAATCCGCGCAGGACCATGGCCTCGTAGACCCGTCGGGAGCGGTCGTAGCCGCGCACCAGCACCATGCCCAGGAGGTTGGCCACGGTGCGGTAGGTATGCAGGCCGGTCGTGGGCCGAAAGCCGCGCAGTTTGGCGGCCACGCGCAGTCGGGAATACTCGTCGGCCAGGACATGGACGTAGCGGTAGGTGAAAAGGAACAGGAAGGTCAATTTGGGGGGAACACCCAGACGGCCGACGGCCTGGCCGAAGACCGGGGCGTCCATGGTGGCGGCCAGGGCCAGAAAGGCGCAGACCACGGCGTTGGATTTGACCGTGACCAGAAGGGCCAGGGCCATTCCCTCGCGGGTGGCGGCCAGGGGGCCAAGGGTGAGGACGGGGGTTCCCGGCAGGGAAAAGGGCAGGACCAGCCAGAGAAAAAAGATGAAGAAATTGACGGCCACGAGCCTTCGCCCCACGGCCAGGGGATCAAGCCGGGCCAGGGCCATGAGGACCACGCCCACCCCGAGGCCGACCAGTGGCGCGGCCAGATGGCGGCACAAGGCCACGGCCACGGTGAAAATAAAGACCATGGCCACCCGGTAGCGGGGGTCCAGGCGGTGGATGGGGGAATCCCCCCGGGCAAAGGGCTCGTCAAGCACCGGGGCGGCTATCCCTTCCGGCTCTTGAAATAGGCGGCCACGCCCATGAGACCGAAGATCCAGCCGATGCCGCCGAGGATCTCGGTCATGGACGGCGCGGGGTCCAGGGATTCGGCCAGCATGGACTTGACGGGCGCGAGCTTGGCGTCGAGCATCCGATCCATGGCGGCCAGCAGGGCCGGATCAGGCTGGACCGGCGCCGGGGCCGGGGAAGCGGCCTGGGGCGGGATCGGGGTTCCGGTGGTTCCAGGCATACCGGACGCGGCCGGCGTCTCAGGAGATGGAGGCGGCGCGGCAACCGTCTCCACGGCCGGGGTCGCAGCCGGCGCGGCGCCCGGTGTCGGTGGCGCCGGGGCGTCGCTCACCGGGGCGTCGCTCACCTGGGCGTTCAGATATTCTTCGGCCTTGACCACGGTTTCGTTGGCGTGGCCTTCCCCGGCCTTGAGGGTGATGCGCAGATCGGCCTTGCGCTGTCTGGCGGCCGGGGGGATGTCGAAGGCGAAGTTGCCCTGGTCGTCGGTGGTTCCGGAGAGAAATTTTTCCCCGGTGGCCGCGTCGAAGACCTCGATGAGGCCCTGGCGCACCCGGCTGGATTTGCTGAACCAGGACTCGGTGACGATCCTGCCGCCGTCCACATAGGCGAAAAGGTTCACCCGGTGGGCGAAGGCCTCGGAAACGCCCGCCAGGGCCACGACGACTGTCAGAAGAAACACCCGCAACCGGTTCCATGCCGTGTGAGTCATGCCGCCTCCCTGGCCGCAGGAGATGCGGCCGCTTGTGCCATGCGCCGGATTGCGGATCACCGGGCCACTGTCGCCTGTAAAAGCTCGGGCCGGGTCTTGGCCAGATAGGAAACCACCATGGCCGTGATCAGTCCTTCGGCGACCATGATGGGCAGATGCACGGCCACCAGTATCCTGGCAGCGGCGAAAAAGCCCTCGTCGGAGAACTCCAGGGCCACGGCGGTCAGAAGCGCCGAGAAAAGCACGGAGAAAAAGCCGCAGCAAAAGGCCCCCACGACGCGCCGCTTTCCGGAGGCCCGCAAAAGCGGCCGAAAGAGGTAAAAGCAGGCCACGGCCGGATAGGCCATGTCGCAGGCGTTGACCCCAAGCACGGCCAGTCCCCCGTACTGGAAGAGCACCGACTGGAGCAAAAGCCCGGTCAGGATGGCCGGAAACGCGGCCCAGCCCAAAATCGCCCCCAGAAGGCCGTTCATGATCAGGTGGGCGCTGGACGGCCCGATGGGCACATGGATGAGCGAGGCCACGAAAAAGGCGGCGGAGAGGATGGCCACGGTCATGAGCCGGTCGTAGTCCAGACGCCTGAGGCCGACGGCCGTGCCCACGGCCGCCAGCACCGCCCCGACGCCCAAAACCGGCGCGGACAACACCCCTTCCGAAATATGCATGCCCCCTCCTCCACACAAATCCCCGGCCGCCCGATACCCGAAGCGACCGGGGAAACGGGGATTTCTACTTCTTTCCCTTGACCGGATCAACGAAATACGTCCACAGCACCGCGCCAAGCTCCACATCCTTGTCCTGGCCGTCGTGGGCGATCTTTTCGGCGGCGGTGTTCAGCGCCGCAAACCCCCACCAACCGGACCAGGGGGCCACATAGGTGAACACCCCGGCATCGTCGGTGGTGACCACCTGGGTGACCATGTAGTCGTTGGGGGCGGCGTATTTTTTGTCCTTGTTGTAATATTCGACCTCGACCGGGCATCCGGCGGCGGGCTTGCCGTCAAGCAGCACCTTGCCCTGGAAGACGTTGCCCGCATAATTGCCGAAGGGGCGGGTCAGGGGCACGATCTCGGTCTTCAGGCCCAGGGGCTTGTCCCAGCCCTCTTCCTCGCCAAACGCGGGAATCACCACCTTGGTGAAATGCTGGATGAAGCAGTCCTCGGCAGGCTCCCAGTAGGGCTCGGGCACCATGTAAAAGGAATAGATGCCGGGTTTTTTGAGGGCCTGGGAGGCCTGCCAGGCCTTGTGATCCAGGAGTTTGATCTCTTTGAGGGCGGCTTTGAGATCGGTTTTGGTCTCGCCCTCGACCATGACGAACTCCTTGGGGCTCACCAGGTCCATGCCGCTCCCCTCCATGGGGTGGGCGAAGGCCACGGTCAGGGTCACGGTCTCCTTGCCCTTGTCCAGGACATGGTCGGCCGAGGGGATGACCAGGCCGAAATGGGCCTGGGCCGTTTGAGCGAAGATGAACACCACCGCCGCGCACCACAGAAGGGTTTTGCGAATCATCCTGGTCTCCTTGTCAGTCGTGTCTCGCGGGTGGACGACAGGCGACGGCCCCCATGGCGGTCTTTCCGTCATCTCTGCGTTCTGCCCGGTCACGCTCCGGACAAAACAGCCCGTAAAAAGGCAATGACCTCAAAATTTACACCATGATAAAAATATGAAATCGCAAGTGAGCACCATGACGTGCTACAAAAAACATGTTTGTTATGCGCGCAAATTCCTACCGCTCCGCCAGGGTGTTGTCAACAGCCGCATGAAGAGTGGACATTCGCAAACCTGTCGGCATCCACCCGCGGGATGGCGAGCCGATCCCCGCCCGGTTTGCAACCAGACGGATCCATGCCGAATACGCGTGCCGGAGAGCAGCTGCCATGGAAAGGCAGGACATGATGTGATCCGGCAGTCCCTGTGACGGCGCACGGACGTGCAAGGCCGGAGAAGGACGTCAAAAAAAGGGCCTCCCGAAGGAGGCCCTGAAGGGGAAGGCGAAACTCCCGGATCAGATGTTGATGGCCGCCCCCGGGGGGCGGCGACGCATCCAGATGTCGAAGATGGTCCGGGTGACGAAGATGGCCGTGAACATGGAGGCCACGATGCCCAGGATAAGGGTCACGGCGAAGCCCCGGATGGGGCCGGTGCCGAACTCGTAGAGCACCACGGCGGCGATGATGGTGGTGATGTTGGCGTCGAAGATGGTCAGGGTGGCCCGGGCATAGCCTTCGTCCAGGGCCATGCGCGGGGTAAGGCCCCGCCTGAGTTCCTCGCGCACGCGCTCGAAGATGATGACGTTGGCGTCCACGGCCATGCCCAGGGTCAGGATGATGCCCGCGATGCCCGGCAGGGTCAGTGTGGCCCCGAATCCGGCCAGTCCGGCCAGGATGAGCATGATGTTGAACGCCAGGGCCACGTCGGCCACCAACCCACCGAAGCCGTAGTAGATGACCATGAACACGAGGACCAACGCACCGCCGATGAGTGCGGCCGTAACGCCCTTTTCGATGGACTCCTGCCCCAGGGAGGGGCCGACGCTGCGCTGCTCGAGGATGTTCACCGGCGCGGGCAGGGAACCGGCCCGGAGCACGATGGCCAGATCCCGGGCCTCGTCGGTTGAAAAGCGCCCGGTGATGCTGGCCCGGCCGCCGCTGATCTTTTCCTGGATGACCGGGGCGGAATAGACCTTGCCGTCGAGCACGATGGCCATGCGCTTTTTGACGTTGTCGGCGGTGATGCGCTCGAAAAGCTTGGAGCCGCGCGGGGTGAAGGTCAGGGACACGTAGGCCTGGTTGTTGGAATCGAAGTTGGCCCGGGCGTCGGAGATGTATTCGCCGGTCATGACCGCATCGGCCCTCAGCACGATGGGCCGGTCCAGGTAGGCGCCGTCCGTGTTGCGGTGCCGCATGGTGGACAGTTCCCGTCCCGGGGGCAGGATGCCCTTGGCGGCCTTGTCCGGGTCGGCGTCGTCGTCCACGATCTTGAATTCCAGGTGGGCCGTGCGGCCAATGATCTTGATGGCCCGGTCAGGATCCTGGAGGCCGGGCAGTTGGACCTGGATGCGGCCGTCGGCCTGACGCCGGATGTCCGGTTCGGCCACCCCGAATTCGTCGATGCGGTTGCGGATGGTCTTGACCGCCTGGTCGATGGTCAGCTTTTCCAGATAATCCAGATATTCCGGGGTGAATTGCAGCTTATACAGAAGCTTGTCGCCCTCCACGGTCTCGGTGGAGACAACGGAGAGGATGGAAAACTGCTGTTTGAGCATGGCGTCCAGGGCCTCGCGCTGGTCCATCTTGGCCAGGACGAAGTCCAGGTGTTTGCCGTCGGTCAGCCCCGGCCGCAGCACGGCGATGCCGTCCTCGCGGGCCTGCTCCCGGACGTCGCGGCCCATGAGCGACAGGGAGTTCTGCACGGCCTTGTCCACGTCCACGTCCAGGGTCAGGTGGATGCCGCCTTTGAGATCCAGGCCGAGGTTCACCTCGTCGTCAGGCAAAAACTTGCCCAAGGCCGATTCCTTGACCCCCGGGATCGAGGGCAGCATGTACAAAAGGCCGAAAAAGACGACCACCGCGATGAGCGCCACGCGCCAACGCAAGCTTCCGGTCATGAGTGCGCCTCTCCTTCACGCCGCAATTGCGGCTCAAGGCTGCGCGCGGACGGCCGTAAAAAAGGAAAGGACGGTCTTTTTCCAAGACCGCCTTCCCCCGTCGCGGCCGTCCCGCGACGCGGCTGTGCTATTCGGATTCCTTGGCCTTGTCCTTGCCCTTGGACTCGATCCTGGGACCGCCGTCGGCAAGGCCGGAGACAAAGGCGCGATTGACCTTGATTTCCACGCCGCTTCCCACGTCGATGGTCAGCACGTCGCCGTTGGCGGCGGAAATGCGGCCGTAGATGCCCCCGCCGGTGATGATGGAGTCGCCCTTTTTCAGGTTGGCCAGAAGTTCCTTGTGCTGCTTGGCCTTTTTCTGCTGGGGACGGATGAGCAGAAAATAGAAGATGGCGAACATCAGAATCAGGGGCAAAAAGGCGCCGATGGGGTTTCCGGCGGATGCATCGCCGCCCGGGGCCGCGCCCATGGCGAAGGCCACGCTGTCGAAAAACATACTTCCTCCGGTCCTGGTTGCATTTCCCGGCGGCCGGTTCACGGCCCGGGAAATCGGTTTCCAGCGCGGGAACGGTTCCATCCGAAAGGCCCGCAAGGTATAAACCACGTCGAAACACGGTTCTTGAACATATTTTCGCGGCAAAGCCAAGCCCGACAACGGCCCGGGGAGGCGAAAAAAGCGCCCAAGATCATGATCAAGCGGCCCTGGGGCCGCTTGATCAGAGGCTGTCGGCAACGTCGAAAGCCTCGAAAATCCCGAGCAGGTCGCGGCAAAGCCCGCGCCGTAAGCGAGAGATTTTCGTGCCTTTCCGCCTGGCGGCTTGGCCGCCAATGGCGGCGCAATGTCCCGGTTTCGAAAAACAGGGGTATTGCCATCGGGTTGCGCGGCCCGCAGGCCGCTTTCTCTAGCTTTCGTAATAGGAGCGCAGATGCTGGCTGCGCACGGGATGACGCAGCTTGCGCAGGGCCTTGGCCTCGATCTGGCGGATGCGCTCCCGGGTGACGTTGAAGAGCTTGCCCACCTCTTCCAGGGTGTGGTCCGACTTCTCCCCCAGGCCAAACCGCTTGCGCAGCACCTGTTCCTCGCGCGGGGTCAGGTCCGAGAGCACCTTGCCGATCTGCTCGCCGAGCTTGGTGTTGACCACCTCCTCGGCCGGGGCCAGGGCCTTTTTGTCCTCGATGAAGTCGCCCAGGCTGGAATCCTCCTCGTCGCCGATGGGGGTTTCCAGGGAGATGGGCTCCTTGGCGATCTTTAAGACTTTTTTGACCTTCTCCAGGGGATAGTCCATGCGCTCGGCGATCTCCTCCGGGGTGGGGTCGCGGCCGAGCTCCTGCACCAGGTAGCGCGAGGTGCGGATCAGCTTGTTGATGGTCTCGATCATGTGCACGGGGATGCGGATGGTCCGGGCCTGGTCCGCAATGGCCCGGGTGATGGCCTGCCGGATCCACCAGGTGGCGTAGGTGGAGAACTTGTAGCCGCGCTGGTATTCGAACTTGTCCACGGCCTTCATGAGCCCGATGTTGCCCTCCTGGATGAGATCCAGGAACTGCAGGCCGCGATTGGTGTATTTTTTCGCGATGGACACCACCAGGCGCAGGTTGGAGCGGATAAGCTCCTGTTTGGCCCGCTGGGCCGCCGTATTGCCGCGCTTGATGCGCCACAGCACCTCTTCCAGGTCGTGGACGTGGTGGCAGCACTTGTCCTGGAGGCGGACTAAAATCTCCATCTTGGCCGTGAGCATCTCCTTGAAGGAGAAAAGCTCCTCCACCGTCAGCCCCAGGCTGTCGGCGGCCAGGACGGGATTGATGTTGCGCTGGTCGAGGCGGCCGAAAAGCTCCTGGATCTCGGACTGGGACTTGCCCACGGACAGGATGTAGGCCGACAGGTCGCGCTGGCAGTTGTGCATCTGCCGCACGTAGTCCTCCACGGTCTCGATGACCCGGTCGATGAGGGTCTTTTCCAGCTTGATGTCCCGCAGACGCCCCACCACCTCGTCCTTGTAGACCATGATCTCCTTCTGGATGCCGTACACCCGCCGGGACAGGCAGGCGCACTGGTCCAGCTTGCCGTAGATCTTTCGTTTTTTGCGATAGATGGTCCGAATCTCCTCCAAAAGGAAGATGACCCGCTGCCGCTGGTTCATCTCGTCCTCGGAGGGGTCGTCCTCCTCGATGGTCTTGACCACGTCTTTGAGCTTCATGCGCCCAAGCCGCAGGTCGTCGCCCACCTGGACCAGCTCCTCGATGGCCACGGGCACCTCGACCAGGGCGTAGAGCACGTCCATCTCGCCGTTCTCGATCTTTTTGGCGATGGTCACCTCGCCGTCGCGATCCAAAAGGGGCACCGCGCCCATCTCGCGCAGGTACATGCGCACGGGGTCGGTGCTGCGCGAGGAATAATCGAGAGAGTCCTCGCTTTCGGTAAGCTCCAGGTCGGCGTCCGGTGTGTCGTCGGGTTCGGCGGTCAGGGTGTCGAGCTTGCGGGCGTCCTTGTCCGAATCCACGATATTGATGTCGAGCTGGTCGAATATGGAGATGACCTCCTCGATCTGCTCGGGATTGTTGACCTCGGAAGGCAGAGCCTTGTTGACCTCGTCAATGGTCAGAAAGCCTTTTTGCTTGCCCTTGACGATGAGGCTCTTGATCTGCTGAATTTCCTTGAGATTACTCATCTCCCCTCCCAAGTAAGGCATTAAGCTCGGCGAATAGCCGCATCTCTTCTCCCGTGTCTCCCACGGCCCTGGCCCGGCGCATGGACTCCATGAGTTCCTTCCGGGCCGATTCGCGCCGGGCGGCGCGCAATAAATCGGATATCTCGTCAAAAAGCTCCCGCCTGGAGTCTTCGGACAGTTCCTCCAGGCGTCTGGCCTCCAGCACGAACGCAAGTTCGGCATCCTCAAGGACGAGCCGGGGATCCCCATCCCCCAGGGCCGCCAGCCTGTCCCACATGGTCCGGGCGTCGGTCCCGGCCAGAAACTCCCGCGTCCCCAGCGCCTCCAGGGCGGAAACGTATTCCGGGCAGCGGGCCGCGAAGGTCACGATCCAGGACTCGCGCTGGGACAGGACAAGCCCCCCCGTCCTGGCCTCCCGGCGCTGCGATGGCGGGACGGCGGCCTGCCGCCGCACCACGGAGTCGGCCAGGGCCCCGCGCAACTCCGCCTCGGACAGCCCAAGGGCTGCGGCGACCCGCGGGGCATAGGCCGCACGCAGGTTGGCGTCCCCCACCTTGCCCAGAAAACCCTCGGCCCAGGCGATCTGTTCCTTGCGGGCCATGGCCGAAACAGCCCGGAAACAATACCGCAGGCCCTCGTCGGCCCCGCCCAGGCAGGCCTCGAAGGCCTCCTTGCCCCGGGTCTGGAGCAGGCTGTCCACGTCCTCGCCCTCGGGCAAAAGGGTCACCCGGCAGGCCGCCCCGGTGGCCAAAAGCATCTCCGCCGACCGAAGCGCCGCCTTGCGCCCGGCCCCGTCGCCGTCGAACACCAGATCCACCGTGGCGCAAAACCCCAGGAGCCGCTTGACCTGCTCCGGGGTGAGCGCCGTGCCCAGAACGCCCACGGCGTCGCCGTAGCCGAACTGGTGCAGGGTGATGACGTCCACGTAGCCCTCGGTGAGAATGGCCCGGCGGCTCTTGGCCATGCTCGGACGGGCGTCGCACAGGGCGTAGAGGTGGTCCCCCTTGCGGTAGATAGGCGAATCGGCGCTGTTTAAATATTTCGGGTCGCCCTCCCCCATGATGCGGCCGCCAAAGGCCACCACGGTCCCGGACACGTCGCGGATGGGAAAAATCAGCCGGTCCCGGAACCGGTCCCAGGTCCGGCCGTCCTCGCGTTTGGTCAAAAGCCCGGCCGTGGCGGCCTGGGCCGGGGAAAACCCCTTTGTCTTCAGAAAATCCTCAAGGGTCTGCCACCCTGGGGGGCTGTAGCCCAGCCCGAACTTGGCGGCCACATCCGGGGCGATGCCGCGCCTTTCCAGGTATTCCCGGGCGGCCTGGCCCCCGGGCGAGGCCAGACAGCGGCGGAAAAAGGCGTCGGCCAGGGCGTGCATGTCCAGGCAGGCCTGCCGCAGCCGTTTTTTCTCTCCGGCCCTGGGGTCGGGACGCCCGGAATCCAGGCGCACCCCCACCTCGGCGGCCAGGCGTTCCAGGCCCTCACGGAATTCCAGTCCGTTGATGCGGCAATAAAAATCGATCACGTCCCCCGAGGCCTGACAACCGAAACAGTGGAAATATCCCCGCTCCGGATGGACGTTGAACGATCCCTTGGTCTCCTGGTGAAAGGGACACGCGCCGACCAGCCGCCCGCCCACGGACCGCAGATCGACATAGCGCCTGACGATCTCGACGATGTCGGCCCGGGCCTTGACCGCCGCCACCCCCGAGGAGTCGAACTTCATGCCGTCACGTCCCTCGCCGGACGTGTCCCGAAGGGCGCCGCCCGGTCGTCAAAACCGTTACGCCAGCACCACCATGGTCATGCCGTCGCCGCCCCGGTCCGCCGGGGCCAGGGAAAAGGACGCCACCTGGGCGCAGGCACGCAGAAATTCGTGCACCTCGCGGCGAAGCGCCCCCGTGCCCTTGCCGTGGACGATTTCGAGTTCGGTGCGGCCCTTCATGACGCTGTCGTCGATAAAGACCGCAAGGTCCGCCACGGCCTCATCGGCCCGGCGTCCCCGCAGGTCGAGAACGAAGGAGGGCATGACGCAACCCTTTCCGGACGGTTCGGGATCGGATGTCACGGACCATCCCCCGCCGCCCGGCCTGGTGTCGCCGCCGGACGGCGCAGCCGCATCCCTGGCGTCCACCCAGAGGCGCACCCCGCCCATATCGACCTTGAGCATCCTGCGCTTGAGGTCTTTTTCAAGCACCTGGCCGGATTTGTTCCAGCTTTGCAGATGCACGGCGTCGCCGGGGGCAAGGGACTCAAAGTCCGCCACGGCCGGTTTGGCCGCAGCCGCCCCGTCAGGGGCCGTCGCCGCCTGTTCCTCAATAAGTCTTTTCCCGGCCTCGGCAAGGGCCTTCTGGGCCTGTTTGCGTCCCAGACGCCCTTCCTGGTAGCTGCGCGATATCTCCCGGGAGGCCTCGCGGACTTCCTCCATGAGGCAGGCCAGGCGTTTCTCGTAGCGCTCGCGGAGGGCGGCGGTTTTTTTCCTTTCCGCCATGCGGATCGCGGCCAGTTCGTCGATTTCGTCCTGCTTGCGCAGGGCCAGCTCATTCAAGCGATCCAGAATGGAGGAGGAATCGGTTCCTTCCAGCAGCAGATAGCGATGCGCCCGCTCCAGGATTTCTTCCGGCAGGCCGTGCTCCCGGGCCACGTCCAGGGCCACCGAGGCCCCCACCTGATCGTAGGCCAGGCGGTACAGGGGCTTTTTCCCGGCCGGATCAAACAGCATGCACGCCGCCCGCACCCCGGGCTTGCTCAGGCCGTAGGCCTTAAGCGCCGGGAAATGGGTGGCCGCCGCCAGCCAGGCGTTTTTTTCCAAAAGCCCGTCCACCACGGCCTGGGCCAGGGCCGCGCCCTGGGCCGGGTCGGTTCCGGCCCCGAATTCATCAAGGAGCACCAGGGTCGTCTCGTCCACCTGGGGCCAGGCCCGGCTGACGTGCCGGATCTGGGCCGTAAAGGTGCTCAAGTGGTCTTCGAGGCTTTGCTCGTCGCCCAAAAAGACGAACATCTTGCGCCAAAAGGGCAGGGAGCATCCGGACGCGGCAGGCACGGCCAGCCCGGAAAAGGCCATGAGCGCCAAAAGCCCCAGGGTCTTCAGGCACACGGTCTTGCCGCCGGCGTTGGCCCCGCTGATGATCAACGCCTTATGCTGCGGTTCGAGCACGATGTCCTGGGGCACCACCCCGGCCCCGCCGGCCCGTCCGAGGATCAAAAGCGGATGGCGCGCCCCGGGCAGCCGCACGGGCTCATTCGGGCCCACCTCGGGGATGACCCCGCCCGTGGCCTCGGCCAGCCCCGCACAGGCCAAAAGCAGATCCAGATCGACCAGAAGGCTGTAGGAGGCCAAAAGCGCCTCCCATTCCTGGCGGCACAACAGGGTCAAGGTGGCCAGCACCCTGGCCTCGGCCTCGCGCTCCTCCTTTTTGAGCTCCTGCAGGCGGTTGTTGACCTCCACCAGGAAAAAGGGCTCGAAATAGCAGGTCTCGCCGGTCTGGGAATAGTCGTGGATGATCCCCGGTATGCGGCCCTTGAAATTGGATTTGAGCGGCAGCACGTAGCGGTCCGAGGAAATGGTCATGAAATCGTCCTGGAGGAAGGGGGAAAGGCCCTGCTCCATGACATAGTCCTTGACCTGGCGCGTGCAGCGACGGTGGATGGCCCGGATCTCGGCCCGGGCGGAGAAAAGCTCGGGGGAGCTCTCGTCGCGAAGCCCCCCGTCCGGGGCCAGGCAGCGGGTCAGGGCGGCCAGGGTCTTTTTGGGGACCGGCGCGGCCTCGGCCATCTCCCGCAAACGGGGCCGGGGCGTCTCCGGATGCCCCCGGGGGGCCTCCCGGGGGGCCAGGGCCTCCCGGGCCAACCCGGCCTGGATGAGCACGGCCTGGATGGCGAACAGGGCGTCCAGGTCCAGGGGGGCGCTTTCGCCGCCAAGGGACTCGAACAGCCCGTCCAGGGAGGGAAATTCGGAAAGATGGAAAACGGCGTCGCGGCGCAGTTCCAGGCTCTCGGCCAATAGTCCCTGCCGCTGCGACAACAGTTCCAGGTCCGTCAGGGGCGTCAGCGCCGCAGCGGCCCGGCGGCCCGGAATGGACACGGCCAAATCAGCCAGGTATCCGAGAACCTTGGGAAACTCCAAAAGCTGGAGGGAACGTGTATCCATGGGGATAGGCTGCGCTGGGCGGGCTATCTGGACAAACGGGAACGCGCCATGTCGCTGACCCTCTTCCCGTCGGTCCGGCCCGTGTGCTTTGCCAGGACGGCCGAAACGACCCGTCCCATGTCCTTGACGCTTTGGGCTCCAAGCTCGGCAATGGCCTGGTCGACCTCGCGGAAAAGTTCGTCCTCGGTCAGGGGAGCGGGAAGGTATTCCAGGAGAACAGACAGTTCCCGCTCCTCCTTGGCCCGAAGATCGTCACGGCCTGCCCGGCCGAATTGTTCGATGGACTCCCGACGCTGCTTGGCCTGCCTAGCGAGCACCTCGGCCAGTTCGTGGTCCGTCAGCGGCCGCAAAAGCTCTACCTGCCGATTTTTGGCAGCCGTTTTGAGCATGCGCAGGACGGACAGGCGCACCTCATCCCTGGCCTTGTAGGCGGCAAGGTAGTCTTTTGCGATGCGGTCGGTAAGGTTCATTACATCATGTTGATTTTGCGCATCTTTTTCAGCAGACGCTTTCTGGCGGCAGCCTTTTTCTTCTTGCGCATGACGCTTGGCTTCTCGAAATGCTGCCTTTTTTTCAGCTCGGACAACACCCCGGCCTTCTCCACCTGCTTCTTGAAACGACGCAATGCGATGTCGAAGTTGTCGGAATCCTCAAGGAAAACTCCCGGCACGTACCTCACCCCCTCTGGCACGATCTTTCCGCAAGAAAGATCGGCGGAAAACGAAATTCATATTCCGTGTCCTGGCAAAAGGCAAGTTTTTTCCTTGCATCCGCCAGGAACGCGAAAAAGAACCCGCCCGGCCACGGCCGGGCGGGCCTGAAAACTTCCCCGGCCCAATCGGCGGGAATTAGTGATGGTGCCCGGCTTCTTGGCAGGTGACGTCCTTGAGGGACTTGAGGATGCAGTACCCCACTCCGGAACCGATGATGAAAAGCACCAGATACAGCACGCTGAAAAAGATGAAATGGTCAGGCATCCACCAGGGCAGATCCTGGGGCAGCGGACTCTGGACCGTTTCTCCGTGAATCATCCACATGATGTTGGCTCCCAAGGGTTATTGAATGGCGTCTTTGAGCAGCTTGCCGGGACGGAACTTGACCACCTTGCTGGCCGGAATGTTGATCTCGTCACCGGTGCGCGGGTTCCGTCCGGTGCGGGCCTTGCGCTCGTCCACGGCAAAGGTGCCGAACCCGGTCAGCGTCAGTTTTCCGTCAGCGACAAGCGTGGCTTCCACGGACTCCAGAAAGGCGTTCAGCGCACGTTCGGCGTTCGCCTTGGTCAGCCCGGTCTTTTCCGCGATTTTCACCACCAGATCAGCCTTGGTCATCGGTCCTCTCCTCCTCTTTTGGAATCGCCGACGACTGGCGTCGGCCTCTCACACAACCCAACCCTCTCCCACTCCTGAAAGAAACATGGACGTCCGGCAAGGCCACATCAGGCGACTCTTTCAGACAGACCGCCAACGCCGACCTCTTCCCGGCAAAAAGACAGGACATCACGTGAGACAAAAAAATCACAATCCATCGTCTGCGTAATTGGCAAGAGATGAACTCCATTTTCAACCCAAAGTCAAGAGGCCCCGTGGATTTTCAGGGTTTTCGCCAGAATCCGGAAAAATTCCGGCGACAGCTCCTCCGCTCGACAAGAAGGTAAATATCCATGCATTTCAAACAACTGTGCGACATCATCCGTCCACAGGGCCTTGAGGGTGTGGCGCATCTGCTTGCGGCGGTTGCTGAAACACCGCTTCAGGAAGGTCGCCAGCCCGGAAAGGCTCTCGGGGCGCGGCCCGGGGGACAGGGGAACAAGGCGCACCACGGCCGAATCCACCTTGGGCCGGGGGCGGAAAACCGTGGGCGGCACCTTGAACAGATAGTCCACGGTCACGAAGTTCCCCATCCAGGCCGTGAGCGCCCCGTATTCCCCGGTGCCCGGCCGGGCGGCCATGCGCCGGGCCACCTCGTGCTGGACCATGAACACGGCGTATTCGAAGACCGGTATCTTGGCGCACATGTCCCACACCAGGGGCGAGGCCACGTTGTAGGGCAGATTCCCCACCAGTTTGAGTCGGGGCAGGCGACCCAGCCTGGTCCAGTCCAGGCGCAGGGCGTCCATGACCGCCACCGCCACCCCTGCCGCCCGGCCGGGCAGGGCCATGGCCAGGGCCATGTCCTTTTCCACGGCCAGAAAGCGCCCGGGACCGGCCATGGCGATCCAGGTCGAAAGCGCCCCCCGGCCGGGGCCGATCTCCAGGATCGTATCCTGGGCCTCGATGCACAGGGCGGCCACGATTTTGCGGGAGATGTTCTGGTCCACCAGAAAATTCTGCCCCAGGCTGCGTTTGGGAGGGGCCGCGACCTCGCTCCCGGCCGGGGCCTGGAGGCCGCGGCGGGATTCACGACGGGCCATGATCCGACTCCCCGGCCTGCCCGTTCCCCGCATCCCGCAGCATCGCCGCCTCCCCGGCCCGCTCCAGCAGATCGTGCTTGAGCGCCCACAGGATGCAAAACGCGGCCCGCTCCCCGTCCATGTCCGCCGCGATCCCCCTGAGCTTGCCCGCCAGTTCGGCCACGGTCAGGGGGTTTCTGGCCAATACCAGAAGCCGCTTGAGGGACTCCAGGTCGATCAGGGCGTCCAGGGCCGGGTAGATGACCGGGAAATCCTGGCCCCGGTAGACCGCCTGCCCGGCCCGGCTGGTCGTCACCACAAGATCCTGTTCCACAAGCGCCGACGGATGGCCGGAAAACACGCGGCCGTAGGGGATGTGCATGGGATGGGGCGTGTGGCGCAAAAGCTCGCGGTCCGGGACCGGCTCACGCCGCAGTTCCTCCCACAGGGCCAGATACCGCGACACCACGCGGTCAAAGGAAAACTCCGCCTCGACCCGCCGCCGCCCGGCCTGCCCCATCCGCTGCCGCACGGCCGGGTCGTCCGCCAGGGCGGCCAATGCCCGGGCCAGTTGCGGCACGTCCACCACGCACTGCTGGGCGCGGGCCAGGTGGGTGTGGTTGTCGAAGCACAAGGGGGACAGGGCGTCCAAAAGCGGCGTGTCCGCCGGGCCCAGGGTGGGAACGAGCAGCCCCGTGCGGCCATGGTCCACCAGATCGCGGTAGCCGTCGAAGTCCGAGGCGGCCACCGGCAGTCCGCAGGCCATGGCCTCCAGGATGGACAGCCCAAAGGTCTCCTGCAGGTTGTCCACCGGGGACAAAAACACGTCCGAGGCGGCCAGGATGCGCCGCTTCCGGGCCTCGTCCGGTCGGGGAAAAAGCCTGAACTCCAGGCCGATGCCCGAGGCGAAGTCCGTCAGGGCCCGGGCGAAGGCCTCCCCGCCCTCCTCCGTCCACCCGGCCATGACCAGACAGGGGGGCGCGCCCCCGTCCCTGCCGCGTTTCATGGCCGCGAGCCGCTGGAAGGCCCGGAAGACCGGCAGGGGATCGAGCTTGGAGCTGTGGGAGATGCGGGCGAAGATCAGAAAGACCGTGGCCTCCTGGGGGATGCCGAGTTCGGCCCGACATTCGCGGCGCATCTCGTCCGTGGCGGGCGCAAAAGACGCCACATCCACTCCCAGGGGCAGGCGCACGACGCGGGGACGCCCTGCAATGGCAGCAACGGGCGCGGCGGGCGCGGCGGGCGACCCTGGCTGGGGGTATCCCTGGCCCAGATAGGCGTAAAACTGCTCCACGGCGGCAACGGCGGCCCGGGAGGTGGCCACCACGGCGTCCCTGGCCGTGGCCCCGGGCCACAGGTGCAGCAAAAAATCCCGGCCGTAGGCGGCATAACTCAGGGAATGGGTGACCGAGGTGATGGGGAAGATGTCCCGGGACACGAGGTTGCGCAGCCGGGCCAGATGGGCCGGGTAGTTGATGCAGTCCGAGAGGTGGAAGGCGAAATAGTCGTTTTGGCGCAGGCCTGCGGGCAGATCCAGGCGCGTCAGGAACCTGAATTTTCCCCGCCGCGCCAGGTCCGGCCGCCTGTCGCCCAGCATCTTGGCCTGTTCGTCGCGGTCCTTGGGCGAGGCCAGGTAGAAATGGTAGGCGTCGAAGGGGTCGGCGGCCAAAAGCGCGTCCAGGAATCCGGCGTTGGCCGCCTTGCGGCCCAGGGCGTCGCCGGATTCCAGAAAAGGATCGAGGGTTCCCCACAGGCGCGGTTCGGGCATGGGCCTCACAAGCCATGAATCCCAGGTGATGTCAATTGGACGTCGGCCAGGGGGCCGTACATTGCCGGATATCCCGCGAATTCCACGGCCGCGCCAAGGCTTTTGGCATATGGCCTTGAAATTGCATTGGATGGCCTGAAATCGCCAGAGCTCCAGCACGGAGGTAGGTCATGAAGCGCGGCAGCAGGCCGGAACTGGTCTGGGGAATAGGTTTGTCCGAAAAGGTCGAGGGGGAAATCCTTGCCGCCCTGGGACCGGGATATCATCTGCGCAACTGGTCCGACGAGACCTTGCCCAAGGAACGGGACATCGCCCGGTGCAACCCGCTGGTGATCTGGATCACCCGCAAGGCCTGGGGCGACATGCCCGACGACGTGCGGCGCAGGCTCCGGGAATGGGAGCTTCCCCAGCGGGTGTTGCTCGTCGAGGACGGAAAGTCCGTGTCGGACTTCGAAGACGTGGTGGAAAGCGGCTTTTTGTCCGCCGTGTCCCTGCCCTTGACCACCAAGAAGATCCGCGACGTGATCTTTCGGGCCAAGGAGGTGAAAAGCCTCTACGACGACATCTTCCGCATGACCCGCGAAATCATGCTGGAGCGTGAGCTTTTGGCCCGCAAGACCGACCTCATCCTCTTTCTGAACCAGATCCTCACCCGGGCCTCGGAATCCCTGGACCCCACGGTGATCCTGACCCAGGCCAGGGATGATCTGGGCCTTTTGCTGCCCATCAAGGCGCTCATGTCCGCCTTCTGGCAGGCCGACGAAAACGGCGTGATCGAGACGGAATTTTTCCTGGAGCCGGACATGGAGCCCGACGCCGAGGAGGCCTGGACCGGATACCTGCTCGAAAACGTGCAACGGCTGACCCAGCGGCCCGTGGCCGGATACCAGGTCGCCTATCTCGGGGTCGGGGAATCCCGCACCAACAACCCCGACTACACCCTGGATTCCACCGGCGTGCTGCTTCTGCCGCTCAAAACCGCCGGCCACGTCTTCGGATGCCTGGCCATCTCCCGGGGCGCCGGGCACCCCATGGGCAAGGACGAGGTGCAGGCCCTGTATGCCGCCGTCAATCATTTGTCGCTGGCGCTTCGCAACGCCGCCCTTTTCAGCGAGGTCAAGACCAAGGCCGACCATGACGGCCTGACCCGCATCCACAATCGTCGGGCCTTTGACGAGCGCCTGGTGGAGGAGCTCAAGCGCCACCAGCGCTACAGCAGCCATCTGAGCCTTCTGATGCTTGACCTGGACCACTTCAAGCAGATCAACGACCAGCACGGCCATCAGGCCGGGGACTCGGTGTTGCGCGAAATCGGCCGCGTGCTGCAAGACGCCCTGCGCAGCACGGATTTCGGGGCCCGGTACGGCGGCGAGGAATTCGTGGTCATCCTGCCCCAGACCTCGGAGGATCAGGCCTGGATATTGGCCGAGCGCCTGCGGCGGTCCATCGCCTCGGTGCAGTTCGCCTTTGCCGGGCGCGAGTTCCAGGTGACCACGTCCATCGGCGTGGCCACGCTCAAGCCCGGGGCGCTCAACAAGCGCGTGGATCTGTTGCGACAGGCGGATCAGGCCCTGTATCAGGCCAAGTCCAGCGGCCGGAACATGGTGTGCGTGTCCGGCGGATTGCCCGAGTCCAAAGTGGCGGCCCAGGCGTCCTAGGGGGCGGCCTGTGGAACATGCGCCAAGCATATTCCGAAAAAATGAACCATGCTGGCGTCTTGCATCCGAAACATCGATTTCGCCCGGCCCCGATGCGGCACACGGCGGCGCAGCCTGGCCCGGACGATCCGGCCGGAATTTGCCTTGACAACTCCCCTGCCCTGAACTAATAATCTCAGTTTCGGGCAGTTAGCTCAGTTGGATAGAGCGTTGGCCTCCGGAGCCAAA
Source organism: Desulfovibrionaceae bacterium (assembly GCA_031082225.1). Lineage (GTDB taxonomy): Bacteria > Desulfobacterota > Desulfovibrionia > Desulfovibrionales > Desulfovibrionaceae > Desulfolutivibrio. The sequence goes on along the minus strand of JAVHLG010000056.1, from coordinate 4,258 downwards.
GGCCACAGGTTCGAATCCTGTACTGCCCACCATAAAAAATCAGGGGCTTGGAAGCGATTCCAGGCCCCTTTGTTTTGGTTCGGATGTTTCGCCCCCAACACCATACCAACACGTTTCCTGAAAATGACGGGGCGGGCTAGGTTTGGGGCGAATCTGGGCCGGGAATTGACACGGGCTTGGTTGCTGAAGCCAATTATTTTACACTTTTGGGTCACCGTCTCAGTGCACAGCGCGGTTGTTGTTCTAAGGATTGATATCTACTTGTTATCCTTCAAAACTTGAACTATTTTTGCTGGATGACATTTGCGCCATTCCAAGATATCGCACCTGTATTTCTGACTGAGTGAGCATCATGGAAAAATCGGTATTTGATGAAATTGGATTCTCCCAATTTCGTGAACAACTCCACCGTGAAATCCAGGAACTATACCTGGAAAATGAAAGACCGTGGGTTATTGGCTACAGCGGAGGGAAAGATTCTACGGCAGTTGTTCAGCTTATTTGGCAGGCATTAGCACTTCTTCCTCCGGACAAACGTAACCATAAAAAAGTCCATGTCATCACGACAGATACCCTTGTTGAAAATCCTGTTGTTGTGACATGGGTTGAGCATTCTCTCACCTTGATGCGAGAAAGAGCTGATGCCGATAATATGCCTTTTGAATCTCATATATTGCGTCCCAAAACAAAAAATAGCTTTTGGGTCAATTTAATTGGCCGTGGATATCCAGCCCCACGTGCAAAATTTCGGTGGTGCACCGAACGCCTTAAAATATGGCCCTCCAATGAATTTATCCTTGATGTCGTCAGCACGCATGGAGAGGCAATACTCGCACTTGGCACGCGAAAAGCTGAAAGTAATATACGCGCGCGAGTGATGGAATACTATGAAAAGTGGAGAGCGAGAAACAGACTAAGTCCTCATTCACAAATTTCTAATTGCTTGATTTATACACCTATTGAAGATTGGACGAATGACGATGTTTGGTTATTCTTGATGCGCACACAAAACCCTTGGGGTTTGGAAAACACAGAGCTTCTTGAACTATATAAAGATGCGACCGAAGATCGTGAATGTCCGCTAATAGTAAACTTGGAAGACTCCACTCCAAGTTGCGGATCAAGCCGCTTTGGATGTTGGGTTTGCACGCTGGTTGCCCGTGATCGATCCATGGAAGCCATGGTGGCCAATGATGCTGGAAAGAGCTGGTTGCAGCCGTTGCTAGATTTCAGATCGCAACTGACGGTTAAGAATGACACCAAGATGCGCGATTTTCGGCGAGCAAAGGGCCAAGTTCAGCTCTTTCATAATGCCCCGATCCATGGACCATACTTGCAGGCGCAACGGGAAATTTTTCTTGGACAGCTGCTCAGGGCTGAACGGCGTCTGATGGCCGAAGCCCCGAATGACTACCGCCATCTGCGCTTGATCTCTCTGGATGAGCTTCGGGAAATAAGACGTATATGGCTTACGGAGAAACATGAGATTGAGGACAGGCTACCCAAAATTTACGAAGAGGCCACAGGCGAGAAATACCCTGAACCTGAGCATGGATACTATCATTGTTTCGGGGAAGATAACCTTGATATTCTTGCGGATGTTTGCGGGGAAGACCGACTTAGTTATGAGATGATCCGGGAACTCATTGATATCGAATGGGATTACCGGACCAAATTACGACGGGCTGGGATTTATGAAAGCATGGAAAACGCTATCAAGCGTAGCTATTATGAAAATGAAGAAGACGCACTCACCTATACGCTTCATCTGGAAAGCATGAAAAAAGGCGTGCAAGGCACATCATGATTTTGAGGCAGTTGATTCTTGAAAACTTCAGCGTGTATGCTGGTCGACAAGCTATCGACTTGGCTCCGCAGAACAGTGAACACCCTATCGTCCTCATTGGAGGACTAAACGGCGCGGGAAAGACCAGTATATTGACAGCGGTACGACTGGCTCTTTTTGGCAAGCGTGTCATGCAACTCTCTCAGGACAGGATAAGTTATTCCAAATTTCTTCGTAGTTTGATTCACAACAAAACACCAGGTCATGCCCTGATTGAACTTGAATTTTCCACGTATACTTTGGGAAGAAAAGATACGTATCGTATCAATCGTGCCTGGGAAATTGATAAAGACGGAAAATCAACAGAAAATATTACCGCATGGAATAACGGGCAGGATGACCCATTACTTGCTGCAACGTGGGATGACTTCATTGATGCATTGTTGCCGGTCAGTATTTCGCATCTATTTTTCTTCGACGGTGAAAAGGTTTCCGAAATGGCCAACGAAGCAGGTATCTGCACCCTGCTGCGGACTGGTATTCAGGCACTTTTGGGCATTGATCTTTTAACTAAGCTTCAAAATGATCTGTCGGACCTCATCAGCAAAAAGTCCAAGGCCGCTGGTAGCGATGAAGATGCTAAACATATGGCCATACTGGAAAAAGAACTTCAAGAATTAGCGTGTGTCAAATCACAAATTAACGAAGAAAATTCTAATTTTGACGATTTATATTCTGATATTCAAAAAGAACTAGCAAATACTGAAGAGCAGTTCAAAGAAGCAGGTGGTCATCTTTTTCTGGAACGCGTGAATACTGAGAAGGAACTGAAAGATGCCAAGGAAATGCTTGCAGCCAATAATGACGAGTTGATTGACCTGGCCGCCGGGGCCTTGCCCCTGGCCTTGATCCCCGACCTTGTGCAATCCGTACAAGAGCAAGATCGGCGTGAGCAGGATGCGCTTTTAGCGTTTTCCATGTTGAGCATTCTTGAAAAGCGTGACCGCCAGGCGTTGGCGCTACTCACAGACATACCAAACTCCCTATGGGAACAGGTGTCAGCGTTTTTCGACCAGGACCGATCTCAAAGAGCCGCTGCTACTCAGACTGAAATTTATCTTCGTCTGGATGCTGAGGGACGCGAAAAGCTGAATAAGCTTGACACGATCCTTTCCGCTGAAAAAATGCGCGCAGCAAAACTGCTTCAAGCCCGTGACGAGATTGAATCGCGTGTGGCCGACGCAGAAAAACGATTGAGCATGACGCCCCCGCATGAAGCGGTGCAGCAGCTCCTTGAAGAGCGAAGCAAATTGCAACTGCGCATTTCAAATATTGACCAGAAACGAGCTCAAATTTTTCGCAAGCTCGATGAGTGTGAGCGCGGAATAGCTTTCCGGGAGAAAGAACGGGATAGGGTTTTAAGACACATCGCATCCTCCCAAGTCTCCGAAAACGTTGAAGCCCGGGTTGTACGGTATGCCCAAAAAGCCCGTGAGCGCGTTGGGAATTATTCCTTGAGACTTAAGGAAAAAGCTCTGGGAGAGCTTGAGGAATTCATCTTAGATTCGGTGCAGCAGCTTTTCCGTAAGTTCGGTTTCGTTCAGCGCGTTATAATTGATCCCGAATTCTATTCCTTGCACCTTTTTGGCGAGAACGGCCGGGTCATACCGCTGGACCGCCTTTCCGCTGGCGAACGACAACTAGTGGTCATCGCCATCTTGTGGGGGCTTGGGCGAGCTTCTGGTCGCCCCCTTCCGCTCATCATTGACACCCCCCTCGGCCGATTGGATTCCAAACACCGGGACAATATGCTTGATTTCTATCTGCCCACAGCCAGCCACCAGACTATTCTGCTCGCGACAGATGCGGAGATAACCCAGGCTGATTTGCCGCGCCTCGTGCCCTTTCTTGGCGGTAGTCACATGTTGATCTATGATGACATGACACGGAGTACTGTCATCAAATCGGGATTTTTCTGGAGCGCCGCATGATTGAGACTATTCGCATATCCCAACGGGCAAAGGAACAATTGATCTGGCTCAAACGCCAAACCGGCATTACCCAGTGGAACGTACTTTGCCGCTGGGCGCTTTGCCTCTCTTTGGCTGATCCGTCTCCAATTGGAGATTTTGATGATGCGGCGGATAGCAATGTAGAGATGCGTTGGGAAGTTTTTGCAGGTGAATTTAACAGCATATATTTATGCACAATCATTGAACGAGCTAAAAATGAATTTTCCACAATCAACTTGAAAAATATAACAAGTTCCACACGAAGGCATATTCACCGTGGCATCATGAAATTATCAGGAGCACACGATATTTCTAAAATAATTAATACTGTCCCTAAAAATCATGTATAATTCCACCTGAATCCTAAATGAATAGCTCGGAATATGACGGCAAATAACGATATATCTTTGCAAAAGTTAGCAAATCATCTCGAACGATCCCTAATTCATCTTCTAAATTG
>JAVHLG010000055.1 GCA_031082225.1 Desulfovibrionaceae bacterium | reverse complement strand
CGGGGGGACAGGCGTCCCCCCGGGCGGGGTCCGGGGCGGCAGCCCCGTTTCTCTTCTCTTAGGCCTGGGCCTCGCGGCGCGCGGCCGGGCGGTAGGCGGGTTTTTGTCCGGCCGGGCGGCTGTGGCCGCGTCCGTTGCCGTTGCCGTATCCGCCGCCGGGGCGGCGGTTGCGGTTGTAGGTTTCGCGCGACTCGGAGGGCTGGGCGCGGTATTCCTGGGGCGTGGGTGCGAAGCCTTCGAGTTCGCGGCGGGGCAGGGATTTGCCCATGGCGTGTTCGATGGCCCGGACCATGGACATGTCTTCGCGGGTGATCAGGGTATGGGCCTGGCCCTGGCATTCGGCGCGCCCGGTGCGGCCGATGCGGTGGGTGTAGGCGTCGGGGGTGTCGGGGATGTCGAAGTTGATGACGTGTCCGACCTTGGAGACGTCGATGCCCCGGGCGGCGATATCCGTAGCCACCAGGACGCGGAAGGTTCCGGCCTTGAAGCCGTCCAGGGCGGCCTGGCGCTGGCGCTGGGACAGGTTGCCCTGGATGCAGGCGGCGCGGCAGCCGGTCTTGCACAGCATTTCGGCCAGTCCCTTGGCCTTGTGCTTGGTGCGGGTGAAGACGATGACCGACTCGGTCTTGGCCTGGGTCAAAAGCTCCATGAGCAGCCCGGTCTTGCGGCTGGGGGCGACGGGATAGACGGCGTGTTCCACGGTCTCGGCCGGGGCCTGGTTGCCGATGCGCACGGTGACCGGATCGGTGAGGATCTCGTCGGCCAGGGCGCGGATGCTGCCGGGCATGGTGGCGGAGAAGAGCAGGGTCTGGCGTTTGGCCGGGAGTTTTTCCAGGATGGCCTTGATGTCGGGGAGAAAGCCCATGTCGAACATGTGGTCGGCCTCGTCCAGGACCAGGGTGTCCAGGGCGGAGAAATCCACGTGTCCCTGGCGCATGTGGTCGAGCAGCCGCCCGGGGCAGGCCACCACGATGTCCACGCCCCGGCGCAGGCCCTGGATCTGGGGGCTCATGCCCACGCCGCCGTAGATCGTGAGGCTTTTGACGCCCACGCGGCGGCCCAGGTCGCGCACGGCGTCGTGGATCTGTTCGGCCAGTTCGCGGGTGGGGGCCACGATGAGGGCCTTGATGGCGCGGCGCTTGGGCGGCTGGCGGCGGGCCAGGCGGTTTAAGATGGGCAAAAGGAACGCGGCGGTTTTGCCGGTTCCGGTCTGGGCCAGGCCCATGACGTCACGGCCGTCCATGACCGGCGGCAGGGCCTGGGTCTGGATGGGGGTGGGGGTTTCATAGCCGAGGGATTCGATGTTGGACAAAAGCAGGGGATGCAGGTCGAAAGAAGCAAAGCTCAAGGGATATCCTTTTGTGAAAGGGGCGTCCTGGCACGCAAAAAGGCGCACCCGGGGGGCGACTTGCGAATCGTGAACCGGAGGCTGCGGGCCGAGTCAGGATCGGAAGATCGGGGCAATATGGCGAATTCGGCGGGGGCAGTCCGGGGAGGAAGCGGCGGGCATGCAGCCATGACCACGCCTGGGGACGAACGCGCCGAGGGCCGGTCCGTGCGACCGGCGAGGGGCATATATAAGCGGTTTTCGGGGGATGTCAAATCCTTTGGCCCGCCATGGCGGGATTCAGGTCATTTCGGTGTACTCCCGGGGGTGGTTGCAGTAGACAGGCGGCAATACGGTTATCCTCCATGAGGGTGAAGGTTATGAAGCAGGAATGCAAGATCTGCGGTGGCGAAGCGGACTTCGTGTTTTCGCGGGGCGAGGCTGACGGGGTCATTGCCGAGAAAAAGGTGAACCCCGAGGGATACGAGCGTCGGTATTACCAATGCGGCGAATGCGGCCTGCTGTTCCATAACGGGTTCGATGGCCTGGATGGCGGGCAGTATGCGCTTCTGCCCGGGGCGGACGGCAGGAATCTGGTCGGAGACGGCGTCGAGCCCACCATTAATCGTGCGGTCAGGGAGCTCAATATCGCGTCGTGCCTGATCAGCCTGTTCCATCTGGACCCGGCGCGGTTGCGGACGCTGGTGTTCGGGTGCGGGTCGGGGCTCAGCTTCAACATGTTCCTGCAAAACGGCATCAATGCGTTTGGCAGCGATATCACCCTTTTTTTCCGGAGAAATATGCCTTTTCCGCCCGGCCTGTTCAAGCCGGAACTCGTCCCGGAGATGCTGAAAAGATTCATCAAGACGGACAGGCTCAAGGGCGAGCGGTTCGATCTGATCGCCATGACCGAGGTCTTCGAGCACTTCACGGAGCCGCTGGACGAAATGGCGCGGCTGGTCGAACTGCTTGCCCCGAAGGGGATTTTGTTTGGTACCACCGGCATGGCGGATCGTGTGGTGTCGGGGCATAAAGAGTGGTGGTATCTGCAATGCCTGACGCATGCCACCTTTCTGACCCGCAAGAGCTTTGCGGTGCTGTGCGCCAAACTCGGCGTGTCGGGGTTGATCTTTCCCAACTCGGGGCAGTTCGTGGGGGCGGCCAAGATGAGCGACGAGCAGGGGATCTTCGTCATCCAGAGGCCGTAAAACCAAGCGTTCGTATGGCGCGGCGCATCTCATGCCCTCTGGACCGGGGACGGGCAGGGGCGACGCAGCGCCGTGAGGCAGCCCTGTTCGGCTGGTCGAGCATGGCCATGCCGACGCGCTCCGCGCATCCCGGAGCCGAGGCCAAGGCCCGTGCCGTGGCCGCCCCCGGGGGTGCCGTGGCGGCCAAGCCCGGCAGGGTGGCGCCGATCCGCAAAAGGGCCGCCACAGAGTGCCTTACCGCCACAAATTGACTTTTCGCGTTTTCGGGCGGTAAATCCGGCCAGGGAGAACCGCAATCATGGCCCTTGTCATCAATGGCATCATCGGAGAAAGCCGGGACTATTACCGCACATTGAAGCGGGAAAGCGCCGGACGGCTGCTCATAAATCCAAGAGGCTCTTTATACCAAAAGGAAGAGGGCGGAAGCTCCTTCCTTTACCTGCGTCGGCTTGAGAATGGGAAAAAGCGACACATCTACATCGGAAAGGTGGATGATGCCCACGCTTCCCGCGTGAAAGAAGGCATGGCCTTGCACTCCAAGACTGTTTTGTCCCTACGGGATGCCAAGGCGGCCATGAAGGAGCTTGGAATGTCGAGTCGGGAAATCAAAAACGAAGACTTCTTTCCGCTGCTGCGAGAACTGTTTCAGGTAATGGCCGATGCCGGCCTGTGGGATGAGGGGCTTTCCCTGGTCGGTTCCTGGTGTTTCAAGGTGTACCAGAATTATTGCGGCGTGGAATACTTCCCGGACCGGACCCTTGATGTGGATTTCGCGATCAGGCTTCCCTACCGTGGGGAGAAGGTCAACGTGGGCAACATGCTCAAGGGGCTGGGGCTGGAAGAAGTCATCAACCACACGGATGGGACGGTCTTCTACCGGAGCGGCGAATTATCCGTGGAGTTTCTCAAAGACCGGGTGGGCGACGGCCTGGAACGCAGCAGCCCATATGAACCGGACATCGGCATCGCCCCGGTGGCGGTACCCTATATGCGGATTGTGCTCTCCAACCCCATGGAGATCAAGGCCCGGGATATTGGCCGTGTGGTCGTGCCGTCCATGGCGGCCTTCTTCCTCCACAAGCTGCTGGTGGCCTCACAGCGGAGTAACGAGGGCAAGCGCGCCAAGGACTACCGGCAGGTGGAGGCCGTGGCAAAGGCCATCCTGGCGCAACCCGCCATGCTCGATGACGTGAAACGCATCGCCGACGGGCTTCACAAAAAATGGGTGACGAAGTTGGTAGCCTCTGCCGCGACTGGCGGCGCGGGCCTCGACGCCGCGAATGCCGTCTTGTGCCGGGCGGGCCTTGTTGCGAGCGGGAGATGATCCATGCAGGCACGCATGAAAAAGCCCCTTACTGACGCCGTGGAGCTTTGCTTTACCGGTCCGGCGGCCAGGCGCCAGGAGGCCGTGGACCTTTTGCGCGGCCTTGGCTTCGAGGCCCGGGAAACGCCGTCCAAACCCTGGCGGGAGGTGCTGCCCTTTGCGGACGCGGAATTTCCGGGTGTTTCCCTGGCCGGGGCGCGGTACCGCGAGGACATGACCCAGGCCGCCCTTGCCCAGGCAACCGGCATCCCGCGCCGCCACATTTCCGAGATGGAGAACGGCAAGCGCCCCATAGGCAAAAAAAACGCCCGCCTGCTGGCCGAGACCCTGAACATCGATCCCCGCCGCCTGCTGGCGGTATAGGCCCGCCATGAACCGATCCGACGCGCTGCATCTCATCTATCTGCTCCTGCTTTTGGCGGTCATCATCGCCATGCGCTGGTGGCCGGGGCTGCGGCATCGCAAATTCGACTGGCGGCTGTTCAAGGGAAAAACGCGCAGGAAAGAGTGACAACAAATTTTCCATGTCGAGACCCGGCGTCATGATCCGGGCTGAAAAGACCCCGGCAGGCCGCTTGCGCGTCCGCACAAAACGATGCCGGCCAATAGGGAAAACGAGAGTGGGGCCACAGTGGGGCCAAGATCCAAGAAACAGCAAAAAGGGGCCAGGCTTTTGGCCTGACCCCTTGAAATTCCTGGTGCCGAGGGACAGAATCGAACTGCCGACACGGGGATTTTCAGTCCCCTGCTCTACCGACTGAGCTACCTCGGCGCCGGAAAGGGGTCTTTACAAAATGCCCCGGTTGTTGGCAAGAAGTTTTCCTCGCCCCGACCGGGAAATGTCCGTCGCCAAGAGCCCGGGCGGGCGGACGCGCCTGCCGGTGCGGCGCGAAAGGATGACGAAAAATCATGAGCAAGGCAGACAAAGTTTTTTATTCCGCTGCGTTGGCGTTTTATTATCTGGTCTTGCTGTACCTGTAGCCGGAGGCGCCCCCGGACTCAGTGCGGCCGTCCGCCCCGGGCCGAAAACCAGACCTCGCACAGAAACAGCGCGCTCGCCGTCCCCAGAACAAATCCCAGAAAAAGCATTCCCAGCATGGCCGTCCTCCCTGGCTCGCCGGGCGTCCTGCCCGGCATGGTCCGGCGGGCCTGCGACAAACCGCATGCGCGTAAGGCGGCACGGTGACGCGAACACCCCGGCCTGTGTCGTCCGCATCGGGGCGCGTCGCCGTCCCGTAGCCGACTGCCGCTTCCCCCCCCCTTCTGCGTCGTTGCAAGGGCCGGGCCGATACGAGACGGCAGGTTCTGCCGTGTTGGGCCGGGCGGGGCTGGCGCGCCGCCGCTGGTTGGTGTAGTGGGTCTGCCGATGACTTCGGCTCAGGGCCGGGAGGGGGGGCGTCATGCCCAGGGTGCTCGTCGTGGACGACAACCGCATCGTCCGCGACATGCTCAAACGGCACATCGCCGCAATGGCGGGCATCGAGATCGTGGAGGCCGGGGACGGCCAACGCGCCGTGGAGATCGTGCGCCAGGCCGCCCCGGACATCATCCTCATGGATCTCATGATGCCCGGCATGGACGGCATCGAGGCCATACGCCGCATCCGCGAGGAGCCCGAATACGCCGACATCCCCATTCTCTTTTTGTCCACCGAAACGGATCGGGAGAAGTGGGTGGAGGCCTTCGAGGCCGGGGCCAACGACTTCGTCCAGAAGCCCTATGAGAAGCGCGAGCTTCTGGCCCGCATGGACACCCACCTGCGTCTGGCCGCCCTGACCCGTGAGCTGCGGATGAAAAACGCCCTGCTCGAACGCGAGCAATACCTGGCCGGCCATGTGCAGAGCCAGCTTTTGCCGCAACACCTGGAGTTTCCGGGTTTCGAGGCCAACGCCGTCTATCAGGCCCAGGAGCAGATCGGCGGGGATTTCTACGACGCCTGGGACGACGGCGACACCGTGCGCATCGTCATGGCCGACATCAGCGGCCACGGGGCCTCGGCGGCCCTGCTCATGGCCGTGTGCAAGGGCCTGCTGTATTCCCTGGCCACCTCGCGCCCGGACCCGGAAGACATGGTGGCCGAACTCAACCGGCTTTTGTACGACATGCTCTCCGGCGGCGACCTGGACATGTACGTGACCCTGGCCTTCGCCGCCATCAGCCGCAAGACCGACACCCTGCGGTTTCTCTCCGCCGGGCACGCCCCGGTCTACGTCCTGGGCGCATCCATCGTCACCCTCGGCTCGACCGGGCCGGCACTGGGGTTCCACCAGGACTTCACCTGGCGCACCGTGACCGTCCCCTTTCCTCCGGGAACCACGCTTTTTCTGCTCACCGACGGGGTGACGGAACTGCGGTCCCCGTCGGGCGAATTTTTCGGGGAAAAACGCCTGGTGCAGCTCTTGTCCCCGGACATCCCGCCGCGTGAACTCATCGGCCGGATCATCGACCACGCCCTGCCGTTTTGCAAAGGGCGGCTCACCGACGATCTGGCCATGCTGGCCATCCGGCGCACGGCAAAATGAGCCCGTATGGCGCATCCGGACCCGCCTGGCCGGGCCGGAGGCGACATGCGGCATCCCCCGTCACGCGTCGCTACGTCCCTGCGCAAGCGGACACGGCGTTCCTCCCGGGCGCCGCGGTCGGCACGGCGGGGCGCGAGAGGGCTCAGGCCTTGGAGCAGTAGGCCGCCCTGGCCTCGTCCAGGGTCGCGAAGATATCGAAGATGGTCCCCAGGGTGACCACCCCCACCACCTTGCGCACATGGGGATGCAGCTCGCAGATGCCCATGCGGCCGCCCCGGGCGGCGACGGCCTTGCGGATGGCCACCATGGCCCCGATGGCCTTGCTGTCCATGAAGTTCACCTGGCGCAGATCCAGCAAAAGATCCGCCGCGCCATGCCTGGCGTAGCTGTCCAGGACCGCCTCCTTGAAACTGTCCGATACGGTCAGGTTCACCTCGGGGGCCTCGACCACAACCACCACACAGTCCCCGTGTTTCTCCGCGGCAATGCGCATACGCGCTCCTTTCGCCGGTTCGGCGTTTCGCGGGGATCGTCGGTTCACCCCGCAGGTGTGCATTAACGGATGGGGGTCAGGACCAGGATCGGCTCACGCACCCCATAGGCCTCGGAAAGCCGGACCAGCCTTTCCAGGACGAGTTCCGTGAGTTCCTGCCCCTTGGCCAGAAGCAGGATGCCGGAAACGGTCTTGACGTCGGCGCCCAGGATCATGCCCGGTAAAAGCTCCCGCAAGGCCAGCCGCCTGGGCAGGAAGCCCTCGTCGCTGTACACGGCCCGCTCAAAGGCCGTCTGGACCGCAGGGTCATACCATTCGGGATGGTCCCGCATTTCGGTGATGGCCTGCTCCCGGGTCATGCCGCGCTGCTCCAGGTCGTCGTAATCCAGGGCCACCTTGAGGATGCGGGCCCCCATGGGCTGATCCCCGCTGGCGGCGTAGGCCTCCGACTGGTGGGCGATGATGGCGTTGATCTCTTCCATGCGCGGGATGTTTTCCAAAAGCTTCACCGCGATGGAGGCGTGCATGCCGTAGATCTGCTCTTCCTCGGGGCCCAGGGTCTGGCCGGAATACTTCTTGGCCAGTATCTCCTCGGGGATGGACACGCAGCCGATCTGGGAGAGCATGGCCGCCAATTCCAGACGCCAGATGTTTTTCAGGTGCAGCTTTTCGGCCGTGTCCACGACCAGGCGTTTGATGCGTTCACTGCGGCCAAAGGCCTCGGGGTTGACCAGGGAGAGGATCTCCACCAGCACCTTGATGCTGCCGCGCAGCGTGCCCCGCAAGAGCTCCTTTTCGGCGGTTATCAGCCGGTACTGCTCCAGGGCCGCCTCCAGGGCCTTCACCAATGTGCCCACATCGCAGGGTTTGGTCAGAAACCGGAAGACATGCCCTTCGTTGACCGAGGCGATGGCCGCCTCCAGATCGGCATGTCCGGTGAGCATGACGCGCACCGTGGAGGGGGATATCTCCTGCACCTGGCGCAGAAACTGGATGCCGTCCATCTTGGGCATCTTGAGGTCCGAGACCACCACGGCGAAGGGCCCGGAACTGCGCAGCAGGGCCAGGCCCTCATGCGGGCCGAGGGCCGTCTCCACGCAAAAGCGCTTGCGCAATCCCCGGCGAAACGTGTCCAGGATGTTGGACTCGTCGTCTACAAACAGGATTTTCTCATTCAAGATGCAATTCCTCCGTGAGCCGTCGGGCGCAGGCCTTTCGCCAGACCTCGATCCGGTGGTCCATGGCGGCGGTCTGCAAAAACGCCGTGTCCATGGGATGCGGGGCGTAGTCGGCGTTGAGCACCACCAGTTCGTGCTCCAGGCTGTTGGCCGCATGCACGGCCAAAAGGGTGGAGAAGCCCGGCGTCGGGGCGGACGGCGGCGTGTGGTGCCCGAAGATGGCCATGACCACGTTTTCCGGAAGCCCCCACAGGCCCAGCAGATAGGCCCCGATCTCGGCGTGGGAGGCCGCGAAGGCCTCCCGCTCCATGTCGTGCACCGTGCGGCGCTCGGCCCGGCTGCGGGCGAGCACCTCCTGGTAGCTTTCCTCGAAGTTGGCGGCCAGAAGGAGCTTGCCCACGTCGTGCAAAAGCCCGGAAATGAAGCAGTCGTCGATTTCCGGCGGCCTTCGCCCTTCGATCTGGGCGATGGTCTTGGCGAAAAGCCCGGTGGTCAGGCTGTGCTTCCATAAAAGCTCCAGGGAAAACCCCGGGAAGCGGTCCATATTGAAACGGGAGAACAGGTGCAGGGAGATGATCAGGGCCTTGATGATCTCGGTCCCCAGGAGGTTCACGGCGTGCACGGGGCTCGAAACGTGGGTGCGCAGGCCGAAAAAGGCCGAATTGACGAGTTTGAGGATGTTGGCGGACATGCCCACGTCCTGGTTGACCAGCTCGCCGATGACGCGCAGGGAGGGCTCCTCCCGGCGCAGTTCCCGCATGAGTTCCAGATAGGTCCGGGGCAGGCTGGGCAGGGTCTCGATCCTGGCCACCACGGTCCGGACCGCCTCGTTGGAGAAAATGTCCTGGAAGGTGGTGGCCCGGGCGATGGCGGCCATGAGTTCCTCGGCCTTGCAGGGCTTGAGCAGGAACTGATGGGCGTGGCGCACGGATTTGAGCGCCGTGTTGGTGTCGGAGTGTCCGGAGAGGATCAGGCGGATCACGCCGGGATGCCGAGTGCGGACCTCGTCGAGCAGCGTGACGCCGTCCATGCCCGGCATGCGCATGTCGGCCACGATCACGTCCTGGGGGGAGGCCTGCAGGATGTCCAGGGCGGCATTCCCCGACGTGGCGAACTGCATCTCCCATTGGCCGCGCATGCCGTGCAGCATGCGGCGCAGGGCGTCAAGCACATGCTGCTCGTCGTCGACGAACAGGATGCGTTTTTTGTTCATCGCTGCCCCTCTGTCTTGCGGTCGCCGCCGAGGGGGATGCGGATGTGCACCGTGGTGCCCCGGCCCACCTCGGACTCCACGTCAATGGTCCCGTCATGCTTTTCCACCACGATGTCGTGCACGATGGCCAGCCCCTGCCCGGTGCCCCGGCCCACCTCCTTGGTGGTGAAAAAGGGGTCGAAGATCTTTTCCCGGTGGCCCTCCGGGATGCCGGTGCCCGTATCGGAGATGGACAGCCGGACCATGTCCCCCTCCCGCCGGGTGGTGATGGTGATGCGGCCTTTTGCCGGTGTGTCGCGCACCACGTCGCCGATGGCGTGGGCGGCGTTTATCAGCACGTTTAAGATCACCTGGTTGAAATCCCCCGGCAGGCAGTGCACGGTCGGCAGTTCGGGGTCCAGGTCGGTGTCCACGTCGGCCACGTATTTCCATTCGTTCCTGGCCACCAGGACGGTGTTTTCCACGGCCTTGTTGATGTCCACGGCGGTCTTTTCCTCGCCGCCCGGATGGGAGAACTTCTTCATGGCCCGTACGATGGAGGCCACCCGCTCCACGCCTTCCAGGGATTGCTCCAGGGACTTGGGCACCTCTTCGGTCAGAAAATCCAGATCGGCGTCGGTCCGGGCCCTGTCCACATCCCGCAGGGCCTCCCCGGCGGCGTGGCGCACCGTGGGCAGGGCCAGGGCGGCCAGGGCGGCGTCCAGGACGCGGCGCAGATCGGCATAGGCGGATTGCAGGTAGTGCAGGTTGTCGCCGATGTACTGGATGGGGGTGTTGATCTCGTGGGCCACCCCGGCGGCCAGTTCGCCCACGGATTCGAGCTTCTGGGCGATGGACAGCCGCCGCTCCAGGGCCTTGCGCTCGGTGATGTCGAACACGATCTCGTAATACACGGAAACGCCCCGGCGCATGCCCGGGATCACCGTCTTGATGACCGGCACGATGCGGCCGTCGGGTTTTTTCAGGCGCATTTCCACATCGATCAGGGCGCCGTCCGAAAACCGGCAGTTGTCGGACATGGGCTGGCCGCGCTTGTCCTGCCAGCCCAGGGTGCAGCAGGAGGCACCCCGCAGGGCGTCCTTGGGAAGGCCGATGAGGTCTTCGGCAATGGCGTTGGCGTCCAGAATGCATGTCGTCGCGGGGTCGATGATGAAGATGGCGGCGCGGATGCCGTGCAGGATCTTGCGCAGGGTCTCCTCGCTCTCCCGCAGTTCCTCGGCGGCCCGATGGCTGTGGGTCACGTCCTGGATCACGACGATGATGTAGGGGATGTTTCCCGAGGCCTCCCGGGCCGGCGACAGGGTGACCAGGCCCCAGACCATGGTCCCGTCCTTGCGGCGCAGGCGTTTTTCAAGGGTGTGGGTCTCGGTGTGGCCGAGAAGGATGTTGCGCATGGCGTCGTCGGCCATCTCCTGGTCATCCTGGAAGGTCACGTCACGGATGGCGCATTCGGCCAGCTCCTGGCGGGAATAGCCCAAAAGGCGGCACAATTGCTCGTTGACCCGCAGGAAACGACCGTCGGGCAGCACGTGGCACATGCCCACGGCGGCCTGCTCAAAGGTGGACCGGAAGCGTTCCGAACTCTCCTGCAGATCCTCCTCGGCCCGCTTGCGCAGGGCCGTCTCCATGGCCACCCGCAACTGGGAGAAGTCCACGGGTTTGTACAACAGGCCGTAGGGGTTCACCGCAGCGGCCCGGGTGGTGATCTCCTCCTGGGTGAAGGCGGTGACCAGGATGACCGGAATGCGGTGGCGGCGCTGGATGACGTCGCACAGGTCGATGCCGTCCATGTCGCCGGGAATGCGGATGTCCTGGAGCACCAGATCGGGGGGGTGCTCCTGGATCATGGCCAGGGCCCGGTCGGCGTCCTGGGCGATCCCGGCGCTGAGGAATCCGAGAAGGTCCAGGCGCTTGGCCATGACCTGGGCGGAGACGGGGTCGTCTTCGACGATCAGGACGCGTTTTGGGGCCATGCCCTCGGCGGGACGGGGCGGGACCGGGGGGAACGTGTACATGGGCGACTCTCGGCGCCGGCGCGGGGGGGATGTGGGCGTGGGGAGGGCTGCGCCATGGCGGTGGAATAAAAAACCATAAAATCACGGGAGTGACAAGGTCGGCAGGAAAAAAGGCCCGTTCCCGGTTGTCAGGAGCCGTCCATTTTTTGAACCCCTTCTGGTGACGTGTGACAAGGTCGCCCGTTCCCAGGCCAGGGGGCAAGGCTATCCGGCGCGTTCCAGGAAGGCCAGCAGGGCGTCCTCGGCGGCCGTGAAATCCATGCCGCCCGAGATTTCCAGGGCCGGAACGCCGCCAAGGCGGCGGGAGAAGGTTTCGGGGTCGTGGGGCTTGTTGTGGGCGGAGCACAGGAAAATGCCCGGCCGTTTGATGATGCGGCCAAGCAGGTCGGGGCGGGCGGAAAGATCCACGGGGGAGATGCGCGTCCTGCCGCCGCCGCGCCGCCAGGTGAGTACGGCGGCGGCGGAAAGCTCGGCGCTCAGCCGGAATCTGCCGGGTCCGAACAGATCGTCGATGACCGCGTCGTATTTGCGCTCCACGGTCCACAGCCGATCCGCAGGCAGGGCCGTAAAGGCGGCCCGGTCGGCCTCGGGAACCACCCGGGCCAGGTTGGGGTCGGACAGGGCCGTGCCGGGGTTTATGCGCGGCATTTTGGCCAGACCGTACATCTGGGGCCCCGGGCTCCGGGGCCCCACCAGCAGGCGGTCGTTGGACACGAAATCCAGTCCCCGGCCCACAAGACGCAGGGCCAGGGTGGATTTTCCGGCCCCGGCCACCCCGGCCAGGAGGATCCCCCGCTCGCCCCGGGCCACGCCCGAGGCATGGGACAGCAGGCAGCCGTGGGACAGGCGGCGGGCGACCATGCGGAAGTTGATGAAGTTCACGATCTGGTCCAGATGGTCCAGGCAGGGCCCGGCGGCCACATGCAGGTTTTCGCTGAAGACAAAGACCATGCCCGTGCGTTTTTTGCGCACCACCCGGCCGTCGGGCATGTCCGCCCACTGTTCCTTGGAGGCGGCGTCGCGGGGATCGAAGGGGCGGTCGGCCAGGGGCAGTCCGGGGCAGAAGTTCTCGGGAACCGGCGGGCGGCAGTGCAGCAGGATGGTGATGTCGGCGGGCCCGGCTTGGCCCGGAAAATCCCGGAAGGCCGCGCCAACGGCCCGGGCCGCGTCCGGACTGTCGCAGATCACGGCCACCCGGAGCCCGGCCAGGGACAGGGACAGGCTGGCGGCCGGGACGAACTCCCGGCACAGGGCCATGGCGGCCTTGGCCAGGCTTGGTCCCGGCGGGGAGGTGTCCGCCCCGCCGGGGGGAAGGTCGCGCATCCGTTGCTCCGGATGGAGGCGGCCGGGGCCTCCGGGCGAGGGGTTAGTAGTACAGCACCCGTTCGGGCAGCCGGAAGTCCTGCCAGGGGGTTCCGGCATGGGCCAGGATGCGGCCCATGAGATAGGTGCAGCGCAAAAACATGTCCTTGGCGAATTCCCGGTTGAACTCGAACCGGGTGGAGGTCAAAAAGGAGCGGATGAGCCCCAGGGTGAGCCGGGCATCGAAGGTGTCGTCGCCGTGGGCCCGGGCGTAGTCCCGGGAGAAGTCCAGGAACCGGGCGATGACCTGGTTGGGCCGGGCGCGCATGTTCTGGTCCATGATGGGCAGCCGGAAGTTGGAGACCAGAAACACGGAGACGTCCTGGATGTAGTCCGTGTCCTTGGAGCGGTGCAGGTCGATGTAATGGATGCGCTGGTCGGTGTGCTCGTAGATGATGTTGTTGATGTTGCAGTCGCCGTGGATGAACACGGAGAAGGGCGCGGGCAGTTGGCGTTCGAGCTCGGCCGTGGCCTCGAGCATCTCCGCGAAGGACCACAACTCCAGGTCGCCCATGGTGCGCGGCGGGGTGTCGAATTCGGGGTGCAGCCGGAACACGTCCTCCAGCCGGGCGTGGAGCTGGCGGATGTATCCGGCCGAGATCGTCCCCTGCCTTCTGGTCTTGTCCCACAACAGGGCCATGGTCTGTTCCACCAAAAACATGGCGTTGTCCGCGATTTCGGCGTCAGCCGTGAGCACCACCTGTTGCAGGGTGCAGCCGCCCAGGTATTCCAGGAGCATGGAGGCCGAGTCGCCCTCGCTCTGAAACCCCTGCACCCGGGGCGGCAGGCCGGGCAGGATGGACTCCCAGCGCTCGATGTTCTCCTTTTCCTGGATGATCTTGGTGGCGTTGCCTTCCTTGAAGAGCACCCCGTGGGATTTGGAGCCGGGCTTGTCGGGCAGCTTGCCGATGCGGCACCCCGAGTGGGTGCCCCAGATAGACTGGAATTCGCCCTTGGTGATGGGCACCTCGGCCCCGCGCTGGGCCAGGGTGTCTTTTAAGGCCTGGTACTGGTGGATCTTGAACTTTTCGCCCACGGCGGCGAAGATGATGGCCTCGCCGATGTTTAAGATGGAATCCCCCATGCGCTCCAGGTACCGGAAGATGTTGTGGCAGGTGATGCAGTTCTCCGGGGATTCGCCCTTGCGCAGATCCACCAGGATGCGGTCGAAATTGTCCTTGAAGATGGCGTCCAGGTTGAACTCGGCCCGGCAGATCTTAAACGCCAGGGTGACGTCCTGGGACAAAAGGGCCTTGACGATGATGCCCAGGGCCTTGTCCACCTCGCGAAAGCCGGCCAGGTAGTCGTAGCGCTTGATGAATCCCGGATCGGACAGGTACTGCACCTGCATGACGATGTTCACGGCATGGTCGGCCACCCGTTCCAGGTTGGCGCTGACGATGTTCACGGCCCGGGCCATATCCACGGCGGGCTTGTAGGCCCCGCTTGGACCGTGGATCTTGGAATAGCACAGGTTTTCGATGACGCTTTTCAAGTTGTCGATGTAGTCGTCGCGGCTCTCGATCTTGGCGATGAGGCCGGGGTCCGGGTCTTCCAGGCAATTTAAGGTGCCCTCCACCTGGCGGGTGACCTCAAGAACCATGAAGCGCAGATTTTCTTCGATGCCTTCCAGGAACTTCATCATTGTTCTCGCGTGGCTGGAGACACAGGTGCGGGCAAGCAGGGAAAAAGGGCCGACATCACGGTTTTTCCGCCTCGACGCGAAGCACGTCGTGCCTGTCCCTGGGGTCTTCCTCTCCCTCGCGCCAGGCGAACTTCAGGGTCAGCTTCATGCGGTCGCGCTTGGCCTTGGCCTCCACCCCGAAGTGGATCAGGCCCGAGGGGTGCAGTTCGATCTCGTCGTCCTTGACCGAAAAGCGCATGGTCCCGGTCTCGAAACCCTGCACCAGGGCCTTTAAGTAGGTGAGAAGAATCTCCGAGTCCTGGAGGGATTCGTAGGAGAATTTGCCTTTCTGGGACATGGGGATACCTTTTTGGGTCAGGTCGGCATCGCGTCCTTGGCCGTCACGACAGCCGGGAGCGATATTCCTCGATGACCTTTTTGCGGTTGACGCCGTTGATGATCAGGCTTTTGCGGATGGCGTAGTCGTCCCAGGCGGGTTGCAGCCCCACCTCGCGCACGGCCTTGGCCGGATCCTGCTCCTCCGGGGCCTTGAGCTTCTCGCTCAAGTGGCAGTCGTCGCCCATGAAAATCAGGATGGGGCGCTTGCCGTGCCAGCCCATGCGGTTGCGGCGGTTGACCACGTTGATGAGGAACTCCGTGTATTGCTGGGACTGGGGATTCCAGACCTCGATGCCGTCCACGTCGTAGTCGGCCAAAAGGATGGGCCAGAATTGTTCCGGGTGGGGGATGACCACGCCCGCGCCAAGGCTGCGGGCCTCCTCAATGACCTCCGAGGCCCGGTAGAAGTAGTCCAGGGAGAAGTGGCGCTTGACGATCTCCTTGGCCGCCTTGAGAAAGACCTGGGCCTTGTCGATGACCCGGTCGTGGTAGCGCTGGCGCAGGGCGTCGAAGAAGTTGCGCACCAGCTTGTTTTTAATGGCGTCGTCGGGAACCTGTTCCTCGTTTTCCAGAAGCAGTTCCTTGAGTTTGCGGGCCTGGACGCGCACGAACCCGACGATGTCCTCGTCGGTGTTGGTCTGGGCCGCCGCCAGTTGCAGGCGATCCTCGAAGGCCGGTTCCACCAGGGTGTTCAGGTATTCGTAGAGCTGGGAGGAGCGGTACTTGAAGGTGTGCTTGAGCATGCACAGGAGCACCTCGGCCCGTTCCAGCTTGATGTCTTTGAAATGCAAAAGAAGTTGAACCTTGCGGTTGAACCCCCGGGAATAGCAGTCCACCTCCACCCCGGCGTAGTCGCCCCGGTGCAGCAGCACGTTGTGCTGGGTGGGGATGACCAGTTCCCCCTGGCTGTGGGGGAACATGGCGTCCAGGCGCTTGTCGACAAGCTCCATGGGTACCTGCTCGGGATGCCAGTGCACGGCCAGGACGTAGTCCTGGCGGGGATAGGTATGCAGGGGATGGACGATCCGGTCGATCTGCTCCGGGGAGAGTTCTGTGGCGATCACCTGGAAAAAGGCGGCCCGCTCCTCCTCGGTGGCCTCGCCGGGCACCTCCCGCAAATCGATGTCCGCGCACCGGGCCGCCGCGCCGATTTTTTTCACTGCTTCCATGGATACCGCCTTGTGTTCGCCCGCATCAGGCATGGTCGGCATGGCATTTCTTTTTGCACAGGGCCAGCTCCCGATAGCCTTGGGTCATGGCCTCCAGATCGCCTGCCGCCAGGGCGGCGGCGAAGGCGTCCACTGCCGCAAGGTAGGCCGGATACTGTGCGTCGCCCTTGCCCCGGTAGGTGGTCATGAGCCGGGAGTCGGCCGCGAAGTTCGCCGCCGTGGCCGGGTTCGGCGGAAACCCGGCGGCCAGGGAGGCCCCGATGTCCTTGAAATCGCGCTTCATCCGCTTTTTGAGCGATTTGTAGCGAGGCCGCAGTCCGGCCCCGGGGGCTGCCGGGGGCGTGTCCCGGTCGGTCCGGGAGTCGGCTGCCCCTCCTGGCGCGGCCAGGGAGGGGGTCGGCTCGGGTTTGGGATATTTCAGGCGCACCTTGACGGTCAGGGCCTCCCCGGCATCCTTGACCGAGATTTTCAGCGTCTTCATGCCCGCCAGGGGCACGGCGCCGCCGGGGAAGTCCAGGACGCCGGACTGGGCCTGGGCGGCCAAACGGCGCAGGTAATCGGCCAGTTCGTCCCTGGCCAGGGTTATTTCCAGCTTGGGTTTGACGGGCAGGGCCATATGCATTTGCCTCCCGCTCACGGCATGGCGCGAGCGTTCGCGGTGTCCGGCCTTCGCGCGGTTCAGCCTGGCGAGGGCCATTTCGGAATACGCTACATTACGAATGTTACAGTCGTTTGGCAAAGGCAAATCCCGGCGTACCCGGGCCCAATGACCGCGCGGCGGCCGGGCGGCTGCCGGGAGCGGGGGGCGTCACATGGCCGCCTGACGGGCCTTGATCTCGGCCCGCCATTTTCGGACCAGAAAGACGAAGGGAACCAGGGCCGAGGCCTCGGCCAGCTCCCGCACGCCCGTCAGCCCCACGGCGAAATACAGGCCGCACCCGGCGGCCAGGGCCAGGCCGATGGGGGCCAGGGCGCGCAGGTCGATGATGCGCATTCTGAAGTGGCAGTAGATGGTGGAGGCCAAGGCCACGGCGGCCTTGGTGCCGACCATGGCCAGGCAGGCCCCCAGAAGGGGATCGGCGGGGATGAGCGTGGCGCACAGCGCCAGGTTCAGGGCCAGTCCGCCGAGGTACATGAAAAGCAGCAGCCGCTCCTTGCCCTGGCTCATCATCAGGTAGGCGGCCAGGTTGTGCACGAAGGCGCAGATGATGGTGAACACCAGATATTTCTGCATCCACATGGCCTCGTGGTAGGCCCCGCCGTAGATGGCCCCGATGATGCGGTCGGATTCGATGTAGAGCACGAACATCACCGGCAGGGAAATTCCCGTCAGCCAGCGCAGGCAGTCCGAGGCCAGCCGGTTGAATTCCTTTTTGTCATGCTTCCACAGCCGCACGAACAGCGGATACAGGACGCTGCGCAGGAGCAGGTTGGAGACCAGGATGGCCATGCCGTCCACCAGCTCCCAGGTGGCGCTGTACTGGGCCACCTTGGTGGGCCCGGCCTGGCCCTGGAGAAAGTAGACGTTGGCCTTGTTGTAGAGGATGGCGGCCAGGGCCATGAGCACGAAGACCGCCCCGCTTTTGGCCGTGGCCCAGGTGCGGGCCAGGGACTTGCGCTTGAGCGTCAGTCCCTCGAAATCGGTCTTGGCCAGGGCCATCCAGACGCCTCCGGCCAGATTGACCCCGTTTTCAATGAGCTTGAAAAGCGCGATCCAGTGCGGCGCGGCCCCGGCCACCAGAAGCGACAGCCCCCAGCCGTAGCCCAAAATGGCGGCCACGGCCCGGATGCGGGCCTCCAGATCCTGGCGGCCCTCCACCCGGATGGCCACGAAAAAGGAGCTGGCCAGGGCCTCCAGGCCCACGCCCGCGCTTATGACCAAAACCAGGTTGGTCAGGCCCGGGGTGTAGTCCTGCCACACAACGAAGATCAGCACCCCCAGCCATCCGGCCGTGAGGATGCCCCCCTTGAGCAGGGTGTACTGGGCCAGGATGTCGCCCTTGTGGGTGAATTTTTTGCTTAAGGACGCCACCAGGGGCTGGTTTAAGCCGAATTCCCCCAGAAACAGGATGATGGAGGCCAGGCCGAAGGCCACCATGAATTCGCCGTAGTCGCTGGTGCTTTGCCGGGCCAGGTAGATCAAAAAGACCGTGTGCAGGCCGTCGCGGATCCACTGGGCCCCGGCCAGATGCAGGAATTTCCCCAGGATGCCGTGGGAATAGGGGGTTTTGTTTGTCGCCTTGGGCGAGGGGGCCTTTTTTTCGGAATCCATGTCGCCTGCTTGCGTCGGGCCGCCTTGCGGCGGCGGGGGACGGCGGGAGGGTTGGGAATTACGCCGCGTCCTGGTCCAGAACCCCGGCCAGGGCCCCCGGGGCCCCGACCGGTGGCTTGCCGGCCAGCCGACCCAGGAGGGGGATCTGCTGCACGGCGTCGCGGAAGCGTCCGGAGCGGCGGATGTTGATGAAAAGCAGGGTCAGGATCATGACCGGGAAGGGCGCGATCTGGAAAAGGGTGCTGGAAAGCCCGGGCAGGAAGTCCTGGAGGTGGATGCCCATGACCTGGATCAGCGCGAAGAAATAGGCCCCGAGCACCACCCGCGACGGCCGCCAGCCGCCGAAGATGACGATGGCCAGGGCGATCCAGCCCGCGCCCTCGGCCCCCTGGGGATGGCCCCAGCCGGGCTTGACGCCCAGGGAATAGGCCGCCCCGGCAAGTCCCGAAAAGGCCCCGCCCACCAGACAGTACAGCACCTTCAGGCGCTCCACCGGGATGCCCCGGGCAAACGCCGCTTTCGGGGATTCCCCGGCGGCGCGCAGGTGCAGCCCGGCCCGGGTGCGACGCAGGAAAAACGAGGCGGCGACCATGGCCACGATGCTGAGAAAAACCACCGGGCTCTGGCGGCCGATGACCGTGCCCAGAAAGGGGATGTCGGACACAACCGGGATGGTCCACACCCCAAGGTCCGGCCCGGGCTGGCGGGCGTGGGCGTGGCCCAGGAAATAGGCCAGGTCGCGGCATAAAAGGGTCAAAATGAACCCCACGGCCAGGATGGGGGCGCGCAGCCAAAGCCCGACCAGGGCCAGAACCCCGGCCACGAAGGCCCCGGCCAGGGCCCCGCCGAGCATGCCGGTCCAGGCGTCTCCCGTGCCCTGGGCCACCACAAAGGCGGTCATGGCCGAGAACAGGATCGTGCCGTCCACGGACAGGTTGATGACCCCGGCCCGCTCGGAAAGGGTCTCGCCCAGGGCGGCCAGGGCCAGGGGCGCCCCGGCGAAGAGCACGGCGGCCAGGGTGGCGGCGAGGACGTCCATCAGGTTGTGTCCCCCGTGAGTCGGCCTTCAAGCCTCCCCCCAGGTTTCCCCCCAAGCTTCCCCCCCAGTTTCCCACCGATGCCCATGCGCCCGGCGGCCAGAAAGGCCAGCACCAAGACCCCCTGGATGACGCCGCTTAAAGACGAATCCAGCTCCAGGGCCATGGGCAGTTGCACGGCCCCGGCCAGGAGCACGGCGAAGAAAAAGCAGGCCACGGGTACGAACGACGGCGCAAGCGACACCATGAGTACGGCTAAAATGGCGGTGTAGCCGAAGTTTCCGGAAATGGAGGGGATCAGGCGGTGATAGAGGCCCGTGACCAAAAGCCCGCCCGCCAGGCCCGCCAGCCCGCCGCACAGGGCCATGGCCTGAAGCATCCGGCGTCCCGGGGACAGTCCCATGAGCCGGGCGGCCTTGAGGTTCTGGCGCACGGCGGCCAGTTTGAGCCCCCAGGTGGTGCGCCTTAGCAGCCAGACCACCAGGGCGAAGGCGGCCACGGCCAGGACCAGCCCGGCCATGCTGGCCGGTTTTCCGGCGAAGCCCGGCAGGCGGAAGGCCTCGGGCAGGGGTTCCGTGCCGCTTAAGGACGCCATCCCGGCCCGCTTCCAGGGCCCAAGGATCAGCCACAGGGTCACCCCGGTGGCCGCAAAATTGAGGCCCAGCCCCGAAAAAATTTCATGCACCCGGCCGTAGACCCGAAGCGCCCCGGCCAAAAGCGCCCACAACGCCCCGCCCGCAAATGCCGCCGTAAGCGCCAGGATCAGGGCCAGGGCCGGGGGGAAGCTCCCCGGGTCGGGCAGGCGCAAAAAACCTGCCGCGAACACCGCCCCCAGCGTGATCTGCCCCTCCACGCCGATGTTCCACAGCCCGGCGGCGTAGGTGGCCAAAAGCGCCGTGGCGCACAGAAAAAGCGGGATGAAGGAGGAAAAGGTCTTCAGCAGCGAGGCCGTGGAATTGAGCCCGCCGCCGAACAGCACGGTCAGGGTGGTCAGGGGCGGCGCGCCCGCAAAAAAAAGCACGGCCAGGGTTGCGGCCAGGGCCAGGCCCAGGGCCGACAGGATGTTGATGGATGCAGGGGAGGGGCTTTTCATGGTTTCGCGTCAGGCAGGGCTTTTTGTGGCGCTGTGGGCGGCCCGGCCGGTCATGTGCCGCCCCAGGCCGCGCACGGTCTGCCCGGCGGCGGGAGTGTCAGCCGTCAGACGGCGGTTGAAAAATACCAGGATGCGCCCGGATCGGGCTAAAATCTCATCCAGGTCTTCCGAGGAGAAGACCACGGCGGTCCCTTTGGCGGCCAGGGCGTGCAGATGCTCCCATACCTGGACGCAGGAGGCCACGTCCAGCCCCCGGGTGGGGCTTTCGGCCACGAGAAGCCGCGTATCGTCCGGAATAAGCGACAAAAGCAGCCGCTGCTGGTTGCCGCCGGACAGGGAGGACGCCGGGGCTGTGGGCTGATTGGGGACATGGAAGCGGTCCACGAAGCGGCGCGTAAAAAGATCGCGGAGGTCGCCTGTTTCCCGGGGAAAGCCCAGCCTGGCGTGATCGGCCAGGGACAGGCCCGGGAAAAGGCCCTCCTCCATACGCGAGGCAGGCAGAAAATGCACCCCGGCCCGGGAGAATGCGGCCATGCCCTGGCCGCGCATGTCCGCGCCGCCAAGAACATACCGCCCGCTGCGTATCCGGGCCAGCCCGGCCAGGCCGCGTAAAAAAAGCTCCTGACCGCCCCCGGCCACCCCGGCCACGCCCACCACCTCGCCCGGGCGCAGGCTGAGGCTGACGGGCGGCAGGGCGGATTTTTCGTCGGAAAAGGCCGCGTCCGCCAGCTCGGCCAGGGCAGGGGCCTGGGCTTTTTGCGGCGCCGCCGCCTCCCGGACCCGGATCGCAGCCATGGCGGCCTGGCCGGTGATCTCCGGCTCCGTTGCGGCCTTGGCCGCCTCGGGACCGAACATGGTCTCAAGCAGCAGCCCCGCGTCATAGGGGGGCTCGAAACTGCCCACGAGCCGCCCCCGGCGCATGACCAGAACCTCGTGGCACAACTCCTCGGCCTCGGGCAGCTTGTGGGTCACCAGGATCACGATGCGGCCCTTGTTGGCCGCAAAATTGCGCAGGATGCCGAAAAGGATGTCCTTTTGCTCCGGGGAGATGCCCGTGGTGGGCTCGTCCAGAATCAGCAGCCGGACGTCGGCGTCCATGAGCCGGGCCAGCTCCAACTGCTGCCGCTCGGCCACAGTGAACCGCTCCACAGGCTCGTCCGGGCGAAGGGAAAACCCCAGGCTCTCCGAAAGCTCCGCCAGCCGGTCCCGGGCCTGTTTCCGGGTCCGGGGCGGGCCGCCCAGGGCGAAATTTTCCCAGGCGGCAAGCGGCGGGAAATCCAGGGGATCCTGGCTGAGGATGCCGATACCCAGGCCCATGGCCGCACCCGGGGTCAACCCCGCGTGCCGGACCCCGTCCACCTCGATAAACCCCTCGTCGCACAGGATATGGCCGGCAAGAACGCGCATGAGCGTGCTCTTGCCGGCCCCGTTTTCACCCAACAGTCCATGAATGCGGCCCGGTTTGAGGGCCACGGTGACGCCGTCGTTGGCCAGGATGCGGCCGTAGCGTTTCGTGATGTGCGACAAGAAAACGTCCACGGCGCGTTCCCGGTTCACAATTCGTGCGGGCCTATTTGGCCACGCTTTGCCCGTCCATGCCTTCCAGAAGCTGCGGCAGATACCAGATCTGCTTGTCCGTGGCCTTCTCCCCGGCCTTCAAAAACACCGAGCCGTCCTGGTAATTCAGCGGTCCCGCAAAAAGCTCGGCCTTGCCCGCGCCCAGGTCGGCCACGAACTTTTTCAGTTCCGCCCTGGCCGCCTCGGGCAGGGCCGCGCCCTCGGTGTAGCCCACCACGGACGTGTCCGGATTGTTGATGTTCGCGAAATCCGGGGCGATCCACTCGAAGGTGGGCACGAACTTCCCGGCCTTGCCCTGCGTGACGAGCTTGAGGAATTCCGGACCCCAGTTGAAATACGGCACGCCCAGGCACACGGCGTCGTAGCCGTCGCAGGCCAGCTTGTAGTCATAGGACACGGCGTGCACGTCGGCCCCGGCCCCGTGTTTCTGCTTGGCCACAATGAGCGCCTCGGGGGTGTCGATGCCCGAGACCACCACGTCGTAGCCGCCGTCGTAAAAGGCCGCCGCCACCTGGTTGGGGTCGGAGGTGACGCCGGGGATGTTGAACCAGAATCCGATCCAGCTCACCTTGAACTGCAGATCCTTGGCGTCCTTGCCAAGCACCTTCTCCCAGGCGTAGCGCGCGCCCAGGTACACCGAGGCCGCCAGACGCCGCGTCTCGTCGTTGATCAGCGGCCCCAGGTAGGCGATCTTGCCGGTCTTGGTGGTCATGGCCGCGGCGAACCCGGCCATCATCTTGCCATATTCCATGCGGCCGAACACGTTGCCCAGATTTTTCGGGGCCTTGCCCGTGAGCACATCGTCGCCCGAGACATGCACGAAGGCAATCTCCGGATGCGCCGCCGCGGCCTCGCGGATGCCGTCCTTCATGTCGTCGGAACCGGCCAGGATCATCTTGGCGCCCTTGGCCGCCAGATCGTCCACCAACTGGGGAATGGTCACGCCGGGACGGTCCGCCGGATTGACCTTGTCCAGATAGATCATCTTCGAGCCGGGCAGCTTCGCCTCTACATATTTGCCGCCCTCGTACTGGGCCTGGCTGTAGCCCTTGTCATTGTACGGGCCGACCAAAAGCAGGCCGAACGTGTACGGTTCGTCCGCAGCCCGAACCGGCCCGGGCACAAGCGACAGGACCGCAAACAGGGCGGCCAGACACCAGATGGCGCGTTTCATGGACGTCTCCTTGGGTGACGGTTTGGCGACGGGACGATCACGTCCCAAAAAAGATATTTCCTGCCAAAAAAACCGGGGTTCGGCAAGCCGCCCGGCAACCGGGGCTGCCGCCCCGGCCCCCGCCCGGGGGGACCATTGTCCGGTACGAACCGGGTACATGGTTGACAGAATAGACCGGGTACATGGTTG
>JAVHLG010000054.1:19619-24359 GCA_031082225.1 Desulfovibrionaceae bacterium | reverse complement strand
GGAGGTGGCTTTGCCCCCTCCCCGGCCTCTAGGCCAGGGCCCGCAGCTCGCGGCGGCGGCGTTCGAATTCGCTGAAGATGCAGCCGCAGTAGTCCTGGCGGTAGATGCCGAAGGACTTGGAGCATTCTATGCCCTGGTTCCAGGTGGGCCGGAAGTCGCGGTACAGGAAGGCGGTTTTGGAGGCCCCGGCGATATCGCGGCCCAGGTCGCGGATGACCTCGTGTTTTTGCATTTTGCTATAGAGCAGGGTCGAGGAAAAATGGGCGAAGCCGCCGCGTCTGGCGACCTTGAGGGTCCGTTCCAGGCGCAGACGGTAGCAGTGGAAGCAGCGGTTGTTTTCACGGAAGGCGGTTTCGCGCAGATACACGGCGGGGTCGTATTCCTTGTCCAGGAAAATGACCGGAAAATCCAGGCGCGTCGCCACCTCGACCAACGCCTCGCGGCGGCGCAGGTATTCGGCGGCCGGGTGGATGTTGGGGTTGTAGAAAAGCCCTGTGACCTCGAAGCCCTCGGCGCGGAGCCCCTGCACCACGGTGATGGCGCAGGGGCCGCAGCAGATGTGCGCTAAAACCCGGTTTCCGTTCTGGATGCGGGCCATGGCGCTATTCGATGATGATGGCGATTTTTTTCTTGAATTCGGCTTCAAATCCCGAGAGCCGGTCGCGTTTCTGGTTGAGCAGATAGACCGCCAGTTCCGCCGAGACCTTGCAGGGCACGGTCTCCGGGGCGCCGTTTTTGCGCAGCACCCGGTAGAGCTCCTTGAGCACGGCCATGGACTGCCATTCCAGGTTGCGCCGGGTTCCGGCCCCCTTGCAGCAGGGGCAGGGCTCGGTGGTGATGGACACGGCCGAGGAACCGATGCGCTGGCGGACCATCTCCAGGAGACCGAAGTGGGACATCTTGCCCACGTCGGTGCGGGCGCGGTCGGTCTTGAGGATGGCGCGCAGGGATTTCTCCACCTCGGCCACATGCTTGCGATCCTTCATCTCAATGAAATCGATGACGATCTGCCCGCCAATGTCGCGCAGGCGCAGTTGCCGGGCGATCTCCTCGGCGGCCTCCACGTTGGTCTTGAGCGCCATCTCCCGGAAATTGCTCTCGCCGCCGATCTTGCCGGAGTTGATGTCCACGGCGGTCAGGGCCTCGCCCTGGTCGAAGACCAGACGGCCGCCGCTTGGCAGGGTGACCTCGCGGGAATAGAGTTGTTCGATGTAGCGGCGCAGGTTGAAGCGGTCCCACAGGGCCAGGTCCATGTCCGTGTGCTGCTTGACGATGCCGGGACGGCGCGGAAAGACCAGGGCGGCCATGTCGGCCACCTTCTTGGCGGTCTCGGGTTCGTCCACCCAGACCTCGGCCACGTCGTCGGTGAGATAGTCGCGCACGGCCCGGGCCGAGAGGTCGAGTTCCTGATAGACGAGGCTCGGGGTGGCGGCCTGGGTTCCCTTCTGACGGACCTCTTTCCACAGGCGTTTGAGAAAGGACAGGTCGCGCTCCAGGGCGCTTTTCGACTGCCCCAGGGCGGCGGTGCGCACGATGATGCCCAGGCCCTCGTCCAGTTTGAGGCCGGAGATGGCCTCCTTGAGGCGCTTGCGCTCCTCCTCGTCCTCGATCTTGCGCGACACCCCGCGCTGTTCACGGCCCGGGGTGAGCACGAAAAAACGCCCGGGCAGGGACAGGTAGGTGGTCATGAACGCGCCCTTGGAGCCCGTGGGCTCCTTGACCACCTGGACCAGCACCTCCTGGTTCTTCTTCAGGGCCTTCTGGATGGGCGGATACTTGGCCTTGCGCTCGGGGCCCTGGACGAGGAGGTAGTATTCCGGGTGCACCTCGTCGATCTGCAAAAACCCGTTGCGCTCGGCCCCGTAGTTGATGAACGCGGCCTGCAGGGCCGGATCGATGTTATGGATCTTGCCCTTGTAGATGTGCCCCCGGGTTTTCACCTGGTGCACCATCTCCACATAGTATTCCGTGAGGACGCCGTCCTCGGCCAGGGCCACCTCGACCTGTTCGCCGGGCAGCACGCTGATGAACATCTTCTTTTTGCGTTTGACGCTTTTTGTCATGAAATGTCTCCCGGCCGCACCGCGTTATCGGGCATGCCCCGGCGGGAGGTCCGGATCGGCGCGCCCCGGCGGCGGCGAAAAGGCCGCCCGGGGAAAGGACATGGACGCGCTTGCGATCCGGCCGTCCGGCGTCTGTGGGGAAAAGGCCCCAAAGGGACGCGGACGCGGCCAAAAAAGTCCTGTGGATGAAGGCGGGCTCAACCCTGATAGAACACATGGTCAAGCTCCGCCCTGGCCTGAATTTTCTTCTCACGGGCCAACGCCTCGACGGCCCGCGAGATGTCGTCCTCCGGCAGCCCGAGGGCGACGGAAAGCTGCTTCACGGTCTGGGGCCTGCGCCCAAGCGACGCGGCCACCCGGGCCATGGTCTCATGGGGACTGGCGGCAGGCCCGGACGACGGCCCCTTGTGGTCCACGACACGGGATCGCAAGGCCGCCGGGCCATGCCCCACGCCGCCGTCTGTCGCGGCAGCCCCCAGGGCGGCCCGGAAACGGGCCAGGGTGTCCGGCGGTGCGGGCTGGGCCATGGCATAGGCCCCGGGCCGGGTCATGGTCACCACGTCCACCCGGTCGGGCCGCAGTTCCCGGCAAAAATCGGTGAGCACGTCCAGATTTTCCGCCGTATCGTTGATCCCGCCGACGATCAGGGTCTCCAGAAAGAGGCGGCCGGAATATTCCGAACGGAAATCCAAAAGCCCCTGGCGGATGGCCGACAGGGACAGGTCGGGATGCGGGCGGTTGAGCGCGGCGAACTCCCCGGGAACCAGGGTGTCCATGGAGGGCAAAACGATGTCGGCCAGGGCCAGACGCCTGCGAACCGCCGCCTGCGACAACAGGCTCGAATTCGTCAGGACGGCCACCGGCAGGCCGGGGAATGTCTCCCGGCATCCGGTGATGATGCGGTCCATTCCGGTATTGAGGCACGGCTCCCCGAGCCCCCCCAGGGTCACCACGTCAAACGCAGGCGGCCCGGAGGCGGCGAACGCGGACAGTTCCCCGAGCAGGCGCTTGGCCGGAACATACGGCTTCTGGGCCAGGGTCAGGGCGTCGGTGGCTCCCACTTCGCAATACAGACAGTCGAAGGAACAGATTCTCGCGCCCAGAAGGTCGAGGCCCAGGGACAGGCCAAGGCGGCCGGATCGCACCGGACCAAAAACGTACTTGAAAATGTCTTTTTCTCTCCCGCGTGTTCGTTGTCCCGCAATGCATCTTGACACGGCGGGCCGCTTGAGGACAACAGTTTCTTTTTAGCAAAAATTCCAGGGGGAAACAATGCTGACACCCGGAGATTTGATACTGCTGGTCAGCCCCAAGGGCAAGCAATATCTGCGAAAATTTGACCCGCAGGCCAAACTGCATACCCAGGACGGGGTGATCGACCTGTCCCAGGTCGTCCAGGCCGGCTACGGCGGGGTCATCGCCTCCCACATGGGAAGCCTGTACCGTGTCCTGCGGCCGTCCACCTACCAGCTCATCAAGGGGGTCAAACGCTCCACCCAGATCATGTATCCCAAGGAAATCGGCTACGTACTCTTAAAACTCGGCATCGGCCCAGGCACCCGGGTGGTGGAGGCCGGAAGCGGCTCGGGAGGCCTGACCACGGCCCTGGCCTATCACGTGGGCGATACGGGCCGGGTCTACACCTTCGAGCGCCGCCAGGAATTCTACGAGCTTTCCGGAAAGAACCTGGAGGCCGCCGGACTTGCCCACCGGGTGACCCGCTACAACCACGACATCCTCCAGGGCTTCGCCCCGGAGGGCATGGTCCCGGGCGATCCGGCCAGCGACCCATCCGGGGCCGACGCCCTGTTTCTCGACGTGCGCACCCCCTGGGACCATCTGGAGCAGGTCGCCGCCGTGGTCTGTCCGGGAGCGCCCGTGGGCTTTCTTTTGCCCACCACGAACCAGATATCCGACCTGTTGCGGGGCATGGAAACCGCGCCCTTCGAGGATGTGGAGGTGCTGGAGATCCTGGTGCGGCGCTACAAGCCCGTGGCCGACCGGCTGCGGCCCGAGGACCGCATGGTGGCCCACACGGGCTTTCTGGTCTTCGCCCGCCACGCCGGAACGCCGTTTACCGGAAGCATCCCGGTGCTGGAGCGGGTGCGTCCCGCCGGAGAATATCCGGACGGTGCGGCGACAGATCCGGAGGCCGCCGAAACATCACCCGCGTCGGACGCGGCCCCTGCGGCCGATCCCTCCGATCCGGCCGGAGTCGAGCCGCTCCCCCCTGCCTCGGATGCCTAGCGTCGTGTCCTTTGCCGTCCGTACAGACGACAGGGACATCCCTCACTGCCTCCATGGTTGCTTTCCGATTGACTTCCCTTGGGATTTCTTGAATGGATAGTACTCTTGGACGCATCAGGGAAGTATCCGTCATTTTTTAAGGCACGCGTATTCTGCGTTTTTTTTCAACCGTCATGACAATCTTTTCTCTCGTTGGCATGTATTCTGTCGCTCAAAACAACGCATCGGACGTCGTCACTCTTCGCAACAGGTGATAATCTGGATTGGTCTGGGCGTAAAAATATATGACGGATGACGCATGGCTGATGCTCGGCTTGCCCGCTGCGACAGAAATCCTGCTCAATACGAAACCGGTTCCAGAAAAGCTGCATAAAGCGAGGACTCCCATGTCATTACATCAAAAACGTACGGCGAAAAATCATCTTCTGGA
>JAVHLG010000054.1:0-19609 GCA_031082225.1 Desulfovibrionaceae bacterium | reverse complement strand
CGACCGACCTTTCCGTTTCCGCACCCAAAAACCGGTTCCCCCAGACGGAGATTGATCCCCGGCACGCCTACCAGATCGTTCACGACGAGCTTATGCTCGACGGCAACTCCCGCCAGAATCTGGCCACCTTCTGCCAGACCTGGGCCGATCCCGAGGTGCACCGGCTCATGGACGAATGCCTGGACAAGAACATGATCGACAAGGACGAATATCCCCAGACCGCCGAGATCGAGGCCCGTTGCGTGCGCATGTTGGCCGACCTGTGGAACTCGCCCGAGACCGCCGACGCCATGGGCTGCTCCACCACAGGATCGAGCGAGGCCGCCATGCTGGGCGGACTGGCCATGAAGTGGCGCTGGCGGGAAAAGCGCCGGGCCATGAACAAATCCGCGGATCGCCCCAATCTGGTCTGCGGGCCGGTCCAGGTGTGCTGGCACAAGTTCGCCCGCTACTTCGACGTGGAGTTGCGCGAGATTCCCATGGAGAAGGACCGGCTTATCATGAGCCCTGAAGAGGCCGTCGCCCGGTGCGACGAAAACACCATCGGCGTGGCGGCCACGCTGGGCGTGACCTTCACCTGTCAGTACGAGCCTGTGGAGGCCGTGTGCCGGGCCCTGGACGCGCTTCACGCCGATTCCGGGTTGGACATTCCGGTGCATGTGGACGCGGCCAGCGGCGGGTTCCTCGCCCCTTTCGTCGATCCTGACCTAGTCTGGGATTTCAGGCTGCCACGCGTCAAATCCATCAACGCCTCAGGGCACAAGTTCGGACTAGCCCCCCTGGGGGTGGGATGGGTGGTCTGGCGTGAGGCCCGGGATCTGCCGGAGGAACTGATCTTTCGGGTCAACTACCTGGGCGGCGACATGCCCACGTTCGCCCTGAATTTTTCGCGCCCAGGCGGGCAGATCATTTCCCAGTATTATAATTTTCTGCGCCTGGGACGCGAGGGTTACGCCAGGCTGCACGGGGCCTGCTACGAAACAGCCGCCTACCTGGGCCGCGAAATCGGCCGCATGGACATTTTCAACGTCATCTACGACGGCCGGGGCGGCATTCCGGCCGTGACCTGGAGCCTGGCGGAAGGGGCGACCCCTGGCTGCACGCTCTACGACCTCTCCGACCGGCTGCGCGGCCGGGGTTGGCAGGCGCCAGCCTATTCCATGCCCGCCAACCGGCAGGATATGGTGGTCATGCGCGCCCTGATACGCCATGGCACAAGCCGCGACCTGGCGGACATGCTCGTTGCCGATCTGCGGCGCTGCCTAGACTATTTTGCGAAAAATCCGGTGCTCAACCCCCTGGGACGACGGGAAGCCGGGGGATACAGCCACACATGACGGTACCCCGCGCCCCAACCCCCTTTATTTCTTTCCTTGCTTTCTTGCGGTAGAGGGGTTAATTGACCCCTTTTTTAAGCTAGAATCCATAAAACCCCATTTTCGTCTGCCACGAGGAGTCGCCGATGACCCGCAAGGACCGCACCGAGGGCATCTACAGCCGTCGCGAGGTGCTCGATGAATCCGAGCGCCGCCAATACTATCAGATCCAGATCAAGGATCTTCTGACCTACGCCTACCGCTATTCCGAGGACGTCAAAAAACGCTTCGACCGGGCCCAGTTCCAGGTGGGCAAGTTCAAGACCCTCTCGGATCTCAAGCATATCCCCATCCTCAAGAAAAAAGAGCTCATCTTTCTGCAGTCCATGGGACCGCGCCTGGGCGGCCTTCTGACCAAGGACATGGGAGAGTTGCGGCGCATCTTTCTCTCCCCCGGCCCCATCTTCGACCCCGAAGACCGCGATGAGGATTATTGGGGATGGACCGAGGGCTTTTACGCCTCGGGATTCCGCTCCGGCGACCTGGTCCAGGTGACCTTCAACTACCACCTGACCCCGGCCGGGCTCATGTTCGAAGAGCCCCTGCGAAACCTGGGCTGCGCCGTGGTGCCGGCCGGTCCCGGCAACTCCACCACCCAGCTTGAAATCATGCAGAAACTGCGGGTCACGGGCTACGTGGGCACGCCTTCCTACCTCATGCACCTGGCCCAGAAGGGCGAGGAGGCGGGACTCAACCTGCGCAAGGATCTCTATCTGGAAGTGGCCTTCGTCACCGGCGAAAAATTCTCGGAAAAATTGCGGGCCAACCTGGAAAAGAAGTTCGACCTCATCATGCGCCAGGGCTACGGCACGGCGGACGTGGGGTGCGTGGGCTACGAATGCTTCCACAAGACGGGGCTGCACATCGCCAACCGGGCCTTCGTGGAGATCTGCCATCCCGACACGGGCATTCCCCTCAAGGACGGCGAGGTGGGCGAGATCGTGGTCACGGCCTTCAACAAGACCTATCCCCTCATCCGGCTGGCCACCGGGGACCTGTCCTACATCGAGCGCGCCCCCTGCCCCTGCGGCCGCACATCGCCGCGACTGGGCAACATCGTGGGCCGCGTGGACACCACCGCCCGCATCAAGGGCATGTTCGTCTACCCGCACCAGGTGGAGCAGGTCATCAGCCGCTTCGAGGAGATCAAGCGCTGGCAGATCGAGGTCACCAACCCCGGCGGCATCGACGAGATGAATCTGGTCATCGAGGCCAGCAACTTCAAGCGCGAGGAAGACCTGCTGCACAAGTTCCGGGAAAAGATCAAACTGCGGCCGTCCCTGACGGTGCTGGTGCCCGGCACCCTGCCGCCGCAGATTCGGCCCATCGAGGACAAACGCAAGTGGGATTAGCGCCGCGTCCCGCATTCGACGCCCTTTGCCGCGCCGTGGCCCCGGTCTTCCCGTGCGGGAACGCCGGGGCCGCGCGGCGGATGACGAACGCCCGCCTCCCGGCCCGCATGCTCCGGCTGGCGGGCTTTTTGACGCTTTTCGCGCTCCTTTTGGCCGGATGCGCCGGGAAATCCGCCACCTTGCGCCAACAGGACGCGATGACCACACCCGGCGACTTCGCCGCCCGGGCCGGGGCCGTGGCCCAGGGAACCTTCCTGGATGGCGCGGGCCGCCCCCTGACCGGAAACGACCTGCCCCGGGCCGTCGCCCCATACGACTACGCCCTGGTGGGCGAGTCACACCCCAGCCCCTGCGACCACGCGGCCCAGGCCGCGGTTTTGGCCGCGCTTCTTGACGCCGGACAGCGTCCGGCCATCGGCCTGGAGATGGTGGACGTCACCCGGCAGGACATGCTGGCCGCCTTTTACGCCGGAAAGCTGGCCGTGGCCGACCTGCCCCGGGCCCTGGACTGGGAAAACAACTGGGGATTTTCCTTCTCCCTCTACGCCCCGATTTTCGAACTGGCTGCGAGATCCGGCCTGCCGGTCCATGCCCTGAACCTGCCCCCGGGACTGGCCCGCGCCGTGGGAGCGCGCGGCGTCAACTCCGTAACTCCCTGGGAGAGCGCTCTTTTGCCCGGGGAGATCATCCCGGCGGGCGAGCGGGCCACGGCGCGCCTGACTGCGTTTTTCGCCGAACATGCGGCCATGATGCCCCAGTCCAAGTCCGCCCCTGCCGCAGCGGCCTCCGAGGCGGCAAAGACCCGCCTGGGCTCCTTTCTCACCGTGCAGGCCCTGTGGGACACCCAGATGGCCTATGCCGCCGTGGCCGCCCGCTTTCAAAGCGGCCGCCCCATGCTCATCCTGGCCGGGGGCGGCCATGTGGAATTCGGCGACGGCATTGCGGCACGCATCCGCCGCCTGGACCCGGACGCGGCCATCCTGACCATCATGCCCTGGCGCGGCGGCCCGGACCCGGAACCGGGCGAGGCCGATCTTTTTTTCTACTGCCCCCTGGTCTTTCAGAGCCGTCTGGGCTTTTCCCTGGAGATGTCCGATACCGGAGGGAAAACGCCTGCCCCGGCCCTGGTGACCGCCGTGACGCCGGGTTCCCGGGCCGAGGCCGCCGGGGTGCTGCAGGGCGACGCCATCGTCTCGGTGGCGGGCGGTCCCGTGACCTCCCTTTTCGACCTGCACAAGGCGGCCATGGACGCCGGACGGGAGAAAAAGCCCCTGCGCCTGACCGTGCTCCGGGGCGGCGAGTCCCTGGACATCTCCATCGAACTGCCGACGCGGCCATGAACCGCCACGCCGCGAACACCCGCCGTGGCCTCCCGGCCCGGACGACACCGCACATCACCTCCCGCGCCACCCATGCCTGAGCTGCCTGAAGTGGAAACCATCGCCCGGGGCCTGGCCCCCGGCCTCGTGGGCCGAACCGTGGCCGACGCCCGGTTTTTGTGCCCCACGGTGCTGGCGGACTGCCCATCCGGCGACGCGTTTCGCATAAACGTCCGCGGCCGCCGCATCCGGGACGTGCGCCGCCGGGCCAAACTGCTCATCATCGATCTGGATCCGGCCCCGGGCTGCACGGACCCCGCCCATCTGGCCGTGCATCTCAAGATGACCGGACGGCTGTGGATCGCCGAGGCCGCCAGCGAGCCGCCCAGGCACACCCGCTTCCAGCTTTCTCTGGACAATGGGCAGGCCCTTTTTTTCCAGGACCAGCGCCGCTTCGGCAACTGCCGCCTGCTGGCCGACCTCGCCTCCTGGCCGTTTTACGCCTCGCTTGGCCCCGAACCCCTGGAGACCGCCCCCGGGGCCCTGGCCGCGCGGCTTGGGGAAAAAACCGCCCGCATCAAGGCCCTGTTGCTTGACCAGACCGTGGTGGCCGGGGTGGGCAACATCTACGCCGACGAGAGTCTTTTCGAAGCGGGCATCCGCCCGGACGCCCGGGCCTGCGACCTTTCCCCGGCCCGGCGCAAAAAACTCTTCGCCGTCCTGCAACAGGTTCTGGTCCGGGCCATCGCCGCCGGGGGCAGCACCATCCGCGACTACCGCACCCCGGAGGGCCTTTCTGGCGGCTTCCAGAACGATTTTTCGGTCTACGGCCGGGGCGGGGAGCCCTGCACGCGTTGCGGCACGCCCCTGGCCGTGGCCAAGGTGGCCGGGCGGACCTCCACCTATTGCCCCCGCTGCCAGGGGTGACTTGTCCGGCCGTCGGCGCTACCATGCGCCGCCGCCGGGGCCAGCCCCGGCCGCCACGCCTATGAACGAACACGCCAAACAGATCGCCAAGGACGTCTCCATCGTCGGCGGCGCGACCCTGGTCAGCCGCATCCTGGGATTTTTCCGGGATGTGATCCTGGCCTCCGTGCTTGGCGCGGGCATGTACGCCGACGCCTTTTACGTGGCCTTCCGACTGCCCAACATGCTCAGGCGGCTTTTCGCCGAAGGCTCCATGACCATGGCCTTCGTGCCCGTGTTTTCAAAACTGCGTGAAACCGAGGGCGACGAGGCGGCCTTCGCCATGGCCCGTTCGGCCCTGGTCTGGCTGCTCGGCATCCTGTCGGCCTTGACCGCCCTGGCGATCATTTTCGCCGAACCCGTCACCCGGCTCATCGCCCCGGGATTTGCGGCCAAGCCCGAACTCTTCGCCCTGACCGTGGATCTGGTGCGCATCGTTTTTCCCTACATCATCCAGATCTCGGCCGTGGCCCTGTGCATGGGCGTGCTCAACTCCGTGGGCCATTTCCTGGCCCCGGCCCTGGCCACCTCGGAGCTCAACACGGCCATCATCCTGGGGGCCGGAGCGGCCTGGGTCTTCGGCCTGGACCCGGCCTACGTCCTGGCCTGGTCCGTGCTCGTGGGCGGATTCGGACAATGGGCCATGCAGCAGCCATGGATTCGCAAATACGGGTTTCGCTGGCGCGGCCCCTTCCGGCTCAAAGACCCCGGCGTCATCAAGATGGCCTGGCTCATGCTGCCCACGGCCTTTGGCGCGGCAGTCTATCAGTTCAACATCCTTTTGGGCACCCTCCTGGCCTCCTACCTGCCCACGGGCAGCGTATCCTACCTGTACTACGCCGACCGGCTGGTGCAGTTCCCCCTGGGCGTCTTCGGGGTGGCCATCGGCACCGTGGCCCTGCCCAGCCTGTCCCGGCTGGCCACGGGCGGCCGCATGGAGGAATACACCGCAACCCTGGCCGCCTCCCTGCGCCTGACCCTGTTCATCAGCCTGCCGTCCACGGCGGGGCTTATCGCCCTGGCCCATCCCATGGTCGCGGTGCTTTTCGGCCGGGGGGCCTTTACCCCCGAGGCCGAGGCCGCCACCTCCGCCGCCCTGGTGGCGTTTAGCGTGGGCCTTCCGGCGTTTGCCTGCGTGCGGCCGCTTTTTTCCGCCTACTACGCCCTCTCGGACACCAAGACCCCGGCCGTGACCGCCGCCGTGTGTCTGGCGGCCTACGCCGCCACAGGCTATGGCCTCATGGGCTCCATGGGCCATGTGGGCCTGGCCCTGGCCACCTCCGTGTCCTCCTGGCTCAACGTGCTTATCCTCTGGTATTTTTTACGAAAAAAAATCGGCGGGTTCTTCCCGCTGGACAAGACCCTGGCCGTGGGGTCTGCGCTCAGCCTCGGCATCGGCCTGGCGGCATATGCCGTCTCCGGACATGCCGTCCTGTCCCTGGTCCTGATCCTGCCCCTGGCCGCCGCCTACATGGCCGCAAGCGCCCTTTTGGGGGTGGAGGAGGCCCGGATGCTGACCGGACTGGCCATGCGCCTCGTCCCCCGACGGTTCCGTAAGAAAACATCCTAAAGGACACCCGCCGTGACCACCCTTGAAATCGCCATCGCCTTTCTGACCCTGGCCGGCTTGGAAATCGTGCTCGGCATCGACAACATCGTCTTTATCGCCATCATCACCAACAACCTGCCCGACGCCATCCAATCCAAGGCCCGCAAGATCGGCCTGCTTTTGGCCATGGGCACGCGCATCGCCCTTTTATTCGCCATCACCTGGGTCATGCGCCTGACCGCGCCGCTGTTTACGATCATGGAGCTGACCATCTCCGGCCGCGACCTGATCCTTTTGGGCGGCGGGCTTTTTCTCATCGCCAAGTCCACCTTCGAGATCCACGACAAGATCGAACACCGGCCCCACGCCGACGACACCGTGCGCAAGGCCCTGACCTTCGGGGCGGCCATAACCCAGATCGCCCTTCTGGACATCATCTTCTCCCTGGATTCGGTCATCACCGCCGTGGGCATGGTAGGGCAGATCTGGATCATGGTCTCGGCCGTCGTCGCGGCGGTCCTGGTCATGATGCTTTTCGCCGACACCGTGAGCCGCTTCGTACACCGCCACCCCACCATCCAGATGCTGGCCCTGTCGTTTCTCATCCTTATCGGGGTGTTCCTGGTGGCCGAGGGCCTGGGCAAACACATCGACCGGGGCTACATCTACTTCGCCATGTTCTTCTCCCTCCTGGTGGAATTTTTGAACATGCGCATGCGTAGGGCCTCGTCGTCCTAAGTACGGCGGGCCGCCGTGAAGTCCCGGACCTCCCACACATTTGTCGTAAAATTTGAAAATTGTTGATGATATTTTTTGTTGACAAAAATTGATGAATAATGTTTTTTATCACTAAACATTAAACATTAAATCGGCCTGAGCCGATGAACCTCACGGAGCAGCACCATGGGACGCAAAAAGACCCCGGAACGCGATGCGCTGGCGACGAAAGAAAAGATCGTCGAGGCTGCCGAGCGACTCTTCAGGGAGATCGGCTACGCCAAGACAACGGTGGCCGACATCGCGGCGAGTCTCGGGATGAGTCCGGCGAACATCTACCGGTACTTCCCGACAAAGGCCCATATCAACGAGGAAATCTGCGACCGGCTTGTGCGCGGCATAGAGGCTCGTTGCATCGGTTCCATGGGTCGGGATGGGACCTTCCAGGAGCGGATCACATCCTTGCTCATGGCCTACCATATTTCGATCAGGGAAAGCATCTTCAAGGAGAATCGGATGTCCGACATGATCGCCATCGCCATGGAGCAGCATTGGCCGGTTATCCAGAGCCACAGCGAGCGAATCCGGAACATGTTGCTCTCCCTTCTGGATCAGGGCGTCGCTGCGGGCGAATTCAGGGACTCGGACACATACAAGATGGCCAGAGCCCTGCACGAAACCATCGCAATTTTCATCCATCCGCCGCTCCTTGAACACTGGGTGAACGAATTTTCCGATGCCGGTCCTGGGGACAGTGTCGAAGAACAATTTCTGTTTCTCCTCGACATGGTGTTCTGCGGCGTATGTGTGAATACGAGATAGCAAAATCGCAAGACTTTCTTGTGGAGGGTGAACGTCATGTGCGCGAGTATTATTTTTGACAACAAATCCAATGGGATGATGGTGTGTTTTTCCCTGGTTTTCGCCTGCCTGTTTCTTGCCGGATGCCACGACGCGCCACAGGCGCGGGAGGTCCGGCCCGTGGTGAAGACCATGCGTTTGCACATGGGGACCGACGCCGAGGAGCGGACCTATTCGGGCGTTGTGGTCGCCCGCCACGAGGTTCAGGAAGCCTTCCGGGTCGACGGCCGCATCGCAAGGCGGCTGGTCGACGTGGGGGATCACGTGCGCGCCGGGCAGGTGCTGGCGTCGCTCGACGAGAAAGACCTTCGCCTGTCCATGGAGAGCGCCCAGGCTGAGCGCAGGGCGGCGGCATCCAACAGGGCCCAGGCCCTGACCGATGAGCGTCGCTACGCCACCCTGCTCTCCCGCAACGCCATCAGCCATTCGGAGTACGACGCCACCCGCCTGGCGGTCGACGAGGCCACGGGCCGACTGGAGAGGGCCGAGCGCACGCTCCAACTGGCGGAGAACAGGCTCCACTACGCGAATCTGATCTGCAGCACCGACGGAGTGATCACCAGGGTCAGCGCCGAGGCCGGCCAGGTTGTCGCAGCGGGCCAGAGCATTGTGTCCGTAGCCAGGGACGGGGCCCTGGAAGTGCGTGTCGACATCCCTGAACGCCAGATACAGAATCTCCAGACGATGTCGGCGGAAGTAACCCTGTGGTCCAACATGGAGGCGCACTACCGCGCCGTGCTCCGGGAGATCTCCCCGACGGCGGACCCCGCAACCAGAACCTATACGGTGCGCTATTCCCTGCAGGGGGAAAACCCCTTGGTGCGCCTTGGCATGACCGCGAACCTGCGCCTCACAGGCCCCTTGGGAGCCCCCACCGCCCGTGTCCCGTCAAGTGCGGTGCTTGACCAGGGCAACGGACCCGGCGTGTGGATCGTGAACCCGGAAACGGGCCGCCTGTCCTTCCGGTTCGTTACCATTGAACGCTATACGGAACGGGGCGTCCATGTGCATGGTGAGCTTGCCGATGGCGACATCGTGGTCATCACCGGAGCC
The DNA here is from genome assembly GCA_031082225.1 of Desulfovibrionaceae bacterium. Taxonomy (GTDB): domain Bacteria; phylum Desulfobacterota; class Desulfovibrionia; order Desulfovibrionales; family Desulfovibrionaceae; genus Desulfolutivibrio. The sequence goes on along the minus strand of JAVHLG010000054.1, from coordinate 10,416 downwards.
CACAAGCTCGACCAGGATATGGAGGTGCGACTGGCCGACATGTCCCAGGGGGTGGCGCGATGAACGGGCTCAACCTCTCCGAGTGGGCCGTCAACCACCGCCCCCTGACCCTCTTTCTGATCCTGCTCGTGTCACTTTGCGGCGCGTGGTCCTACACGCACCTGGGCAGGGCCGAGGATCCCGAGTTCACTGTCAAGGTCATGATCATCAACGCCGTGTGGCCCGGGGCCACTGCGGACGAGATGCAGCGCCTGGTGGCCGATCCCATCGAGAAGAAGCTGCAGGAAGTGCCCTACTTCGACAAGGTGAAGACGTACTCCCGGCCGGGCAGCGCGGTCCTGGAACTCCACCTGCTCGATTCCACACCGCCGTCCGAGGTCCAGGAATGCTGGTACCAGGCCCGCAAACGTGTGGGAGACATCACCTTGAACCTGCCACAGGGCGTGATCGGCCCGTTTTTCAACGACGAGTTCGGGGACGTGGACTCCTTCCTGTACCTGCTCACAGGGGAAGAGTTCACCATGCGCGAACTCAAAGACCAGGCCGAAGCCATACGCCAGGAGATGTTGCGCGTCCAAAGCGTGACCAAGGTGCGTTTTTACGGCGAACAGCCCGAGTGCATCTATGTGGAGGTGCAAAACGCCAAGCTGGCGACGCTGGGCATCAGTCCCCAGATCGTCATGGAGTCCATCGCCAAGCAGAACGCGGTGACCGCCTCTGGAGATCTGGATACGCCAATGGAGACGGTCTACCTGAGGGTGAGCGGCGCCCTTCAGGGGGTCGAGGCCCTGGCGGCGGTGCCGGTCCAGGGCAACGGCAAGCTGTTCCGCCTGGGCGACATCGCCACGATCACCCGCGGACCGGTTGACCCGCCCTCCTTCGCCGTCCGTCACGAAGGCAAGCCCGCCATCGCCCTGGGAGTGGTCATGAGCAAGGGGGCGAACATCCAGGACGTGGGTGAAAAGCTGGATGCCACGACGCAACGCATCAAGGAGAACCTCCCTTTGGGGCTCGAGCTGGACAAGGTCTCGGACCAAGCCAACGTGGTTGAAGAATCCGTGAACGAGTTCCTCAAGGTTTTCGTCGAGGCCCTGGTCATCGTGCTGGCCGTGAGTTTTTTGTCGCTGGGCTGGCGTACGGGAATCGTCGTCGCCCTGGCGGTGCCGCTCGTGCTGGCCATGGTCGCGGCGATCATGAGCATGCTTGGCATAAGCCTGGAGCGCATCTCCCTGGGCGCCCTCATCATCGCCCTGGGGCTTTTAGTGGACGACGCCATCATTTCCGTGGAGATGATGGTGGTGAAAATGGAGCAGGGGTTCGACCGGATCAAGGCCGCTACCTTCGCCTGGACCGCCACGGCCTTTCCCATGCTCACCGGCACGCTGGTCACGGCGGCGGGCTTTTTGCCGGTCGGTTTCGCCAAGTCCGGTTCCGGCGAGTATGCGGCTGGCATCTTCTGGATCGTGGCCATTGCCCTTGTCGCTTCCTGGTTCGTCGCGGTCGTGTTCACGCCGTACCTCGGGTTCAAGCTGTTGCCTGACTTCCATAAAGGCACACACGAGGATGCGGATTCCCTCTACCACACCCCCATCTACCGCAGGCTGCGCGGCATGGTGACCTGGTGCGTAGAGCACCGCACAATGGTAGTCGCCGCGACGATCCTTCTTTTTGCCGTGTCCGTCGTCGGTTTCAGTCACGTTTCCCGGCAGTTCTTCCCGGCTTCAACCCGCCCCGAGTTGCTGGTTGAGGTACGTATGGCCGAGGGGTCTTCGTTCAACGCCACCTCTCAGGCCGTGGAAACCATGGAGGAGTTCATACAAGAAGACTCTGAGGTCAAGACCTACACGAGCTACATCGGCTCGGGCGCCCCACGCTGGTTCCTGCCCATGGCGCCCGATCTGCCCAACACGAGCTTCGCGGTCATCGTGCTCAACACCGCCGACGCTGCGACGCGGGACCGTGTGCGGGAGCGGATCGAGTCCTTTGTGGGAGAGGGCGGGCTGCCCCAGGCCAGGGTTCGCGTGACGAGCCTGTTCCTGGGGCCGCCGGTGGGCTTCCCCGTGCAGTTCAGGATCATCGGCCCCGATCCCATGAAGGTGCGCGAGGCGGCCTACCAGGTCCGCAACGTCATGCGCGCCAACCCGAAGACCCTGGATGTCCAACTGGATTGGAACGAGCAGGCCAAGGCGGTGCGCCTTGTGGTGGACCAGGATCGGGCCAGGGTTTTGGGGCTCACCCCCCAGGAAATCTCCAGTGCGCTGCAGGGGCTGCTCTCCGGGGTGAAGATCACCCAGGTGCGGGACGGCATCGAACTGGTCGACGTCGTGGCCCGGGCCGTCCCTGAGGAGCGGCTGCGCCCCGAGCGGCTGTCCGAGCTGACGGTCAGCGTGCGTGACGGGCAGCCCATCCCCCTCTCCCAGGTCGCCATGATCGAATACGTCTCCGAGGAGCCCATCCTGTGGCGCCAAAGCAGGAACCTGATGATCACGGTCCGATCGGAGATCGTCAAGGGGGTGCAAGCGCCCGACGTCACAAGCGAACTCCTGCCCCATATCCAGGCCATCGAGAAGACCCTGCCCCCGGAATACCGGATCGAGGTGGGCGGCGCGACTGAGGAGAGCGCCAAGGCGAACGACTCCATCGTCGCCCTGTTGCCCCTGGCGGGCGGCATCATGCTCCTGTTGCTCATGTTCCAGTTGCAGAGCTTCCCGAGCCTGTTCCTCGTGGTGGCCACCGCCCCCCTGGGACTGATTGGCGCGGTCTGGGCGCTTTTGGCCTTCCACCAGCCCTTCGGCTTCGTCGCCATGCTCGGTGTCCTGTCGCTTGCGGGCATGATCATGCGCAACTCCGTTATCCTCGTGGATCAGATATCCCTGGATCGCCAGAGCGGGATTCCGCCCTGGGAAGCCGTGATCAACGCCACCATCCGGCGGACGCGCCCGGTCGTCCTGACGGCCCTGGCCGCCATCCTGGCCATGATCCCTCTGTCGAGAAACATGTTCTGGGGCCCCATGGCCGTGGCCATCATGGGCGGACTGCTCATCGCCACGATCCTGACGCTGTTGTTCACGCCGGCGCTCTACGCGATGATCTTTCGAGTCCGGCGGGCCCCAAGCGGCGAGCAATCCCCGGGGCCGCAGGAGGGAGAGCTTGAAGCCCCTGAAGCAGTTGTTCCTCCGGAGGGCGCATGAGGCGGTCGGCTACACTCTCGTGGGCGCTCATCTCAACATGGACATCTTTCCGTCGAACCTTCGGTCGATGGGCAATTGAGGCATGAACATATACCGCACCGAGCCTCATGTGGGAGGCTGAGACATGGGAACCAGGATCATTCAGGCAAACTCGACGCTCGTGATGGCCATGCAGGAGGCGGTCTTGGCCGATCCTGTCGGCAACCAGACATACAAGGGCATGGAACGCGCCCGCAACCTGCTGACGGACCCGCAACAACTGTCCCGACTGTGTTCGGCCTGCTTTTGGGCCAGCATGGAAACCGAAGAGGGCCGTCAGGTGCGCGGCACGCTCGCCGTCTGCTCCCCCAGCCCTTCTTTGGTGGTACGGCGTTTGACCACGCCTGTTCGACTGGGGGTCCACGCGCTCGTTTCGTTGCTGACGGCCTCGCCACGCGCCTCGCTGGCCGTGCATGGGGGAGACGAAGGTCTGCATCTTTGGGGCATGCTCGACGCGGAATCGGAAGGCCTCGTGCGGCTGCGTATTGCTGGCAACGGCACGCTTTTGGCTTCGCAGTCGGAGAGGGTGTTGGCGATTTACCATAAGGGCTTGATGTCCAGGCCAAAGGCCGTGGATGGTCCTTCCTTGGTGCTCCTCTTGGCCGATGCCTTACATAAAAAACAATTTTTGGAACTGGGCAAGGAAACGCCCACCCAATTGATCCGCATGGTCACGGCCATGATCCATCACGGCCACGGAGGGACGCTCGTTGTGGTTGAACCGGACGACACCTCCTGGCGCAAGGGGGTGCACTTCAAATTCACCTTCAGTGGCTGGGAGAAGCCTGGTCTGGAACATCAGCAGATCATGAGTGAGGCTCTGCTACAGCGCATTGGCGAGTTGAGTCTCATCGACGGCGCGGTGGTGGTTGACACTGATCTGCATTTGTACGGTTTCGGCGGCAAGCTGGAGATGGAAAACACCACTCCGAACGTAATCGCGGTCAACGCATCCAGTGGAAATATCCAGTACGGCCTGTCTCTTGCTGAACTCGGCGGGATGCGTCACCAATCCGCAGCGCGCTTCGTCAGCGAACACCGTACAACTTACGTTTTCGTCGTCTCCCAAGACTGTCGGCTGTCATTGTTTTGCTGGTCCAATAAGCATGAATGCATCGCCGTGGTGCAGAATCTTGAACATTTCCTGTGGGCACATGCGTAGACCCACTGGCTGAGTCGAGATATTACCCTGAACAAGAAATATGTACCGATTCGCCCATGAAAACGCATTTCCGCCATCATACGACGACTTGACGATACTTCTGCGAAGCCTGAGGTGTGAGGTGGCTCCGGTTGGTTTGAGGTAGTCCCGGTGTGCCGAATCGTTCATGATCCGAGCGGCAAGGCCTGCACATGAAAGACGCATCACCCCTGCCGTCAGGCTGCCGACTCCCCCTGCCGGGTCTGAAGAGGACTTTCACCTCCAAGTGGGTGCGCCCTGCCGGGCGCGCACGAGAAAAGGGGTTAAGCCTCTTTGACTTAACCCCTTGAAATCTCTGGTCGGGATGAGAGGATTTGAACCTCCGACCCCCTGAACCCCATTCAGGTGCGCTCCCAGACTGCGCTACATCCCGACGAAGGGGCGTTATTAGACCCACGGCCGGACATTGTCAAGCATTTGCCCGTTGTCACGTTGATCCAGCCCCGTCCGGGGGCCTTCCGAACACTTTCCGCACGTCGCACGCACAGCCGGTCCGCCACCCGGCCGCTTATGGCGGCCGCCCGGCACGCCCAGGCCTGCCGGTTACGCTGCAGGCGGCAATCAACCCCAGCGCCATGGTCGGCCCGGCACGGCCGACGCCTCCCCCTGGCGGCGGGAACGCGATCATGCGCCACGGCCGCGACACCGGACGGCCTTTGACGCTGCAGGCGGCCCTAAAACATACTGACGCGGCGACTTGCCTGCACGGCCGCACCCGTGTACCCATCCCCCATGTCCAGCACATCCCCCCCGCCGACGCTCGCGGACCGCATCGCCTTGTGCACGGCCACCCTCGGCCCTGTGGGCAGGTGCCCCCTTGCGCCGGGAACGGCCGGGTCCGCCGTCGCCGTCCTGGCCGCCCCGCTGCTCTTCCTGCCCCTGTCCACTCCGGGAAGGCTCCTGGTCCTGGCCGTTCTCTTCGTGCTCGGGGCCATGGCCGCCACCCGGGCCGAACGCCTCCTGAGCCGAAAGGATCCCGGGCCGGTAGTCATCGACGAGGTGCTCGGGCAATGGATCGCCCTCATGCCCCTGTCTGCGGCGGATCCGTGGGGCATGGCCGCGGCCTTCGTGCTGTTCCGCATCCTGGACATGACCAAGCCGCCGCCCATCCGCCAGTCCGAACGGTGGCTCCCCCATGGATACGGCATCATGATCGACGATGTCCTGGCCGGGGTGGTGGCCGCCCTGATCCTGATGCTTGTGCGGTAAAGAAACGGACGCGATGAAAATGTCACACGAATGCCGTTAACCTGCCGAAATCGTGGAAACTCATTTTTCTTTACAGCACCTCGCGGGCGGCGTAAAAGGGAATCAATGCTGGGGAAGGCCCCCAGCAGGTGGCGCAACATGAAACGGAGGGTATCGGACGTTAATTCCAACCCGCATAACGGGCGACTGAGCGCCCCCTGATTCGCCCAGGCGCGCGAACGGTTCCCTGCCACGACATGCAAGGGAACACGCCGGTAACCGGAAAAAGCGCGGAACAGGGCGAATCTTTTTATCCTCCCCCAGCCGTTCCCCACGCCGCTCCCGGATCACACGCCTTCCCCATCCGCATGCGCCCCATGCCCCGTTGATCAAATTTCCCCCCGCGACCAGCCATTGCCTCCAGAAAGCAGACGACTCCACAATACCCGCGCCTGGTCAGCGGACATCGACCACCGCCTGTTTCGACCATGCGCCCCGGGCGGATGCAACGTCTCGTGTCGCGTCCTCGTTGTTCGTCGATAGAGTGGGTACAATTTTGCCAAGATCATTCGGCTGATGTCCGTAAATCCATATCGACGAATCTTGCGGTCGTGACACTAGCGGACTGGACGGTAACGGCGATTCTGGCGGCGAAAGCCTCTCCCATGGGCAACTCCTGGGAAAAACGGGTCGCACCGGCCAAAAAAAGAGCCCGCCAAAACATGCCGTCTTGGCGGACCCGTGCGGAGCTGGTTTCCATGCCGAAAAGCGGCACGGCATCCCGCTCCGGCATTTGTTACAACATCAGATGCTGTTCATGCACTGGTTGAGGCCGTTGTTGCAACTCGCAATGCACATGGCCCGCTGGGACGGATTCTGAAACTGGTTGCACACTGCCGCGCAGTTTGCCCACTGGGTGTTGCAATTCTGCCGCATCCTGTTCCGCCTGCGTTCATCAGCCTGATAATCATGCGCGCCACCGTAATAGCCGCCACCTCCGTATCTGGGAGGCGGTGGCGGCGGACCATAATAATAGGGATCGCCGTAATACGGATCGGCCACCTCCACGCAGGAGGCGGCGGTCAGAACGGCTAACAGGACGAGTCCCAAAAGACCTCCGCGCCGAACATGTGTGTTCCAGGGCATGGCTTTTTCTCCAGGGTTATGGCTTGAATCCGGGCCGGATCGTTGAACCTCCGCTCAGGCACGCGCATCAATCCTTGGGGGTATGGCTGGACCGGAACAGGGTCCGCAACGGGGCCATGGCCAGTCCGAAATGCCGCCGCAACTGGTTTTCCACATATTTGGCGTAAGACGGCCTGACCCGCTCGATATCGTTGACGAAAAAAACGAAGGTGGGCGGCTCGGACGCCGTCTGGGTGAGGTAGTAGAACTTGGCCCGACGCCCCTTGACCACCGGGGCCTGATGCTTGTCCAAGACCGCGCGCATGACCCGGTTGAGCTCGCCCGTGCCCACCCGGATGCCGCATTCCGCCTTGATGGCCCGGGCCGTGTCCAAGATCCGGTCCAGCCCCTTCTTGCGCAGGGCCGAGACGTAGAGCACCGGCACATGGGGGCAGATGCGCAGTTCGTCCTTCATGTCCTTTTTCAGCGCCAGCATTTTGTCCCGGGGTATCAGGTCGATCTTGTTGATGACCACCAGAAACGGCGTCTTTTCCTTGTCCAGAAAGGCGATGAGCTTTTTGTCCTGCATGCCCACGCCGCCAACGGCGTCAATGACCAGGACGGCCACGTCGGCGCGCTTGGCGCTTTGCAGGGACCGGGTGGCCGTGTGGCGCTCCAGTTCGTCGTCGATGCGGGCCTTTTTGCGCACCCCGGCCGTGTCCACAAAGACATAGGGCACGCCCCCGCGCGTGAACGCCACGTCCACGGCGTCGCGGGTGGTGCCAGGAACCTCGCTGACGATGAGCCGCGTCTCGCCCACCAGGGCATTGACCACGGAGGACTTCCCGGCATTGGGGCGGCCGATCATGGCCAGTCGCAGGGGACGCGGCGCGGCCTCGACATCCGCCCCCTCCTCATCCGTCGAAGGGGTTTTGTCATCCTCGGCATCGGGCAAAAGGTCGGCGATGATCTCCCGGAGTTCCGGGATGCCCCGGCCATGGGCCGCAGAAACAGGCACCAGGGGAAACCCCAGGGAATAAAAATCCCCGGCGAATTCCCCGGCCCGCTCCTCGCCGTCGGCCTTGTTGACCGCCAGAAGCACCGGCTTGGCGCTCTGGCGCAATATCTCGGCTACGTCGTGGTCCAGACCCGTCAGGCCCTCCCGGGCATCGGCCACGAACAGCACCAGATGGGCCTGGCCGATGGCCGCCTTGGCCTGGTCCATGACCATGCGGCCCAGGCTGTCGGGATCGTCAAGGACCATACCGCCGGTGTCCACCAGGATCACCTCGCGATCCTCAATGATCGCCCGGGTCTCGAGACGGTCCCGGGTGACGCCGGGACGGTCGTGGGTAATGGCCTTGGTGCGCCTGGCCAGGCGGTTGAACAGGGTGGACTTGCCCACGTTGGGACGTCCGATGAGGGCAATGACCGGTTGCATGGCGTCTCGTTTTTCGGGTTGCCGGGCCGGAATCCGGCCCGTGCGCTTGCGTGTTGTCCAAAAGGGAAGGACGTTTCCGGAGGGGGACGGCCCCCCTTAGCGTCACTATCCGTTGTGGCCTAGTATTCCCCGGAACGCAACAGCCCGGCGATCTCCGCCGCAACTTTCTCGCCGGACAACAGCATGCCGCCAAATATCGGGCCCATGCGGTAGGAGCCGAAGCTGGCGTTGGCGGCCATTCCGGCCACGTAGACCCCGGGAAAGACCTCGCGGGTGTTTTTCACGGTGTTGGTCTCGGCCACCTCGGCCCACATGGACTGCTCGCCCTCGATGCCGCCGGACGGCGTCAACAGGCGCACGTCATTTTTACGCACCAGGGTCTTTAACACCTCCACGTCATGGCCCGTGGCCTCGATGATGAACTTGGTGTGCAGGACCAGCGGGTCCACGTGCAGCCCGGCGATCTCCACGGGCGAGGAATTGATGACCAGTCCGCACACCCGCTTGACGCCGTTCACTTCACGCAGGACCACGTCCTCCACGCTCATGCAGTTGAACACCTTGGTCCCGGCCAGGCAGGCCCGGGAGGCCAGGGTGGTGGTGCAGGCCACGGCGTCGGCGGTGTAATATTCGTCGCGGAAGTGCTTCACCGGCACGCCGATCTCTTCCAGCAGGTGTTTGCTCTCCTCCTGGACCACGATATAATTGAAGGTCATGCCCCCGCCCCACATGCCGCCGCCGATGGACAGCTTGCGTTCGAAAAGCGCGACCTTGAAGCCGTCTTTGGCCAGCCGGTAGGCGGCGGTCAGGCCCGACGGCCCCCCGCCCACGATGGCCACGTCCAGATCCAGACATTCCTTGAACTTCTCGAAATACTCGGTGAGAATGGCCTCGGTGATGATGCGTTCGTTCAGCGCCATATATCCTCTCTTTTGGCGAAGTGGTGTGTTCGGGACCGTGGCGTCCTGCTGCCTGGACGTCCGCTAGACAGACCCGATTTTTTCCTTGATGACCTGCACATAGGGAGCGCGCAGGAGCCCTTTTTCCGTGGCGATGCCGCTTATGAGTTCCGCCGGGGTCACGTCGAAGGCGTAGTTATAGACCGGTACGCCGTCGGGGGTGATCTGATGCTCCCCGATGTGCGTCACCTCCCGTGGCGTTCTGTCTTCAATGGGAATCTCGTCCCCGGCTTTGATGCGCAGATCAAAGGTGCTGGCCGGGGCCGCGACGTAAAACGGCACGCCATGGGCCTTGGCGGCAAGGGCCACGGTGTAGGTGCCGATCTTGTTGGCCGCGTCGCCGTTGGCCGCGATGCGGTCCGCGCCCACCACCACCTTCTGGACCATGCCCCGCTTCATGAGATGCCCCACGGCGTTGTCGCAGGCTACGGTGACGTCGATGCCGTCCTGGTGCAGTTCATAGGCCGTCAGGCGCGCGCCCTGCAGAAAAGGCCGGGTCTCGTTGGCGATAACCTTGATGCGCTTGCCCTGCTCGATGGCCGCCCGGATCACCCCGAGGGCCGTGCCGTAGCCCGCCGTGGCCAGGGCCCCGGCGTTGCAGTGGGTCATGACCGTATCGCCGTCGTCGATGGCCTCGGCCCCGAAGCGGCCCATGGCCTTGTTGATCTCGATGTCCTCGGCGTGCACGGCCTTGGCCTTGGCCAGAAGCCGTTCGGACAGCTCATCGGCCCCGATGTCGCCTGCGGCCGTGGCCTCGGCGCGCATGAGCTCCACGGCCCAGCGCAGGTTGACGGCTGTGGGGCGGGCGTTTTCCAGGTCGCGCCACAGCTCGGCCAGCCGCACCCGCCAACCGGGTCCGGCCTGCTCCATGGCCTGGCGCAGGGCCAGCCAGCAGCCGTAGGCCGCAGTCACGCCGATGGCCGGAGCGCCGCGCACCACCATGGTCTGCAAGGCGTAGATCACGTCCTGGGTGGTGCGGCAGATGAAATATTCCTCGCGGTTCGGCAGGACGCGTTGATCCAGAAGGATGAGGGCCTGCTTGATTTCCGAAAACTGAATGTGGTCGGTCATTTCGTCTCCACAGCGCTTTGTTTTTGGTCGGGTTCGGGGAACCGGGTCATGGCCGGGCTCGGGAAACAGGGTTCATGGCCGGGCTCGGGGTTTGTCGACGCGGGTCGGCGCCAGCAACGCTTCGCGCAGCCGCCGCCCCGCGCGCAAACCCGTCGCCCGGCCTGGACATGCTGCTGTCCGCGTCCTTTTTTTCCCACATCA
>JAVHLG010000053.1 GCA_031082225.1 Desulfovibrionaceae bacterium | reverse complement strand
TTTTCACCATCCTGTCGTGCATGTATTTCATCTACGACATCAACACCCCCTTTTCCGGATCGGTCAACATTTCCCCCCAGGCGTTCGTTTCGGCCCTGGAGCGTATCGAGGAATCCGCGCCGACAGCCGGTGCGAAGTAACTTGCCCTTGTTCCTTGCAGATGCGGCAACCTCGCAAGTCCGCCACTGACGCACCGGGTAAAGAGGCCGCGCCGGGCGGGACGCATGGGGTGGAGGCGATGTGACGGGGCGGCAGAGCCCGGAGGGCCATGGCCAGCCGGACGTTGAGGCCCGACGCCAGCGGTGGTCTGTAGTGACTCCCGGAGGGCCATGTTGCGCGCCGCCGGTCGTGTTTGGCCGCAGCGGCGGTTCGTTATTGCTTGAAAATGCTGGTGGGAATCCCCCCTCCTCCTCCGCCGCCTCCGCCTCCGCCGCCGCCGTTTCCCCGAACCATCCGGTATTTTCCGGACACCCCGACATCCGTCTGAAAGGAGCCTTCGATCACGTTGGCTAAAGACTGCCGTCCCATGCAGTCCGCCCTCCAGGTCTGGCACTGGATGCGAAAGGAAAGGGACTCGCTGCCCCCTTTCCCTGAGATGCGGCACGAATTCCCGGAATCGTCAACGTAAACGCCGGACAGGGCGTCCTGCCCCTGCAGGGTCATGGCGTTCACGGTCCCGTTCGGCCAGTGAATGCGCCATTCCCCCTGAACATCTCCTGCAAAGGACAGCCCTGATCCGACAGACAACGCCAACACCGCCAGAATCGACACCGATACGAGACCCTGCATCATGACGATCCACCTTTGCCCGGCCAGCATGCGTTCGTCGCAACGATTCACTCGGCTAAACGATTTCGGCATCCCTCTCTCCTTCTTCCTGTTTGCCGGATTCTCTCAAAAAAGCACTCACGACATCCTCTCTGGCCCTGCATGGCGATGGCTGCTTGCAGGCGGCATGGGCCTCTTGGGCGCATCGGCGAAGGGAGCATGCTACAAGGCGGCATGGGGTTCGCGCGGATCGCTCTTTCGCCATCCGCTACACGCTCGCCGGAAAGGACTCTGTTGCCGTCGTGGCTACTGGATAAGGGCTCTGCAACACTGCTTTCGGCCAAGCGGAGTACATGCTTCTTTGCGGAACATCACACTAGTCGTCGTGCCAGACCGCCTTGGCCTGGGCATAGGGCGTAACCGGCGTGGTGAACCGCTTGTCGCAGCGCACGTCCACCAGATACGCCGTGCCCGACGCCAGGGCCTTTTCGAAGGCCGGTTCCAGTTCCTCGGGTCGCTTGACCACGGCGGCCCCAAGCCCCATGGCCCTGGCCATCCCGGCCCAGTCCCGCCCGGGGATCTCCGTCAGCCCCGCCGCTCCCGGCCCCTCCTGGTGCGCGCGCAGCCAGACGTTGCCCAAGGCCTCGTTGTTGATCACCACGTACACCACGGCCAGGCCGTACCTGGCGGCGGTCTGGATATCCATGCCATGCATGAGCATGCAGCCGTCCCCGGTGACCACGGCCAGCGGCACGTCAGGGCGCGCCGCCTTGATGCCGCAGGCCGCCGGGATGGCCCAGCCCATGGGGCCGATGTTGGTGGCCGAAAAATAGGTCCGGGGGGCGTAGGTCTGCCAGTAATGGCCGCAAAAGGCCCGGTGCGCGCCGGAATCCACCACCAGCGCGCCCTGACGCGGCATGACCCGGCGAAGCGCCGCCAGCACCCGGGCCGGATGCAGCGGCACGTCCGCGCACTCCTGGTTGTGCGCATCGTAGTAGCGCGGCCCAGCGGCCCGGATGCCGTCCAGCCACTGCCGCCGCTCGGGGATCGTGCCCTCGAGGGCGCCGAGCCGCTGGCTGTCAGCAGCCAGAACAAGGCGCAGGATCTCGCCGCAATCCCCGCACAGGGAGACCTCGGCCGGCCACGTCCTCCCGATGATCCGGGGGTCGATGTCCACGTGGATGAGCGCCCTGGACGGGAGCATCCGGCGATCCCAAAAAAGCGTGTCGCGTTGGGAGAGTCCCGACCCGAGCACGAAAAGCACCTCCACGCCGCCGGAAAGCAGCCCCTCGATGGCATGGCGATGCCCGGCATAGCCGAAGACCCCGAGCGACAGGGGATGGTCCTCGGGGAAAACGCCCTTGGCCCGAAGCGTGGTGGCCACCGGGACGGCATAGCGCTCGGCAAACTCAAGGAGCTCGCCCGCGCAATCGGATTTCTCCACGCCCGCCCCGGCCAGGATGGCCACCCGGCGCGGGGCCTGGCCGTCCCCGGCCGGGGCCAGGATGTTCAGGGCCCGCTCCATGGCCACGGGGTCGAAAACCCGGGGATGGTACAGGGTCGCATCCAGGGGCGTCCACGGAGTGGCAATGTCCCCGCGCTGGATGTCCGTGGGCAGGCTCAGGTGGACGGGGCCCTGGGGAGCGGCCAGCATGGCCGTCAGGGCCGAACGGAGGTGGTGGGCGGCCAGATGGATGTTCTCCACGGCCAGGGACTTGCGAACCGCCGGGTCGAGCATGGCCAGATCGTTAAGGGTGGCTGGCGACGAATCCTGGAAGCCGCCGCGTCCTTCCCAGTTGGTGGGCACCTGCCCCGAGAGGATGAGCACCGGCGAATTGTCCGTGGAAGCGGCCACCGCTCCGGTCAGGGTGTTGGTGACGCCCGGCCCGCCGATGCACAGGCAGGCCCCGAACCGTCCCGAGGCCCGGGCGTAGCCGTCGGCCATATAGGCCGCGCCGCCCTCATGGGCCGCCACCACGGCCGTGAGACCGGAGGTCCGGGTCAGATCCTCCAAAAACGGGTCGATGAGCCCCCCGGGCACGAGAAACACGTGCGTGAGCCCCTCCCGGGCCAGGGCATCGAGATAATAGGCCGTCGTCTTCATGCGTCTTCGCCTCCGATCGGCAGCGGGCCCTTTTCAGGTTGCGGGGCGAACGGGTCATGCTCGCCTGGGGGCAGCGGGACGTCGAAGGCAAAGACCACCCCCGCGATCATGGCATAAAACCCGCACAGCACCACCAGTTCCACCACGCCCTGGACGCCGTACGCCCGGACCACCTCGTCCTGGACCCCGGCCGGGATGGACCGCCGGTTCAGGGCGCAGTCCGCCGCGTCAAGGACCGCGCGAAGACCGGGTCCAAGCCCCTCCGGCTCCCGGCCCTGGCGCAGGGCCTCGAGAACCGGCTCCGGAATCCCGGCCCTGCGGGCCGGGTCACGGTGCTTGACCCATTCGTATCCCGCCCCCATGCGCCGGGCGCAGGCCAGAATCGCCAGTTCCCTGGCCTCGGGCGGCAGGGCGGTTTCTCCGAAACGCAGGTAGCTGCCCAGGGCGGATACCTTTTCCAGAAGGGCCGGGTGGGTGAGCAGGGTCTGGTACATGCCGTCGATATGCCCCCGCTTGGCCACGAGTTGGTCGTAAAGCGCCCGGGCCCCGGGGGACAGGTCTTCACACTTCGGCAGCGGCAGTTGGGACATGCTGGCTCCTGGGGAGAATACGCGGGCGGGGACGGGACCGGGCATCCTTCCACGCGCGTCTGGCGCGTCTGGCGCGTCCGGCGCCTCCAGCCGCTGATGGGTCCACGCGGCCATGTCCCCGGAGATCGGCAACACGATGCCTCGCGCCGGTTTCCGATGCCTGGAATATAGTCGAGGCCACCGCCGCTGTCCATTGCGTAGTGCCGACGCCCAGGCAGATACCGCCGGAGCCGCTCGGACTGGGGAATCCCGGGTATCATCTCACACGGGGTATGATCTTCCAGTTTAAGTGGCGGGCGTCTTTGCAACTGCCCTATGCGACACCGCCCAGGGATGGAAACACTCGAGGCAACGGGGAGAACGTCAAAATACAAGGGGCCCGGCTTTTCAACCGGACCCCTTGAAATTTCTGGTGGGCCATCAAGGACTCGAACCTTGAACCAACGGATTAAGAGTCCTTTTTTAAAACAATCACCAGGGTTCATATTTTATCATAAAATCCTTGACAACCAGATAGATAGACCACATCCTACCATCACACGACATCACCTGTTCAACACTGGTTTCACCTAAAATCGCGGGACCAGAGCGGGACCAGGAGAGCGACATGGCCAGGAAGTGGATCAAGACTGCATTCCCCGGCGTCAGGTACAGGGAGCATGCATCAAGGCGGCATGGGGTCCGCGCGGATCGCTATTTCTCCATCCGCTACAAGCTCGACGGGAAGGACAAGGAAGAAGGCCTTGGCTGGTCTTCGGAGGGCATGACGGCGAAAAAGGCAGCCGACAAGCTCTCGACGCTTCGGGAAGCCCAACGAACCGGCGAAGGTCCGGTCACCTTGGCCGAGCGGCGCGAACAGGCCGGGCAGAAACGCCACGCCGAGGAACAGGCCCGCGCCCAGGAAGAACGCGACAACCTGACCTTCGGCAGCATCTTCCTTGATTCCTACTTTCCCCTCGCCCAGAAAAACAAGTCCAGGCGGTCGTGGGCCAAGGAGGAGCAGTGCGTTCGCCTCTGGATCGCGCCGGTCATCGCCTCCATCGCCCTCAGGGACATCGCCCCGATCCATCTGGAGCGCATCAAGAAAAACATGGCCGACGCCGGACGCGCCCCACGATCCATCACCTATTGTCTCGCCGTGATCCGCCAGGTGTTCAACTTCGCCCGCAACCATGACCTTTTTGCCGGACAGCACCCGGTCTCCAAGGTCAAAAAGCCCATGGCCGACAACCGCCGCCTGCGCTTCCTGACGCATGACGAGGTCGACCGGCTGCTTGCCGCCCTGGCCGAGCGAAGCCCGGATGTCCATGATCAGGCGCTTCTCTCCCTGCATTGCGGCCTGCGGGCCGGGGAAATCTTCGCCCTGACCTGGGCGGACGTGGACATGGAACGCGGTATCCTGACCCTACGCGACACCAAAAGCGGCAGATCCCGGGCGGCCATCATGACCGGCGCGGTCTCGAACATGCTAGCGCAGCGCAGGCGGCATGCCCGGGCCGAACTCGTTTTCCCGTCCGAAACAGGGGCCAGGATCGGGCAAATCTCCCAGACCTTCGCCAAAACCGTCAAAGCCCTGGGCCTCAACGACGATGTGGCCGACTCCCGGCAAAAGGTCGTGTTCCACACCCTGCGCCATACCTTCGCGTCCTGGCTGGCGGAACAGGGAACGGACCTCTACACGATCCAGCAGCTCATGGGGCACCAGTCCTTCGCCATGGTGCAACGCTACGCCCATCTCTCCCCGGACACCCTGCGCCGGGCGGTCATTGCGCTGGAGAAAGGTATGCACGCGGCGACGGCCACGGGGAACGTAGTGCGCCTTAGGGAACGATAGCTCGACGCCTTGACATTTATAAACCAAAGGCTATAAACAGACATGAGCCGATGGACTGTCGAATTTATCAACGGACACGCCGTGGAAGAGTTCGAAGCCTTGCCCGCCGACATGCGGGCCAAGCTGCAACGGACCTTTCGGCTCGTGGAGGAGCGCGGCTTGACCGCCTTGGTCATGCCCCTGGCCCGCCCCGTGGATGGGCGGATATGGGAATTCCGGGTGACGGGTCGGGACGGGATAGCCCGCAGCCTGTATGCGGCGGCAAGCGGTCAAACGCTTCTGGTGCTGCGGACCTTCATCAAGAAATCCCCGAAGACCCCGCGCGGGGAAATCGACATCGCCAGACGGCGGCTTGAGGGAGAAGAACATGCCTAGAATAAAAGCCCGCGACCTGCACGCCAAGGCCATGCGTGATGATCCGGAATACCGGCGCGAATATGAAGCCCTTGAGGAAGAATTCGCCCTGATTGCGGCCATGCTGGACGCCAGGCAAAAGGCGGGGCTGACCCAGGCCCAGGTCGCCGAGCGCATGGGGGTCAAACAGCCCGTCGTGGCGAAGATCGAGGGCGGCAGGTCGAACGTGTCGTTCGGCACATTGAAGCGCTACGCCGCTGCCACGGGATGCAAGGTCAAAGTCGAATTCGTGCAGGCATAGGGCTGCACCGGGCATGCCAGTGGAATACCTGCCGTAAAGCCCATGGCGGTGGCGAGCGGCTGGGAACGGCGCTTGGCGTCGGATACAAGGTATTTTTGTAGGACGACGACTTGCTAATCTACAACATGCGCATGATCAAGGCCGACAACCAGCATGATACGGGTGCGTACGTGGACGAAGAGTACCTGCGTAAATACTCGACCATTGAGGATAAGCATAGCTTCATTTATAGCATGTTCGACGCGTGCACGTTGTCCGAGATGAATACCTCTCTGCGTAGCAAGACGATGACGTTATGGCGATAGCAAGACGATATAGAGTCGTAATCGAAAAGAATGTTTCTCCCGCAGCGGCCCACTTACTCACGAACACTTTACACCATGAGTGGTTCAGCACATGAAGAAAGAAACTATCTCTCTTGGTGAACTTTTCACTGCACTCACTTCTCCTCCTGATCCATGGTATGGAGAAAATTGTCATGCGCAAAATGAAGTCGAACATCTCATTTTGTATTATATCCGCGGGGTCGAAGATTTATTTGACTTCGAAGAACTTTTTCCTCCTCTCTGGGGCCATATGCCCGAAATGCAACTGCGCCAGTATGTCGAACCGCAAAAAATGATTATCGCAATGTGGTATGAGCTTTATTTAAGAAGAAAAGGAACGACAATAACTTCTGTTTTAAAAGAAAAAGCAACCAGTAAATTTTCATGGAACGATGTCAGACGCCGACAAATCAACATAGACACTTTAAGAGAAATATTGTCTGAACATAAAAAGCCACTTCCTATCTCAATTTTTGGAGACGTTAAAGGAAATTCAAAATCATTTTGTGATGATTTTACTAAAACACAAATTGAAATCGACAGCGAGCTAGAAAAACTATACCACATTGATCAATCAATATTAAAGTATTTAAACGCAAAAACAGAAAACTTTGAAGATACACAAAACAAAGATGAAGTCTTGAAGTCACTATATGTTCAAAAATTTGCGATAGAGGGATACCCTGATTTCAAAACATCGATATCTGAGAAAATTAGTGAATTCTGCTACATAACAGAACCAGAAATCATTGCAATTCTACAAAAAAATAAATTTCCACGGCGTACAATTTCCAGAATAATGCATAGTATGGGAAAGAGTGATGAAGAAATTGGGCGCACACTCATTAATAAATTAAAAGACGAAGCAGACACCTCCGAAGCCAACAAAAAACGTGGGGCACGATTGCGGGCGGATCGAAAAAAATAGCTAAAAATCTTTTTGTCCCTGGTTTGTCCCTGGTTTGTCCGTAGCTTTTACACCCGCAAAAGAGTTCAACCTCCCGTGAATGTCACTTCTAGGAGGTTGAATGATGTCTTCATGCATTGATCAGACGATCCTCGAATTCCAGCAGGCGCTCCCGGCCATCTTCCGGGGGACGGAACTGGACAGACTGACCGGCAAGGCCATCCGCTGGCGCACCATCCAAAACCTGCGGAGCAAGCGCGTCATCCCGCCCGAGTGCTTCATTTACTCGGGTAGCAAGGTGCTCATCCGGCGCGACCTGTTCCTCGAATGGTGGCGGGGCACCCTGCGAGAGAACACCGTCGCGGCCACGCGGAGGGCGAGACATGACGTCTAACCCCATCCGCACCAGCCAGTCCCCGGTGGATGCCAACTGCCTGACCGCCGCCCTCGCGGCCTGCAATGCGGGCCTTTCCGTCCTCCCCACCCGCAAGGACACCAAGGCCCCGCTGACCGCCTGGAAACCCTACCAGGCACGCCTTGCCACGCAGGCGGAAATCGAGCGCTGGTTCAGCACTCCGGACACGGCCCTGGCGCTTGTCTGCGGCCGCGTCTCCGGGAATCTTGAGATGCTCGACTTCGACCTCAAGGGCGAGGCCTTCACGGTCTGGGCCGACGTTGTCAAAGCCGAAGCCCCCGGACTCTTCGAGCGCCTTGTCATCGAGCGCAGCCAATCCGGCGGCAGGCATGCGGCCTACCGCTGCCCGGACATGGTCATTCCCGGCAACCAAAAACTGGCCATGCGCGCCATCCACCCCCCTGACGACGCGGAAGTCGAGATCGACGGGAAGCGGTTCAAGCCCAGACGCCATGAAGACGGCTTCCTGGTCGAACTTGTGTTGATCGAGACACGCGGCGAGGGCGGCTATTTCCTGTGCGCCCCAACGCCGGGATATGAGCTGATTCAGGGCGATTTCAGCCGCCTGCCGCTCGTGACTCCCATGGAGCGGGACATCCTCATCCATGCGGCCAAGGCCGTAAATGAATGGGCGCGGCCCGCCGAGGTACACGGGGTTGGCCGGGGCATCCTGCAGGACATGCCCAGGCAACCGGGCCAGGATTTCAACGACAGGGGGGATGTCCGCGCCCTGCTCGCCAGCCATGGCTGGACCAGTTGCGGCATGCGCGGCGCAAACGAGCAGTGGCGGCGGCCGGGAAAGACCAAGGGCATTTCCGCATCCCTCCTGGGCGGCAAGATCTTTCACTGCTTTTCGTCCAATGCCGCCCCGTTCGATCCGGACCAGTCCTACAGCCGGTTCGCGGTCTACGCCCTGCTCCTCCATGACGGCGAATATCGCGCCGCCGCCAAGTCACTGGCCACTCAGGGATTCGGGGATGCGCAGAATGGACCACCCCAGACATCAAACACCGCGACAGCGCAGGCCCCGACCCCGCGTCCCCGAACGCCGCTTTCGCAAGACAAACGGTGGGAACTCGCCCGGAAGCATTTCCCGCGTATCCCCTTCCCCTGGGAAATCTTCCCCGCCGAGGTCGCGACAAGCATCAAACAACTGGCCCGGTCCTGCGCCACGTCTCCCACCCCGCTCCCGGCCCAGGCCTTTTGCATGGTGGCCGGAGCCGTGGGACGCAAGCTCATGGTCGGGATCAAGGACAGTTGGTGGGAACCCTTGATTTTCTGGGCGGCGGATATTCGCGACAGTGGAGCGGGAAAAACACCGTCCATGTGGGAAATGGCCAAAGAAATCACACGAAGACAGAACCAAGAACACGAGCGATACAAGGCGGAGAATGCTTCGTGGGAGCGGCTTTCGATTAAGGATCGCCAGGGGCAGATCCCGCCTGAAAAGCCTCGCGGCTATTATTCGACCAACCTGACCCTGGAGGGCGTCCACGCCCAACTCGACGGGCATCCGACGGGGGGCATGATCATTCTCCTCAACGAGCTGTCCGCGCTGATTTCCGGGCAAAACCAATACAAATCGGGCGGGACGGATCGTGAAAGCTGGCTGTGCCTCCACGACGGCAAGCCCACCCGGATCGTGCGGGCCAAGGAAGCCGTTTATATCGAAGGCGCCCGGGTGCAGGTGTGCGGCGGCATCCAGCCTGGCATTTTCGGCAAGGTTTTTGGCGGTGAAAACGGGCAGTACATCGACGACGGCACGGTATATCGCTGTCTTTTCACCTACGAGCCCGCAAGCCACCATGAACTCACCGGGGAATCCTGGAGCCAGACCAATCGCCAGATATGGGACACCATCCTGTCCCGGGCCTTCGATTGGGCTGACAGACAAGACGAACCTCTCCTTTTGGCGTTGTCCCCTGAGGCGCAGGCTCGCTATTTCCAATGGAGAAACGCTCTCGATCTGCTACGCCCCGATCTCCCCGCGCCGTTTGGCGGGTTCCTGCCCAAGGCCTTCGGTTATGCGGCCCGGCTGGCGGGGGTGATCCATGCCATCGGGGCTCTGCACAGCGGGGAGGACATCCCGGCCGAGCTGTCGCGCGAGGCCATGGGACTCGGCATGAAGGCCGCATACTTCTCCCTTGGCCAGGCCGTGGACGCGCTTTCCCTGCTGCTGCACGACGGCGAGGCCGCCCGTCCCACGGAAGTCTCAAGCCGGACCATCCTTCTGGCCAGTGTGCTGCACAAACTTGCAGCCGAGACGGAAAACGGACGGCTCGCCGTGACGCACGTCCAAAACGCCTACAACCGCGAGGCCACTCCCGAAGAGCACGTCCCCACGCCGCGCGCCACGGGGAGCATGCTGCGGGCCTGCGGGTTGAACATCACGACCGGCAAGCACGACGCCAACGGGCGTCGGGCCTGCCGCTGCCTCATCTGGGACGAGCAGGTGACGGCATTCCTGGAAACCATGCGGCGAAGTCTGCATTGTCAGCAAACCTTGGCGCAGCAAGGCTTTCCGGACGAAGACATGGATTTTGACGAGTCTGCATAGTCTGGCATGTCTGCATGCAGACTATGCAGACTTTGCAGACTTCGCCCGCAGGTGATGTCTGCACCTGAATCGCCGCGCATGGCGCGGATTTTCAGGTTCACGCAGACATCACGGACATGCACGGACGGATGGCCGGACGGTGGGGTGATACCATTTCCTATTTTTAATGAAATAAATAACCGCACCGACACAGGCTCTTAAGAAATGCCGGTGTTGCACCCTGGAGGCAATCTTGGACCGCATCCATGATTGCCTCCAGGTTTTCATGGCAGCGATTACGCAGGCTATGTCGCTTTAGCCACTGCCAGAGTCGCTCAACGGGGTTGAGTTCTGGTGAATAGGGTGGAAGAAAGACAAGTTCTATATTGACAGGAATCTTCAAATCAACGCTCACGTGCCAGCCAGCTTGATCCATGACGAGAAAGCAGCGGCGCGCACCTAGCGACTGACTCAAATACGCAAGAAACAAGTTCATCATCGAAGTGTTGACCCAGGGCAGAAAGAGACTGACGTCTTCGCCTGTGCATGGACTTATAGCGCTGTATACATAGAAGTTTTGGTAGCCAGGCCGCACGACGGTCATCGGTCGTACACCTTTGCGAGCCCAGCGTCGCCCCGTCACCGGCTTAAAACCAAAACGCCCTTCGTCAAAGAAGTATATTTCGGCCTCAGGTCGTTTTTGTAGCAACTCTGGGAGTTTTTTTAAAAGCCTCTTGGGCCTTTTCGTTCCCGTTGACGTGACGCGGTCTGGGCACCTTGAGCTTGCGGGCTTCTTTGCGAAGCCAGACCCAAATGGTGTTAATGCCAAGGACTATGCCAAAATGGTCAGCGATGGCCTGTCGGAGTCGTTCCAGTGTCCAGTGGACCGGCTTGCCATCGGGTGTCCTACATTCGTCGATCCACGCCAAAACGACGCCTTTTTGGTCTGTGTTCAGCTTTGAAGGCTTTGCGCGGCGGCTTTTTGGATAGAGTCCCTCCAATCCATGCTTTTCATATGCCTTTGCCCAACGCCAAATAGTTTCGGCTGCTACTCCAAGCACGTTTGCCACCGCCTCAACTGGGAGCTTTGAACAGGCAACAATAGCGCGGAGTTTCTGGACGATTCCATGGTGGTCGAGAGCGTCAAGATCGGCCTGTGCGCGCGAGGCGAGCTCGGATGAGAAGAGAGATTTTGGGCGTGACATAGGCGTTCCTCCTGAGCGGAGGATAACACCTATTTATTGTATTATCAATAGGAATTGGTATGAGGCCATCCAGGCATCACCTACCGCCTTGTAGACCGCCAGGGTTTCGGAATGTATTTGACACTATATGGCATGGAGAACTCTTCTTTACGGCATATTTTCCATGAAGCACCGCAATTTTTGCTTCATTTTTGCGATACAACAGGCACTCTTTGGAAAATATTGCGTCAAACACACCACTAAATGCCCTCTCACCCAGTCATCTTGACATCTCTCGAGGAATGCCCCCTTATGCAAGATAACACGTGGAATATGGAGTTATCGGAATGTATGCCTACTGGGGAAAAGCCTCCAAGGACTCCTGTCAGCATCACCTGCTCGTCTACCATTGCCTGGATGTTGCCGCCGTCTTGGAAGCCATTCTGGATGCCGACCATATCCTGGCGAAACGCTTCCAAGCCCTGGTCCCCATGCCCTTGGCCGATCTGATCCGCCTCTTTCGGTATTTCGCCTGCCTGCACGATCTGGGAAAATTCGCTCCCGCGTTTCAGGTTCTGCGTCGGGATATCATCGCCCTGCTCGGGGGAACCATCCATGAACACCCCGGTTGCGAGCACCACACCGTCATCGGGCGATATCTTTTCAACAAACACCGCAAACAGCTATGGGGGGGAAACCCAGCCACATCGGCGCTGCTCCAAATCGACGGGCTCATCCTGGCCCCCCTGGCCGACGCGACGTTCTGGCATCACGGCCGTCCTGGCGAAGCGCCAGAATACATCGACCTTCCCTCTGGAGTCCTTAACGACATATCCCAATTCGCGGTCTCAGCCGCCGCCATCCTTATGCCTGAACCGCTGGCCATTCCGGTGGAAGAGGACGACGAGAGTTTCTTCAAGCCCGCCTCCTGGCTCTTCGCCGGGCTTCTGGTCCTGTCCGACTGGCTGGCCTCGGGGGACGGCTTCGCCTATTGCGCCCGGCCCATGCCGCTTGAAGACTACTGGCGCGGACATGCCCGGCCCCAGGCCCGGACCGCCGTGGCCGCATCCGGCATCCTGTGTCCGCCTCCCCGGCCTGAAAATGGTTTCCACGCCCTTCTCCCCCACCTGGGGGCCGCGAGCCAGCCGACCCCGCTGCAATCCCTGGCCATGGCCGAAGGCGAACGCCCGGCCGGGCAAAGGCTACTCCTTTTCGAGGACGTGACCGGCGCGGGCAAGACCGAGGCCGCCCTTCTGGCCGCCCATGCCCTCATGACCACACAGGAAGCCTCGGGCTTCTTCGTTGGGCTCCCCACCATGGCCACCGCAAACAGCATGTATTACCGGTTGGCTCCGGCCTATCGGGCGCTTTTCGAGATCACGGACGAAACCGCACCATCCCTGGTTCTGGCCCATGCCCGATGCGGCCTGCACGAGGCCTTCCTGGAAAGCATCGGCCTTGAACGCGGCCGCCCGGGTCAGGACGACGGCACAACAACCGATAGCGGCGCGTACTGCTCGAACTGGCTGGCCGACAACCGGAAAAAGGCCCTGCTGTCTCCCACCGGGGTCGGCACCCTCGACCAGGCCCTTTTGGGCGTCCTGCCCTCCACACACCAATGTCTGCGTCTTTTGGGCATAGCCCGCAACGTGCTCATCGCCGACGAGGTGCACGCCTACGACGAATACACCACCCATCTGCTCAAAACCCTGCTGTCCTTCCATGCCCGGCTCGGCGGCAGCGCCATCCTCCTCTCGGCCACCCTGCCCCTGGAAACAAAACAGGAACTCGCCGACGCCTTTTGCACAGGCGCGGGATGGGAGCCGCCCCGGCTATCAAACGCCCCTCTGCCCCTGGTCATGAGGATCGACTGCTCGGGCAAGCAGGAGATACAGCTACCCGCAACGCGCACCTTGAATATCGAGGTCGAGCTGACGGCGCATCGCGAAACGGCCTACGCCCGGCTCGAAGCCGTGCATCGGGCCGGAGGGTGCGGCCTTTTCATCCTGAACACCGTGGATCGGGCCATGGCCGCCCACGCCGCCCTGGCCGGACGGATCGGGTCGAAAGACATCCTCCTCTTCCATGCCCGGTTCGCCTTGGCCGACCGCCTGGACATCGAAAGGCGGGCTCTGGATATCTTTGGGAAAGACGCCAGTCCCGAGGCGCGGCGCGGCAAGATCCTGATCGCCACCCAGGTCGTGGAGCAATCCCTGGACATCGACGCCGACGTGGTGGTCACCGAACTGGCCCCCATGGAGCTTCTGATCCAGCGCGCCGGGCGCTGCCAGCGGCATCAGGACCGGACGTGGCGGCCGGAGGGGTTCCCGCGCCCCTCCCTGCTGGTCGTCTCCCCCGACCCCACAGTCGAACCAGGGGCCGACTGGGGCAAGGAGGAGCTCGACACGGGACGTTACGTATATCCCAGGCTCGGGGTTTTGTGGCGTACGGCCAAGATGTTGGCCGGGCTTGGCGCGATCGACTTGCCGGGCAAGGCCCGGGATCTTGTCGAGGGGGCCTATGACGAAATGGCCCATCCCACGCCAGCCGCGCTTGCCTCGTCCGACATCGAAGTGGAAGGGAAAAAAAGAGCCAAAGAAAATATCGCTGCGGCCAGCAAACTGGAATTACGCCAAGGATATTGCAAAAACGCCGCCCAAAATCTGTGGCTTAACGACCGCAGGACGCCGACACGCCTCGGAGAGGAGCAGGTCACCCTGCGGCTGGTGTGCGCCACGGACGATGGGTTTCGTCTGTGGGCTGGGGAAGAAGTCAACGCCCGGACCTGCGCCCTGTCCGAGGTCTCGATTCCGGTTTGGCGGTTTCCGGACGCGGCCCAGGACGGCTCTCGGGAGACCGCATTGCGGAAAAGGCTCGTCGAGTACGCCGCGACCTTGCCGGATAAGGGACGCTTTGTGGAGTTTTTACCCATGACTCCCACACAAGACCCGGAAATATGGGAAAGCTGCCTGGATGGCTTCGCGGCCAGCTATTCCCGGGACACGGGACTTCGCTACCTGTCCTGAAGCTGTGATCCTCCGGCAAGCAGGCTCTCCAGCTTTCGCACCGAGGCGGCGTATTTTTTTCTGTTCTCGCTCAGGGCCTGAATATTGCGCAGCTTCCACAGCACCCCGGGCAACGCCTTGGCGTGGGGGATTCCCAGCAAATCCCACCTTGGCTCACCCATTTTGAACGACAGAAGAAATTCCTTCTGGGCATCGGAAAGCGACGTCAGAACGAGCGGGGCGAGATTTCGTTGCACCTCCAACAACGTCTTTAACGAATACTCCTGAATGGTCATGCCGCGAAACTCCCGCTCGTACAGTTCCTCCAGGGGATGGAGATTCGGAGACAGGACTTCGGCGAGTGGACGTGGATGGCTGATGAGATAGACGAGGAATGCCTTGCGGATGTCGTCCGTGAGACCGACCCGCTCCAGAAGCAGATGCACGTCGAACAGGTCGCGCGGATGTTGGCGGTCCAGGGCGGCGCACAGCTTTCCCCCGAACAGATCGGCAAGCCCCAGGTGGCGCGCCCGCACGGACATGGCGAACCGGGCCTCTACAGCGGCATGCACCGCCGAGACGTCCGTGTCGAAGACAGTCCCCCGGATGACGGTGTTCGGCTCCACCTTGATGGTCACGCCGTCCGCCGCCACCACCAGTTTCGGCGCGCCCGTGGCGCCTGTGGAGAACTGCCCCCTGGCCCCGATGCGACTTCGGATCGTCTCGGCCAGCCGGAGCATTCCGTCATGGATCTCGTCCAGGGCGGTATCACGGTCGGAGAGGGGACAATAGGCGAGGTCGATGTCCACGGACAGGCGCGGCATGTCCCAGACGAAAAAGTTGATGGCCGTGCCGCCCTTGAGGGCAAAAAACGGGCGACCGTCCGGATGCGTATACTCGATCAGGGACAACACGCGCAGCAGCAGCCGAACCTGCTTCTCATACGCCACGCTGATCAAAACGCCCCGCCTGCGTCTGCCGATCCGGCCGGAACCGTGATGCGGTATTGCCTGTCCAAAACGCCGCCCGGGACGATCTGCCGGTTTCCGCGTCCCAGATCGATCCGCGAAAGGTCAAGGTCCGCACGCCACGCCAGTCCAAACGCCTCGGCGAAATAGAGAAGGAGCCGTTTGGCCCTGATGCTGCCGCACCGCTCAAGGAGTGTCTGGGCCAGGGCCGGACGCATGGTCCCAAGTCCGGCCATGATCTGTCCGGCCTCGTCAAAGCCTACCCGGCGCGGGACATGAAAGAGCATCTCAAGCGCCGCCTGTTCGGGCGGGGACAGAAGGACGACATAGTCGCGCACGGGCTGGGAGACGAGTTCGCGCCACGCCAGGCCCTGAAGCTGCGAGCTTGCCGTGAAGACGATGGGCGCGCCCCAGTCGTGGTCAGCGAACCATGTGGGGAGCACACTTGCGCCGGGGGCATGCAAAAAGACCTCCCGCGTCCCAAGTGCACCGTAGTGGGCATAGCCCTGCATCTCCAGGGCCGTGCGCCCCCCGACGTGGATGTGCGGCCTTTTGGCCTCCTGGAGGGCGTACACCCCGCCGGTCCAGTCCACGGCGTCCCCGGCCCTGCGGTAGGCTCCCCGGCTGCCCGGCCCCAAGGGCGCGAGCCAGCCGCCCTGGACATATTTGCGGACCAGCGAGGAACTGACGCCCATGGCGCGTAGCGTCGCGGCGGTCCGGACGGCCCCGGTCGGCCAGCCCAGGATGATCTGGTTTATTTTTTCGTGATTTTGTGTACCCACGGTATGCGGAATACAGAAAATTTAAACCTGGCGCAAGCGGTCCCGGACGGAAGCCGGGAGATTGCGACATGGAAGCGGCATGGTGGCGCGCTGGAGAAAGGAGGTTCCAGCACAGAGGACCGCCAGGGGCCGACATGACGCAAAAAGGTGGCGCTGCCGGGAATCCTCGGGCCGGATTGTCGCCGTGGCGGCCCGGCGTCACCGCCTGTTGACGCCGACCATCAAGGCTTGTAAATTGTCATTGGGGGTGTTTCGGCGCGGAGGCCACCCTTTCGGGCAAAAATCTCCCCTGTTCCCCGCGCTCGCGGGGATGATCCGACAAAGCTGTTGACGAGAGTGTTCAAACGTTCCCCACCTCGGTGGGGATGAAATTATTTGAAGACAAATCTTTTAACGAGAGTTTTTTTATTGACTATGAATTATGCCTATGAGAAAAAGAAGCAGCCCGCGGTGAAAGCACACACCGCGGGCTGCCTGCGACGGATTGCTCCGTGCGTTGCCTGGAAACAGCGTACTACCAAGCAATCCAGCCGATGGCAACTCACTTTGTGCGCCCCAGAGGAGGGGCCATGACCTGTTATCGGCATGACCGGTCTCTGTTTATCGTGGTGTTGGTCGTCGACGACCTCTACCTGATCGTCTTACTCATAATATCGCCAGACTAGCACACATACTCCCGGGCGTCACCCATCTCCTTGACGCCTGGGAGTATACCGCCCTATCTTTGCACAATCAAGTATATAAAAACTTATTATACGGAGCGATTCACCCATGACCCCTTTCAATCTCCTGACGCAACGCTGGATTCCGGTCCGCCTGCGATCCGGCGCGCTTGCCCGCATCGCGCCGTGGCAGCTGACCGGCGACGACCCGCCCGTGGACATCGACATCGGCCGCCCCGACTTCAAGGGCGCGCTCCTCGAATTCCTGGTCGGGCTCGTGCAAACCGCCATGCCGCCCAAAAACTCCCTCGCCTGGAAACGCCTTCTGGGCGCGCCCCCGGTCCCGGACGACCTCAAGGCGGCCATGACGCCCCTTGCGCCCTACTTCAACCTCTTCGGCGAACGGCCCTTGTTCCTCCAGGACCTGACCCTGACCGAAGACGACGTCTCGGACCCCAAACCCGTGGGCGCGCTGCTCATGGATTCCCCTGGGGAAAACGCCCTTGGCAGCAACAGCGATTTCTTCGTCAAGCGCGACCAGCCCCCGGACCGGCTCTGCCCGGCCTGCGCCGCCACGGCGCTCTTCACCTTGCAATCTTACGCACCGTCAGGCGGGGCGGGGCACCGCGTTTCTTTGCGTGGCGGCGGGCCGCTGGTCACGCTGAACATCTTTGAAACGCTGTGGAAAACCGTATGGTCAAACGTCCTTCCCTTGAATGCGACCGATGTCGAACCGCTTCCCGAATCATCCGCCATCGGCGCAAACGTCTTTGCGTGGCTTGAAGCATGCCGCGACAGTTCAGACGGATCGCAGGTGCATGCCAAAGACGTGCACTTCCTGCACCAGTATTGGGGGACGCCCCGACGCATCGTCCTTTTGCCCGAGGACGAAGCCGCGCCCCTGCCCTGCCCCCTGTGCGGCGAGACCGGAACGACCTTCGTGCGCCGCTTTCTGACCAAAAACTACGGCTACAACTACGGCCTGTTCCGCCATCCCCTGACCCCCTACCGGTATCACGGCGCGGACAAGGGGTACCTGACCCTCAAGGGCGTTAGCGAAGGCCACGGCTATATCCACTGGCCGGGCTTCGTCTACGGCGAGGATACGGACAAGGCCGTCGTTCCGGCCCAGGCCGTCAGGCATTGCCGCGAAACCTTGACCCTTGACTCGCCGACCCGGCCAACCCGCATCCGCGTCTACGGCTACGACATGGACAACATGAAGGCCCGAGGCTGGTGCGAAGGCGAATACGACGTCTTCGGCGTGCCGGAGGACGATCTCCCCGCCGTGGTCCAGGCCCTGGGCGACATGGTCCGGGCCGCAGACCAGGCCAAACGCAACCTTGTCGCCGCCGTGCGCGAGGCCCTGTTTCCCGGAAAAGACAGCGCGGACGCCGGGTCAACCTTCCTGTCCAATCTGGCCGCCCGTTTTTGGAATGCAACGGAAAAGGACTTCTACAAACATGCCCAGGCCGTCATCAACGGTCGGCCGGACCCTGCGGCTAGTCAGGAGATTCGGGCCGCCTGGCTCAAGTGCCTGCTCGACGCCGCCAACGACCTCTTCAGCCAGTCCGCCGAAGGCGGCGAGGTTCCGCCAAGCATGGGGGAACGGGTTTACGGGGCGCTCAATCGCATGCGGGCCTACATCGTATCCGGCTGCGGCAAAATCCTGAATCTGCCCGGCAAGGCAAAGGAGCAAAAAGGATGACCATCGATACCCGATCACTCAGCGCCGTCCTTGGCCGCGACAAAAACACCAAACAGGCTGGCGAATTTTGGGACTTCCTGACGCAGTGGTGGAAGGGACTCGCCGAGGACCGGGGCGTCCGCGCCAGGCTTCGCCGGGCCAAAAAGTCTGATGATGTTTACCTCTCCCGTGACTTCCAGCGCGGCGTGGTGGCCGGGCTTGCCGGACGTGGCATCGACCTGAATGCATGGGAACAGGAACGTCTGGCCCTTGGGGTGGGCATCCTGGCCCATGTCCGCACGCTCGCGTCCGACACCACCTTCGCCAAACTGCTCAAACCCGACGAGTCCGCTCCCGCCAGCGTGCGCGACCCCAGGTTCCGCAAGCTCATGGCCATCCCGGACGACGACCCCGAAGCGCTTTTTCTCATGCTGCGCCGACTGGTGCGCTACCTGGGCGACGCAGCCGAGATCAAAAGCCTCGTGACCGGCGCGTTCTGGTGGAACGCGCATACCCGCCGCGAATGGTCCATCGATTATTACACCAACCGTCCCGCCAAATAAAAAAGGAGCCATATCATGTCCAGGTTCATCCAACTGCACGTTCTGACCAGCTATCCGGCCGCCAACCTGAACCGCGACGACGCCGGATCCCCCAAATCCATGCAACTCGGCAACACCACGCGGCTGCGTGTCTCCTCCCAGAGCCTCAAGCGGGCCTGGCGCACCTCCGACGTCTTCAAGAAGGCCCTGGGCGCGGCGGGACACCTCGGCTGGCGCACCAAGGAACTGGGCCGCAAGGTCCACGCCGCCCTGACCCAGGGCGCGACGCTCGAAACGGTCTGGGACGACCCGGCCGCCACGGGCGATCTGCCCAAACTGTCCGACGCCAAGGCCCTGGAGATCGGACGGGCCGTCGCGGCCGCCTTCGGCAAGCTCAAGCCCGAGCCCAAAAAGGGCAAGAAGGGGAAAGATTCCCCGGAAGACGCGAACGCCCTGGCGGACGCGAACCCCGCCGAGGGCGCGGCCGCCGCGAAAAAATCCAAGGACGCCGACCCCGAAACCGCGCGGACGGCCGTTTTGGAGTCCCTGGAAATCGAGCAGTTGGCGCATGTCAGCCCCGAGGAACGCCAGGCCGTGTCCGTCCTGACCGAGGCCTGCCGGGCCTCGGGCAAGGCCCCGGCCAAGGAGGCCCTGGACCTTCTGCGACACGGCGTCAGCGCCGCCGACATCGCCATGTTCGGCCGCATGATCGCCGCCAACGCCCGGTTCAACGTGGAGGCCGCCGTGCAGGTGGCCCACGCCATGACCGTGCACAAGGCCGCTCCCGAAGACGACTTCTTCACCGCCGTGGACGACCTCAACAAGGATGACAGCGGGGCCGGGCACATGGGCGTGGCCGAGTTCGGGGCCGGGGTCTTCTACCTGTACCTGTGCGTGGACCGGGAGCTTCTTGCCGAAAACCTGGGGGGTGACGAAAAACTTGCCGCCGCGTCCCTGGCCGCCCTTGTCGAGGCCGTATGCACCGTGTCCCCCACGGGCAAGCAGAACAGTTTCGGGTCCCGGGCCTACGCCTTCTTCGCCCTGGCCGAGAAGGGCGACGAGCAGCCCCGCAACCTGAGCCTGGCCTTCCTCAAACCCGTGTCCGGCGAGAATGTGGCGGAAAAGTCCGTGGAAATCTTGGAGGACTCCAAGAAGAAGATGGATACGGTCTACGGCCAAAAGATCGACGCGAGGAAGTTCAACGCCTTGAACGGAACCGGCTCCATCGACGAACTCGTGACGTTCGTCAGGGGGTAGAACCATGCCCGCCTATCTCGTGTTCCAGCTTCACGGGGCCTTGCAGGCTTACGGGCTGGCGGCCGTGGGGGAGGTGCGCCACAGCGCCTCCCACCCCACCCGCTCGGCCGTGTTCGGCCTCTTGGCCGCCTGCCTGGGGCTTCGGCGCGAGGACGCAGCGGGGCTTTCCACCCTGTCGGCGTCCTATGCCCTGGCCGTCCGAGAGGATAAACCCGGCGCGCCACTTCTGGATTATCACACCGTACAAACCCCGCCCGAGGCGAAAAAACGCGTCTACCGCACCCGGGCCGACGAGTTGGGGGGGCTTTTAGGCCGGGGTGAGTCGCCCTATACCGTCCTGTCCCGGCGTGGCTACCTGTGCGACGCCCACTTCACGGCCTGCCTGTGGGCCGCCTGCGACAGGCCGCCCCACTCCCTGGAGACCCTGGCCGAGGCGCTCAAAAAACCGCGCTTCGTCCCGTACCTGGGCCGAAAAAGCTGCCCGGCCTCGCTGCCGTTTGACCCAAAAGTCGCAGACTACCCGGACACGGTCGCGGCCCTGGCCGCCTACCGTCTGGACGCGTGGGCCTTTCCGGACAAATGGAAGGCCCCGGAACACGTCCGGCTGTACGCCGAGGCCATGGGGCATGAGGCCAAACCAGCACATGGCGGCCTCGTCCGGGACATGGCCCTCTACGACACGCAACGGCAGTACCAGGAACGCATCGAGATCATGACCGAAGTCGCTCCCGCCGCGCTTCGCGAAGACACGCCCAAAGACGCCGCCGGGGAAGACACCGGCAAGGAGGAAGGCCATGTACTTCAGTCGCCTGCGCCTTGACCCCAGGGCGGCCGTCCGGCGCAGCGTCTACGACGCGCATCAGGCCCTGTGGCGGCTATTTTCCGATTCGCCGTCACGCACGCGGGATTTCCTGTACCGCGAAATCGACCCGTGGACGTTCGTCGCGGTCTCGGCGCGACCACCCGGAGACGCCGAAGGACTATGGGGAATGGAGACCAAACCCTATGCGCCGAGTCTGGCTGTGGGCGACCGGCTTTTCGTGTCGCTTCGGGCCAATGCCGTGATCAAACGCGGCAAGACGCGCCACGACGTGGTGCAGCAGGCCCGTATGGCGTGCCTGTCGCGCGGGGAAGAGCCGCCGCCCCGGGCGGAACTGGCCCAGTCGGCGGGGCGCATCTGGCTTGTGGCCCGGCAGGAGGCCATGGGCCTCATGTTTGAAGCGGAGAGCATCGCGGCGGACGGCTACACGCCGCAACGCTTCCGGTCCCATGGCCAGAAGGTCTGCATCAGCACCCTCGACCTGTCCGGGGTCGCCACGGTGGCGGACCCGGCCAAGGCCCTTGCCGCCATGACCCGGGGCGTCGGCCCGGCCAAGGGTTTTGGCTGCGGTCTTCTCCTGGCGAGGCGGGCCTGATGCTTCCCCGGCTGTCGCCGTTGCCGCTCAAGGAGCGGGCCTCCATGGTGTTTTTGGTGATGGGAAACCTGGACGTGCTGGACGGCTCTTTTGTGCTGGTGGACGCCGGAGGCGTGCGCACCCACATCCCCGTTGGCGGTCTGGCCTGCATCATGCTCGAACCGGGCACGCGGGTCTCGCATGCGGCCGTGGTTCTGGCGGCGCGGGCCGGGACGCTTCTGGTCTGGATCGGGGAGGCCGGAGTGCGCCTGTACGCCTCCGGCCAGCCCGGCGGGGCGCGCAGCGACCGGCTCCTGTATCAGGCCGCCCTGGCCCTTGACGAGGACGCCCGGCTCAAAGTCGTGCGCAAGATGTACGCCGTGCGATTCGGGGAGGAGCCTCCGTCGCGGCGCGGCGTGGACCAGTTGCGCGGCATTGAGGGGGCCCGGGTCAAGGAGATGTACCGCCTGCTGGCCCGGCAATATCGCGTGCCGTGGTCCGGCAGAAAATACAACCCCCGGGAATGGGGTACGGGCGATCTGCCCAACCGTTGCTTAAGCGCCGCCACGGCCTGCCTGCACGGTCTGGCCGAGGCGGCGGTTTTGGCGGCGGGTTATGCCCCGGCCATCGGCTTCATCCATACCGGCAAACCGCGCAGTTTTGTGTACGACATCGCCGATCTGTACAAGTTCGACACGGTGGTTCCGGTGGCCTTCTCCATTGCGGCCAAACCATGCGCCGAGCCGGAACGGGCGGTACGTCTGGCCTGTCGGGACCGGTTTCGGGAGATGAAGCTTCTGCGCCGCATCATCCCGGACATCGAGGATGTCCTGGCGGCGGGTGGGCTGGCCGTGCCGCAGGCTGCGCCCGAGGCCATTGGACCGGCCTTTGCGGACGAGGAGGGACTGGGCGATGATGGTCATCGTGGTTGAGAACGCCCCGCCGCGCCTGCGCGGCCGCCTTGCCGTGTGGCTTCTGGAGATCCGCGCGGGTGTGTACGTCGGGGACTATTCGGTGAAGGTGCGTGAGATGATCTGGAACAATGTGGAAAACGGGCTTGAAGACGGCAACGCGGTGATGGTGTGGAGCGCGCGCAGCGAATCGGGGTTCTCGTTTCGCACGCTGGGTCCGAATCGGCGCATGCCGGTTGATTTCGACGGATTGGAATTGGTGTCGTTTTCAAGCCCGGGGCCGCTGGAAGGATAAGCCGACCGATCCTTGACAACCGAATATGTGAAGATTTGATTTCCTTGACAAAAATCCGGTGGAAAAATCGGCTTGAAAAAGTCGTGGAAGAAGAGGATATTGCGTCAAGAGTGTTCCCCGCGCTCGCGGGGATGATCCGAGCAAGGGCAATTGTTGTTGAACGCGGTGTTCGTGTTCCCCGCGCTCGCGGGGATGATCCGCGCCCTTGGCGTACGACATGGCGGCCTTTGTCGTGTTCCCCGCGCTCGCGGGGATGATCCGAGCGTGGATCTGATCGAGGCCGCCAAGCGTGTGTGTTCCCCGCGCTCGCGGGGATGATCCGCTCGACATCCACGTTGCCGTACAGGGCCCTGTGTGTTCCCCGCGCTCGCGGGGATGATCCGACCCTGCCGCCAGACAGGTCATCGAGGCCATGGTGTTCCCCGCGCTCGCGGGGATGATCCGCGGAACGTGTCCAAGATGCTGGCCCAAGGGGCGTGTTCCCCGCGCTCGCGGGGATGATCCGGCGTCGGGGCTTTCGATTCCCGCTCTGGCAAAGTGTTCCCCGCGCTCGCGGGGATGATCCGGACGCCGTGGCCGGGATGGTCTGGTCAGGAGCGTGTTCCCCGCGCTCGCGGGGATGATCCGGCACAGGCTGACGAGCATCAAGCGCAGATGCAGTGTTCCCCGCGCTCGCGGGGATGATCCGCTTGACCTCGGATTTCGGTTGGTTCTGCTTCAGTGTTCCCCGCGCTCGCGGGGATGATCCGATCGACGGGTCCGCCGCCGCCGCCATGCCCGCGTGTTCCCCGCGCTCGCGGGGATGATCCGATCGATTTCCCCAACGGCGAAGCGGCCAAGGAGTGTTCCCCGCGCTCGCGGGGATGATCCGTGTTTTCTCTGTATTCTTGCAATGAAATTCCCGTGTTCCCCGCGCTCGCTGGGATGATCCGTTCCAGGGGGATGCCGTCCTTGACGGCGGTCAGTGTTCCCCGCGCTCGCGGGGATGATCCGGACGACTGGATTTTGGAACAGTCCGGCACGCTGTGTTCCCCGCGCTCGCGGGGATGATCCGCCCCCTGCGGCCGTGGCCATGCCTGCCGCTGCGTGTTCCCCGCGCTCGCGGGGATGATCCGATGAACTCCACGGAGGTCTCTTCGCCGTTGTGGTGTTCCCCGCGCTCGCGGGGATGATCCGCCGGTTGTGGTGGAGGCTCGTCAATTCGAGACGTGTTCCCCGCGCTCGCGGGGATGATCCGGTCGCGTCCAGTATCACAGACCGGGTTCTTGTGTGTTCCCCGCGCTCGCGGGGATGATCCGGTCTGGCTTCCAAGGAGTGTCGTTCCACCCCCGTGTTCCCCGCGCTCGCGGGGATGATCCGGAGGCTTTGCTGTTCCCGGCCCCATCGTTCGGGTGTTCCCCGCGCTCGCGGGGATGATCCGGAGCAGGACGGCTTCGTCCCGAGCGAGGACGAGTGTTCCCCGCGCTCGCGGGGATGATCCGTCATGCAGGACCAGGGAGGCGTCCACACGCTGGTGTTCCCCGCGCTCGCGGGGATGATCCGGCCGCTACACCTGTGCCCCAGACACAAGAGTCGTGTTCCCCGCGCTCGCGGGGATGATCCGCCACCATCGGCCCGGAGACTAACGGAGAAGCAGTGTTCCCCG
>JAVHLG010000052.1 GCA_031082225.1 Desulfovibrionaceae bacterium | reverse complement strand
TTTCTATTGAAAATTTATCAAAACTATTACTACTGGCGGATTGCGACAATGCCGCATCAATTGAATTATCAATTACATCGATAATTGCTCTTTGCAAAGGAATATCACGAACAAGCATATCGATAAAAAAACTTTTTGTTGGCTCTGCTTTTGCAATATATCGATCACTGCCTTCGGTGTTAAAGCTCGATTTATCTATGTTCACCTTCTCCTCCCAATGCAAGCATAAATGCACTTATCATTAACACAAACCATCCTGATTAACTATTTCTTATTGCAAGCCACTATCATCTAATATTTAAATCCATATATACGATCAGCAACTTCCGATAAATTATGAAAGCAAATTCCTTCGAAAAATTATCTTTGTATAAAAACAAAAATGCTTATAGTATAACATAAACCATAATAAATACACCAATCAATTTAATATGTAAATCGTTTATAGGCGCTTACATCGGATGTTTCCAGCATCCACACCTCGCAAATATAACCATATTCGATTGTTAATACAAAATTTCCATATCGCCGCTTAACTATAGTTTAATATTTGTGTTTAGTGAATTTCATCACATGATTCCATCACTCTGTCAAGATGGTCGCTGCATGGGATACAGCTTTCACTACTAATTATTTGATTTTTTTACCTATTATATCAGGTAGTTAATCCATTATTTGCCATTATCTAGTTCTGAACATTGTAACACCTTGGTTAATATTCATAAATATTGACAATCACCGACAATACCTTTGTGCTTATAGCATTATTGCATGGAGTGCATAGGAATAGTGATCCCCCCTCTCTTCCATGCCCCCGGAAAAATCGCAAACACCCCGTAATCCCACTGCTACCATCGCAGATCCTTCTTGCCCCCTCTGTTAATGGTCAAAAACACCTTGGCCGGTCGGGCTCTACGGTAAAATAGTTGTGTGAAAATACAAAAATTCCAGGTCTTGGCAGATCACCACGTCCGTGCCGCGCGGATCATATCCCCGCACCGTACTCATGCAGGACGCGCCGCCAACGGTTGATCGCAATGCGCACCTCACAAAAAATCCCCGCCGAAGCGGGGATTTTTCATATATTCAGAGGGCGGCCCGCAGGCCGCCCCGATCTTCAGAGGCAGGGCCGCGCCCTACCATTTCTTCTTGCGCTGCTCCGCCAGGGCCTTTTCCTGCTCCTCGTAGGACGAAAACCCGGCCTGGCGCAGGGAATCGAACACCGTGCTCTCCCAGTCCCAGTCGGAATAGATCACCGGCTTGTGGAAAAGCCTGCGGAAGCTCTCCATCTCCTGGCGGTAGAACCCGGCCTTCTGGGTGTCCAGGTTGTCGCGCAACTGCTCGGCGAACCGCGACATCTCCCCCTCGTACCAGTCCTTGAGGTCGTGTCCGGTCTTGTATTTCTTGAGGATGTGGTCGTATTTGTGCTCGGCCAGAAGCTGGCGCAGGCGGTTGACGTGCTGGGTGCTCAGCCAGTCGCCCAGCTTGGATACGGGGATGTGCTCGGCCTCGACAGAGGCCATGTCCAGTTTGGTCTGGTAATAGGTGTCGGGCACGACCGACGCGGACACGATGCCCGCGATGGCCACCAAGCCCCGCAGGATCACGCTGTTGGACACGCCCTGGCCGCAGAACCCCACCTTTTTGCCGTACTTCTGGCCGGTGAAGATGGTCACCAGGAGCGCCCAGACCACGGCCGGGTCTTCCTCGTCGTAGATGTGGCGCAGGGAGGGGTTGTCGCGATCCGTGGCCAGGACCATCTGGGTCATGTCGTTGGAGCCGATGGAGAAGCCGTCGAACTCCTGGATGTACTGCTTGGCCAGGATGGCGTTGCTCGGAATCTCGGACATGAGCATGACCTTCAGGCCGTCGCGGCCGGAGACGAGCTTGTGCACCCGCTCCAGATAGCGCTTCATGCTGCGGGCCTCTTCCATGGTGCGCACGAACGGCAGCATGATCTGGAGGTTTTTGCCCCCAAAGATGCCCCGGGCCAGCTTGAAGGATTCGATCTCCCAGTCGTGGATGTTGCGGGACACGCCCCGGTAGCCCAGCATGGGGTTGTCCTCGAAGCCTTCAAACAGCATGCCCCCCAGGAGGTTGCGGTACTCGTTGGATTTGAAATCCGTGGTGCGGTAGATGATGTCCCGGCCGTGGAAGGCCATGGCGAACAGCCCCAGGCCCTGGGACAGGGTCTGGACGTAGAGTTCCTTGCCCGAGCGGAACCCCCGGGAGAAGAGCTGGCGCTTGATCTTGTCCGGCAGGGCCGCCAGATCCTCGATCTCGGAATTGATGCCCACCTGCCGGGCCACCTCGCGGCGCACGGCGTGAATGCGTTCCAGGATCTCCAGGACCAGCGGCTCGTCCTTCACCGCCTCCACGCGCTGGGAAATGAGGTGCTTGACCTCGTAGCGGCGCTTCACCGCGTCGGGGTCGTTGGATTTCTCCTGAAGCTCGTCCCAGTAGCCCAGGATCACGGCCACATGGGTCTCCAGGTCGCGGGAGGTCTTGAGCACGTCCAGACGGCGCGCGGCCAGCTCCAGGTGTTCGTCGAGCCGTTTGTCCAGCTCGCGGATCTTGCGGTGGATGGCCAGCACCGCGTCCGCGCCCTTGGGCCCGGCCTGCTCCTCGGCCAGACGGTCCAGGTCGGCGGACAGGCCCGTGATCAGGCCGACGTATTTGCGCAGGTTGACGTCCACGGAGATGTAGCCGCCCGCCAACTGTTCGCGCACGATCTTGCTGAGCCTTGCGTCGAGTTCCTTGAGCTTGTGGTCGACCAGATGGGGCAACGTGCCGTTGTCGTAGGCCTCCAGCGCCGAGGGGTGCACGCCGATGTTGCCCAGCATGAATTCCGCCCGTAAAAGCCCCACCTCGAAATCCGACACATCGCGCAGTCGGGAGAGAAAAAGGGCCTGGCCCACGTCGGCCAGGATCAGCCCGACCTTGGTCTTGGTCTCCGGCAGCTTGGACAGGTCCATCTCGCCGCCCACCTCGACCAATGGAATGATGCCCCGGTAGACCAGCCCGCGCGAGCCGTCCACGGTCACTTCCTGTCCGTCCAGGGAGCGCAGGGTCTCGGGGCGCTGGATGCCGATGACCGCCGGGATGCCCAACTCCCGGGAGGTGATGGCCGCGTGGCTGGTGTCGCCGCCCACGTCGGCCAGGATGGCCGAGGCGATGCGCATGCCCGGCACCATGTCCGGGTCCGTGCGCTCGGCGGCCAGGATGTCGCCCTTGGCCACCTTGTTGAGCTCAAGGGCCGACCGCAGGAAGCGCACCGTGCCCTGCCCGGCCCCGCGCGAGGCCCCATTGCCTTCCAGGATGACCTCGGCCGTGGCCAGGGCCTTTTTCTTCACCTCCATGCGGCGCATGAAGATGGTCTGGGGATGCAGCTCGAATTCCTCGTTCCAGCGGGTCTCGGGGCGGGCCTGCACGAACCACAGCCGGTCGGACTGGTCGATGCAGAACTCCGTGTCCATGATGATGCCTTCGTAGGCCCGGCTGATGTTGCGCACCCCCCGGGCCACCTCCTCGGCCTGGGCCAGGGACAGGGCCCAGCGGTAGGCCTCGACGTCGGGAACCTTGACGATCTTGGTGCCGCCGCCCTCCTCGTAGACGATCTTTTTGTCCTTGTAGCCCATGTAGCGGACCACGACCTCCGAGGCGTCGTCGCGCTGAAACACGTACATCTTGTCCGGGGTGACCATGCCGCCCACCACGGCCTCGCCCAGGCCGTAGCTGGCGTCGATGGACACCAGATCCCGGCGCGAGGTGCCCCGGCAGCCCGTGGCCGTGTCGGCGGAAAAGGCCGTGCCGGAGATGACGGGGTTGATCATGCGCATGAGGCAGACGGACAGGGAGGTGTTCTCAATGGCCCATTCCTTCTTGGCCTTCTCGGCGATGGACGGATCCCCGGTCTGCTCGGCCAGGGAAACGGCGTCGAGGATGGCCTCGCGGCGGTAGGTCATGGAACGCAGATTATAGGCCGAGGCGCAGTCCCACTGGTAGGCGTCCACCACGTTTTGCGCGCCCACGATGTTCAGATAGGTGTCCTGAAGCCCGGCGAAGGCCTTCTTGCGGCTGTCCTCGCCCGCAGCCGAGGAGCGCACGGCCACCGGGACGTCTTCCAGGCCCGCCTCCTTGCAGATGTCGTTGTAGCCGTCGGACACGGCCTCCCGCACCTCGGCGGGCATGTCCACGGACAGGATGGCCGCCTGCACCAGGACCGACCGCTTGCGCAACTGGTCGATGCCTTCGGGGGAGGTGGCGAAGCCCTCCACCACGTTGTTGACGAAGGTGCGCAGGGGGATGAGCGTCCCCTGCTCCCGCTTGGCCGAGGCCCGGATCTCGTCGGCCAGGGAGCGCACGAACTTCTTTAAGAACTCCGGATCGCTGTTGATCTCATCAGCGTCCCAGGCGATGCGGGTGTATTCATGGTCCACGGTGCCCCGGACCAGGGAGGCGTTGACCCTGGTTTCGTCGAGCACCTTGTGGAAGGCGAGGGAGGAGACGGCCCGGAACTGGGGGGCACGGATGCCTTCTACCTGGCTTATGAGGGCGGTGTTGTAGTTCTTCCCGCCGACAAGCATTTCAGCTTCCTCGCCGATGGCCACGATGTCGGCCCCGGTGAGGATAAGGGTGGTGGGCAGCTCGGCCGGTTTCGAAGCCGCCGGGGTTTTCCCGGGCTTTTTCTTCGGCTGTTTGGCTGCTTGCGCTTTGGCCATGCTCTCCTCCTTCAGAAGTTCCTGGCGTCCCCGGGGCATCGCCGCCGCTGCGCCGGGGTCGCGAGACCGGATGTATATGTCCGGATCAGACTTTTTGTCCACAAACCGGGCAAAACTTGTGGCTCTCGTCGGCCACGGGCTCCTTGCAGGTGGGGCAGGACCGCAACACCGGCCCGAGTTCCACCAGGAGCTCCCCTTCCTTGACGGGAACCATTTTTTTGTCCTCGGCAAAATCAGCGGTTTTGAGCACCCGCTTGATCATGCCGTCCACCGGGGCCAGCACCGCCTTTTCCTGCTTCATGACCGAGATGTTGAAGAGTTCCTCGCCAGCCTTGACGTAGTCGTTGGGGCTGACGTGCATGACCCACAGGTCGCCGTTGCACGGCGCGGCCACATGATAGGGATTTTTGCAGTCGGCCATCTCCACGGTCGAGTCCGCACGCCCCCGGGCCTCGGCCACCTGCACCTGGTGGCTTAATATCTCCGAATCCAGGACGTAGCGCACGATTGCAGCGCCGCGCGCATCGGGCTGGGAGATGTCCAGGATGGCCATATGGTGCGGCTTGCCCAGGCTGTCCTCGAACATGAGTTCCTGACCGGGCTCCAGCCCCTCGAACCACACGTCCAGGGGCAGGCGGTTGGGGTCGCCGTATTTGGCCTTAAACGCGATGGTCTTGAGGGCGTCGGCCGGATGGTTCAGGTACATGACGAACTCCTCGTCCGTGGGCGTGCGGTCGAGGTGCAGATGCAGGGCCTTGAACTCCGCACTGAGGTCGGTGTCGCCCAGGGACAGAAGCGGCGAGACCTCGGTGCGCCGGGCGATGGCCTGTCGGTATTCCGGCCCGAAGGCGCTTTCGTAGACCCAATCGGCCGGGAATCCCAGGGGCAGGCGGCCGTACTTGCCAAGCAGGAGGTCGCGGAAGGCGTCGTTGCAGTTGGAATAAAGCTGCAGGCGATCCTCCTTCACGGCCGGAGACAGGGACTTTTCCGGGGTCTCGGTGACGGTTTTTAAGACCTCCAGCATGTCCCGCACGGCCCGTTCGCCCCCGGCCTTGTAGGCCCCGGTGACGGCCAGAAAGGCCGTGTTCCAGGTGATCTGCGATCCCGGGGTGACGTCGTGGTAGCGCACGATCTTGCGGGTTCCGGCCAGGAACTTGAGCATATAGGGAAGAAGATGGATGTAGCCCTGCTTGAGCGCCCCCTCCTGGGAGGACGAGGTGGCCCCGCCGGGCATGCCGTGCTCCACCACGTCGTAGTCGATGCCCTGGAAGTACGGCGCGGTGTAGCGGTCGTAATAGGGCATGATCTGCTTGAGCACGAAGTTGCAGGTGCGGATCATCTCCCGGTTGTCCTCGCTTAAGCAGACCGGGACGCCCAGATCCTGCTCGATGTAGGCCGCCGTGGACAGGATCTCGCCCTGGCCGTACCACCTGACGCTGGCCCCGATGGCCGTGTCCACGATGTGCGCCCCGGCCTTGGCCGCCTCGCCCACGGCCGGGACGAACAGGCCGTCCGTGTAGTGGCGGTGATAGTCGATGACCAGATCGGGATATTTTGTGCGGATGGCCGTGACCAGTTCGCGCACGAACCGGGGCGGACACATGCCGGCCATGTCCTTGAGGGCCAGGATGATCAGGCGCGAGGCCTTGCGTTTGCTGACCCCGGCCACCTGGGCGGTCATGGCCAGGATCTCCTCGAGGACGTCCATGTAGTGGCTGGTGTTGAAGCCCTTGGCGAAGGACAGGGAGATGGCCGGCTCGAAGATGTTGGCCTCGGAGGCCAGGGCCACCTGGGCGAACGGCAGCATATTCTCGATATGGTTGAGGAAATCAAAGCAGCGGATGATGTCGTAGTGTTCGCAGATCATCTCGCCGGTTAAGCGCATGAGGTTTTTGGGCTGGGGCTTGTAGCCCAGGACGTTGGTGGAGCGGATGAGGATCTGCTTGAGGGTTTTGGGCGCGAAACGGTTCCAGGCCGCCGCCTCGCTGAAGGGATAGGTCATGTTGGCCATCATGGCCACGTGGAAGTGCGCGCCGCCGCCGTTTTCCAGGGCAAAAAAGCCGCAGTTGTCCAGGTAGGGGCCGACGAGTTCGTCCTCGGCCAGCCGGAAGCGGTTGCCGCTGTTGGACTGGGTGATGTCCCGGGTGGTGGTGTCCACGAAGTGGACCCGGCCCGAATCGCGCAGGCAGTCCAGAAGGGCCTTGCGGTCCCCGCGCGGATAGACCGGGATGTGTTTCTTGAAGTCGATGGTGGGCATGGCCGGATGGAAGCGGCCCAGGCGGACATCCCCGCGCGAACGGTATTTGCCGAGCATGACGTGGGGGTTGTGCCCCAGGGCGGAGATCTCGCAGGCCAGCCAGGCCAGGCGCATGGCCTCGGGCTCCTCGTCCCGGTAGCTCAAAAGCTCGGGGGTCGAGGCCACGAACTTGGTGTCGAAATCCCCGGCCACGAAGCGCGGGTGACGCAGTATCTGGCGGTGATAGGGAATGGTCGTCTTGAGCCCGCCGATGATGTATTCGCGCAGCGCCCGCAGCATCACGGCGCAGACCTTGTCCCAGTCCTTGCCGTAGGAAATCAGAAGCGCCCCGGCCGAATCGTACTGGGAGGGGAACTCGTATCCGGCGGACAGGCAGGAATCCAGGCGGATGCCCTGGCCTCCGGGCGAGACGTAGCGGGTCACGAAACCGGAATTCGGCGCGAAATCGTTTCGGGGATCCTCGCAGTTGATGCGCACCTGCATGGCGTGCAAAAGCGGCCGGGTGTCGCGCTTG
Organism: Desulfovibrionaceae bacterium; assembly: GCA_031082225.1. Classification (GTDB taxonomy): domain Bacteria; phylum Desulfobacterota; class Desulfovibrionia; order Desulfovibrionales; family Desulfovibrionaceae; genus Desulfolutivibrio. The sequence goes on along the minus strand of JAVHLG010000052.1, from coordinate 17,683 downwards.
TTGAACCGCAGCCGTCCGCCGAAGGCGATGTTGATCTGCTCCTCGACAAGATCCACGCCATACCGGCATTCGGTGATGCCGTGCTCCACCTGCAGCCGGGTGTTGACCTCGATGAGAAACGGCGTTCCCGAGGCGTCCACCAGAAACTCCACCGTGGCCAGGGAGTGGTAGCCCGAGGCCCGCACCAGGCGCACGGAATATTCCTTGAGGCGTTCGCGCAGCTCGGCGGTCATCCCCGGCCAGGGCGACGGGGTGATCTCCACCAGCTTTTGGTGGTTGCGCTGCACGGAGCAATCGCGCTCGTCAAAGGCGAAGACGTTGCCGTGCATGTCCGCCGCCACCTGGATCTCGATGTGGCGCACGGAGGTCAGAAGCTTCTCCACAAAAAGCCGGGGATTGCCGAAGGAGGCCTGGGCCATGGCCGAGGCCTTGCTAAAGGCCGCCTCAAGCTGCTTGGGATCGTGGATTTCGTAGATGCCCCGGCCGCCGCCGCCGCCCTCGGCCTTGAGCATGATGGGGAAGCCGATCTGTTTGGCCACCTCGCGGGCCTCGGGAATGCTCACCGCGCCCTCGGACCCGGGAACCACGGGAACGTCCAGGTTCATGGCCAGCTTGCGCACCTCGACCTTGTTGCCGAGCTTGAGCATGGCGTCGGAGGTGGAGCCGATGAAGATGATGCCGGCTTCCTGGCAACGTTTCGGAAAGGAGGCATCCTCGGAGGCGAATCCCCAGCCGGGATGAATGGCCACCACATCCTTGGCCTTGGCCATTTTGATGATGGCGTCCAGGTCAAGGTAGGCCCGGGGGTTGGCCCCCAGAAGCAGCAGTTCGTGGGCCCCGGCCACGGCGGGCGAGGTCAGGTCCACGTCGGTGACGGTCAACACGGGTACGGCGCGCAGGCGTTCGCGTATTGATCGAAGTACGCGCCTGGCCGAAATGCCCCGGTTCACAACTAAAATTTTCTTGCCTTCGACCTCGGACAGTACTTCGTCGAACGTCTTGATTGCCATGCCGCTCCCCACGCGTATTTCTCAGCGCGCGTCGCACAGTCTAAATGGTCGCCCAGCGGGAAATCAGGTCAAAGGAGGGGCAATACCGCCGGAATGTATCACGCATTCGCGGTTTGTTCCGTCCACCCGGCGCATCAGCCGAAGCCCCCCGTCCCCGGCCAGTCCCAGGACACGCGCCATGTAGACGTCCGATCCGCCCTCGCGGACAAGCACCTCCCGGCCGAGAAAGGCCAGTCTGGGCTCGATCCGCGCCACAGGCGGGAAAGAACATGTCGCTGTAACGCAATCGTGATAGCAGGTTTGCAGGAACTTCACAAGGTCGACGGTAAAGGGGACAGGCCCGGGAAAACGACCGAACCGCGCCAGGGCGCCAGCCGGAAAGGCGTGGTCCGGGCGCAGTTTCTCCACGTCCGGGGCGCTTGTCAGGTTGATGCCCACCCCGGCCACCACCCGGCCGCCGCGTTCCTCAAGCAGCGTCCCGCCGACTTTTTTTCCCCCTGCCAGAAGGTCGTTGGGCCATTTGAAGCTGGCGGCAACCCCCTTCTCGCAAAGATATTCCGCCAGAAGATAGCCCACGAACACCGGCAGAAGGCTTTCCGGCGCCGGGGAGTCCGCAGGCCAGGCCACGGCCGCGTAGACGTTGCCCGGCGGCGACTCCCAGGCCCGGCGCATCTGCCCCCTGCCCCCGCGCTGGGACACGGCCACAACCACGTCCCACGGATCCATGTCCCCGGCCCGGATCAGGGACCAGGCCACGTCCAGGGCCGATCCGCACGGGCCGCACACGGTCATTCGCGGTCCCTGCCCCCGGGCTGCCGCAGTCTGGCCGCAGGGAACAAGATAGCGGGCGCCGTCAGGGCCGACGGTTTCCTCCCAGCCTGATCCGCCGCCGAAATCCCGGAAAAACCCCGCCCACGGCGCAGGGCAGGCCACGGCCCGGGCCGGATCGAGGTCATCGGCCTGGCCGGACGGGTCATGGCTCAAAATTCGGATCTGCACGGTGAAAACGCCCTCCCCGACCGCCGCCCGGGCTGGACCTCGGGACCATCCTGGTTCACAAGGAGGATGGAGGCGGCCATATGGACATCCATCTCGTGGGCGGCGCGGTGCGCGACCTGATCCTTGGCCGCGCGGTGACGGACAGGGACTATCTGGTCCTTGGGGCCGATCCCGACGAGTTTGTACGCCGCCACCCCACGGCCCGGCAAGTGGGCAAGGCGTTTCCCGTTTTCCTGCTCCGCGGCAGCCAGTACGCCTGGCCGCGCGGGGGAAGCCTGGCAAACGACCTGGCCGCCCGGGACTTGACCATCAATGCCCTGGCCCTGGGGGTCTCCCCGGCCGTGGCCGGACAGGTGGCCGCCCATCCCCTGGCCCTTGCGGATCTGGGACACCGCATCCTGCGCCCCTGCTCGCCCGCATCCCTGGTCGACGACCCGGCCCGGGTCTTTCGCGCGGCGCGCTTCGCCGCCCAATTGCCGGACTTCTCTCCCCATCCCGGGCTTGTGGCCGACATGGCCAGGGCGGCCCGGATGCGGGAATTCTCCGGCATCTCCCCGGAACGGGTGGGCGGCGAGACGCTCAAGGCCCTGGCCGCGCCCCGGCCGGGGCGGTTCCTGGCCCTGCTCGGCACGGCAGGCTGCCTCGATCCCTGGTTCCGGGAGTTGCGCCAGGCCGACGGCATCCCCGCCGGTCCACGCCCCTGGCATGACAAAAGCGTGCTCGGGCACGCCATCCAGGTCATGGACCGGCTGGCGGGCAACCCCCTGGCCGTATGGATGGCCCTGTGCCATGACCTGGGCAAGACCACCACCCCAAGCGAGACCTGGCCCCGGCACATCGGACACGACGCCCGGGGAGGGGCCATGGCCCTGGAACTCGGGGAGCGGTTGCGGCTCCCCGGGAGGTATGTCCGGGCGGGCGCCCTGGCCTGCGGCCTGCACATGAAGGCCGGACGGTATCTGGCCATGCGGCCCGGCCCCCGGGTGGACCTCCTGGACCGGTTGCGGCGGGAGGATCTCTTCGAGGAGATGTTTTCCCTGGCCGCAGCAGACCATCCAGACGATGCCGCGAAACGCCTCCAGGCCGCCCGGCGCGACCTCGCGGCCATGCTGGCCGTGCATCTTCCCGAGTCCCTGCAAAACCTTGGCGCGGTCTCGGGCGAACGACTGCGTCTCCTGCGCTGCCGCGCCCTGGCCGACCTCCCCGCCCTGCCCTGATCCCCCGGCCCGATCCCTGCATCTTCCTGTCGGCAAGAGGCAAAGTCTTCCCCTGCCGCCCAGGCCGCGCCACCGTGCGGCCGCACCGGCAGCCGGGGCAAGTCGGCCGGTTCGAGCCTGAAACGGCGCGCCCTTGCGGGCGGCGGCAGCAGGGGTCGGCGGGGCGGGGGATGCCCCCGAACCCGGACGCCACGACCTGATGGCCGGACAGGGGACAGAGAGAGGCGGCAATTGTTGCCGTCCGCACAACATGGAAGGTGGCCTATGGGAGCTTTATGGGCAGGCGTGTCGGGTCTTTCGACCTACAGCCGAAGCATCGGGGTGACCAGCAACAATCTGGCCAACGTCAACACCATCGGCTACCGGAGATCCTATGCCCTTTTCGAGGATCTCATGAGCGAAACCGCCACATCCTCCTCGGGAAATTCCCAGGTGGGCCTGGGCGTGCAACTCTCCAACATCCTCAACAGCTACCAGGTCGGGGGCATGCAAAGCACCACCTCGACCACGGACATGGCCATCCAGGGCGACCGGGGCTTTTTCCAGGTCCGCGACTCCGGGTCGGGAAACCTCTACTACACCCGGGCCGGGGCCTTCCAGTTCAACAGCAGCGGCTATCTTGTGGATACCAACGGTTTCCGGGTGCAGGGCTGGGCCGTGGACCAGGACGCGGTGGCCGCAGCCAAGGCCAACGGGGTCTCCCTGTCCGGGACGCCGACGACCGGGGGCGTGACGGACATCCTGCTCAACCAGTTGCGCATTGACGGCAGGGCCACGTCCAGCCTCACCGTCATCAGCAATCTCGATTCCACCACGGCGAGCCGGGTCAACGACCCCACCAACCCGTTTTTCACCATGTTTCAAAGTTACAGCTACGACCCAGCGGACCCCACCGCCGTTCCGGTCTCCAACGCCTCCTATCAGACCAGCCTCAACGTCTACGACGCCAACGGCCAGCAGCACCAGCTCACGGTCTATTACAGCAAGGCCATGGGGGAAAACGGCAAGGAATACTGGGAATACATGGTGGCCATGGATCCGACGGAGGACGGGCGGACCCTCACCGACGGCACATCCAAAGCCGGGGTGCTCATGGTCGGCACCCTGACCTTCAACGACAACGGCACCCTGGACAACATGACCGCCTTCACCCTGTCGGATACGGCGTCCAACGCCTCCTCCCTCGACAGTTGGGTTCCGGCGGACCTTACGGCCGGGGGACTGCCGCAGTTCTCGGCCACCTTCAAGAGCGCCTCGGGCGGCGGAACCCTGGCCCCGATCACCATATCCACCAGCCTGGGCATAAGTTCGGCCAACGGATGGGGCTCCTCCATGCCCGCGACCGCCGCAGGCATGGGCACGAACACGGCCAACACCCTGGGAATCAACACCGCAGACGTCACCCTGGCCTACAACGCCACAACCAACTACGCCACCACCTCCTATACCCTGACGAACAGCCAGAACGGCTACGCCGAAGGCTATCTGCTCAACGTCTCCGTGAACGGCAGCGGCGTGGTGACCGGAAAATTCAGCAACGGCGAGGAAGTCGGGCTCTACGTCGTGGCCCTGGCGGATTTCATGAACGCCAACGGCCTGCGCCGCGAGGGCAGCAACCTGTTTTCCGCGACGCCCGAGGCCGGGAACAAGATGGAGGGGGCTCCGGGTACGGGCGTCTTCGACGAGGTCGCCGGGAACACCCTGGAATCCTCCAACGTGGACATGGCCACGGAGATGGTCATGCTCATCACCGGCCAGCGGGCCTTGCAGTCCAATACCAAGGTGGTCACCACGGCGGACGAGATGATGAAGAAGGCCCTGGAGATCAAGCGTTGATGCCGTGGTCCTGAAATCCGCGCCCCGCTGTTTCGAGATACGCGTCTTGAAATAGGCCTCATCGCGATACGTGGCCGCAGCATACTGCATAGGATAAAGGCGGTGGTATTCCTAGCGACTGGCGTATTGTTTGCGCCATTCATCGAGAAACAGGAGAGCTGTTTCTAGTTCCGTCAATCGCCCCTGCCTGGAGCGCACCGCCGTGACCACATCGGCAAATCCCGCATCCCCGGGCAGGCCCAGTTCACCCAGAAGCCCCGCCAGTTCCGCCCGAAGCCCGTCAGGCAGGTCCGCCAAGTCCGCCTCGCGCCGGACGGCGTTGCCGAACCCGGGCCGTCTGACGGCCACGAATTCCAGAAGCGTCTGCATGCGTCGGGCATAGGTATGTTCCCGCAGGGCGCGCTCCCGCGCCCGTCCGGCCATGGCCTCGCGTTCCCCGGGATGGGCCAGGTAATGCGCCGCCGCTTCCTTGAGGCCGTTCATGTCGGTAAACACCGCCGCCTCGTCCGGGGCGAACGCCTCAGGCAGAAGCTCCCGGCCGCTCACCAGTTGGAAGGCCCCGCACATGGCCAGTTCGAAGGTCCGGGGATTGACGAAGTCCCCGGCCGGGACCAGGACGGCGGGGTCCAGGCCCGAATGCAGATTGAGGTTGATCTTTGCGGCCCCGAAGATCTTGACCGATTCCTCCGTGCCCACCCGCCGTCCGCCGAGCTGGATGCGCGGGGCCAGGGCGATCTCCCCGTCCCAATCGCTGCCCCAGATCTTCAGGTCAAACCCGAAAAGCTCCCGGAAGGCCATCCTCCGGTTGGGATACCCCGCGCCGACAAAGGACAGATCCGAGCCGTACAGGCGGCGTTCGGCCGGGGACAAGTCCAGGGGACGATGGATGTCCGGGTCCGCGGCCATGGGCAGATACAGGACGTTTTCCACCCCGAGCCCGGCCAGTCGCGACAAAAAGGGCTCCTTCTGGATGACCGCGAAAAAATCGTAATACGGCGCGAAGGCCTGCCAGTAGGTGAAGACCCGGTGATCCTCCACGAACCACATGGCCGTGGCCACGCCGTCGCGGCGCAGGCGCTTGAGGGTCTGGCGGCCGAGCGGGGCCTGGGCCAGGGCCAGGACCAGATCCGGCTCGAAGGTCTCGACCTTGGCCAGGACGGCCTGGGACACGGTCTGCAAAAAGGCGTGTTCCAGATAATCCAGGCGCTTCGCCGTCACCCGCAGATTTTTCAGGGCCGTAAACGCGCCGTGAAAATCCGGGGCCTCGAAGACCTCCACCAGATGCCCCAGCCCGGCCAGGGCCTTGGCGCAGTACCGCCCCACCGGAAGCGACCCCCCGTACATGGGCAAAACCACCAGAATCCTGGTCAACGCACGCTCGTTCATAGGATTTCCATGTCCTGCCGGTGGCTGCCGAACCGGGAGAAGCGGTCCAGCATCCAGTCCGTTTCCAGATAAAACCGGCCGCCAAGGGCCGGGCCGGACGCCGCGCCGCCCCTGAGGAGGCCCAGATGTTCGGCCACGAAGGCCCGAAAGGCTGTCCGGGCCGTGGCCGTGGGGTCTTCACCGGCAAAGGGGCGGCAGACCACGCCCAGGGCGTCGGTTTCGGTGCGTAAACCCACGAGGCCCGCAGGCGGCGCGGCCTTGCCCGATCCGGCCGCCAGACGAAGCATGCCCGCCTGGGCGAAGGGTGACAGGCAGGCCATGCCCTGTACGCATGGAGACGACTCCAGACAGGGGGCGCAGGGGATCACGGCCTGCCAGACCGTGTGGCCCGCGCCGTAAGGGCCTGTCTCGTGGCACCAGGCCGAGGACAAAAAAAAGGCGGTCACCGGCGTGCCCAGGTGGGCGGCCAGATGCATGGCCCCGGTGTCCGGGGTGAAGAGTTCGTCAAGGGAGGCAATCTCCCGCATCAGGCCCGCCATGTCGGTTTTCCCGACCAGATCGACCACATTCTTCGCGGCGGCGGGAGGCAGGCGACGGAAAAATTCCCGGGCGGCCGGGGCCTGGGAGGCCAGGCCCAAGAGCACGATGCGGCGTGCGGCATGGCGCGAGGCGGCGACCGCCGCCAGGGGGGCCAGCACCTCCGGGGGCAGGGACCGCCTGGCCTCGCGTCCGGCCAGGACCACGCCGAGGCCGCCGCCCTTGGGCGCGGCCACAGGATTGACCGATTCCGGGGCGGCCAGGCGCGGCGCAAAGGCGGCCCAGAAATCCGCCAGATTGAGGCCCGCCTCCCGGCGCGCAGCCGCGAACCGGAAGGCCAGGGCGGGCCAGGGATCTTTTTGCGGCTGCCCGGCGGTCTGAAAATGCCCGCGCACGGTCTCCGGGGGAAACAGGGCCGAGACGGCCCGGGCCAGGCCGGAATGGTTGAGCAGGTACACACGCCCAAAGTCCAGGCCGGACAGTTCGGCGAAGACCGCGCGGTTGGCGAACACCCGGGACAGGGCGGCCGGATCGTCCGCCCCGCCCGGGACGGCCGGGCCATGGGCGCACAGGCCGTGGCAGACGACGCCGGGGAAAAGCAGACGGGCCAGGGAGGACAGCGAGGCGTCCGTGAGCAGATGGACCTCGGGGACGGCCCCGTCGGCGTCCGGAAGGGCCACGGACAGAAGCAGCCGCTTGGTCTGGATCAGATCCCCCAGCCGGGCCAGTTGGACGACGAGCACTCGTTTCATGCGTGAACCCATGGAAAGACTTGATCATTTCTATCCGGATTTTTTAGCGAAAGAAAGCTGTTTTCCCATCCGCCGGTCATCTGATATGCATTGGCCCCATGCGGTACTATCCCATATTTCTCAATCTCGCCCGGAAAAAATGTCTGGTGGTGGGCGCGGGCCAGGTGGGCCGACGCAAGATCGCCACCCTGGCCTCCTGCGGGGCCGAAGAGGTGCTGGTCCTGGACGTGGCCCCGCTCTCCCCGGAAGGCGCGGCCATCCTGGAGCATGCCAGCGTACGCTTCGAACAGCGCCCCTTTGTCCCGGGCGACCTGGAGGACCGGTTCCTGGTCATCGCCTCCACCAGCGACGAGGAACTCAACTGGCGCATCAGCCGTCTGTGCGAGGAGCGCGGCACCCCCTGCAACATCGTGGACCAGCCGGAAAAATGCAGCTTCATCGTGCCTGCCCTGTTCACCCAGGGGGATCTGACCCTGGCCGTGTCCACCGGCGGCAGCTCCCCGGCCCTGGCCCGCAAGATCCGCCGCGACCTGGGGGAGTATTTCGGGGCGCAGTACGGGGCCTTCCTGTCCCTCATGGGCCGCCTGCGGCCCCTGGTCCTGGGGCTTGGCCAGGGCTCGGACCACAATTCCGAACTGTTCCGTTCCATCGTGGAGTCGCCTTTGCTTGACGCCATCAAAAGCCGCGATGCGCCGACCGCCCTGTCCATCCTGCGCGCGATCCTTCCCGAATCGCTGCATGGTCAACTTGAAGCCCTGGTCATGGGGGTGATGTCCGATGACGCCGGATAACCTGCTGTTTCTCGCGGTGATCGGCCTGTACCTCTCGGGAACGGTCCTGTATCTGCTCGGCGTGTTGTGGCATGCCCAAACCCTGCGCCGGGTAAGCTACATCGCGGCCATTGCGGGATTTATCCTGCATTCGGCCTGCCTGGGGCTGTCGCTTCGCGAAGAGGCCGGAACCACGCTGTTGCGCGGCGAGTTCTACTTCAGCCTCCTGGCCTGGAGTCTGCTTCTGATCTTTTTCTTTTTGTGGTGGCGGCTGCGCATGGACTTCCTGGGGCTTCTGGCCTCGCCCCTGGCCCTGATCCTGTTTCTCTCCTCCCAGGCCGTGGGCGGGGCGCGCCAGTTGCCGGAAACGCTTGCGGGGCTTTTTTTCGGCCTGCACATCGGATCGCTCTTTTTGTCCATCAGCCTTTTGGCCATGGCCTGCGGCTCCGGGGCGGGCTACCTGTTCCTGGAGCGCAAGATCAAGACCAAGGAGAAGCTCACGGGATTCGCCCGGGCCCTGCCGTCGCTCTCCAGCTTCGACCGGGCCAACCAGTGGGCGGTCACCGGGGGCTTTCCCCTGTACACCATCGGCCTGGTGTCGGGCTTTTTGTGGGCCAAGCTCACCTGGCAGCGAATTTTCTCCTGGGATCCCAAGGAGGTGGTGGCCATCTTCATCTGGCTGCTGTTCGCCTTCCTGTTCCACCAACGCCTGTTCATGGGCTGGCGCGGCCGCAAGACCGCCTGGCTGGCCATCTGGGTCTTTTCCTTGAGCATCGTGTCCATGCTGGTGATCAACTTTTTCATGCCCACCCACCACAGCTTCGCGTCCTAAATCATGCAATACACCATTTTTTTGTTCGGCTTAAACCACAAGACGGCGGACGTGGAGGTGCGCGAGGCCTTTGCCCTGGCCGACGGCGGCGTCCTGGAACGGGCCCTGGTCACCAGGGAGAGCCCCATCCGGGAGGCCCTGGTCCTGTCCACCTGCAACCGGGTGGAGATCCTGGTGTCCGGATCCCCGGCGTCCGAGGCGGCCTCCCTGGTGCTGTCGCGCTGGGCCGGGCACTGCAACCGGGATGCGGCCAGCCTCGCCCCCCACATTTACGTCCACTCCGGGACCGACGCCGTGGAGCATGTCTTCCGGGTGGCCTCGGGCCTGGACTCCATGGTCCTTGGCGAACCCCAGATTCTGGGCCAGATGAAGGACGCCTACCGCCGGGCCGTTAGCAACGGGGCCACGGGGGTGATCCTCAACCGGCTGTTGCACAAGGCCTTTTCCACAGCCAAGAAGGTCCGCACGGCCACGGGCATAGGCGCCAGCGCCGTGTCCATCAGCTATGCCGCCGTGGAACTGGCCAAGCGCATCTTCGGGGAGACGGCCGGGAAAAAGGCCATGCTCATCGGGGCCGGGGAAATGGCCGAACTGGCCGCCACCCATCTTCTGACCTCGGGCATCTCCCACCTTTTCGTGGCCAACCGGACCTTTTCCCGGGCACAAGAGCTGGCCGAACGCTTCCACGGCACGGCCATCCCCTTTGAGGATCTGGCCGAGCACCTGCCCGAGGCGGACATCGTCATCAGTTCCACCGGCGCGCCCCAGGCCATCATCCGGGCCCGGGACATCAAGGACGTGCTCAAGAAACGGCGGCAACGGCCCATGTTTTTCATCGACATCGCCGTGCCCCGGGACATCGACCCCGACGTCAACAGCTTGGACAACGTCTACCTCTACGACATCGACGACCTGCGCGAGGTGGTGGAGGAGAATCTGGCCCAGCGCAAGGAAGAGGCCGCCCGGGCCGGGGAGATCGTGCGGGAGCAGGTGGAAAGCTTCTCCCACTGGCTCAAGGCCCTTGACCTGAGCCCCACGATCGTGGATGTTTTGCGCTATGGAGAAGACATCGCCAAAAGGGAGTTGTGCAAGACCCTGCGCCGCCTGGGCCCGGACGTGCCGCCCGAGACGGCCAAGGCCCTGGAACGGCTGGCGCTGTCCATAAGCCACAAGATTCTCCACGAACCCATCGTGTTTCTCAAACGCCGCTCCAGGGAAAACGCGGGGGAACGATTTTTGGATCTGATCCGCAGGGTGTTCGACCTGGACAAGGAATCCGTTCCCGAAGACGCCCACGGTCGCGGTGCGAACGAACCTGCGTGCGACTGTGAAGACGAAATATCCAACAAAGCGAGTGCGTCATGCGTTCCTACCTCATCGAGGAACTGACCGAAGACGATATGCAGAGCATCAAGGCCAGGCTCTGGGAAAAAGGCTTCAAAGGCGCCCTGGACGACATCTACTTCATCCCCTTCCCCGTGGAGATGTTAAACGACGAACAAACCGAGCATGCGGCCGAATGCGGCCCCTATGTGCTGGTCCTGGAGACGGGGCAGGATTCCATCAAAATGGAGCTGTTGGTGCGGGGCAAGGGCAGGCTGCGCTGTTCCTGCATCAGCTACTGCACGCCCGAGCAGCGCAACCAGATGATCGATTTTCTGGACAATTTCATCCGCGAACTGGACATCCCGGTGTGAGCCGTCCCGGAAGTCCCGGGAACTCGGAAGCCAGGCCATGACCCCCGTCCTATCCGCGCCGCTGCCGGCCAGGCTCGGCGACCTCTCCCCGGTCCAGGCCAGGACGTGCCTCGCCGTCCGGGCCTTTCTCCTGGAGACGGTCCCGGACCTTTCCGGCGCGCATCTGGTGGTCGGGGTCTCGGGGGGACCGGACTCCACCGCCCTTTTGGCCATCCTGCGCCTGCTGGCCCCCGGGCTGGGCCTGACCCTGACCGTGGCCCACCTGGACCACGGCCTGCGCCCGGAATCGGCGGACGAGGCCCTGGCCGTGGCCGCCCTGTGCCGCCGTATCGGCCTGCCCTGTCTGACGGAAAAAGCCGCCCTTCCGGAACCGGGTTCCCCGGGCCTCGAGGCCGCCTCCCGAAAGGCCCGCTACGCCTTTTTCGAGCAGGTCCGGGCCCAGGCCGGGGCCGGTTTCATCGCCGTGGGGCACACCCAAAACGATCTGGCCGAGGATATGCTCCTGCGGCTCGTGCGCGGTTGCGGCTGGCCGGCCCTGGGGGGCATGGCCGCCTTCGATCCCCGCCGTCGGCTGCTGCGGCCGCTTCTGCTCACGCCCCGGGCGCGCCTGACCGGCTTTCTGGCCGAACTCGGGATCACGGCCGTCGAAGACCCCAGCAACGCCGACCCCGCCTACCGCCGCAACCGCGTCAGGCACCGCATCCTGCCCCTTTTCCTGGACGAGAATCCCGGGTTTCTGGATGCGGCGGCGAGACTGTGGCGGCAGGCCGAACTGGACCGGCAGGCCTTGGCCGCTGACCCCATCCTCAAAACCGGGCCGCGTCAGGCCGCAAACGGGGATGTCCTGATCGCCCGGAAGGTGCTGTCCGGGCTGGCCCCGGCCCGGCGCATCCGGCTCTTCAAGGCCATCCTGGACCGGCTTGGCCCGGGCGAGTCCCTCACGGACACCCTTTTTCGACTGGAGCGGGCCGTTTCGGCCGGACGGACGGGGGCGACGTTTCAATTCCCCGGGGGAAAGACGGTCCGGATTTTTACCGCCAACCTGCGCTTTCGCGGCCGGGGCGCATTGACAGGGAGGACCGCTGGAGATAGAATGGGAGATTGTGAAATTTTAAACGAGGAGGCCTCGCCCGTGAATATCCTGATTTTCGGACCCAATGGCAGCGGCAAGGGAACCCAGGGTTCCCTGGTGAAAAAGAAATTCAACCAGGCCCACATCGAATCCGGCGCGATCTTCCGCGAGCACATCGGCGGCGGCACGGAACTGGGCAAAAAGGCCAAGGAATACATCGACAAGGGCGAGCTCGTCCCCGACGACATCACCATTCCCATGATCCTATCCACTTTGAAGGACAAGGGCAAGGACGGATGGCTGCTGGACGGCTTTCCGCGCAACATCGTCCAGGCCCAGAAGCTGTGGGAGGCCCTGCAGGCCGCGGGCATGAAGCTGGACTACGTCATCGAGATCCTTCTGCCCCGCCAGATCGCCAAGGACCGCATCATGGGCCGCCGTCTGTGCGCCAACGACGCCAACCACCCCAACAACATCTTCATCGACGCCATCAAGCCCAAGGGCGACGAGTGCCGGGTGTGTGGCGGCGCGCTCAAGACCCGCTCCGACGACCAGGACGAGGACGCCATCAACAAGCGCCACGACATCTACTACGACACCACGACCGGTACCCTGGCCGCCGCCTATTTTTACAAGGATCTGGCCGCCAAGGGCCAGACCAAATACATTGAGCTCAACGGCGAAGGCAGCATCGACTCCATCAAGGAGACCCTGCTGGCCAAGCTTTCCTAACGATCACGCCTTATTTCGCAAAAAAAGACCCCGGCTCTTCGCCGGGGTCTTTTTTTTGCGTGGTGCGTCCGCCGGATGCTGCCCGGCTTTTACGGGGTCAACAGGTCGATGAGCGGGGCGTGCAGGCGGCCGTTGCTGGCCAGGATGGTCGGGGCCGCAAGGCCATAGGGGGCGTTCGGAAGATACTGGCTGACGCTCCCCCCGGCCTCGGTCACCAGAAGCCATCCGGCGGCCGTATCCCAGGGGTTGAGGGCCTTTTCGTAGAAGGCGTCGAAGCGCCCGGCCGCGGTATAGGCCAGGTCCAGGGCCGCGGAACCGGGTCGGCGCACGCCCTGGGTGGCGGCCAGCACCCTCTCCAGTTCGGCCAGGATGTCGGCCATGTGGGTCTCGATGGCGTAGGGAAATCCCGTGGCCAGCAGGGCGTCAGCCAGGTGCGCCGTCTCGGAGACGCGCATGGGACGGCCGTTGCAGGTGGCCCCGCAGCCTGCGGCGGCCAGAAAGGTTTCCCCCAGCATGGGGGCGTGGACGATGCCCAGGGCCACCGTATCCCCGTCCCACAGGGCCACGGAGGTGCACACGAAGGGAAAGCCGTGGGCGTAGTTGGTGGTGCCGTCGATGGGGTCGATGATCCAGGTCCGGGGACCGGGAATGGTGGTTGCAGCGGATTCCTCGGCCAGAAAACGACTGTCCGGGAGCAGGCGGCCGAGTTCCTGCACGAGAAAACGTTCCACGGCGGTATCGGTCTGGGTGACCAGATCAATGCGGCCTTTCTTGCGGATTTCCTTCTTCTGGTCCCAATGGTCGCGGATGATGTCTCCGGCGCGTTGGACGATGGAGGCGGCCCGGGCGAGAAGATCCTGCATGGGATGCGGCTAGTTGATGAACACGTTGACGAAGCGTTCCCGGTCGTCCAGGGTCTTGCCCGTGCCGCGCACCACGGTGGTCAGGGGATCGTCGTCCACGAAGACGCTTAAGTTGGTTTCCTGCACGATGAGCCGGTCCAGGCCATTGAGCAGGGCCCCGCCCCCGGCCAGGAGCAGGCCGTTTCGGGCGATGTCGCCCACCAGCTCGGGCGGGGTTTTTTCCAGGGCCTTGAGCACGGCGGCCACGATGATGTTCACCGGATCCTTGATGGCCTCGCGGATGTGGCCGTCGGAAATGGTGACGCTTTGCGGGGTGCCGTCGATGAGGCTTTTCCCGGAAATCTCCAGGCTCTTGGGTTCGGGCAGGGGCATGGCCGAACCGATCTTGATCTTGATCTCCTCGGCCAGGTTTTCGCCGATGAGCACCTGGAACTGGTCCTGGACGTAGCGCTGGATGGTCTCGTTCATCTCGTCCCCGGCCACGCGCACGGATTCGGCGTAGGCGATGGTGGAGAGCGAGATGACGGCCACCTCGGTGGTGCCGCCGCCGATGTCCACCACCATGTTCCCGGTGGGGCGCTCGATGGGCAGCCCCGCGCCGATGGCCGCCGCCATGGGCTCCTCCACCAGACGCACGTCCCGGGCCCCGGCCAGTTGGGCCGACTCGATGACGGCGCGCTTTTCCACCTGGGTGATGCCCGTGGGCACGCAGATGACGATTTTCGGCTTGGCGAAGCGGAAACCGTGGATCACCTTGCGGATGAAAAAGGCGATCATGGCCCGGGTGACCTCGAAGTCGGCGATGACCCCGTCCTTCATGGGCCGGATGGCCCGGATGCGATCCGGGGTGCGGCCCAGAAACTCCTTGGCCTCGGTTCCCACGGCCATCAGGCTGTTGGTGCGGTTGTCGATGGCCACCACCGAGGGCTCGTTGAGGACGATGCCCTGGCCTTGCGCATACAACAGGGTGTTGGCCGTACCCAGATCCATGGCCAGATCCTTGCCGAGGAAATTGAACATCCGGGAAAACAATCTGCGCATGGTTCCTACCGATTGTCCGGCCTGGGCCGGGGTGGTTTCATGAAAAAAGAGGCGCGAAGCAGGCGCGCGGTCCCATTCCGGAATCATGGCCCGTCCATGCGCAGGCCGCATGACGCCCTCGGGCCGGAAATCCGGTCGGATGCATGTTAGAGTCCCTCGGGAAAAAAGTCTATGACGGGCGCGGCGAAAGACGGCTTTTCAGATGCAGATTCTCAAGAAAAAGGACCAGATATTCCGAGGCCATGCGGGCGAATTCCTTGATGTCGGGGCCAAAGGCCAGGGGGCGCTGGTCGGCCAGGATCAGCACGGCCCTGGTGCGTCGGGCAAATGTCAGGGGCAGACAGATGACGCTGCAAAACTCCGCTGCAGGCACATCCTTGCCGAAAAGCAGGGCCGGGGCGGTAGCGGACTCCCCGTCGCCCACGAACGCCGGGGAATTGTTTTTGAACACCCAGCCGATCAGGCCCTGGCCAAGGGTGAATTTCTTGGGCGCGTCCAGGGGATGCTCGAACACGCCCCGGCTTGGCCCCTCCAGGTAATATCCATGGCCGGATTCGTCGCGCACAGCCAGGAAACAGGCCGAAAACCCGGTGGCCTCGGAGAGGACGCCAAGCAGGGCCGTCTGGAAGGCGGGCCAGGTGGGATGGCTGCGGCGCAGGCCGCTGATGGTGCATAGTGCCCGGTAATATGCGGCGTCCCTGGCGTCATCGGCGCGCTGGCGCTCGGCCATGACATGGCTGGCGGTAATGTCCGCAAACTGTCCCAGGATCTTCTGATCCTTTTCCCCGAAGGTGAAGGTCTTTCGGCTGTCCAGGCAGATGGCCCCGCCGCAACCTGGCACGGGGCAGCCCATGAAGGCCCGGATGCGGGCCTCGTCTTTTGGATCGTAGTATCCGAGAAATCCGCGCTTCTGGTCGAAATTCCCCACCAGCAGGGGCTTTTCGTTGCGGATGATCCACCCGGCCAGGCCCATGCCCGGGGAAACGACCACATCGGCCTTCACGTCGTCGCCCAGGCTGTAATGCGCCGTGACCCGGCAGTCCTCGGAATCCGGGCCGGGCAGAAACAGCACGGCCGAATAGGCGTCGAAGACGTTGAGGGCCAGGGCCATGAGCGTGTGGTAGAAGGGGGCGTCGGCCATGGAACCCCATATTCCGGAAGACGCGGACGGCGCGTCCCCCGGGAAAAGAAAAGCTTTATTTTTTTCGGTCAATGCCGTATATGCACGGATTCCACACATGGATGACCGGACATTTGCCGCGTCGCGTTTCGCCTGGATACCCCACTTCCCGGCGAATGGAAAGCGGCGACGTCTCCTGTACCGGCCAATACCCCACGCAAGGAGCGACCACCGGACCATGGCCTTCACCTGGGAAAAAGCCTTCGGCCGCGTGCGCGAATTCCGATTCGCCATTTCTCCGGAGAAGGCTGCGCCAACGGAAATCGCCCGACTCCAGACCATCCCGGATATCAAGCGGTTTCTCGATCTGGTGCATATCAAGCACTGCCTGCTCAAGCCCTATTTCGAACTCCCCCACTATCCCCTGGTGGAGCCCCGGGAACTTCTGCCTTCCTTCGAAGGCGACCTCTACGAATACAAAGACCTGCCCGGGTTCTCCATGGTGGCCCTGGAAAGGCCGCTTCGCTATTTCCAGGAAATCTTCCAGTACGACATCCTGCACTGCCTGCACGACTACAACGCCGAGGAATACCGCGAGCAGTGCCCCCTTGAACATTCCATCTTCGGCCAGAACATCCGCACCTTCTGCTCAAGGCTCCCCAAGGTGGCCCAGGACGCCTTCCGCGCCGACTTCTCCGATCGCGACGTGACCAGCATCGAAAATTATCCGGCCCTTTTGCCCACGATCCTGCAAATGGACCGGGCCCACGTCTTTTCCCAGGACAGCCACAAGGACTTCTACCTCTCCGGGGTCTACTGCTCCTTCCCGTCCTATCTGGACACGGAGCTCAAGCGCTTCGGCCTCAACATCCGCAAATTCTCCGTGGGAGACGACCGCAAGTACGAACGCAACAGGACATTCGTCTACCAGTTCCTCATGGAGCTCTACGGCTTCCCCATCGTCTCCGAGCGGCGCACCTCTTCGGCCCTCTTCGCCAGGCGGCTTTTCCGCATGGGGGAACCGTTCATGGTCCGGGTTCTGGGGCAGACCGACCGCTGCATCACCAGCCTGTATTCCCATCCCGAGGCCAAATACTATCCCCGGGTGGAAAAGATCGCCCTGGTCTCCATCGACAGCCTGCACAAGGATCTGGTGGCCACCCTGGACGAGGGCGGCTACTTCGTGGACAAAAAACGCCGCGTGGTCATCCTGCGCGTCACCTATCGCCAGCACAAATACGACCCCAACAACGTCCGCCAGGATCGCGCCCTGTCCGTGGCCGCCCAGGAGATCATCCATCCCCTGACCGCCACCCCCCTGACCCGGGTGAACATCATAAAAGACATCTATACCATGTTCCTGCGCTTAAACGACATCGTGCGCGGGGAATACAACGGCCGGGTCATCTACAAGCGCAACGAGGTGGTGGAAAACACCGACACGCATGAAAAGCGCCTCAAGTGCCTCTATTTCTGGCTCGGGAAGCACCAACGGCGGATCATCGGCTATTCCGACGACTTCTATTCCAACGTGGTCAAGGTGCTCGACAATTATCTGCTCAACGCCGACCATTACGACGACTTCGACGCCATGCGCGACCTCTACCAGGAAGTCTGGGGCCGCTACAGCTACATCCAGCAGGCCCGCAAGGTCAAAGACCTGGAGGATCTCCAGGACCGCCACTACAAAGGCCACCGCATCTCCTACCTCAAGATGCTGACCCTGTATGTGGAGATCATGAACGACCTCAAATTCGAGATTGTCAATTATTTCGACACGCTGGTCGAAAAAGTCCTGTATATCGGGGAAAAGGTCTTA
>JAVHLG010000051.1 GCA_031082225.1 Desulfovibrionaceae bacterium | reverse complement strand
CCCGCCCCCACACGACACGCCCCCCCCTGGGCAGGCAGCGCCGTAACCGGCGCCCCCCCTATGGTCCGTGGCCAGCCCGCCACGGCGTTTCCTGGGCACCTCACGACGCGCCACAGAAAACGCCCCCCGACCGGCGAACCGGGCAGGGGGCGTGTGAAGGCGCATTTTTCGCGTGTGCGGCGATTAGGTGCCCATGTCGAAGGACGACAGGTATTCCACCTGCTCCGGGGTCAGGACGTCGATGTCCACGCCCATGGAGGCCAGCTTCAGGCGGGCGATCTCCTGGTCGATGGGATCGGGCACCTTGAAGACGTTTTTGGCCAGGGTCGCGGCGTTTTTCACGATGTATTCGGCGGACAGGGCCTGGTTGGCGAAGCTCATGTCCATGACGCTGGACGGATGGCCCTCGGCCGAGGCCAGGTTGACCAGGCGTCCCTCGGCCAGGATGTTGACGTGGGAGCCGCCCGGCAGGGTGATCTCCTCCACGAACTCGCGGATCATGCGCCGGGCCGTGGCCTTCTCATAGAGGGCCTTCAGGTCCAGCTCCACGTTGAAATGGCCGGAATTGCACACGATGGCCCCGCTTTTCATGGCCTCGAAGTGCTCGTAGCGGATGACGTGGATGTCGCCGGTGACCGTGCAGAAAAAGTCGCCGATGGGCGCGGCCTCGGCCAGGGTCATGACCCGGAAGCCGTCCATCATGGCCTCCAGGGCACGCAGGGGATCGACCTCGATGACGATGACGTTGGCGCCCATGCCGTGGGCCCGGGAGGCCAGGCCCTTGCCGCACCAGCCGTAGCCGCAGACCACGAAGTTGGTCCCGGCCAGAAGCCGGTTGGTGGCCCGGATGATGCCGTCGATGGTGGACTGGCCCGTGCCGTAGCGGTTGTCGAACATGTGCTTGGTCAGGGCGTCGTTCACGGCGATGACCGGATAGGCCAAAACGCCCTTGGCGGCCATGGCTTTCAAGCGGATGACCCCGGTGGTGGTCTCCTCGGTGCCGCCGATGACGTCCTTGATGAGCTCTTTTTTCTCGGAGTGCAGGGTGAAAAGCAGGTCCGCGCCGTCATCCATGGTGATGTGCGGTTTGGCCTCCAGGCAGGACATGATGTGGCTGTAGTAGCTGGCGTTGTCCTCGCCCTTGATGGCGAAGGTGGGGATGCCGAATTCCTTGACCAGGGCCGCGGCCACATCGTCCTGGGTGCTTAAGGGGTTGGAGGCGCACAGGTAGGCCTCTGCCCCGCCGTCTTTTAAAACCCGCATCAGGTTGCCGGTCTCGGTGGTCACATGCAGGCAGGCGGCGATGCGCATTCCGGCCAGGGGTTTTTCCTTCTTGAACCGCTCGCCGATAATCTTCAGAACAGGCATGGACTGGCCGGCCCATTCCATGCGCAGTTTGCCCTGTTCGGCCAGACCCAGGTCTTTCACGTCGTATTCCATGTGCCTTTATCCTTCGTAAAAGGTGAATCCAGGGGGCGTCCTACAGCTTGAGCGCCGTTTTCAGATCCCCCGCCATATCGGTCGTCTCCCAGGTGAATTCCGGACGTTCGCGGCCGAAATGCCCGTAGCAGGAGGTCAGCTTGTAGATCGGACGCTTGAGGTCGAGCTTTTTGATGATGAAATAGGGCCGCAGGTCGAAGACCTGGCGCACGGCCTTGGTCAGTTCCTCATCGGGAACCTGGCCGGTGCCGAAGGAGGTGACCAGGACCGACAGGGGTTCGGCCACGCCGATGCAATAGGCGATCTGCACCTCGCAACGCTCGGCCGCACCCGAGGCCACCAGGTTCTTGGCGATGTACCGGGCCATGTACGCCCCGGAGCGGTCCACCTTGGAGGGATCCTTGCCGGAAAACGCGCCGCCGCCATGGTTGCCCATGCCGCCGTAGGTGTCCTGGATGATCTTGCGGCCGGTGAGCCCGCAGTCGCCCATGGGGCCGCCGATGACGAAACGGCCGGTGGTGTTCACGTAGACCTTGGTCTTTTTGTCCACCATCTCTTCGGGCAGGGTCTTGAAGATGACCTCTTTCTTGATGGCCTCCACCAGATCGGCGTAGGCGATGTTCTCGTCATGCTGGCAGGCCACCACCACGTTGTCGATGCGCACGGGCTTGCCGTCCACGTATTCCACGGCCACCTGGGTCTTGCCGTCGGGACGCAGGAAATCCAGAACCCGGTTCTTGCGCACATAGGACAGACGCCGGGAAAGCTTGTGGGCGTAGTAGATGGGGGCGGGCATCAGCGTCTCGGTCTCGGTGCAGGCAAATCCGAACATCATGCCCTGGTCGCCCGCGCCCTGATCCTCGGGCTTGGCCCGGACCACGCCCTGGGCGATGTCCACGGACTGCTTGTCCACGGAGGAGACCACGGCGCAGGTCTCCCAGTCGAAGCCCATGGTGGAGCTGTTGTAGCCGATCTCCTTGACGGTCTCCCGGACGATGGCCGGAAGGTCGGCATAGGCCGAGGTGGTGATCTCGCCGGCGATAAAGGCCAGGCCCGTGGTCACCAGGGTCTCGCAGGCCACATGGGATTCGGGATCCTGGGCCAGCAGGGCGTCCAGTACGGCATCGGAAATCTGATCCGCGACCTTGTCCGGATGCCCCTCGGTAACGGATTCGGAGCTGAAAAGATAATGACCCTTGGCATTGATCATGAACGAATATCCTCCATAATGATGTCCAAAAAAACCGGGTGAGCCCAAAAAAAGCCCCGGTCATGGCATTGTGCGGAATATGAACGTTTTCCCCTAAGCGATTTCACTGGAAATGACAAGTGACGCCCCAAAGACGGCACGCATCCTCCCCAACGTGATCCGCTCCAGACCGGAAGTGTCAGTCATAACTTCGAAAAGAACCTTTATTTTAACTGGTTAACCTCAACACGCCTATGCCCGAAGCGCACGGACAGGGCGTTCGCGTCGCGGCCCTGAAAAAGACGCCCGACATTTCACGAAAAACTTACTTCATCCAAGTTGTTGCTTTGCGAATCCGGGTACGCCTGTCTGCGGACACGACATTATGACTCCGGAGGCAGGGCCAGCCGGTTGTCAATGAGCCGGGCCCGGGAGAACTGCACGGCTGCGGCCAGTACTACCGGTCCCGCCACAGTGTCCACGGGCTGCATGGAATCCGGATCCACGGCCTCCAGATAGTCCACCGCGCCAAGGGGGGCGTGGGCCGCCAGGATGTCTGCGGCGGCGGAAAGGATCGTCTTGACGTCGCGGATGCCCGAGGCGGCCAGGGCCGCCGCCGCCTCCAGGCATTTGTTGAGCCAGGGGGCCTGGCCGCGTTCCTCGCGGGAGAGAAAGACGTTGCGGGAGCTCAAGGCCAGGCCGTCGGCCTCGCGTACGATGGGCCGCCCCACCACCGCAACCGGAATGTCCAAGTCCCGGACCATGCGGCGGATCACGGCCAGCTGCTGGCGGTCCTTTTCCCCGAACACGGCGAACGTGGGATTCACCAGCATGAAAAGCTTGGCCACCACCGTGGCCACGCCGCGAAAATGGGTGGGCCGGGACGCGCCGCACAGTCCGGCGGACACCCCCTCCACGGTGACGGACGTGGAGGCGTCCGGGGCGTACATGGCCTTCACATCCGGGGTGAACAGGATGTCTGCCCCGGCCGCCTCGGCCACCTCCCGGTCATGCTCGAAATCCCGGGGATAGCGGTCCAGATCCTCGTTTGGGCCGAACTGGGTCGGGTTGACGAACAGGCTGACCACCACCACGTCGGCATGTTCCCGGGCATAGTCCATGAGGCTTGTGTGCCCCTGATGGAAATAGCCCATGGTGGGCACGAATCCAACTTTTTTGCGCTCATGGCGCAGACCCATCGAAATTTCTTGCATCTTTTTCGGGTCTGAAACGATACGCACAGCGTCCTCCGGTCATGTTCTTTCCGGGTTCGCTAGCCCAAATCCCCCTGGCTGTCCACGCCGGGACCGGGCCAGGGGCGGCCGTGCGCAAAGGGCCTCGTCCCGACGGCCATGGCCCCGGCCTTCTGGCCGACGCGGCGGTCAGCTTCGCAGGGACAGCCTGCCGCGCCTGGCGTCAGCCGCAGCCCCCCCGGCCTGGGTCGGGTTCGTCGAGGGGTTCCCGCGCCTTCCCGTGCCCATGATCCCCGTATTCCACCGTCTCCAGGCACAGCCCCCGGGCCGGAGCGGTGGCCGGGGCCTTGGTCCTGTCCCCTGCGGCCAACAGGGAACGGACGTCCGGCGGGGACATTTTTTTTTTGCCCACAGCCACCAGACAGCCCACAAGATTGCGCACCATCTGTTTGAGAAAGCCGTCGGCCGTAAAACGCCAGACCGTCTCAAAGGGGGACTGCCCCGGTGTGGCGGCGACGGATTCCAGGGTGCGCACCGTCGTTCCCACGTCCGTGCCGGTATTCTGCATGGCCGCGAAATCGCGTCGGCCCAGGAACTCCCGGGACGCCTGGGCCATGGCCTCTTCGTCCACGGGGCCGCAGGCCCACACGAAGGGACGGCGGTGGGGATACACGAATTCCGGTTCGGTCCACAGGCTGTAGGCGTAGGTCTTGCGCACGGCCCCGAAACGGGCGTGGAACCCCGGCGGCGCGATATCGGCCGCGACCACGGCCACATCCGGCGGCAGCAGGGCGTTGAGGGCCCGCCGCCAGGGCAGTCCGGTCCGGTCCTTAGGCACGTCGGCATGGACCACCTGCCCCAGGGCATGCACCCCGGCGTCCGTGCGTCCGGAGCCGATGGCCCGCACCGGCTGCCCGACCAGGGTGGCCAGGGCCGTTTCCACCACCCCCTGGACCGTGCGGTCCCTGGCCTGGAGCTGCCAGCCGTGAAATCCCGTCCCGTCGTAGGCCACGACCAGCCGCAAGCGGACGAGCGTCTGTGGCGCGACAGGCGTCGGGCTCACCCGGCGAACCACAACAGTTCGGCCAGGGGACGGCAGGCCCCGCTCGCGGCGAACCGCTCCCACAGAAGGTTCTGCACCGCCCACCAGTCCGGATCGAAGCCCAGGGAGCGTCCCCGGGTCACGGCCAGGGCCAGGGCCGCAAAGTCGGGTTCGGGGCCGGACAACCGGGCCAGAAACTCCTGGATCACCCGCCGGGCCAGGGCCGTGTTCTGCGGATTGTTCTCGCCGACGGCCCGCAGATAGGCGTCGACCAATGCCGCCCGGGCAGGCGGCAGCTCGGGACCGAACAGGCGATGCCACATGAGTCCCGGATACATCCCGGCCCACAACGGGGCCAGATTCACCGTGACCTGGGCCTCCTGGATCTCCGGCAAAAGCTCCAGGCCCATGGCGGCCAGGGCCAGGGACTCCTCCCACAACCGGGCCTCGGCCCGGCAGGCCAGGGCGTCGGCCACGGCCTGGCGTTTGTTCCAGGCCAGTCCGTCCGGCGCCAACGGCACGGGCTCCAGGACGCGGCCCGCCTCGTCGGTTAAGGCCGCCACCCCGCCCAAGGGCGATTCATTGTCCGGGGAAAGGTCCAGGGCGAAGGTCTCGCACCGGCTCTCCAGGGTCCAGTCCAGGACCAGCCGCCCCGTGCGCGTCCCCCCGGCCACGGCCGGAAAAGACACGGACGCGGTCACGGCGGGCCAGGACACGGACGCCGCAGGCTGCCCCGGGCCTGGCAGGCGGTCCTCGGCGGCCAGGGTCAGGAGGGTCTGCCGGGCCAGGGTTCCCGGTGTGCTGCGGCGCGGCGTGACCAGGTTGTTCCAGACGTCGCGGCCGTTGCCCATGGCCGGGTCGTTGGACACGGCCTTTTCCAACTCACGCAGAAACCGCTCCTCTGGGTCGGCCATGCCCGCGTCCCGGGCCAGATCCATGGCCCGCAGGGCGTAGGTCAGGGCGTTGACCGGCTCGATGCGGGTGAGTTCGTCGAAAAACCAGGCGCAACTGGCGAACGAGGCCAGGGCGAAGCGCTGCATGGAGAGAAGCGTCCAGGCCAGGGAACGTCTCGCGGCGTCAAGCCCCGGGGTGAACCGGGCCGCCTCGAATCCGGCCTTGTCCATGGCCCCGCAGAGTACCTCGCCATAGGCCAGAAGCGCCGCCCTCGGGTCGCAAAAAAGTCCGGCCCCGGCCGCGAAATAGTGCGCGTCCACCTCCGCCTTGAGCAGGTTCAGGGCGGCGCGCAAGGGACCGCGCCATTTCTGGTTGTAGCCCGGGTGCTCGCCGTTGGTGCAGCCGCAGTCCGAGCGCCAGCGCTCCACCCCATGCACGCAGCTCCAGGCCGAGGGCTCGCGCAGCCACACCCGGTGCTGGGGGGGGTTGGCCGCCAGGTACGCCCCGAAATTGACGGGCGACAGGCCGTCACGGCCCGAGGCGGCCTGGGCCATGACATAGGCCAGGGCCATCTCCCCGAACTGGAAATGGTGGCCGTAGGTCTCCCCGTCCGTGGCCAGGGCCAAAAGCCCGGGTCCGGCCGCTCCCGAGAGCCTGCGCCAGAAGTTCTCGCCGTCGGACAGCAGGCGCTCAAAGGCCACGGCCTGGGACAGGCCGCCATGATAGAAAAAGATGTCCACATGCCGCCCCGACGGCAGAACGGCCCGGTAGGGCCGGGAAATGTCCAGATCCCATTCGGACACGGCCCGGCGGCCGCCGCCGTCCAGATCGGCCACGAAGGCGGCCTGGCCCGGGGCCAAAACGGTGAAGCGGATGCCGTTGTCGGCCAAAACCTCAAGGGACGCCGTGTCCACCGCGGCCTCGGACAGCCACATGCCCTCGGGCTCGCGGCCGAAGCGATGCCGGAAATCGGCCACGGCCCAGGCCACCTCCGCCTGCTTGTCCATCTCCGAGGCCAGGGGCAGGATCACATGGTGGCACACCTGGGCCAGGGCGTTGCCGTGCCCCAGCCGGGCCAGCCCCGCCCGGTCGCCCTCCACGGCCCGGGCCAGAGTCGCGGGGTCGTGGACGGCCATCCAGCGGCACAGGGTGGGGCCGAAGTTGAAGCTGATCCAGTCGTAGAGATTGAAGATGTCCATGATCCGGCCCGAACCGTCCAGGCGGCGGGCCCGGGACAGGGGGGCGTAGGACTCCCGGCAGATGCGCTCGTTCCAGTTGGGGCTGGGGGCGGCGCTGCCCTCGGGCAGAAGGGCCCCGAGCCAGGGATCGTCCCGGGGGGGCTGGTAGAAATGGCCGTGGATGCACAAAAATCGGTCCATGATCGCTCCTTGCCCCGGTTCGGGGAGTCAGGGGACGGTATCGCCGTCGGGGGTTTTGGCCGGACCGCCGAAGGTTTTGGCGGCCAGGGCCGACAGGGCCGATGCCACGGCGCGGTTCTCCACGTCGCGCAACACCGGTGTATAGGCGTAGCAGATCTCGATGCTGCCCGTGTCCCGGTAGCGGATCAGCGCCACGGCCGCAGCGGGCCAGCTCCACACCAGGTGCTCCGAGGTTCCGGGGGAGATGGTCTCAAAGGCTCCGTATTTGGCCTCGTAGGCCGTCCGCAGACGTTCGAAGTCACCGGACGCCGGATTCTTGATCACCAAGATGACGTAGAAGAGGGCACCGTCGCGAAACGAATAGACCTCCTCGTCCACCCGGATGTCCCCGATGTGTCGGCTTTCCCCGGTCCGTCGGTAATGACGCACGTCCTTATGCACGAAAAGGTAGTCCATGCCGGAAAGATCGGCGATGTGCGCCCCGAAGGGAATGCCGCCGAAACCGTCCGGCGGCGGGCGGCGGGCATAGACCGCAAGCCCGGGCCGCAAAAAGACCGGGTCTCCGGGCACGGGGTCCGGGGCCTGGCGCTGCATGCGGTCCACAAAGGGCAGGCTGGTGTAGGCGATGGACAGGGAATCCTCCAGCCGATCCCGGTCCAGGGCGATCTGGGCCTCGGGCCAGTCCCACAGATAGTTCTCGTCCAGGGCCGTGACGCTTTCCCGGGGCGGCCCGTATTTGGCGGCATAGGCGGCCTTGAGGGCCGCGATGTCCCCGGGCTCCCGGGCCCGCATCTGGACGTGGAAAAAGCTGCCCTGGTAAAAGCCGTAGAGGATGTCCTTCAGGCGCACCTCGCCGATCTCCAGATTGTCCCCTGTCCGGCGATAGAAGGTCACGTCGCCTGAGCCGTACAGATATTCCAGGTCCGGATGTCCCTGCGGCGACGCGCCAAAGGCCAGACCGCGAAACCCCTGGGGCCCCCGGACCATGATCTCCTGCGCCGCCCGGGCCGCCTGCTCCCTGGCCAGGGCGTCGGCCTCCACCGCTCCCATGTCGTTGGGTCCGGCGGCGGCATCGGGGGTCGGAGCCGACGGGTCGGCAAAGCCCGCGTCAGCGGACCCGGTCGATACGGACACGCCCGCGGCAGCGGGTCCGGTCGGCAGGGAGGACTGGTCCAGGGCCGGGGCCGGACAGGCCAGAGCGAGGGAGAGGGAGAGGACGCACCCGAGGGCGGCCAGCCAGGATGCCCTCCCCGGGCGGACTGGGACGTTTGGCGGCCTCATCGGGCGAAGCTGCGGCCGAAACGTCTGGACACCTCGCGCAGGGCCTCGGCCAGCACCCCCACCTCGTCGCGCCCGGAGACGGAAAGCCCCTCGGGGAACCGTCCCTTGGCCAATGCAAAGGCATAGGCCGCACACCGGGACACGGGCAGGCCCAGAAAACGCACGGCCAAAACGATCCATACCAGCCCAAAGGCCAGGGTGACGCCCAGAAGCGTCCACAACAGGGACTTTTGCATGGCCAATTGCGAAGAAAAGGCCTCCATGCCCTTGCGCTCCACGGCGTTCGCGCTGACCACGGACTTGGCCACGGCGTCCAGGGCGTCGCGCTCGGCCAGGGCCAGGGTGCGACCGGCAGCGTGCAAAAGCTCCCATTCCCTGACCAGATGCCCGACGGCCTTGGCGAACTCCCCGGCCACGGCGGCGAGTTCCTCGATGTCCCTGGCCTCGGCCTCGGAGGCCGGGGGACGCAGGCCGTCCAGATGCCCGGCCATGCCGTCCAGGCGCTCCATGGCCGCCCGCAGGAGTTCCGGACGCCGCAGACGACCGGCCTCGGCCTCGGACGCCAGCAGTTCCCGGCCGATCCCGGCCAGATCCTGGGCGTGGAAGATCCTGTCGGAAACGGCCCGCACCTGCGTCCCGGGCGGATATTTCACCGCCAGTTCCACCAGGGCCGCCTTTTTTTGCGCGGCGAACGCATCGCCCATCTCCACCAGCCGGTTGCCCGCAGCCGTCATGGCGGCCCGGGCGTCGGCCACGGCCTCGTCAAGGCCCACGATGCCCTCGGCCGCCTTTTTGTAGGCGTCCACCAGCCAGGAAACCCGTTCGGCCTCCTCGGCGAACGCGGCCTCGCCCGCCCGGCTCGCAGCCGTCCTGAGCTCCTGCATCCGGGTCAGGGCCAGGGCCAGTTCCCGCTTGGCCTCCTCCAGAAAATGCCGCTCCCCGGTCAGGGCATAACCGCGCAGGTGATGGGCCGTCAGCAAGGTCTGGCGCTCAAGACGCGCGGCGACCTCGCCCCGGCCGAAGGCCGCCCCGGCCAGGGCCTCGGCGGTCTTGCCCGAGGCGTTCTGGGCGGTGGCCGCCGCCAGGCAGGCCGCGACCGCCAGAAGCGTCGGCAGGGCCACGGCGACAAGAATCTTCAAGGAATAGACAGGGAATCTCGGCATCTTCATGGGGCGTCTCGCCTGGGTTGCCGACAGCGTTGTTGTCAGGGCTCACTCCCCCACAGCCGCACACGACATGTCCAAAGCCGCTTTTTCTATACCGGCTTGAGCGGATTCCTCAAAGAAAAAAGGGAGGACAGATCCGGCGCACCTTCCCGGCTATTCCAACGAGTCCTTGATCTGTTTGAAAAAGGCCCGCAAAAAGGCCTCGGACACGTCCTTGCCGTTGATGCGCAGACGGTGAAAGACGGCCACAAGATTGTTGCGCGGCGTGGTGGCGCGACGAAAATAATGCTCGTGCCCGGCATCCATCGCCGGGGCCTGGGAAGGCCCGGCCGCACCGGCCCGGCGTTCCCCGCCGCGCAGGGCCAGCACCCAGTCCTCGCCCTGGGGCGACCAGACGGCGTGCATGCCTCCCGAGGCGTCCATGCGCCCGGCCCGACGCAGCAAATGGGCCTCGAACTCCCCCAGGCTGAAGGGCGCGCCAGCCTTGCCCGTGATGCCCAGAAACTCGCCGCGCCCGGACTGGAGCACCACCGGCAGGGCCAGAAAGGCCGACGGCGGAACGCCCCCTGGAACCCGGGACGGGATGTCCGCCGTTCTCAAGCCCCCGGGGCCGGGCCCGGGCAGTCCGGCCAACGCGTCGAGCTTGGCCAGAAGCTCCACGTGCAGGGAATGGGTGCGGCTGCCCAGGGCCACGAGTTCGGCCAGCATGGACTCCAGGCGCTCCAGGCGACGGGCCGTATCCTGCTGCGCCCCGGCCTGGGACTGGCGCAGGATCTCGGCCGCCTTCCGTCCCGCGTCCTGCCCCGCCTCGTCCGGGTCGGCGTGCGTCCCCGGGACATCCCGGCGCGGGTGGCCCTGGCCCGCAGGGGGCCTCATATCGTCTCTTATCGACAAGTTGTCGCTTACATCAATTCCAGGAAACCCTTTTTTTAAAACACGTTTTATGTCTTCAATCGACAAGCCGCGCTGGAACCCCTGCTGAATGGCCCGGCAGGCGGCCAGGGCCCCGGGGGCGAAGCGCAGGGGCTTTCCCCGCCCCACGGGGGGGATGGCCCCGGGAAACTTGGCCCGGTAACTTTTGATGGTGGTCACGGAGACCCCGAGGCGGCGGGCCAGATCCTTGTGGGTCAGTTCGGCGGGCATGGGCGACGTTCCTCCGTCCGGATCGCAGCGGCCTGGACAGGGGCGAACACCCCGCCGCCATTCGTCACTTATCGATAGCTTGCCGAACAGCACAGGTCAAGAAAAAGCCGGGCGAACCGTTTCCGGCTGCGCCCGGCCAGGGAATGCAGGGACCAGGGGGGTCAGAAGGGGCGGCCCGGTGCTTGATGCTCACGCGGATCGCAGGGGCATTCGAGCTGCTTGTCCGGATAATCGGTCAGAAGGGGCGGCACCGGTGCTTGATGCTCACGCCCTTGACCATGAAAATCGTGGTCTCGGCGATGTTTCCGGCCTTGTCGCCGATGCGCTCCAGGCTGCGGCCCGCAATGACCTCATGCATGGAGCGCTCCAGGGCCTGGCTGGTGCAGGACGACTGCTCCACCATGCGCAGGGCGTCCTTGAGCACCAGCACGTTCAGGTCGGAGATCCCGGCCTCCATGCGGCACACCTCGTTGGCCAGGTCCATGTCCCCGGCGTGAAAGGCGCTTATGGCCTTGTCCAGCATCTCCGAGACCCTGAAGGCCAGCTCGTCCAGGCGGGCGGACATGGGCGCAGGGGGAAGCTGGGCCAGGAAGATGGCCCGCTCGGCGATGTGCAGGGCCTCGTCCCCCACCCGCTCCAGATCGATGGTCATGCGCATGCCCCCCACCACCCGTCGCAGGTCCAGGGCCACGGGCTGCTCAAGGGCCAGGAGGCGCAGGCTGGTCTCGTCCAACTCGCACTCCATGCGGTTGATTTCCGCGTCCCGGTCGATGACCTCCCGGGCCAGGGCCGCATCGCAACCGGAAAAGGCCCGCAGGGAGTCTTCCAGGGCCTTGCGGGCAAGCCCGGCCATACGCAGGAGCTTGTCCGTAAGCAGCTCCAGTTCGGCGTGAAAATGGCTTCTGCCGTCCATGACTGTTCCTCCTGGCCGTTCCCGCCGCGCCGGGCGGGGCGTCCGTCTGACCGTGACAAAGGGTGCGGGACCGGCCCCGGTGTCTGCCGGAGCCGGGGCGTCAACCGAAACGGCCGGTGATGTAGTCTTCGGTCTGCTTGTTCGACGGCCGGGTGAAGATGGTCTCGGTGTTGTCGGTCTCCACCAGCTTGCCCATGTAGAAAAACGCGGTCATGTCCGACACCCGGGCCGCCTGCTGCATGCTGTGGGTGACGATGATGATGGTGAACCGCTTTTTGAGCTCGTGGATGAGCTCCTCGATCTTCTGGGTGGCGATGGGATCCAGCGCCGAGGCCGGTTCGTCCATGAGCACCACGTCCGGGGCCACGGCCAGGGCCCGGGCGATGCACAGCCGTTGCTGCTGCCCGCCGGACAGGCCCAGGGCCGAATCGTACATCCGATCCTTGACCTCGTCGAAAAGGGCTGCGTCGCGCAGGCTCTTTTCCACCTGCTGGGCGATGTAGGCGTTGTCGCGCACGCCGTTGACCCGCAGTCCATAGGCCACGTTTTCGAACACGGTCTTGGGAAACGGGTTGGGCTTTTGAAAGACCATGCCCACCCGTCGCCGCAGATCCACCACATCCACCTCGGGGGCATGGATGTTCAACCCGTCCAGGGTCAGCTCCCCGTCCACCCGGGTGCCCGGAATGAGGTCGTTCATGCGGTTCAAACACCGCAAAAACGTGCTCTTGCCGCAACCCGAGGGGCCGATCAGGGCCGTGACCTGATTCTCCCGTATCTCCAGGGTGATGTCGTGCAGGGCCTTGAAGCTCCCGTAGTAGAAGTCGAGGGTGCGGGCCGCCATCTTGATTTTGTGCGCCATGACCATATTCCTTGTCGTTTGCGGACGTCCCCGGGACGAACCGGGGCGAAAACATCAACCCTGGGGGGGCGCGTCATCCTGGTCTTCGCCCTGGTCTTCGCCGGAAGGCGCGGCCAGGGTGAAGAAAAAGGCCGCCCCGGTCATCTCGCCACGGGCCCGCTCCACCCAGATGCGCCCGCCGTGGCGTTCCACGATGTGTTTGGCGATGGCCAGACCCAGGCCCGTGCTGCCCGTGGTCTTGGCCCGGTGTTTTTCCACCCGGTAGAAACGCTCGAACACCCGCAGCCGGTCCTCGTGAGGCACGCCCGGGCCGTTATCCTGCACACAGAAGGTCACGGTCCCGTTACCCGCCTGATGCGAGACCGTGACGAAGGAGCCTTCGGGGCTGTATTTGACCGAATTTTCCAAAAGATTGCGAAAGACCTGGGCCAGTTGCCCGAAATCGGCCAGGACCAAAACCCCGGCCTCGGGGAGCTGGCGTTGTATG
The DNA here is from genome assembly GCA_031082225.1 of Desulfovibrionaceae bacterium. GTDB lineage: Bacteria > Desulfobacterota > Desulfovibrionia > Desulfovibrionales > Desulfovibrionaceae > Desulfolutivibrio. Next base: position 12,439 of record JAVHLG010000051.1, on the reverse strand, counting down.
GCGATGCGTTTATCCGCCGCCATGGACTCGCATTCCCTGCGGGCCAGGGAAAAGGCCTGGGTGGCGTCGGCCCGGGGCGGCGCAGCGGGCAGGGGGCTGTCCTCGATGCGCGCCAGGCACAGCATGTCCTCGATCATCTTGGACATGTGGTTGGCGTTTTTCAAGATGATTTCCAGAAAACGCGCCCGCTCGGGGGGCAGGCCCGCCGTGTCCTGCAAAAGCGTCTCGGCATAGCCCTTCACCGAGGTCAGGGGCGTGCGCAACTCGTGGGTGACGTTGGCCGCGAAGTCCTTGCGGGCCCGGTCCAGGCGCTTGAAATCGCTCAAATCGTGGAACACGGCCACGGCCCCAAGCTCCCCCCGGGCCTCGCGCAGCCCCACCACGCTCACGTCGTAGAAGCGATCCTTGCCAAGCTCGATCTCAAGCGTCATCAGCGGCGGCGCGTCCCTGTCCGGAGCCGCCAACACGGCGTCGCAGGCCGCCTGGAAGCGGGCGCAGGGCACCACCTCGATGGGCGGTCGGCCCAGGCGCTCCCCGTTGCCCGGAAAGATCTGGCCGAAGGCCTTGTTGACCGCCCGGATCTTTCCCTCGGCGTCCAGGACCATCACCCCTTCCTTCATGCCGTTTAGGATGGCCTCGAGCTGGCTTTTCTGGGCGGTAATGGTCCGGATATGCGTCTCGATGCCCCGGGCCATCTCGTTGATGGCGGCGGCCAGGGTCTCGAACTCGCCCCCCCGGGACGCCAGCAGCCGCTTGGCGTAGTCGCCCCGGCCGATGGCCTCGGCCACCTGGATGGTCTCCCGGATGGAGCGGGCCGTGCGGCGGCTGAGAAAAAAACCGGCCGCCGCCGCTGCCGCCAGGGCCAGAAACAGGGCCAGGGGGGCCTGGGCCATGGGCTGGTCCGGGAAAAAGACCAGCGGCAGGGCCAGGGCCAGGGCGGCCACGGCCGCAAAGGAAAGAAAAAGCCGCAGTCCCAGGGACATGCCGTCTCCTTGGCCCCTAATCCTTGAAACGGTAGCCCACGCCGCGAACGGTCTCGACCATCCGGGCGTAGGGGCCGAGCTTTTGCCGCAACCGCCGGATATGGGTATCCACGGTGCGGGCGTAGCCCTCGAATTCATAGCCCCAGACGGTGTTGAGCAGCTGGTCCCGGGTCTGCACCCGGCCCTGGCCCCGGAACAGCTCGGCCAGGAGTTTAAATTCCGTGGCCGTGAGCATAATCTCCGCGCCGTCGATCTCGGCCCGGTGGGCGGCCAGATCCACGCACAACCCGCCCTGGCGCAAAACCGGCTTTTCCCGCGCCTCGGGCCCGGAGCGTTTGAGCACGGCGCGCACCCGCAGCATGAGCTCCCGGGGGCTGAAGGGCTTGACCACGTAGTCGTCGGCCCCAAGCTCCAGACCCACGATGCGGTCCACCTCGTCCCCCCGGGCCGTGAGCATGATCACCGGCACCTGGGCGGTCTTGGCCTCGCGTTTGAGCTCCTTGCAGACCTCGAAGCCGTCCAGGCCCGGCAGCATGAGATCGAGCAGGATCAGGTCGGGAGGGGTGCGCCGGGCCTTTTGCAGGGCGTCGAACCCGTCGCGGCTGGTGACCACGGAAAACCCCGCACCCTGAAGATTGTATGCCAGGAGTTCGAGGATGTCCTCGTCATCTTCCACAACAAGAATGGTGTCGTCGGACATGGTTCCCGTCCTTGATTTTGACGGAAAACTACGAACATTGCCGGGTGACGGGGGAATGGTGCTTGTGTTACGGATGTGTGACATTTCTTCAGACAAAGGGCAACACGCTCCAGCAGGAGGGGCCTTTCGGCGCTCCCCGACTGTCTCCAGCCCCATGTCACACGCCTGTCATCAATCGTAACGGACCGCTGCCGTGTTGCGACCCGGACAGCAATGGGCAACACCTATTTGACGCTTCAGGCCAAAGGCCATACAAGACGACCATGACCACTCCGCATGACGGGGCACTGGCCTCCCGGTCCGCTCTCCCGCCCGGATCTTCCCGGTACTCCCCCCGGTCCGCACCGGCGGCCCGCCTGGCTGCCCTTTTCGTCATCTGTTTCATCCTCTTTCCGTGCCCGAAGGCCCATGCCCAGGACATCCGCCTGGGCATGTCCGCCGGGTTCCATGGCCCCACCCGGGGACTGGCCGTGGAGCTCTACCGGGGGGCCATGGCCTATTTCGAACACGTCAACGCCACGGGAGGCGTGGACGGCAAAAAGATCGTCCTTCTGGCCCGAAACGACGACTACGATCCCGTGCCGGCCATCGCCAACACCATCTCCCTGGTGGAAGACGACGTGGTGGCCCTTTTTTCCTATCTGGGCACCCCCACCGTGACCCGGGTGCTGCCCCTGCTCAAGAGCTTCCGGCACAAGGACATCTGCCTGTTTTTTCCCTTCACCGGGGCCCAACCCCAGCGGGAGCCGCCCTATGACCAGTTCGTCTTCAACCTGCGGGCCTCCTACCGGGCCGAGGTCAAGACCCTGGTGGACGCCCTGGCGGCCGTGGGCCGGACCAAGGTGGCCGTGTTCTACCAGGCCGACGCCTATGGCCGCAGCGGCTGGGACGGGGCGCGTCTGGCCCTGGCCGCCCATGGCCTGGCCATCGTGTCCGAGGCCACATACCGCCGGGGCACGCCCTTTGACACCGACATGCGGCCCCAGGTGGAGACCCTGCGCAAGACCGCCCCGGACGCGGTGATCTCCATAGGGGCCTATCCGGCCTGCGCCGCGTTCATCCGCGACGCCCGGGCCGCCGGACTTGACGTGCCCATCGCCAACGTCTCCTTCGTGGGCAGCGATCTGCTGCTCCGGGTGCTTTTGAGCGAAGGGGCGCGCACGGGCCGGGATCTGACCAAAAACATCATCAACTCCCAGGTGGTGCCCAGCTACGAGGATTTCTCCCTGCCCGGGGTACGCCAGTACCGTCGGCTGATGGAGACCTACGGCGACCGCCTGCCCCTGGATCTCGTACAGGGGGAATACCACCCGTTCCGCTTCAGCCAGGTGGGTTTTGAGGGGTTTTTGAACGCCAAGGTCATGGTGGAGATTTTACGGCGCATGAAAAACCCGCTGGACCGCAGGGAGCTTGTCGCCGCCGCCGAAAGCCTGCACGACCTGGACATCGGCATCGGGGAACCGGTGCGGTTCGGCCCGGGCAAGCACGACGGCCTGGACCGGGTGTTTCTGACCCAGGTGGTCAACGACCAGTTCGTCCCCATCCGGAATTTTTCGGTGTTCGCCAAATGAAGATGTCCAGACTGTTCCGCCGGGCCCTGGTGGCCATTGTCATCATCTTCGGGGTGGTGGCCAACGCCACGGCCCTTTTGTCGGCCTTTATCCTCTATACGGACTTAACCGACGAATACGAGACCAAGGGCCGGGCCATCGCCGGAAGCATCGCCGAGGCCAGCGTGGAGATCCTGCTCAACCGCGACGCCTCCACGGTCCAGGCCATGATCGACAAGTTTTTGGACATCGAGGGCGTGGGCTACGTCTACGTGCGCGACAACGAAGGCCGCATCATCTCCCACACCTTTGTCCCGGGCATCCCGGACAACGCCCACCTGGGCTCTGTCGATCCCTCGGAATTCACGGTCACGGACGTCACCCTGCCCGGCATGGGCGACTACATCCAGGTCTCCGCGCCCATCCTGGCCGGGGTGGCCGGCACGGTCAGCGTGGGCATGGACAAAAACATCATCCGGGCCAAGATCCGCGCCGCCGTGATCCAGCAGGAACTGCTCATGCTGTTCATGCTGATCGTCGCCGTGGTTGTTTTTTTCATGCTCATCAAGGGCATCTCCCGCCCCCTGACGGACCTTTCCGAATACGCCAAAAGACTCCGCGCCCATGACTTCTCCGCCCGCATCGCCGTCGCCTCGGATGACGAGGTGGGCCTTCTGGCCGCCACCATGAACTCCATGGCCGACGAACTCTCGGAACTGGTTTCCGGCCTGGAACGGGCCGTCGCCGCCTCCACCCGGGAACTCCAGGGAACCCTGGCCCACATGCGGGCCATCATGGACAACATGGCCGACGGCCTGCTGGTCACGGACACCCATGGGCGCATCACCAACTTCAACCCGCCCCTGGTGCACATGTTCGGCCTGGAGGGCGCGGACCTGACAGGAAAAGACGCCCGGCAACTCTTCTCCGGGGCCATGGCCGAGCTTCCCGAGGCGGCCAGGTCCGCCCAGACCGCCATCCTCACCGCCGAGGTCCGCCTGGGCGGGGGACGGGTGGGCAAGGCCGCAGCCTCGGCCATCCATTCCCGGCACGAACACCAGGACGGCCCGGCCCCGGACGACGACGCCACGCTGCTCGGCACGGTCATCCTGGTGCGCGACATCACCTCGGAGAAGGAAGTGGACCGGATGAAGACGGAGTTCATCTCCACCGTGTCCCACGAACTGCGCACCCCTCTGACATCGGTTTTGGGATTCGCCAAGATCATCCGCAAGAAATTCGTCGAGGACATCCTTCCCCGCCTGGACGCCTCGGACAAAAAAGCCCGGCGCGCGGCGGGCCAGATCGGCGACAACCTGGGCATCATCGTGTCCGAGGGCGAGCGCCTGACGGAACTGGTCAACGACGTGCTGGACATCGCCAAAATGGAATCGGGCAAGATCGAATGGGATCTGCAACCGGTGACCATCGCCGAGGTCATTGAGCGCAGCGTCACCTCCACCAGCGCCCTCATCGAACAAAAGGGCCTGTCTTTGACGGTGGACGTGGGTTTCGGCCTGCCGAACTTTTTGGGAGACCGGGACCGCCTCATCCAGGTCATGCTCAACCTCATCTCCAACGCCGTGAAGTTCACGGCCGCAGGCGGCATCACCCTCAGGGCCTTCATTGATGGCGAGATGATCCGGGTGGGGGTTTCCGATACAGGACCGGGCATCTCGGCGAAGGACCAGGAGATCATCTTCGAGAAATTCAAGCAGGCTGGGGATACCCTGACCGAAAAGCCCAAGGGCACGGGGCTTGGCCTGCCCATCTGCCGTCAGATCGTGGACCGCCACGGCGGCCGCATCTGGGTGGAGAGCGTCCCGGGCCAGGGCAGCGTGTTCTGGTTCACCCTGCCCATTCGCGGCGCTTCCCGACAGGATGCCTCCCACCCCTTGCCGGAACCGACCTTCCGGGACCGCCTCCAGCCCCTGCCCGCCGGAAAAGGCCAGGGCACCATCCTGGTGGTGGACGACGAGCCGCCGGTGCGCCTGTTTCTCGAACAACTCCTGGCCGACGAGGGTTTCCATGTGCTGTCCGCTTCCGACGGACCACAGGCCATCGCCATGGCCAAGGCCCACAGGCCGGACCTCATCACCATGGATCTCATGATGCCCGGCATGGACGGCGCGGCCACCATCCGGCATCTGCGCGCCGATCCCGAAACCAGGGACATCCCGGTGGTGGTCATCTCCGCCCTGCCCGCCCGGGAGCGGGAGCAGGCCGGAGGCGACGCGTCCATGGTCAAGCCCGTCAGCGAGGCCGCCCTCCTGGAAACCATCGTGAGTCTCTTGCGCGGGGCGGGCAAGGACACCCGGCCGTGCATGGTGCTCAAACGCAACGGGGAGGAAAGCACCAACCCGCTTTTGATGATCTGCCCGGGCAAGGTCCAGCACACCACCCGGGAGGATCTGTGGCAACGCCTGGAGGAGGGATTCACCGGCACGGTGTTCATCCCGGGCTCCATCAGCCATGAGATGGACCTGACGCGCCTGTCGGCCCATCCCAACATCCACGTGGTGATCTTTGCCGAATGACCCGGCTGGCATACAAAAAACGCCCCCGGAACCAGGCGGCTTCGGGGGCGTTTGCGTCGGTTTGCAGGGCCTTAAAATCAGTCGTCCATCTCGCGGGCCAGGGCCGCGATCTCCTCGCGGATGATCCGGGCCGCCTCGGCCGGGACGGCCTTTTGTATCGCGGCCTGCATCTCCGCGGCCAGATCCATGCGGATGCGCGTCACCAGGGCGTCCTGGTCCACCTTGGTCACCCGGCAGGCCACCTCGCCGCGCAGGGTCTCCACAGCCTTGGCCAGAGCCGCCATCTCCTGGCGCAGCCCGGACAGATCGTCCATGGTCGGCGGGGCCTCGGCGGCCGGGGCCGGAAGGGCGGCCTTGAGGGCCGAAATTTCGCCGTGCAGGGCCGCCATCTCGTGGCGCAACCCGGCAACCGCCTCTGCGGCCTGGTCCTGGCCGACGGCGGCCTGGCGCGCAGCCTCGTCCAACACCCCGCGACGCAGGGCCTCGGTTTCGGCGGCCAGGGCCGCCGCATCGGGGATGTTCTCCAGCCGGGAGGACACATCCTCGCCAAAACGCTCCAGGCGCTCCTCCATGAAGGCTTTGAGCTCGGCGGACAGGGCGGACAGGGCCGGGGCCACATCGACAGGGGGCGGCGTCTTGTCGGCCAGATCCCGGCCGAAGGCCTCCAGACGGTCTTCCACAAAGGCCTTGAGTTCCGAGGACACGGCCGCCACAGCCGGGGTCACGTCCAGGGGCGGAGCGGCGTTTGCGGCCAACTCCTGGCCGAAGGCCTCCAGACGCTCCGTGAGCAGGGCGGAAAATTCCGAGCGCAGGGCATTGGCGTCGGGGGGCGGCGGTGCAGCGGCGAGGCCCTCCAAGGCGGCCTCATGGCCTCCGACCTGCCCGGTCATCCCGGACATCTCGGCCTCCAGGCCGGTGATCCGATCTTCAAGGACGGCGATGCGCGCCGTGGCCGCCTCCAGGAGATCGGCCGCAGCCCTGGCCTCTTCATCGGTTGGCGTCGGCGGCGGGCCGCCAGCCTTGGCGATGATGGCGTCCAGGGCCTCCAGATCGATGCCCTCGCCCGGGGGAACAGGGGACGGCGGCGCGGCGACGGCGGCTGACCGGGTTGCGGCTACGGCGGCCAGACCCGTGGCGGCTGCCGCAGCAACGGCGGAGGGGGCCACGGAAACATCCGGGATCGTCTCCCCGGCAAAATCCGCGAACGCGTCGTCCTGTTCCAGGCCAAGCCCGGTCAGGTCGGGCAGGGCGTCGTCGTCCTTGGCCTCGGACGCGGCGGGAACGTCGAAATCCGAGTCCGCTACCAGGGGCTCGAGGTCGCCCAGATCCCCGACATCCACTGCGTCAGGGTCGTCAGGGGCGGCAGGAGCGGGGGGGGCGGCGGACGGCGCTTCCAAAGCGACTCCGGGCAGTTCGTCGTCCTCAGGGCCCTGCTCCGCAAAATCGGAAAGATCGATGACGTCCGTGTCGTCATCGTCTGCGACCCCTGGCCGGTCAGGAGCGGGCTCCGGCATCGGGGCCTCGTCGAGCCCGATCCCGGACATGTCCATCTCCTCGAGTTCCAGGGGGTCGTCATCGACGGGGGGGGGAGGGGGCGGCGATTTGGCCGCGACAGGCGTCGGCCCCGCATCGGAAAAAAGATCCTCAAGCTCGCGCTCGAAGCTCATGTCCGCTCCGGCGTCTCCAGACCCGGGATCCGCACCGGGCGATCCGTCCTCCTCAACGATGTCCGTCAGTTCAATGATGTCGTCGGAAGGGTTGGTCTCGGGCATCGATCACCTCGCGCCGGGGCGATTAGGAGGTCATGGAGAGGCCGCGCAGCGGCCTCTCCATGACAACGGACGGATTACGACTTCTTCGGATGGCATTCCGTGCACTTGGTGGGGCCCTTCTGCTGCGCCTTGTGGCAGCCCAGGCAGCTCTTTTCGCTCTTCATGTCGTGATAAGCCCGGTAGAACGACTTGTCACTGGTCTTGTCCTTGGGGTCCGTGCTGTCATGGCACCCGGCGGACGCGCAACCCACGACGGCGGCCTTGCCGTCCCACTTGTGGTGGCAGACCTTACAGTCGGTAGCCGCATGTCCCTTGTGGGAGAAGTTCACCGGCGCCTGGGTGGCGGTCATGCCTTCCGGGGCCTTGATCACCATGTCCGCAGGGGCGTCAACGGCATACAGGGCCGGAAGACAAAAGGCGCTGACCAGCAGCGCGGCAACGAAACCAACAAGCCATTTCTTCATCCCTCTCACCTCCTCAAGCGTTTGGGAATCTATTCACACCAGCCAATACGGCGACGTATAGCGCCCTGTCAAGGACCGTGAAAAAAAACGAAGGCAAATCAACCCGAAAGGCCGTATTTTCCATCATAGCCGCGCGGGGTGAGCATCCTGTCCCCCACCCTGCGGCTGGCGGCGCTGCCCACGATGACGATGGTCAGCATGTCCACGACCCCGGGGTCGAATCCGGACAGGGTGGTCACGAAGGCCTCCTGTCCCGGCCGGTAGGCATTGCGCACCACGCCTACGGGCGTGTCCGGGCCGCGCCAGGCCCCGATGATCTCCATGGCCCGGGCCAGATGCCCGGCCCGCCGCCTGGAGCGGGGATTGTACAACACCATAACGAAATCCGCCTGGGCCGCCAGGTCAAGACGCTTTTCGATGACCTCCCAGGGCGTCAGCAGGTCGCTTAAGCTTATGCTGGCGAAATCGTGGGTCAGGGGCGCGCCCAGAAGCGCCGCCGCCCCGGCCAGGGCCGGGATGCCCGGCGCTACGGAAAACTCCAGCACATCCAAAAGACCCCGGGCCTCCAAAATCTCCAGCACCAGCCCGGCCATGCCGTACACCCCGGCGTCCCCGCCGGACACCACCACCGTGTCGTCCCCGGCCAGGGCCCGGGCCACGGCCGCCTCGCACCGGGCCACCTCGCCGGTCATGCCCGTTTGGACCACGTCCTTGCCGGCCAGAAGTTCCGGCGGCACAAGCCCAAGGTATGTGGCGTAGCCCACCACCACCCGGGCCGACTCGATGGCCTGCCGGGCCATGGGGGCCAGAAGCAGGGCATCCCCCGGGCCAAGCCCCACCACCGTCAACCGGCCGGGGCGGCCACGGCCACGGTCACCGGCCCGATCACGGTCTTTTTCACCAGGAGCCGGTCCGTCCCCGCCGCCAGCATCGCCGCCGCTTCGCATACGCTTTTCGTCCCCACCCGCCGTTTCACGGTCTGGGAGGGGGTGGGCACGGCCACCGCGTCCAACGCCCCCTCCGGATAAAACGCCGTCTCCGCCCCGAGGGCCTTCGCCGCCTGGGCAATGCCCGCCTCATCACGCTTGATCCCGGCCGTGGCCACAATCCCCACGCAGGACGCGGCCAGTCCCCGGGCCTCCAGCACCCGGCCAAGCGCCGCCAGGATCACCTCCCCGGATGTCCCCCGGCGGCAGCCCAGGCCCACGGCCAGCACCCGGGGCCGAAGCGTCAGCCGGGTGGGCAGAGGGGCCGTCACCCGCACGTCCACCACAATATGCGGCCGGGCCGGGTCGAGCATGGACGGGTCCGACACCCACTCGAAAAACCGCGCCTGGCCCGGGTCGGCCACCTCGAAGCGGCATCCCGGATCAAACACGGCCACGGTCCCGCCCGCAGCCAGAACGGCGTTCACCGCCACCAGGGCCGCCCGGTTTTCCAGGACAAGGCCCAGGCCCGCCGCCAGGACCTCGGCCGCAGGCGCGCCCACGACGTCCGTGGCCGTGGTGACCACCGCCTGCCCGCCGGTCACCGAGGCCGTCAGCCGGGCCAGATCGTTGGCCCCGCCCAGATGCCCGGAAAGCAGGCTGACCACGAACCGCCCGGCCGGATCGGCCGCGACCACGGCCGGATCGGTGGCCTTGTCGCGCACAAGCGGGGCGATCACGCGCACCACCGCGCCGCAGGCCGCAAAAAACACATGCCCCCGGTAGCGGCCCCACACCCGGGCCACATGGTCCGCAAAGCCCGAAAAGCCCTGTGCCCCCACCTCGGCCGCAAAGCGCCCGGGCGCGAAATAATCCGCCCCCAGCCGCCTGGCCGTTTCAGCGGCCGTGGCCGAGGCCGTGAGGGTATGTACGGCCAGAGAGCCCCCGGGCCACGGCCCGGACGCGGCGGGAAGCCCCTGGCCTTGCGCCCGGCCGGATGAACAAGGCGGCCCCGACATCATCCCTCTCGACACGCGGATGCCCCAGTCTTGCGCCCGGTCGGACGGACAAGACGGCCCAGCGAGATCGACGCTCGCAACGGACGGCTTACAGCCTTGCGCCCGGCCGGACGCGGCGGGTCGTCCCTCCCCTTCCGTCCGGCTGGTCGCCCTCAGGGCCTTGCGGATGTGTTCATCGCCCATGGTCGCCTCGGGGCACGTCCTCTTCGGGGGTGTTCCGGCCAGTTCCGGCCAGTCCCGATCTGTTCCGACCAGATCCGCCCGGTTCCAAATTGGTGCGGCGGCCGTTTTCCCACACCGGGCCAGGACCGCGCGGGCAGGTGGCCGGGGCCGCCTCAGGCTACGGGCGACAGGCGTTCACGGCCGCCCATATAAGGGACAAGGGCCGTCGGCAGGGTCACGGAGCCGTCGGCGTTCTGGCAATTCTCCAGGATGGCGGCCATGGCCCGGCCCACGGCCAGCCCCGAGCCATTCAAGGTATGGGCCAGGACGGACTTCTTGGCCCCCTTGTCCTTTAACCGGATGTCCGCCCGGCGGGCCTGGAAGTCCTCCAGGTTGGAGCAGGAGGAAATCTCGCGGTATTTCCCCTGGGCGGGCAGCCAGACCTCCAGGTCGTAGGTCTTGGCCGAGCCGAAGCCCAGATCCCCGGCGCACAGGCTGACCACCCGGTAGGGCAGCTCCAGCCTTTGCAGCACGGCCTCGGCATGGCCCGTGAGCCGCTCAAGCTCCTCGTACGAGTCCTCGGGACGGCAGATGCGCACCAGTTCCACCTTGTCGAACTGGTGCAGGCGGATCAGCCCCCGGGTGTCCTTGCCGTAGGAACCGGCCTCGGACCGGAAGCAGGGGGTGTAGGCCGTATAGGCCAGGGGCAGATCCTCGGCGGCCAGGGTCTCCTCGCGGTGCAGGTTGGTCAGGGGCACCTCGGCCGTGGGGATGAGGTAGCGGTCCTGGCCCTCGATCTTGAACAAGTCCTCGGCGAACTTGGGCAACTGCCCGGTGCCCACAAGGCTGGCCCCGTTCACCAGATACGGCGGGGCGATCTCCAGGTAGCCGTGCTCCTGGACATGCATATCGATCATCAGCGCCACCAGGGCCCGTTCCAGCCGGGCCAGATCGCCGCGCAGCACGCAGAACCGGGCCCCGGACATGCGCACGGCCCGCTCGAAGTCCAGGCCCGCCAACCCCGCGCCCACGTCCAGGTGGTCGCGCACGGGAAAATCGAAGGTCCGGGGCTGGCCCCAGGCCCGCACCACGGGATTGTCGCTCTCGTCCTTGCCGTCAGGCGTGGAGGGGTGCGGGATGTTGGGCACGGTCAGCAGGATGTCGCGCACCTGCGCGTCCACGGCGGCCAGTTCGGCGTCCAGGGCCTTGGTCTCGTCTGCGGCCCGGGAGAGGCCGGACAGGATGCCTGCGGCGTCGCGGCCCTCGCGCTTGGCCCTGGCCACCTCGGCCGACACCCGGTTGCGCTCGGCCTTTAGGGCCTCCACGCGGGAAAGCAGGTCGCGGCGCACGGCGTCCTTTTCCAGAAAGGCCTCCAGGCCGGGGATGGGACCGCGCCGGGACAGGGCCTGGCGTACGGCCTCGAAATGGACGCGCACATATTTGAGATCGAGCATGAAACGGCTCCTTGGCGTGATGTCCGCGACCCGAAACCGGCCGCTGGCGCTGCCCGGGTCTTACGCGGGGGGGCCTCGCGGCGTCAAGAAGCCGCCTGGCGAGCGGATTGGGGCGTCGACACAAACGGCTGCCTCGAACATCACAGGCCGACCGCGGCAAAGCCCGCACCTGAAACGAACACCTGTCGTGCCCTACCGTGCGGCGGCTTGGCCGTCGCTGGCGACCTTGGACCATGACAGCCGCCCCGCATTGGGGTAGTCCGGCGTTGAAGGAGACCTCCCAGATGACCGATATCTTCCAAAAAACCCTGGCCTCCGCCCAGGCCATCGTTCCCCGCCTGGCCGCGCTTCTGGCTGAAGGCGGCCTCACCCTGGCCACGGCCGAATCCTGCACCGGCGGCCTTGTCGGCCATATCCTGACCAACCAGCCGGGTTCCTCGGACTGGTACCTGGGCGGGGTGGTGGCCTATGCCAACAGCGTGAAGACCGGACTCCTCGGTGTTCCCGCCGCCACCCTGGCCTCGGCCGGGGCCGTGAGCAAGGAAACGGTTCTGGCCATGGCCGAGGGCGCTCGCAAGGCCACCGGCGCAGCCTGCGCCGTGGCCGTCTCGGGCATCGCCGGCCCAGGCGGCGGCACGCCGGACAAACCCGTGGGCACGGTGTGGATGGCCTTCGCCATGCCCGACGCCACGGACGCCCAATGCTTCCAGTTCACGGGTTCGCGGGAGGAAATCAAGGCCAAGTCCGCTGCGGCGGCCCTGGGCAACCTGCTGGCCCGGCTGGCCCCGGCGGATTGAGCAGGAGAGGACGCCTCCGGCGGCCAGGGGGGAAACCTTTTGAAAAAGGTTTCCCCCCTGGACCCCCTTTCGAAA
>JAVHLG010000050.1 GCA_031082225.1 Desulfovibrionaceae bacterium | reverse complement strand
AGGATGAAGGAGCACAAAGAATGTGCACACCATATGCACGCGGCCTCATCCCTGAAGGATTGAATTCCGCGTCCCTGGGGATGGTGTCTGTTGGCAAGGGTTCGCCGTCTGTGGGGATGGATTTCCGATCTCCGAGGGAATCGTCGGCTGCATCGTCGCAGGATATCCAGGGAAACGGCAAATCGTGGGGCCAGGCGTTGCGTGCCGGGCGACGGCGCGCCCCCACTGGTGGACGGCCACGGAGGCGACTCCCCGGTGCAATGGCCCGCCCGGCCGACGTACCTGGCGTATCGAAACGCCTGGCGCTGAACCGCCGCCGTCGGCCTGCCGTCAGTTCGCGTCTCTGCCGCCCGAGCCGGCCAGGCCCTGACGACATGCCATGGCGCAACACGACTTCCTTGCCATCACTTCCCGCCCGACGTATAAAGAGGATGGATCATAAACCGCTCGGTTTCGGGGCGGACGAACGCCATGGTAGACGGCGGGCAACCCCATGAAAGACCACGACAATACGCTCACACGCCTGCAGGCCGAGTTGCTGCGCCTGCAGACCGACAATGCCGATCTGGAGAGACGCCTGAAGGACTGCGAGACCCAGGTCCGATCCAAGACACGGTTTCTTGAGGAATTGAGCCTTGAACTGCGCACCCCCATAAACGGCGTCATGGGCATGCTGCAGTTGGCCCAAACAGCCTCTTCCCCCGAGGAGCACCGGGGGTTTTTGGATATGGCCCAGGTGAGCGCCGCGACGCTGCAATCCCTGGTCAACGACCTGCTGGAATTTTCCGCCCTGGACGCCGGGCGGCTGCCCCTGGTGGAGACGCTCTTCGACGTACGCGCCGAGTTCGAGCCTGTGCTGCGCAACTTCAAGGCCCAAAGCCAGTGGAAATCCCTGGAGTTCACCTACCGCATCGACGACACGCTCCCCCTGCGGCTCATTGGCGACGTCGGCCGCACCAAGCAAATCCTGGTCAATCTGCTCAACAACGCCTTTGCGTATACCAAAAAAGGCTTCATATCCGTGACCATGGCCCCATGGCGCGGGCAGAACGGCGGGCGCGGCGCGCCGACATCCCCCCCCCGGCCGGGGCGCACCATGCTGCATTTTACGGTCAAGGATTCTGGAATCGGCATCGCCCCCCATCGCCAGGCCGAACTGTTCGAGCCCTTCAACACCGGCTCAAACTCCCTGGAAAAGCAGTATTCCGGCGGGGCGGGACTAGGACTGTCGGTATGCAAACGACTGGCCCGCATGATGCGCGGCGATATCTGGCTGGAATCCCGCGAGGGGCACGGCAGCACGTTCCATTTCACCGTGGAATGCGGTCTGTCGGATCAGACCGCCGCTTCCGAGGCTGCAGCGCAAAACAACCTCCCGGAACCCGTGCCGCAAAACCTGAAAATCCTTCTGGCCGAGGACGAGCCCGTCAACCGCATCTTCACGGTCCGCATCCTGCAAAAATGCGGCTTCTCCGTGATCACCGCCGTGGACGGCAAGGAGGCTTTGCAACTGCTGAGCCGCGAACCCGTGGATCTGGTGCTCATGGACATCCAGATGCCCCGCTTAAACGGCCTGGACGCCACACGGGCCATCCGGGCCGGACAGGTGCCGGGCGTCAACCCGGCCATCCCCATCCTGGCCCTGACGGCGTTCGCCATGGAAAGCGACAGGATCCGGGGCCTTGAGGTCGGCATGAACGAATACATCACCAAGCCCTTCGAAGTTCCCATGCTCATGGAGGCCATCCAGCGCGTCATGCAATGAACCGGCCCCATGGCGGCCTCACCCGCACAACACCCCCCGGTTCAGGACAAATCCGCCGGCCTCGGACGCCAAAAGCCCCATCCCCGACAACCGTTTGAGATCGCGTCTGGCCGTCTGTTCGCTGGCCCGGCCATAGAGCAGACTGTATGGCGACAGGCGGCACAGGGACCGGATGCCGACCGGCGGGCCCTGCGCGTCGAGCAGCAGGCTGAGCAAGGCGTGCTGCCTGGCCGTCACCTGGCGCGACTGACGCAGCTCCTGATAGTGGCGCTCGAGCACCACCCGCCGCACCCCCTCGGCCACCCGCCCGCCCACCTCCCGCAGGGCCCAGAGCAGACCGTCAAGACAAAAGGCCACAAACGGCGTGGGGTCGTCCGCCCCAGGCGGATCCTGCGGCCTCAGGGCGGGATGCACAGGCCACAGGCGTTCGTAGCGGGCCGCGTGGCGCAGGTAGTATTCGGGCATGAGGCAGGCCGGGAGACGATGTCCAGCTGCCTGGAGCAGCACGGTCTCGGCCAAAAGGGCCGCAGGGACGAAGGCCGCTGACAAGGGCCGCAGGGACAACACGTGGTAATGGGCCAGGGCCGCACGCACCACGGCCTCCTCCCCGGCCATGTCCGGCCCGTCGAACCACGCGGCAAACGCCGCGATCAGCCTGTCGGCGCAGACCGCCTGCGCACGATCGACCGCAGCACCCCCTGCAGCCTGCGCAACCCCGCCAGGGTCCGGACCATCGCGTTGGCCGCGCCCTGTCCCGAACGCATCCCGGAAGGCCTCCAGGACAGGGTGGTCGATCCGCCCGCCGCCGTGACGCATCCACCATGCCGCCAGACGCTCCCGGATGTCCGCGATCCGGCCGCCACGCCCCGACCATCCCTCCCCTTCCCCCCCTGCCGCAGGGACAGCGGCCGCCTGGCCGGACCGCACAACGCCGTCTCCGGGCCGCTCCAGGGAGACGGGGCCCCAGGCAAGCGCCTGCGCCGCATCCCCGCCCCGGCGCGCGCATTCCGCTGCAAAGTCCTGCCGCTCTCGCGGCAGGACGGGAAGGACGGCAAGCGCCCCGGCAAGGGCTCGGACCTCGGCGCAACGAGGGGCAAGGACGCCCGGATCGTGGGGCACTCCCCAAGGGGGAGACGGCGTGGCATGTGGACCTACCTTGGTTTGCATTTTGTTAATATATTTAATAAATTTAATTTTCTAAATTTTAAGGATTTTTTTATTTTTCTTTGTAAAAAGTGTCACTGTTTTTGTCAACAAAAATGACGGATCAGTTCACGTCCGTGACGATCCGCCGCACATGCCGCGCCGACAAGCCATACCGCTGCACCAGTTCCGGCACGCCGAGCCCCATGGCGAACATCCGGCGGATCTCCCCGTCGCGCCGCCGCCGCCTGGAATCCACCCCCGTGGGGATATCCAGACGGCAGCCCCCCACTCCCCGATGATCACCTCCACAGCGGTCCACGCCGACTCCTCTCCCAGTCGCTCGGCCAGCTTGGCATGCAACTCGATCTCGCGCATATTCCCCCCTGCCGCGGACGCGGCTGCTTCTTGGCCGGAGCATCGCGACCGGCAGAGGAATATTTATTCCTGTATGGAATACTTGTCAATGGCTATATTCCAAATTATGCCTGGACTTCATTCCCGTCCCATGCCACAACCACCACCATGCTCACCGATTCCCACACCGAAAACGCCACGGACGGAGCGCTTTTCGTCAAGGCCTTAAACGCCCTGGTGGAGATCAACGACGTGCCCCAGAACGCCCTGGCCGAACATGCCGGGGTGAGCCAGGGCTACGTCAGCAAGATTCTGTGCGGGAAGCAGTTCCCAAAGGAGCACCTGCGGGAGCGGCTGGCGGAATATTTCAACCTTACCTACCAGGACATGCTCGACCTGGGCCGGAACCGGCCCGAACCCGACGCAGGCGAGGCATATTCCATGCCTTCCCCTGCCCCGGACGCCTTTTCACGCCTCGACGCCGTGCGCGAGGAGCCCTCATCCATCCTGGGCAGCCCGGGAGGCCCCAGGCCGCGACGCAGCCACCCCCTGCTCGCCGAACTGCTGCGCGACCTCACGTCGCGGGAACGCGTGCAGCGCTTTTACACCGAGATCCCCCTGCGCGAGGCCACGGGCTCCATGGGCGGCGGCTCCACGGAGACCGGGGCCAGGGCCATCACCTATCTGAGTTTTCGCACCGAATGGATCCGGGCCAAGGGCAATCCGGAATACATGTCCGTCATCCGGGCCTTCGGAGACAGCATGTCCCCCACCATCCCCGACGGCAGCGTAGTGCTCGTGGACGAGAGCCGCAGGCAGTTTGTCAAGAACAAGGTCTTCTACCTCCGCCACAACGGGCAGATGTACATCAAACGCCTGGTCGGAACCCCTGCTGACATCACCATCGTCTCCGACCAGGACGGCGCGAGACTGCCCCTTCGGCCCGGGGACGACTTCGAAATCATCGGCCGCTGCATCTGGACGGCCAGGGACATCGAATAGCCGCCCTTCTTTTCCCGCTGCATCCGCCCTTGACATATTCCTAAGCAGGAATATATTCATGCCTTGCCTGTTCCTCAACCAGCGAGGCCTCCATGGACCGTTTCACCCTGTGGGAAAAAAGCCCCCTGGGCGACTGGCAGCCCGGCATGACCTATCCGGCCATGGAGGACGCCCGGGCGGCCCTGGACGCCTGGGCCGACGATTTTTTGGCCGAATTCGGCCTCCTGCCGGTCTGCGGCCGGGACTTCCGACTCACCGAGGACCATGTCCCGGACATCCGCCTTTATCCCGTCGCTGTCGGGCCGTGCCGCATCCCGGACCTCCCGGCCGACAGGCCGCCTGCTCGGCGTCTGATCCTCCCCGCATGACGGTCACCTCCCACTTTGAGGCTCTCCTCTTCCCCACCCGGCGTCGCCGAGTTTGCGGCCACTGGCTTCATTGCTGTTGACCATGAAACAAGAGTCGGGCATTTTCAGGCTACGCCTTGCGTCGCCTGCATCGTTTGCCCTTTGCCTCGTTATGCGTCGGCCGCGCATCTTTCCACCGCTGGAACGCTTCGGAGAGATCTCATGAAATGGAGCAACATCAAGGTCGGCACAAAGATCACGTTATGCGTGGCATTTTTCCTCTGCATTCTGACAGCCTCGGCCTTCATCTCCATCCGGGGTATCCACGACATACTGGGCAAGGGAGCTGACGCCAGCGCCCTGCACGAATTGTCCAGCCGTTTTTTGCAACGCGAGGTGGACCATCTCAAATGGGTCCAGTCCCTCAGCCTGTTCGTCCATGATCCCAAGGCCTCGGCGCTTGCCGCCCAGACCGATCCCACCCAGTGCGCCTTCGGCAAGTGGTATTACAGCGAGGCCCGCCGGGACATCGAACGCCGCATCCCGGCCCTGGCCGCCCCGCTACGGGAAATCGAGGACCCCCATTCGCGGCTGCACGCCACGGCCAGGCGCATCGCCGACCTGCGGGCCGCCGGGGATGTGGCCGGGGCCGAAACCGTGTTTCGCGCCGAGAGCCTGGCTCAGCTCGATCGGGTGCAGACCCTGCTGGGGGCCATTCGCCAGACGGTGCAGGAAGGCGTGGACGGCATCGAAAAGGAAATGGCCCAGGACGGGGCGCGCATCGAATCCAGGGTGACGGTCTTCGGCGCGGTGGCCGTGTTGGTGGGGATCATTCTGGCTGCGCTCATCACCCTGTCCATCGTCCGCCCCATCTCCGCCGGGGTGGCCCTGGCCCGGGCCGTGGCTGCGGGCAACCTGGACCATCCCGCGCCCAAGCCCCGGGGCGACGAAATCGGCGTCTTCATCGCCAGCCTGTCCGACATCGCCACAGCGCTTCGGGGCCTGACCACAGAATACGACGCCCTGGTGCGGGCCATCGAGTCCGGGGATCTGCTGCGACGCGGCGACCCGGACCGCTTTCAGGGGAGTTTTACGGACCTCATCACCGGGGCCAACACCCTGGCCGACGTGTTCGTGACCCACATCGACAACATCCCCACCCCGGTCCTGACCATGGACCGGGCCTTTGTCGTGCTGTTCATGAACCGCACCGGCCGCGCCCTGTTCTCCGGCCGGGAGACGCACGGCCAAAACGCCTTGGACCTCCTGCGCCCCGCAGACTGCCGCACCAGGGATTGCGCCGTGGCCACGGCCCTGCGCGAAGGCCGCATGGCCCAGGCCGAAACCGAGATGCGACCCGGGGAACGGCGCATGGACGTCCGCTATTTCGCCACCCCCATCGTCAGCCGCGGGGGGGGCGTGACCGGGGCCCTGGAAGTGGTCATGGATCAGACCGACATCGTGGCCGCCCGGCGCAGGATGCTTGAGGCGGCCGGGGAGGCCGACCAGGTGGCCTCCGGGGTCGCGGACGCGGCCCGGGAGCTGTCGACCCGGGTGGAGCAGGCCGGGCGGGGTTCCGAACTCCAGGCCGTGCGCCTGGGCGAGACCGCCACAGCCATGGAGGAGATGAACGCCACCGTGCTCGAGGTCGCCAAAAACGCCTCCCAGGCCGCCGAGAGTTCGGACGCGGCCAGACAGAAGGCCAAGACCGGCGAGGGCATGGTGACCAATCTGGTGCGCGGCATCGACGAGGTGCGCGCCCAGTCCATGGATCTGCGCCAGAACATGAACCGCCTGGGGGAAAAGGCCCAGGGCATCGGACGCATCATCGGGGTCATAAGCGACATCGCCGACCAGACCAATCTTTTGGCCCTCAACGCGGCCATCGAGGCCGCCCGGGCCGGAGAGGCCGGGCGCGGCTTCGCCGTGGTGGCCGACGAAGTCAGAAAATTGGCGGAGAAAACCATGGTGGCCACCCGCGAGGTGGGCGAGGCCATCGAGAGCGTCCAGGCCGGGGCCCGGGACAATGCGGCCCGGGTGGACGCGACGGTGCGCGCCGTGGAGCGGGTGACCGAACTGGCCGGACAATCGGGGCGGGCCTTGGGCGAAATCGTGGAACTGGTGGACGCCGCCTCGGACCAGGTGCGCTCCATCGCCACCGCCTCAGAGGAGCAGTCGGCGGCCAGCGAGGAGATCAACCGGGCCGTGGACGAAATCAACCGGGTCTCGGCGGAAACGGCCCAGGGCATGAACGACTCGGTGCGCACGGTCATGTCCCTGGCCGAGCAGTCGGACATTCTCACGGCCCTGATCCATTCCCTGCGCGGCGACGGAAAATCGGCCCTGCCGTCGTGATCCTGGCGGGTTGAAAAAAAACGCCGTCCCTGTCAGACTGCCGCCGCGTCAACAGCCAGGCGACGCGGCCGCCGTTGGACTTCCCGGCCGCCACTTCATGCAAAGGACCGTTCCCCGTGGCCCACGCCGCACCCGACGCCCCCAAACCCAAGACCCGCATGGCCACGGTGCGGCGCATTTTTTTTATCGGGCTCTATGTCCTTGGGCTCCTGGTCTTTCTTGAAATCGCGGGGCGGCTGACCTGGCTGTGCCTGGACAAGACCTGGGGGCTTTTAGTGCCGCAGGAGATCTCGCGCTTCGACGACGCCATCGGCTGGTCGCTTGTGCCCGGGGCCCGGGCCGTGTCCAAAAGCACCGGCCAGCCCATCGAATACGCCATCAACGCCGCCGGTTTCCGGGACCGCGACTTTCCCCGGGAAAAGCCTGCGGGCGTCTTTCGCATCCTGGTCGTGGGCGACTCCCACGCCTTCGGCTTCGGCGTGCCCCTGGACAAGCACTTCACCAAACTGCTGGAAGGATATTTTACGAACGTCGAGGTCATGAACCTGGGGGTCAGCGGCTACGGCGTGGACCAGGAACTGCTTTTTCTGCGCGACACGGGGTTCGCCTACCACCCGGACCTGGTGGTGGCCTATGTGCCCCACTACGCCGATTCCCGGCACGTCCGGGACAAGGTCTGGGGCATGGGCAAGCCCCGGTTCCTGTTGGAAAACGGGGAACTGGTCCTGACCAACAGCCCCGTGGCCAACAATTCCCTCCTGTACCGTCTGCTCATTGACGCCGACCGCTTCGCGTCCGCCTGGAGCAAGGCCTATCTGCTTTTGCGCGACGCCGTGATCCACTTTTCCGTGCAAAAAGACCAGGTCAAGGCCGAGACCCTGCCCGATGATCTGGCCCGCACCGTGGGCAACGACGCCGCAACCAAGGCCGCCACGGCCGATAAACCCGCCGGGGAAACCGCCCCGGCGTCCTCCCCGGACGCCCCAGTCGCTCCGGACGCCCCAGTCGCTCCGGACGCGGCCGCAGCCGAGGCCGAGGCCTTTTTGGCCGAGGTCAACCGCATGGGCGAGGCCGTCGTGTTCGCCATGAACGACGAATCAGCGGCCCATGGCGCGAAATTCGCCCTGGTGACGCGTATCGGCGTGTTGGCTGTGGCGGCCTATAATCGGGGGATTGCCTCCCTGTACCTCTTCGATGCCCTGCAAAACCCCCGGCTGATCCTGGCCGGAGACCCCACCCGGCACCCCAACGAACCGGCCAGCGGCATCATCGCCTGGGAGATCGCCCGGTTTCTCATGGCCAACGACCTGGTGCCCGCGTCCCACATGCCGCAGCACGGCATCCCCAAGTAGGCTTTCGGCGCGATTCTTGCTTGGTTTTTTTCAGACCGTGGCCAACAGTGTCCGGGACGGGGGCGGGGTCAGACCCGCCGTGGAGGCCGCCGCATAGGCCGCCGCCGCATAGGGCCGACTGGCCAGGGGGGCGGTCCAGTCGCCGGTGTCGGAAAACCCGGCGTCAGACATGGCGGACTGGGAAAGGGTGGCCGCCTCAAGGGCCGCCGCAAAGGACTCGGACCGGGAAAAACCGCCGATTCCGGACGGGGTGGCAGCAGCAGGGGCGTCGTCAAGGAATTCAACGTCGCGCGAGGTGTAGGTGATGCCGAATCTGCCGAGCGACAGCCCGGCCTCGGTGGTCACCACCCGGGCGCGCAAAGGCGTCGCGGAGGCCGCCTGGGCGGATTCCCGCGCATAGATCGCAAAAGGGGTCTGTCCGACCGCTGAAACGGCCATGGAGCGACTCGCCTGCCGTACCGGGATCTCCCCGGGCGGCGTTTGTTCGGCTGCCCTGCCGACGGTCGTCCCCGCCTGCACAAGGCAGGGGACCGCATCTCCATCCATGGATGCGTTTCTGGGTGTTTCCCAATCGATAAAACAGTCCACAGGCTTTGACAAGGGGCATGCGCCTCTTTTCACGAGTGTTGGGGCCAAAAACGACGCCTCCGGTTGACGCAACTGCTTTTGCTGGCATATTCCCTGTTGCCGGGGCCTTGACGACCACCCGGGCCCGGAGGAATCATGCCAACCACCATCCTCGCCAAACGGCGGCTCATCCCGGGGAAGACCAGCGAACTGGTCCTTGACGCCCCGCACATCGCGGCCAAGGCCCGGCCCGGCAACTTTCTCATCCTGCGCGTGAACGACCACGGGGAACGCATCCCCCTGACCATCGCCGACGCCGATCCCGAAAAGGGCACGGTGACCATCGTCTATCTGGTCCTGGGCAAGACCACGGCGCTGCTTGAGACCCTGGAGGCCGGGGACGCCATCCTCGACGTGTGCGGCCCCCTTGGCGCGCCCACCCACATCGAAAAGACCGGCACCGTGATCTGCGTGGGCGGCGGCACGGGCATCGCGGCCATGCACCATATCGCCAAGGGACACGCCCGGGCCGGGAACCATGTGGTGGCGGTGATCGGGGCCCGCACCAGGGAGCTCCTCCTTTTTTACGACGAACTGTCGGCCTTTTGCCATGAGGTGCTGGTGACCACGGACGACGGCAGCATGGGTCGAAAGGGGCTGGTCACCGAGTCCCTGCGCGACCGGCTGGCCGCCGATCCGTCCGTGGCCGAGGTGGTGGCCGTGGGGCCGGTGCCCATGATGCGGGCCGTAGCCGAGACCACCCGGCCGTTTGGGGTCAGGACCACGGTCAGCCTCAACTCCATCATGGTGGACGGCATCGGCATGTGCGGGGCCTGCCGGGTGACCGTGGGCGGCCAGATCCGCTTCGCCTGCGTGGACGGCCCGGAATTCGACGGCCATCAGGTGGATTTCGGCGAGTTGTGCGCGAGGCTTGGGGCCTTCCGCGACCAGGAACGCGTCTCCCTGGAAAAATTCCACGAGTGTCGCTGCCATGACCACCAAAAAGCCTAAGCCTTCCCCGCGTACCCCCATGCCCGAGCAGCCCGCCGCCGTGCGCCGGGGCAATTTTTCCGAGGTCACCCTGGGCTACGACCTGTCCATGGCCATGACCGAGGCCGCCCGCTGCCTGCAATGTAAAAAGCCTGCCTGCGTCAAGGGCTGCCCTGTGGAGGTCAACATCCGCGACTTCATCGGGTTCGTGGCCAAGGGCGACGTGGAGGGGGCCTTTGCGGCCATCAAGGCCACCAACAGCCTGCCTGCGGTGTGCGGCCGGGTCTGTCCCCAGGAGATCCAGTGCGAAGGGGCCTGCATCCTGGGCAAGAAGGGCCAGCCCGTGGCCATCGGCCGTCTGGAGCGCTTCGTGGCCGACGAGTTCGCGGCCCGCTCGGCCTGCGAGCAGATCACCGGACAGCCCGACTGCGCCCTGACCCGCGACGGCATCACGGCGGCCTGCATCGGTTCCGGCCCCTCCAGCCTCACCGTGGCCGGGTACCTGGCCGCCCGGGGGATCAAGGTCACGGTCTACGAGGCCCTGCATGAACTGGGCGGGGTTTTGACCTACGGCATCCCGGAATTCAGGCTGCCCAAGGCCATTGTGGCCCGGGAGATCGCGGCCCTGACGGACAGCGGCGTGACCTTCGTCACCAACTGGGTGGGCGGCAAGACCTTCACCATCCCCGAGCTGTTCGACATGGGCCACAAGGCCGTGTTCATCGGCGTGGGCGCAGGCCTGCCCCGGTTTTTGAACATCCCCGGCGAGAGTCTCATCGGCGTGTTCTCGGCCAACGAATACCTGACCCGGGTGAACCTGGGCCGGGCCTACGCCTTCCCGGACTACGACACCCCCATCTATCCCGGCAAAAAGGTCGTGGTCCTGGGCGGCGGCAACGTGGCCATGGATGCGGCCCGCACGGCGCTTCGCCTGGGGGCCGAGGAGGTCCGGCTGGTCTATCGCCGCTCGAAAGAGGAGATGCCCGCCCGGGCCGAGGAACTGCACCACGCCCTGGAGGAAGGGGTCATTCTCGAATGCCTGTGCGGTCCCCTGGCCTTTTCCGGGGACGAGCGGGGCTTCCTCACGGGACTCTCCGTGCAGCGCATGTGTCTGGGCGAACCCGACGAGTCCGGCCGCTGCCGCCCCTGCCCCATTGAGGGCGACACGGCGCACATTCCCTGCGACCTGGCCGTGGTGGCCGTGGGCACCGGCCCCAACCCCGTGCTGTTAAACGCCACAGCCGGGCTTGAACGCAACCGCCGGGGCTATGTGGTGGTCAACGAGGAAACCGGCGAGACCAGCCTGGATAACGTCTTCGCCGGGGGCGACATCGTCACCGGCTCGGCCACGGTGATCCTGGCCATGGGCGCCGGACGCCGCGCGGCCAAGGAAATCGCCAACAGGCTTCTGGGCCGGGACTGACCCCCGCACAACAACCGGAGGGTTCGTCATGAACCGCCCCCGGAATTGTTACAAATCGCGTCGCGACACCCCTCACCGCCCGGCGGAAGATGCCCGCCGGGCGCGTCGTCACTCATTTTCCCGCAGGCTGTAACATACCCGTAACGTCGCCTTCCTAGTTTGCTGACGTTGTCAGCAGGTGACGGGGTCCATCAACACGCAAACGTATAAGGAGACGAGTTATGAAAAAACTGGCCGCTCTTCTGGCGACCTTCCTTTTGGTCGCGTCCAGCGCCTTCGCGGACACCACGGTGAAGGTCGACGGTTCCACCACGGTCCTGCCCATCATGCAGAAAATGGTCGAGGCCTACATGAAGGCCAACCCGACCGTGAAGTTCACCGTGTCCGGCGGCGGTTCCGGAAACGGCATCAAGGCCATCATCGACGGAACCACGGACATCGCCATGGCCTCGCGCCAGATGAAGGACAAGGAAATCGCCCTGGCCAAGGAAAAAGGCGTGGCTGCCAAGGAAATCGTCATCGCCATCGACGCCATCGTCCCCGTGGTCAACCCGGCCAACAAGATCTCCGCCATCACCCTGGCCCAGCTCAAGGAGATCTATGGCGGCAAAACCACCGAGTGGAAGGCCCTGGGCGGCGAAGGCCCGGTGGTGGTCATTTCCCGCGACACCTCGTCTGGCACCTACGAGTCCTGGGAAGAGCTGGTCATGAAGGGCGAGAAGGTCTTCCCGGGCGCCCTGCTCCAGGCCTCCAGCGGCGCCGTGGTGCAGGCCGTGAGCAAGAACAAGAACGCCATCGGCTACGTGGGCGTGGGCTACCTCGACGCCTCCACCAAGGCCCTGTCCGTTGACGGCGTGGTCGGCAACGAAGAGAACGCCTCCTCGGGCAAGTACCCCATCGCCCGCGACCTGTACGTCTACACCAACGGCGAGCCCGCCGGCGAGATCAAGAAGTTCCTGGACTGGGCCCTGGGCGCCGAAGGCCAGAAGCTGGTCAAGGAAGCCGGGTTCGTCCCCCTGAAGAAGTAGTTTCCGCTTTATGGGCCGTTCGGCCGGGGGCCCGCCTCCGGCCGACGGTCTTTCCGCACCATCCCCAACGGCACGCATGGAAGGACAGGTAAGGCCATGGCCATAAGCCGCAAAGCCAAAGATTCCGTCATCCGCATCGCTTTCCTGGTCACCGCCCTGTCGTCCATCGTGGCCCTGGGGCTGATCATGATCTATCTGTTCATCGAGGGCGTGCCCATCTTCGAGCACGTCTCGGTGTCCGACTTTCTCTTCGGCCACCTGTGGTATCCCACCTCCGATCCGCCGGATTTCGGCATCTTTCCCCTGATCGTGGCCTCGGTGGCCGTGACCATGGTGTCCTCGGCCATGGCCATCCCCCTGGGGGTCATGACCGCCATCTACCTGGCGGAGATCGCCGGCCCCAAGACCCGGGGATTTTTCAAGCCGGTGGTGGAGCTTCTGGCCGCCCTGCCCTCGGTGGTCATCGGCTTTTTCGGCATGGTGGTCGTCGCCCCCTTCCTGCAGGAGGCCTTCGACCTGGCCACGGGACTTAACCTCTTCAATGCCGCCATCATGCTGGCGTTCATGTCCGTGCCCACCATCTGCAGCGTCTCCGAGGACGCCATCTATTCCGTCCCGGCCGAACTCAAGGAGGCCTCCCTGGCGCTCGGGGCCACCCACTGGGAAACCATCGCCCGGGTCATCCTGCCGGCCTCCCTGTCGGGCATCAGCACGGCCATCATCCTAGGTATGTCCCGGGCCATCGGCGAGACCATGGTGGTGCTCATGGTGGCCGGCGGCGCGGCCATGATCCCCAACTCCCTCTTTTCGCCAGTCCGGCCCATGCCGTCGAGCATCGCCGCTGAGATGGCCGAGGCCCCCTTCCGGGGCGACCATTATTACGCCCTGTTCGCCATCGGCATCGTGCTGTTTTTATTCACCCTGCTTTTCAACATCATCGCCGACCACATTTCCGAGAAGCACAAACAGGTCGGCGCGGCCACGCTGTAGGGAGGCATAGAGACCATGACCACCATTCCCATCGGCGCCAGCAAGCGCGCCCGCAACTCCACCCAGCGGGTCATGTGGGGCCTTTTCGGCGCCTCGTCGATCATCAACCTGACAGCGCTTCTCATCATCTGTTCCTTCGTGCTCATAAACGGCCTCCCGGCCATCAGTTGGACCTTCCTCACCGAGGCCCCGCGGGATTCCATGACCGCCGGGGGTATCTGGCCGTGCATCCTGGGCACCATCCTCCTCAGCCTGGGAACCATGGTCGTGTCCTTCCCCCTGGGCGTGGCCTCGGCCATCTACCTCAACGAATACGCCACCCCGGGCAAGGTCGTGCGCATCATCCGCCTCGGCATCAGCAACCTGGCCGGGGTGCCCTCGGTGGTCTTCGGGCTCTTCGGGTTGGCCTTTTTCGTGACCTTTTTCGGCATGGGCGTGAGCATCCTGGCGGGCATCCTGACCCTGGGCATCCTGGTTTTGCCGGTGATCATCGGCACGGCCGAGGAGGCCCTCAAGTCCGTGCCCCAGACGTATCGCGAGGCCTCGCTCGGCCTTGGGGCCACCAAATGGCAGACCATCCGCCTGGTGGTGCTCCCAGCGGCCATGCCGGGCATGCTCACCGGGGCCATCCTGGGCCTGTCCCGGGCGGCCGGGGAGACGGCGGCCATCATGTTCACGGCCTCGGTCTTTTTCACCCCCTACCTGCCCTCCTCGGTTTTTGACAGCGTCATGGCCCTGCCCTACCATGTCTACGTCCTGGCCACGGCCGGGACCGACATCGAAAAGACCCGGCCCCTGCAGTACGGCACGTCCCTGGTGCTCATCGTGCTGGTCTTGGGCATGAACCTGGTGGCCATCCTGTTGCGGGCCAGATTGCAGAAACGCCGTTAGGGCGGCGTTCAAAAAAAATGCATGCTATTTTGCGAATAAAAATCATGAATTCAGAGTGTTGCTGCTTGTTCACGCAGAACGGAAATTCTCGCGCGCAACACTCGGGCGTCGCCGGGACGGACGCCGCGTAGGCAACGGAACCGCCACACGAAGGCCCGCGTGAAAAAAACGGCCGATGACCCGACCCTTCTCCGCCAAAAAGGCGACCCGACGCTGTCCGCGTCCGGTCGCCTTTTTTCTTGCGCTCCCCCCGGGAGCCCTTCCCAAACCTTCTGAAAAAGGATGCGGATCGCCCATGAGTGAACCAAGCGCACCCAAAAAAAACTACGTCCTGGACACCAACGTCCTCATCGAAAACCCCGAGTGCCTGCTCAACCTGCGAAACGGCGCCGAAAACAACATCTTCATCCCCTACCACGTGCTCATGGAGCTCGAGGGCCTGAAAAAAACCCCCAAGCTGCGGCACATCGTCTCCAAGGTGATCCAACTGCTCATGGAGCACCGCGACAAAATCACCTTCATCAAGAATGAAAAAAGCCGCTCCCAGTTCACGGACATCGTGGACAACCACATCCTGGCGGAGATCAATTCGGGCGGCATCGAAAACCCCATCCTGGTCACCAACGACCGCATCCTGCAACTCCAGGCCGGGCTGGCGGGCATCGCCAGCGAGGAACTGCGCGATTCCAAGCCCTTTGAGTCCGAGTCCCAGCGCTATACCGGCTTTGTGGAGGACGGCCAGCCAGCCGTGCCCAACTCCTTTTCCTGGCGTGACGGCAAGCCCGTGCTGCATGCCCCGGACGGAGACAAGGTCATCGGCTACACCTGCGAGGTGTGGAACATCAAACCCCGCACGGTGTACCAGAATCTGGCCCTGGAACTGATCTGTTCCCCGCACATCGACCTGGTGTCCATCCAAAGCGAGGCCGGTTACGGCAAGACCTACCTGGCCCTGGCCGCGGCCCTGTATGCCGTTCAGGAGAAAAAGCTCTTCGACAAGATCTTCGTGCTCAAGCCCACCATCGAGATCGGGGCCAAGCTGGGCTATCTGCCCGGCGACGTGTCGGAAAAGATGGAGCCCTACATGAAATACATCTACGATCTGTTGGTGAAGCTGCACAAGTCACGGGCGGCCAACAAGGTTTTCTTGAACCCCAACGACGACATCCTGCGCCTCAATCCCAAGAAGTTCGAGATCCTGCCCCTGGCCTACGTGCGCGGCATGAACATCGAAAACGCCTTCGTGATCATCGACGAGGCCCAGAACCTGTCGCGCACCGAGGTCCGGGCCATCCTCACCCGCATGGGCGAGGGGGTCAAATGCCTGTGCCTGGGCGACACCTCCCAGGTGGACAACCCCTATTTGAACGAAGCCAACAACGGCCTGAACTGGATCGTGCGCAAGTTCAAGGGCTTTGCCAACTACGGCCACATCGTGCTCAAGGGCGACAAGTCGCGCGGGCCCATCACGGACATGGTGCTCAAGTCGCGCCTGTAGCGAACCCGGAGACGTTGTTCCTTTGGCGGCCCCTGCGTGACCATCAGCCAACCCGTCATCGTGGCCACGCCCGCCGCCATGGGCAGTCCCCCGGAGCGCGCATGTCGGACCTCGCACGTCTCCATGCCTCGCCGCCCCCCCGGGGACCAGGGCAGCGGCATGGGCCTCCGGGCGGGGCAGGGCGGACGCCCCCGTGGTGTGATGCACATTCCGGCGCTCCCGCCAGTCCCCGGCGGCACAGCCCGCCATGTTGAAAATCCCGTGCGACCCTGGCATGAAGGACAGGCCCGGCAGTGCGCCGGGCCGCCCGCTCCCGTGGGCGCATCCGGGCCGGATCGTCTTTTCGCGGCTCCCACCCCATGCCCGTCCGCCCTGCGCGGCACGAGGAACCACACCCCATGCACCACGCCGATCTCATCGCCGACATCGGCCTGTCCATCGTGGCCGCCACCGGCATCGGCATCCTGGCCAAGGCCCTGCGCCAACCCCTGATCCTGGCCTATCTGGCGGCGGGCATCCTGCTGGGGCCCAAGATGGGTCTGGGACTGGTGGCCGACGAGGCCACCATCAGCCTCATCGCCGAGATCGGGTTGATCCTTTTGCTGTTCATCATCGGCCTGGAGATCGACCTAAAAAAGCTGGCCGCCTCGGGACGCTCCCTGGTGGTCACGGGGCTTGGCCAGTTTCCCCTGGGCGTGGCCCTGGGTCTGGCCTTTTTCGCGCCCCTGGGATTCGCCCTGGGCGACGGCCGCTTCGACGCCCTGTACCTGGCCGTGGCCCTGGGCTTAAGCAGCACCATGATCGTGGTCAAGCTGCTCTACGACAAGTTCGAGCTGACCACCCTGCCCGGGAGCCTCACCCTGGGCATCCTGGTCTTCCAGGACGTGTGGGCCATCCTGTTTCTGGCCGTGCAGCCCAACCTGGCCGATCCGGCCGTGGGCACGGTGCTTCTGTCCTTCGCCAAGGGCGGCCTGCTGGTCGTGGCGGCCATGGCCGCAAGCAAGTTCCTTTTGCCCCGCCTTTTCACGTTCATCGCCAAGGTGCCGGAGCTGGTCCTGGTCACGGCCGTATCCTGGTGCTTCCTGGTCAGCGGTCTGGCCGGGGCCGTGGGCCTGTCCCGGGAGATGGGGGCCCTGGTGGCCGGTATCTCCCTGTCCACCTTCCCCTACAACGTGGACGTCATCGCCAAGGTCGTGAACATCCGCGACTTTTTCGTGACCCTGTTCTTCGTGGGCCTGGGCATGCAGATCCCCGTGCCCACGGGGGAGCTTCTGGGCTTTGCGGCCCTGGCCTCGGCCTTTTTGATCGCGGCCCGCTTCGCCTCGGTCTTTCCCATCCTCTACGGCCTGAAAAACGGCCTGCGCCCGAGCCTGATCTGTTCCATCAACCTGTCCCAGCTCAGCGAATTCTCCCTGGTCATCGCCGCCCTGGGCCTGCAAATGGGCCATATCTCGGACCAGACCGTGGGCATCCTGACCTTTGTCTTTGCGGCCACCTCCGTGGCCTCCACCTACATGATCCAGTACAACCACGAGATCCAGAAGGTTCTCGCCGCCGGACTGCGCCGCCTGGGCCTGCGCGACGTGGCCGACGTCGGGGATGCGGCCGCGCCCCATGCCGACCCGGACATCGTGTTTCTGGGGTTTTTCCGCGAGGCCAGTTCCATCTTCCAGGAGATCGAAACCCTCGTCAGGGAGACGAAAACGCCCCCGCGCATCCTGGTGGTGGACTTCAACCCGGCGGTCATCGCCGAACTGACCCGGCGGGGCGTGCCCTGCGTCTACGGCGACATCGCCAACCAGGACACCCTGGTCCATGCCCACATCGGCGCGGCCAGGGTGGTGGTCTGCTCCATCCCCAACGCCATCCTGCGCGGAACAACCAACCAACGCCTGCTGCGCATGGCCAAGCGCCTGTGCCCGGAGGCCAAGGCGGTGGTCACGGCCAACACCCTGGCCGGGGCCCACAGCCTGTACGGCGACGGCGCGGATTTCGTGTTCGTGCCCCGCATCCATGCCGCAGAACGCGCCGCCCGGGTCATTTTGTCCTTTCACGACGGGGCGGGGGATGACGTGCGCCAGACGGAAACCGCCGCCCTGGCCGCCCGGCGCGAGGTTCTGGGCTGATCGGCCCACGATATGGGCAAATACAAGGAATACCGCCTGAACCTGGAGGAAATCCAGGCCTCGCTTTTTGCGGTGCAGCGCGATTTTTCACGCATCAGCGAAGAGATGCTCATGCGCCGCGAGCCCCTGGACAACCGGATCATCGACAACCTTTTGGCCGGTTACGCCTACGTGGACCAACTCCTGGAAGAGGGGGTGGACCTGTTTAGCCTCAAGGGCTCGGACCACATCCTGGAACTCAACCACATCGTGCTGTGCGGCCTGGACGAGCGGGTGCGCCTGGAGTTCGGCTCCCACATCCTGGAGACGCGCAAACGTTTCAGCCAGGGCATCGGCCAGATCCTGTCCTGGTACGAACGCAAGAAGTCCAAGTCTCCCTACAAGCGGGCCGCCGGGGTCTATGTCCTGGGGGTCAGCCAGCCCCAGCTCTTCCTGGAGGGCAACCACCGCACCGGATCGCTTGTGGCCAGCTACATCCTGGTCAAAGACGGCAAACCGCCCTTCGTCCTGACCAGGGAAAATGCCCTGGCCTACTTCAACCCGTCCACGCTCATCAAATACAAGCACAAGAAAAAGTTCCTGGACATGCAGTACTTTTTGAAGAAATATATGGGCTACTTCGCGGACTTTCTGGAAGAAACCCTGGACAAACGGTTTCGCCGGAAAATCCTCCTGGAGGATCAAAAAAAGAATCCCTGAACATCGGAATTCCTGGACAATAAACCTGCTTCCCGGTTAATTTCACCTGAAAGTCACGCATATTGCCTTTTTCTCCGCCTCACTCCGGAATCTGCGTGCCTGGATGGCTGTGGCGGCGCACCCCGTGCGAGGCGATGCGACCGGGAGACGGACATGTCCAGACTGAAATGCATCGGCTTTACATTCATGGCCGTAGCCCTTCTGGCTTTGGGGACTTTGGCGGTCCCCGCACCGGCCGGTCCGCCGCTGCAGGTTCTCGTGGTACAAAGCTACAACCCCGAATACGTCTGGTGCCGGGAGATCGACGCGGGCATCCGGGACGCCCTGGCGGAAACAGGGGCCGACATCGAGACCCTGTACCTGGACGCCAAGCGCAAGCCCGACCCAGCCTCACTCCGCGCCGCCGCCGACACGGCCCTGGCCCGCATCCAGACCCTCGCGCCCCAGGTGGTCATCGCCGTGGACGATGCGGCCCAGGCCTATCTGACCGTCCCCTTCCTGAAAGACCGGCCCTCCCCCCAGGTGGTCTTCTGCGGGGTCAACGCCCCCCTGGAGACCTACGGATTTCCTGCCCAAAACGTCAGCGGGGTGCTGGAGCGCTACCACTTCCGGGAGGGCTTCGCCCTGGTCAAGAAGATCCTGCCCCAGGCCAAAAGCGTCGTCTTTTTGGGGGAGGATTCGGAGTCCATGCGTTTCGCGGCGGACGATCTGAGCCAGAGCATCCCCTTCGCCCTGGAGGTTGCCGGGGTGGAGATATGCCGGACTTTTCAGGAATGGCAGCAGAAGATCGCCTGGTATCAATCCCGGGCCGACGTGTTCTCCTTCGGCCCCTACAACGCCCTGGTGGATGAACGCACCGGGCGCACCGTCCCGCCTGAGGAGATCATGGCCTGGACCCTGGCGGCCATGGCCAAGCCGACCCTGGGATTTTCCGACATCGCCAAGGAGCACGACATGTTGTGCGGCATCCTGGAATCCGGTTACGAACAGGGCGCACTTGCCGGGGAGATGGCCCGGCACATCCTGGAAACCGGGGAGCCTGCCGGGCGCCTGCCCGTGCGCATCAATGTCGAGGGCGTGGTCATGGTCAACTTGAGAACCGCCGAACGACTGGGCGTGCGCATTCCGTTTCCCATCATCGAGGCTGCCGGAGTGGTGCTCCGATGACCTGGGGCGCGAAATTCCTGTCGGCCTTTTCCCTGAACAGACACCTGGCCCCGGTTTTGAGCGTGGTCTTCGCCGGGGTGCTCATAAGCACGCTTGTGGCCTATTTTTCCACCAGGGACACCATGGAGGGGCTGGCCCTGGGCCAGACCCGCCAGACCCTGGGATTTCTCAACCGGGAAATCACCTCGCGGGTCAGGGATACGACGTCGCGGCTCGAGCGGTGGAGCCAGGAGGAGCTTTACGCCCTGGCCCTGGAGGACTCCTACCTTGGCGAGTCGGCCCGGACGGAGGCCGCCCGGCGCATGGCCGCCCGGGTCACGGGCAGTTCTTTCGACCGGGTGTTTCTGGTCCGTCCAAACGGCGTGATCGTGACCGCCTCGAACCCGGACATGGTGGGCAGCTTCACCGTCGGCGACCGGGGCTATTTCCAAAAGGCCCTGGCCGGGGAGATCAACATGGAGACCCTGGCCGCCGGACGGCACTCCAACGTGCCCATGCTGGTGATCGCGGCCCCTGTCCGCACCGGGGACGGGGTCATCGCCGGGGTCATCGCCGTGGCCATGGAAACCGCGCGGTTTGCCGAGGATCTGCCCCTGGGGACGTTCGCCCACAAAACCGGCGTCAGCTACCTGCTGGACACGACCGGGCGGGTTCTCGCCGCACCCCCTGGCTGCGAAGCGGACCATCCCTGGCCGGACTGGCGCATGGACCAGGTCCGCCAGTCCGCCGCTTCAGGCGGACCAGCCCATTTTCGCGAGGCAGACGTGGAGCGTGTGCTCATGGCCGAAACCAACACCGAAACCGGGTGGTACCTGGTGCTTTCGGCCGACGAGGCCGAGCTCATGCACCCGGCCATCCGCATGGCCTGGATGACCGGCGGCGTGTCCCTGGCCACCCTGGCCCTGGTGGCCCTGGCCCTGGCCGCCCTGGGGCGGGCCATGGCCGGATTACGCCAGTCCGAAGAAAAATTCTCCCGGATCTTCCTCTACTCTCCTGACAGCATTCTTTTGGCGGACATGGAGACGGGCCGCATCGTGGACGTCAACGAGACGTTCATCACGCGCACGGGATACAGCCGGGAGGAGGTTCTGGGCAAGACCTCCGGGGAAATCTCGATTTACGTCGATCTCAAGGACCGGGAGGAGTTTCATGGCCGCCTGCGCCGGGACGGCCATGTGGACCATTTCGAGTGCCTGGCCCGGTACAAGGACGGCAGCATCGCCACCAGCGCCCTATCCGGGCAGGTGGTGATCATCGACAACCGTCGCCACCTCATGACCATCGTGCGCGACGTCACCGAGGTCAAGCGGATGCAGGAGATGATGGTCCAGACCGAAAAGATGATCTCCGTGGGCGGCATCGCCGCAGGCATCGCCCACGAGATCAACAACCCCCTGGGCATCGTGCTTCAGGCCTCCCAGAACCTCGTGCAGCGCACCCGGCCGGACTTCCGTAAAAACCTGGAAGTGGCTGAAAAACTCGGCCTGGATATGCAGCTTTTCGACCAGTACATGAAGCTCCGCAAGCTCGACGTCTTCATCGAGGACATCCAGTCCGCCGCCTCCCGGGCCTCGGCCATCATCCGGCACATGCTCGACTTCAGCAGGCGCAGCGAGTCCCGACGCACGCTCTGCGACATCCGGACCATCGCCGACAGCGCCCTGAACCTGGCCTCCAACGACTACGATCTCAAAAAAAGCTACGATTTCAAGAAGATCGAGATCGCGCGGGACTATCCCCCCGATCTGCCCGACGTCGCCTGCACGGCCACGGAGATCGAGCAGGTGCTGCTCAACGTGTTCAGAAACGCCGCCCAGGCCATGGCCCAGGCCAGTCCCCCCGTGGCCGCGCCGCGCATCGCCGTGCGCATCCGGGGCCTAAAGGATAGGGTGCGCATCGAGATCGAGGACAACGGCCCCGGGGTGCCCGAGGCCATCCGCAAGCGGATCTTCGAGCCCTTTTTCACCACCAAGCAGCCCGGGATCGGCACCGGCCTGGGTCTGTCCGTGTCCTATTTCATCGTGACCAAGGGGCACGGCGGACGGATGATCATCGAAACCGGCCGTGACGGCGGCGCGGTCTTTTGCATCGAACTGCCCACGGACGAAAGGCTTGAGGTGTAAGATGGCCTTGCCGCACATCCTTCTCCTCGACGACGAGGAACGCATCCGGGATCTTCTGACCCAGTATCTGGAGGATTTCGAGGAATTCACCATCCGAAGCGCCCATTCCGGGGAGCAGGCCCTGGAACTCCTGGCCGGGGAACCCGCCGACTTGGCCGTGGTGGACATGCGCCTGCCGGGCATGAGCGGAACCCAGTTCATCCGGGAGGCCACAGCCCGGGGAATCTGCCGACATTTCCTGGTGCATACCGGTTCGGTGGACATGGTCATCAGCCCCGAACTCAAGGAACTGGGCCTGACAAAACGGGATATGTTCTTCAAACCGGCCGGGGCCGACGCCATCCTGGCCCGCATCCGGGAACGCCTCGGCCAAGGAGACGCCTGACATGGCCATACTGGTCATCGACGACGAGGCCGGGCTGCGCCGCTCCCTGGGCGCGCATCTGGAAGACATGGACCACGACGTCCTTCTGGCCGAGAACGGCCGGGAGGGGCTGGACATCCTGGAACGCAACCCCGGCTCGGTCCAGGCCGTGGTGGTGGACCTGAACATGCCGGTCATGGACGGCTATTCGTTCATCCAAAACGCCGTGGCCATGGCCCCGGAGCTGCCCCTGGTTGTGTTGTCCGGGGTGGGGGTGGTGGAGGACGCCCTGCGGGCCATGCGCCTGGGGGCCTGGGACTTCGTCACCAAGCCCCTGTCCAACATGGCGGTCCTCGACCATGTGTTGGACCGGGTTCTGGAACGGGCCCGGCTTGTGCGCGAAAACCGTCTCTACCGGGAGAACCTGGAGCGGCTGGTGCAGGAGCGCACCGCCGAACTGGAGTTGACCCGACGCCAGATCATGCAGCGCTTAAGTCGGGCCGCCGAATACAAGGACAACGAGACCGGGCACCACGTCATCCGGGTGGGCGAGATCAGCGCGCTTCTGGCCCGGGCCGTGGGGCTCTCCGAGGAGCGGTGCGAGATGATGCGGGAATGCGCCCCCCTGCATGACGTGGGCAAGATCGGCATCCCGGATACCGTGCTGCTCAAGCCCGGGCCCCTTGATCCGGAGGAATGGGAGGTCATGCGCCGCCACTGCCTCTACGGCTGCGAGATACTCGGACCGCTTGGCAGCTCGGACACGTCCCAAAACGCCTGCGGCTTCCTGCTCGGCCCCCTGGAGCCCGGAGACAACGAGCTTCTGCGCCTGGCCCGCATCCTGGCCCTGTACCACCACGAGCGGTGGGACGGCACGGGCTACCCCATCGGGCTGGCCGGGGAGGCCATCCCCCTGGAGGCCCGCATCGTCTCCGTGGTGGACGTCTACGACGCCCTGCGCAGCGACCGGCCCTACAAGAAGGCCTTTCCCGAGGAAAAATGCTACGCCCTGTTGCGAAAAGGCGCGGGCAGCCAGTTCGATCCGGTGGTCATCGAGGCCTTTTTCCGGGAGATCGAGGCCATCCGGATCATCCGGGAAAAATGGAAGGACTAGCGCCCCCTGCCAGGCCGACCCCGCCAGGAAACGCTCCTCCCACCTCCGCACCGTGGCGCTCATGAATGGGCGCGCCGCGATCCCCCGCACCGTGCGCCAGCCAGGCGTCCTGCCTCAGGGGATGCCAGCCGGTAAAAAACCTGCTACACAGGGAGGGGAATTTTCTTGAACCCTTTTTCCCTGGAGCGTCCATGGACCTCATGCCCCACCTCGACGTCTGGGCCATGATCCGGGAGGCCACGCCCACGGTCAAGGCCGTGCTGGCGCTTCTGGCCGCCATGTCGGTCGTGAGTTGGGCCGTCATCCTGCACAAGCTCTGCACCCTGCTCCCGGCGGCCCGGTCCTCCCGCACCGCCCTGGCCGAGACCCTGGCCTCCCTGGAACGCGGCGACGGCCTGGCGGCCGCCCTGACCCTGGCCGCAAGGCATTCCCGGGCCCCCCTGGCCGGGGCCGCCCAGGCCGCCCTGGCGATCCTGGGCCGGACAGGGGAAGCCACGACATCCCCCAGGCTCCTGGCGGACGCCGCCCGGGCCGCCACCCTGGCCGGAACCCAGGCCCTGCGCGACCACGAACGGGGCATCGGCATCCTGGCCGCCTGTTCCGGGGCCGCGCCATTTATCGGCCTGTTCGGCACGGTGTGGGGGGTCATGCACGCCTTCAACGCCCTGGGACTGGTCCAGGCCCAGGCCCTTACCCTGGTGGCCCCGGGCATCGCCGAGGCCCTGGTGGCCACGGCCCTGGGGCTGGCCGTGGCCGTTCCCGCCAGCGTGGCCTTCAACGCCGCCGTGGGCGCGGTGGACGGTCTGGAGCGGGATCTGGAGGCCCTGACGCTTTGCCTGGCCGCCGCTGCGCCCGAGGGGAAGGGCTGACGCCGTGTCCCGCCGCGCATCCGCCCGCCACCGCCTCCAGGCGGCCATCAACGTCCTGCCCTTCGTGGACGTCATGCTGGTCCTTCTGGTCATCTTCCTGGTGGCCATCCCGCCGCTGATTCAGGGGCTTTCCGTGGAACTGCCCTTCACCCGCACGGTGGAGGCCGTGCATGAAGACGCCGGGCACATCGTGATCACCGTCAAAAAGGACGGCGCGCTTTTCGTGGAGGATTTCGCGGCGCTTCTGCCGGACATGGAAAAGCATGTCCGGGTGCTGGCCGTGGAGCGCGGCAAGAAGATCTATCTGCGGGCCGACCGGGACACGCCCCACGGCCACGTGGTTGCGGTCATGGATGCGGCCAAGCGGGCCGGGGCACAGGCCGTGTATGTGGTCACGGAGCCCTATCCTGAGGAAGGGGGAGAGAAGACGGCCGGGGCTGAGCCCTCCGGCGGCTCCTTGCCCGGACCCCGGGGAGCGCCGTCCGGTAAGACGCCATGATCCGTCTGGCCTGTCTGGCCATCTCCCTGGTGCTGCACGCCGGGATTGTTCTCCTGGCCGTTTGGGGACCGTCCGGGGTTCCCGCGCCGTCGGACCCAGGCTTCGACGTGGTGCGGGTGGAGCCCCTGCCGCCGCCCGAGGCGGCCCTGGAACATCCGGAGTCCGAAGATGCGGCCACGCCGCAGGCCCCGGCCGAGGCGGACGCGCCGACCGAGACGGCCGGGCCGCCCACAGCGGCCCAGGGTCCGGCCGCAACCGGACCGGGCGACATGCCCCAGACCCCGGCCCCCACCCCGGGGATGGAGCTCATAAGCCCGGTCAAGCGCAACATGAACCTGCCGCCGCCGCTGCATGTGGGGAAGGGGCAGATCAAGACCGGCAAGGTCACGGCCATGACCCTGCGGCGTCTGGCCGGATACGACTTCAGCCTGGACGAATTCTGCGGCCACTATGAGGTTCGCGGCGAACCCGGCCGGTTCGTGGACGTCACCCGCCATCCGGCCGACCCCTCGGCCCTGGTCCTGCGCGATTCGAACACGGGCATGGTCCGGACGCTTCGGCGCTTCTCCACGTTCATCTTCACCTACGGCCCCGGATTTTACGAGGACGAGCCCGTGGAGGGGTCCGTCACCTTCCTGGCCCGCAAGGACTTCGAACGCATCGAGGACGTGGACGAGCGCAGCCGCCTGCTGTGGCAGGCCGACGCCCCGCCGGCCAGGGTCGCCGTGCGCCTGGACGTCCCGGCAGGCACGGCCCTGCCCGCG
>JAVHLG010000004.1 GCA_031082225.1 Desulfovibrionaceae bacterium | reverse complement strand
CTCCCAGCCCGCCCCCCCCGAACCCGAGGCCGTAGAGCCCGAACCTGCGCTGCCGCATCAGGCGGAGATGGAGACGGCCGCCGTGGTGGAGGCCGTGGAAGAGGCCGAGGCCGTCATGGAAATGGCGCAGGCCCCGGAGTCCGAAGCCGGAGCGGATGTTGTCGCCTCAGGCGAAGCGACCCTCCCGGCGGATGCGGCGTCAGAAGATGCGTCCGGAGAGCCCGCCGCGAATGCTGCGGCCATAGCCGCCGACACGCAACAGCCGACTGCGCTGCGTCAGGCCGAAGATGAGGCCCGGGGCGGCAAAAAGAAAAAGCCGCGCCGCGAGCAGCCCGCCGCTCCCCAGGTGCGCATCATCTCCATGCCTGATCCCAAGCCCGCCGCCCCGGCCCCGGCCCCGGCCGCCCCGGGAACCGCCGCCCCGGGAACCGCCGCCCCCAAGGCCGAGACCGAGGAGGAGCGCCGGAAAAAGGGCAAGAAGGACCGCCGCACCGTGGAGTTCGCGCCCACCCCGGTGGAGACCGAGGAGTCGCGCCGCAAAAGCGCCGCCGCCAAAAAGAAAAAGACCCCCGACATCCCGGATCGCACCGGGGGCCGGGCCAAGTCGTTCAAGCGCAAAAAACCGCGCGAGGATTTCCGTCAGGCCCAGGCTCAGGCCCAGCTCCAGACCGGAACCCAGCCCATCAAGGCCGCCAAGCGCAAGATCCGCATGGAAGAGACCATCCGGGTGGCGGAGTTGGCCAAGCAGATGGGCATCAAGGCCCAGGATCTCATCAAGGTGCTGCTGGGACTCGGGGCCATGGTCACCATCAACCAGTCCCTGGACGTGGAGACCACCATCCTGGCGGCCGGTGAATTCGAGTACGAGGTGGAGAAGGTGGGCTTCTCCGAAGAGGATTTCCTGCTCGACAGGGAGGCCGACAACCCCGAGGATCTGCGGCCGCGGCCGCCCGTGGTCACCATCATGGGCCACGTGGACCACGGCAAGACCTCGCTTCTCGACGCCATCCGCCTCTCCAACATCACCTCCGGCGAGGCCGGCGGCATCACCCAGCACATCGGCGCCTACCACGTCGCCACCACGCGCGGGGCGATCGTCTTCCTGGACACCCCCGGCCACGAGGCCTTCACGGCCATGCGCGCCCGGGGCGCCCAGGTCACGGACATCGTGGTCCTGGTGGTGGCCGCCGACGACGGGGTCATGGACCAGACCCGCGAGGCCGTGAACCACGCCAAGGCCGCGAACGTGCCCATCGTGGTGGCCGTGAACAAGATCGACAAGCCCGACGCCAACCCCGACCGGGTCATGCGCGAACTGGGCGAACTGGGCCTGGTGCCCGAGGCCTGGGGCGGCGAGACCATCTTCGCCAACGTCTCGGCCAAGCAGAAGATCGGCCTGGACGCCCTTTTGGAGATGATCCTTTTGCAGGCCGAGGTGCTCGAACTTTCCGCCAACCCCTCCAAGCGCGCCCGGGGCCACATCGTGGAGGCCCGGCTGGACAAGGGACGCGGCCCCATCGGCACCATCCTCATCCAGGAAGGCACCCTCAAGCAGGGCGACGCCTTCGTGTGCGGCGTGGTCAGCGGCCGGGTGCGGGCCATGTTCGACGACCAGGGCAAAAAGATCCGCGAGGCCGGACCGGCCATGCCCGTGGAGGTCCAGGGCTTCGAGAGCGTGCCTGAGGCGGGCGACGAGTTCGTGGGGGTCGAGGACGACAAGGTGGCCCGCCGCATCGCCGACGCCCGCTCCATCAAGCAGCGGGAGCGGGAGTTGGGCAAGGCCACCAAGGTCACCCTGGAGACCTTCCTGGCGTCGCGGCCCGACGCCGAGGCCCAGACGCTTAACCTGGTGCTCAAGGCCGACGTGCAGGGTTCGCTGGAGGCCATCACCGAGGCCGTCAACAAGCTGTCCACGGACAAGGTCAAGGTCAACGTCATCCACGCCGGAACCGGGGCCATCACCGAATCCGACATCCTGCTGGCCTCGGCCTCCCAGGCCATCATCATCGGCTTCAACGTGCGGCCCACGGTCAAGGTCAAGGACGTGGCCGACCACGAAAACGTGGACATCCGCTTCTACGACATCATCTACAAGCTGGTGGGCGACATCAAGGACGCCATGTCCGGCATGCTGGCCCCGGTCATCCGGGAGCAGTACCTGGGCCAGGCCGAGGTGCGCGACACCTTCAGCGTGCCCAAGATCGGCCTGGTGGCCGGATGCGGCGTGCTCGACGGCAAGCTCACCCGCAATGCGGGCATCCGCCTTTTGCGCGACGGCGTGGTGGTCTACACCGGCAAGCTGGCCTCGCTTAAGCGCTTCAAGGACGACGTGAAGGAAGTCACCAAGGGATATGAATGCGGCGTGGGTCTTGAGAACTACAACGACATCAAGATCGGCGACGTCATCGAGGCCTTCGAATCCGTGGAGGAGAAGGACACCCTGTAAGGCGGCGGTCTGCCCATGGTCATCGGCATCCTGACCCTGGAGTTTCGGCTCCACGGCAACGACTCGCTCAAGGGCAAACGGCGCGTGGCCTTAAGCCTCAAGCAGAAGCTGCGCAACACCTTCAATGTGGCCATAAGCGAGATCGCCCGCCAGGATGCCCACGACACCCTGGTCCTGGCCGCGGTGACCGTGTCCCCGGACGCCCCCCGGGTGCAGGGGCTTTTGCAGAAGGCGCTCAACAAGGTCGTGGCCATGGACGCGGCCGAACTGGTCTACGACGACATCGAGATCATTCAGGTCTGAACCGGTCTGGCCCGGGCTGATCTGGCGCGACCCCCCGGGGTCGGCAAGGATAGTGATTATGAAACAGGCGACCTCCCGGCGCTCCACCCGGCTTTCCGACCTGATTATGCGGGAAATCGCCCAGATGCTCGTGGAAGACGTGACGGACCCCAGGCTCGAACTGGTGACCATAAGCGGCGTGGCCTTAAATACCGATTTAAGCGTGGCCAAGGTCTTCTACACCCTGCACGGCGATGCGGCCAGGCTGGCTGCGGCCGCCGCCGGACTCGAACACGCCAAGGGCTTCATGCGCGGGCTTTTGGGCCGCAGGCTCAAGATCAAATTCATCCCCGAACTGCGGTTCGAGCGTGACAGTTTCCTTGAGGACATGGTCTATGCCCGCCCCGATGCGTGATATCGCGCGCATCCTTGCGGAGCGAGACGACATCGCCATCCTGTCCCACGAGAATCCCGACGGCGACGCCGTGGGCTCGGCCGCCGCCCTGGGCCACATCCTGGCCCGCCTGGGCAAACGCTTCGTCCTGGCCAACGCCTCGCCCCTGCCCGGCCAGTATTCCTGGATGGACTTCCCCGGGCCGTGGACCACGGACATGCCTGCGGACTACGGGTTCGCCGTGGCCCTGGACTGCGGCGACGGCCCGCGTTTGGGGCCTTTGGAAAAATTCGTGGACCCGGGCCGGCTCATCGTCATCGACCACCACCTGGGCAACCCCGGCTTCGGGGCCATAAACTGGGTGGACACCACTGCCTCGTCCACCGGCGAGATGGTGGCGGCCCTGGCCGAACACCTGGACATCCCCCTGACCGGCGGCCTGGGGCAATGCCTCTATGTGGCCATGGTCACGGATACCGGGGATTTCACCTTCGGCTCCACCCGTCCCGAGACCCTGGAACTGGCGGCCCGCATCCTGCGCGCCGGGCTCAACCTGGGCCAGACCAACGCCCGCCTGAAAAACCAGTGGTCCCTGTCGCGCATCCGCCTGTGGTCCGAGGTCATGGGCGGCATGACGCTGCACTTCGGCGGCCGCGTCGGCGCCGTCGCCATCTCCCAGGAGACCCTGGCCCGCACCGGCACTTCGGTCGAGGACTGCGACGGGCTGGTGAACTGGGTGCTGCGGGTGCGCGGGGTGCTGGCGGCCGTGGCCGTGCGCGAACTGCCGGACAAACGGGTGAAATTCAGCCTGCGCTCGGTGGGCGACGTGGATGTGCAGCGGGTGGCGGCGTCTTTCGGCGGCGGCGGCCATAAAAACGCCTCGGGCGGGTCCGTGGACGGGCCGCTGGACGCGGCGGAACACATTTTGACGGCCTCGGTCGGGCAGTCGCTGGCATCCTAGGCGACAGGAATACCCCTCCGGGGGCCAAAGGGCTTGGCCTTTTGGAATCCCGTTTCCAACGATGCATCACGAGAATTCATGACGAAGATCCGCAAACCTGACCAGCAGCACGGCGTCCTGGTCCTGGACAAGCCCTCGGGGCCGACCTCCACGGCGTGCTTAAACGACATCAAGTACCGCCTGGGGCAAAAAAAGATCGGCCACGCCGGGACGCTGGATCCCCTGGCCCAGGGCGTTTTGGTGGTGCTTCTGGGGCGGGCCACCAAGGTCGCCACCTTTTTGCACGACGACAAGGTCTATCTGGCGGGCATGCGCCTGGGCCTGACCACGGACACCTACGACATCCAGGGCACCGTGACCGGCGAATTTTCCTGGCAGTCGGTGACCGAGGGGGATGTGCTGCGCGAGATTGCAGCCGCAAACGGCTGTCAGGTGCAGGAGGTGCCGCCCTATTCGGCGGCCAAGCACCAGGGAAAACCCTTGTATGAACTGGCCAGACGGGGCATGATGACCCCGGTCAAGACCAAAGAGGTCGAGATTTCCGATGCGCAGGTCGTTGCCATGGACCTGCCGTCGATCCTTTTCCGGATACGGGTATCGTCCGGCGCCTATGTCCGCTCCCTGGTCCACAGCCTGGGGCAGCGACTTCTGTGCGGCGCGGTGATGACCTCTCTTGTCCGGGAATACAGCCGTCCGTTTTCCCTCAGCCAGGCCCATGGCCTGGCCGGGGTGCTGGCCGAACCCGAGCGCCTGCCCGAGAGGGTCTTGCCCCTTGAGGCGGCGCTTCCGGACTGGCCACGGGTGCGTTTCGGGGCGGAGGATGCGGCCAAGGTGGCCCGGGGCATGCGGCTTGACGCCGCAGGCGCGGCCCCGGGCGACAGGGCCCTGCTCCTCGGTCCAGGTGGCGACCCCCTGGCCGCCGCAGAGGCGGTGGCGACGGACGGCGCGGTGCGGTGGGCGATTGTGCGCGGCCTCGGCTGACGCAGACGTCCGGCCTTCCCGCTTCCGTTTTCCCCGGGCCTGCGCCCGGTGCGAAACGGACGGGTCGCGCGAGGCGATAAACACGACAAACGGAGGATATCGCTGTGGTCATGACCGCCGAGGACAAATCCAAGGTCATCGAGGAGTACAAGAAGCATGAGGGCGACACCGGCTCCCCTGAGGTGCAGGTGGCGCTTCTCACCACGCGCATCAACTATCTGACGAACCATTTCAAGGTCCATGCCAAGGATTTCCATTCCCGCACGGGCCTTTTGAAACTTGTCGGACAGCGTCGCAAGCTTCTCAAGTACCTGAAGAACAAGGACATCCAACGCTATCGCGATCTCATCGCGAGACTTGGGCTGCGCAAGTAGCACCGGCCGGGGGCCATCCCGCGCGTTGCCGGACAACGGCCTCGCGCGGGACGGCCCCCGCCTCCCCGAAAATTCACCATGCGCGCCGGGCGGCGGGACCGCCATCCGGTCCCGATGGCCGCCGCGCCTGACGGAGTTTTTTGGGGGGGCCAACCCCAACATCGGGTTTTGCATCGGGAA
Organism: Desulfovibrionaceae bacterium; assembly: GCA_031082225.1. Taxonomy (GTDB): domain Bacteria; phylum Desulfobacterota; class Desulfovibrionia; order Desulfovibrionales; family Desulfovibrionaceae; genus Desulfolutivibrio. Next base: position 101,075 of record JAVHLG010000004.1, on the reverse strand, counting down.
TCGCCCCGGCCCGAAAACGAGGAACACACCCTATGGCATTTGGAACACCGGCTACCCGCCTGCAAACCACTATCGGCGACAACACCTTCATCATTGAAACCGGGCGGCTGGCCAACCAGGCCGACGGCGCCGTCTGGATCCAAAGCGGCGACAACGTGGTGCTGGTCACGGCCTGCACCCAGACCCTGGAAATGGACAAGGGCTTTTTCCCCCTGGTCGTGGATTACCAGGAAATGTCCTATGCCTCCGGGCGCATCCCGGGCGGCTATTTCCGCCGCGAGATCGGCCGCCCCTCCGAGCGCGAGGTGCTGGTCTGCCGTTCCATCGACCGGCCCTGCCGCCCGCTTTTCCCCAAGGGCTTCCGGGACGAGGTCCAGATCATCGCCACGGTCCTGTCCGCCGATCCCTTCACCGATCCGGACATCCTGGCCCTGACCGGGGCCTCCACGGCCCTGCACATCTCCAAGATCCCCTTCCTTGGCCCCATCGCCGGGGCCCGGGTGGGCTACGTGGACGGCCAGTTCGTCTTAAACCCCTCCTATGCGGCCTTAAACGGCCCGAGCACCCTGAACATGGTTTTTGCGGCCAGCCGCGACGCCGTGGTCATGGTCGAAGGCGGCGGCAGGTTCGTGACCGAGGATCTCATCGCCGACGCCCTGGAATGGGGGCATAAGCAGATCATCCCCCTGCTTGATCTCCAGGAGGAGATGCGGGCCAAGGTGGGCTTGCCCAAGATCGAATTCACGCCGCCCCAGATCAACCCGGAAATCGACGCCAAGGTCACGGAACTGGCCACGGCCGACATGACCGCCGCCCTCTCCATCACCGACAAGATGGAACGCCGCGAGGCCCGCAAGAAGGTCAAGACGGCGGTCCTGGAAGCCGTCGCCGCCGCGTATCCCGAGCATCCCGAGTTCAAGGGACAGGCCAAGGAACTCATGGACAAGATGGAGAAATCCATCATGCGCGAGCGCATCCGGTCCACGGGCACGCGCATCGACAACCGCGACCTGACCACCGTACGGCCCATCGCCACCGAGGTCGGGGTGCTGCCGCGCACCCACGGCTCCTGCCTGTTCACCCGGGGCGAGACCAAGGCCCTGTGCGTGGCCACGCTTGGCAGCACCGGCGACGAGCAGAAAATCGAGACGCTTACCGGCGACTCCTCCAAGCGTTTCATGCTGCACTACAACTTCCCGCCCTACTGCGTGGGCGAGGTCAAGATGCTGCGCGGCCCGTCCCGGCGCGAGATCGGCCACGGCGCCCTGGCCGAACGCTCCATCCAGCAGGTGCTGCCCTCCTCCGAGGACTTCCCCTTCACCATCCGGGTGGTCTCCCAGGTCATGGAGTCCAACGGCTCCTCGTCCATGGCCTCGGTGTGCGGCGCCAGCCTGGCGCTCATGGACGCGGGCGTGCCCATCAAGGAGCCCGTGGCCGGCATCGCCATGGGACTCATCAAGGAAGGCGACGAGTTCCACGTGCTCACGGACATCCTCGGCGACGAGGACGCCATGGGCGACATGGACTTCAAGGTGGCGGGCACCCACGACGCGGTGACCGGCATCCAGATGGACATCAAGACCACCGGCATCCCCCAGGACATCATGCGCAAGGCCCTGTACCAGGCCCGCGACGCCCGCCAGCACATCCTGGGCAAGATGAACGAGGTTCTGGCCGCCCCCAGGCCGGAACTGTCGCCCAACGCGCCGCAACTGGCCGTGGTCATGGTCAACCCGGAAAAGATCCGGGAGATCATCGGCCCGGGGGGAAAGATGATCAAGGCCATCACCGCCGAGACCGGCGCCTCCATCGACATCGAGGATTCGGGCAAGGTGAGCATCTTCGCCCCCACCCTCGAGGCCCTGGAAAAGGCCAAAGAGCGCGTGATGTACTTCGACCAGAAGGCCGACGTGGGCCGGAACTACCAGGGCACGGTGACCAAGGTTCTGGACTGCGGCGTGGTGGTGGAGATCCTGCCCGGCCTGGACGGCCTGGTGCATGTCTCGCAGCTTGACACCGAGCGCGTGGAAAACGTGGCCGACGTGGTCAAGCTCGGACAGCCCATGGAGGTCAAGGTGCTGGATGTGGAGTCCAACGGCCGGGTGCGCCTGTCGCGCAAGGCCGTGCTCTTCGAGGAGCAGGGCCGCCCCTACGACCCGGCCGACTATCCCAAGACCGGCGGCGCACGCCGTCCGGGCGGGGATCGCGGCGGACGCGGCGGCGACCGCTTCGGCGGACGCGGCGGGGATCGCCGGGACCGGCGGTAGCGCCGGGAATTGATGTAAGAAATGCCTCCGGCGGCCAAAGGGCTAAAGCCCTTTGGAATCCCGTACCGGGGGAAGAATATGCGACGGGGGGCCTCCCATTGGGGGGTTCCCCGTTTTTCGTGGTGAACCGGCGCACAGCTTCATGAAATCGCCACGCGAATTTGAAGGAACCATCACACGCCGCGCGTAGCTTCCCTGTGAGCAACGGCCCGCTGCATGGCCGATTCACAAGGAGAGCACCCCCGATGTTCAGCCACTTCTTCGGTCATTACCTTCTCGAGAAAAAACACATCACCGCCGACCAGTTGCGCGAGGTTCTGGCCCTGCAGGATTCCGTGCGGGTCAAGATCGGCATCCTGGCCATCGACGCGGGCTACATGACCGCCGAGCAGGTGGAGACCGCCCACCGCCTCCAGGCCACCTTCGACATGCGTTTCGGCGAGATCGCCATCGGCAAGGGCTACCTCACCGAGGACCAGCTCACGGACCTGTTGTCCCGCCAGAGCAAGCGCCACCTGCTGGTCAGCCAGGCCCTGGCCGACAAGGGCATCATGAGCTTCGAGGACATCGAGCGGGTGCTGGCCGCCTATCGCCGCGACTCGGGCTTTTCCGACGCCGAATACCAGGCCCTCAAGGAAAACGACCTGGACGCCGTGGCCGCCTCCCTGGCCCGGATGCCCGAGCTTGGCGACCCCGAGGTCTACGCCGGATATTTCGCCCTTTTTACCCGCAACCTGGTGCGTTTCATCGACTCCGGCATCGCCATCCGGCGGGCCGAAAAGGTCGCGGTCACGCCCTTCGACCATATGGTGCACCAGGAGATGGACGGCCGCTTCAAGATTTTCACCGGCTTTTCCGGATCGGGCCCGGCCATGGCCGAATTCGCGGCGCGCTACGCCAGGATGCCCATGGACGGATTCGACGACATGGCCCGGGACGCCCTGGGGGAATTCATGAACGTGCAAAACGGGCTTTTTCTCTCCAAGCTGTCCAACGACTGGGTGGAACTGGAGCTTCTGCCCCCCGAGTGCCGAAGCGGCGGCGTCATCCGGGCCGTGGGCGTGGCCTACGCCATTCCGTTTCACCTGCCGTTCGGGGAGTTCACCTTTTTCATCGGCCTTGGGTCGCCGATTTTCAATTAGCCGCAGCGCAAAGGAGCACATGCCATGGCCCGCATCCTCGTGGTGGACGATTCCGCCGTCTCCCGCAAAAGCCTTAAGGAAATCCTGGAACACGCCGGTCACGAGATCGTCGGCGAGGCCGGAGACGGCCATGACGCCCTGGAAAAGTACAAATCCCTCAAGCCCGATCTGGTGACCATGGACATCACCATGCCCCGGGTCAGCGGCATTGAGGGCTTAAAAAACATCGTGGCCGCAGACGAAGAGGCCCGGGTGGTGATGATCAGCGCCCTGGGCCAGGGGGCCAAGATATTGGAGGCCCTGCAAAACGGGGCCCGCCATTACCTGACCAAGCCGTTTGAGGCCGACAAGGTGCTGGACGCCGTGGCCGAGGTGCTGGCCGCCTGACATCGGCGGCACAACAAAGAGGTACCCCATGAGCGCCACCCTGGCCGCCTTCAGCCCCGCTGACCTGTCCAGCGAAGACCAGACCATCAAAAACCTTGTCGAACAGGCCATGACCTTCAAGGCCTCGGCCCTGGGCGGCGCGGTCCACGCCTTTTTCAAGGAACATCCCGATGCCGACGGCGTGGCCGTGCTGGACGGCGACCGCCCGGCCGGGCTCATCATGCGCAACGAGTTCTACCAGAAGCTCGGCTCCCTCTACGGCCGCGACCTGTTCATGACCCGGCCCATCCGGCTGATCATGAACCCGGCCCCGCTGATCGTGGAGGTCTCCGTGGACGTGGCCTCCATCGCGGTCATCGCCATGAACCGCGACCCCAACCATCTCTACGACATGGTGCTGGTCACCGAGGAGGACCGCTACCTGGGGGTGGTCAGCATCAAGCGCTTCATGCTGGAACTGTCGCGCGGCCGGGGACGGCAGATCGAACTGCTCAGCGAACAGCAGGAGATCCTGCGCCTGGCCAACGAGGCCGAGATCCTCCACCGGCAGCAGATCGAGGCCAAAAGCAACGAACTGCGCGACCGCAACGAGGCCATAAAAAACCTGTTGGACAACGCCGGGCAGGGATTTCTGTCCTTTGGCCCGGACCTGGCCATCTCCGAGGAATACAGCCTGGAGTGCGTCCAGCTTTTCCGGGCCCCCCTCGGCGGCCGCCGCTTTCCCGAGCTTGTGGCCCGGCATCTGCCCCCCGAGACCCAAAAGACCGTGGTCGAGGTGCTGGACGGCATCTTCCTGGCGGCCAGGCCCCTGCAGCAAAAGGTCTTCCTGTCGCTTCTGCCCACGGACCTGACCATCCACGACCGGGCCGTGCGCGCCCAGTACAAGCTCATCCGCCGCCGGGACGAAATCCGGATGATGGTCATACTGACCGACGTCACCGAGAAAAAACGCCTGGAACGGGAGATGGCCGAGGAGAAAAACAACGTCAAGATGGTGGTCCGGGCCCTGTCCCGGCAGTCCGAGGTGCTCGCCGCCATGGCCGCCTTCCGGGAGTTCGCCGGGAATCTGGCCGCAGATGTCGCCGCTCTCGGGCAAAACGACTGCGCCGCCACGGCCCTGGCCGAAATCTTCCGTCAGGTGCATACCTTCAAGGGCGATTTCGCCCAGTTGGGCCTGCACAACACCGCCGCCGCCCTGCACGAGACGGAAAACGCCCTGGCGGCCATGGCCGCAGGCCAGACGCCGCCGTCCCGGGAGGCGCTTGCGGCCGCCTTGGAGGATCTGAACGCCGAACTGATCCTGGAACGGGATGTGTCCATCCTGACCGGCATCCTCGGGGAATCCTTCTTTGGCGGCAGCGAGAGCCTGCGGGTGGACAAACGCGCCCTGCTGGACCTGGAGGCCCGGGTGGGTTCGCTTCTGTCCGGGGCCGCGCGGGAGGCCGTTTTGGCCGAACTGCGGGTGCTGCGCCGCCACAACGTCAAGGACATCCTGGCCCCCTACGGCGACTATCTGGCCGGTCTGGCCGAGCGCCTGGAAAAGGCCGTGGCCCCGCTGCTCATCACCGGCGACGACGTGTTCGTGGACCGACAGCCCCGGGAGGCGTTCGTCAAGGCCCTGGTGCATGTGTTCCGCAACATGATCGACCACGGCCTGGAGGACATGGACGAACGCCTGGCCACGGGCAAGCCCGAGACCGGGACCATCGCCTGCCATGTGACGCGTACCGGGGACGACATGGTGTGCCTGACGGTGTCCGACGACGGCCGGGGCATCGACGTGGCCCGGGTGCTGGACAAGGCCGTGGACAAAGGGCTGGCGTCCCCTGAATCAGCCGGGGACATGGGGCCGGAGGCGGTCTACGCGCTGCTTTTCCGGGACGATTTTTCCACCCGCGACGAGGTGAGCCTGCTCTCCGGCCGGGGGGTGGGCCTGGCGGCGGTCCGGGCCGAGACCGAACGCCTGGGCGGGACCGTCCGGGTGGAATCCGAACCCGGCCGGGGGTCGCGGTTCATCTTCACCCTGCCGCTCTTCCCGGACGAGACGGCGGGAGCCATGGGCCGGGCGGCGGCGTAACGCGCCCCCGGGTCTGCAGGATCCATTGAAGGGAACCGGGATGCGTCGCATCCCGGCCCTCCGGCCTGCCTTGAAGACGGCGTCGGCCTGCGTCTATTTCTTGCCCAGCCAGGCGTCCACCTGGTCGGGGTTTTCATTGATGAACTTCACGGCGTTCTTGTAGGGGTCAGCCCCCTTGTCCTGATTGCGGGCCATGACCGTCTGGAGCTGCCCGGCGTCCTTCCAGTGAAAGCGGTCCAGGAAGGCGTACACCTCGGGCATGTCGTCCTTCAGGCCCTTGCGTACGATGGTGTCGATCTCCTCGGCCTCACCCAGGGCCTTTTTGGGATCGGCCAGGTTCTTCAATTCCCAGCGGCCGTATTTCCAATGCGGAGCCCAGCCCGTGACCACGATCCACTTCTTGTTCTTGATGGCGTCGGCCAGGGCCGCGGTCATGGTCGCGCCCGAGCCCTCCACCAGGGTGTAGTCGGACAGGCCGTATTCCTTGATGGCCTTTTCGGACAGGCGCATAAGCCCCGCCCCGGGGTCGATGCCGATGATTTTCCCATCGAACTTGGCGGCGTTGCCTTTGAGGTCGGCGATGGAGTCAATGGTCACATAGCCCGGCACCACCCAGAAAAGCCCGGCGCCGGTGGCCAGGGGCCCCAGGTTCTCCACCTTGTCCCCGAGCTTGTCAAAATATTCCTTATGGGTCACGGGCAGCCAGGCCGTAACCATGGCGTCCACGTCGCCCGTGCCCACAGCCTGCCACATGGCGGCGGCGGCCACGGGCAGCATCTCCACCTCATAGCCCATCTTCTCCTTGAGCACCGCAGCGACCACATTGGTGGTGGTCAGGGCGCAATCCCATTCCACATAGGCCAGCTTGACCTTTTTGTCTGCGGCCATGGCCGGGACGGAAAGAACCAGGCACAAGGCCAGGGCCGTAAGGACGGTCAGGATGTTGTTTCTGATCATGCATTCTCCTTTATACGCTTGAAGGTTTCACGCCATACGGCGCTTATTTTCGCGCCCCGGCCTTTTGCAGCACGCGATCCAATATGACGGCCACGATGACGATGCACAGACCCGCCTCGAAGCCCCGGCCCATTTCCAGCCGCTGAATGGCCTTCCAGACCTCGCCGCCCAATCCCCTGGCCCCGATCATGGCCGCGATGACCACCATGGACAGGGCCAGCATCACCGTCTGGTTGATCCCGGCCATGATGGTGGGCATGGCCAGTGGCAACTCCAGCTTGAACAACTTCTGCCACCTGGAGGAACCGAAGGCCTCGGCGCATTCGGACAACTCGGCCGGAACCTGCTTGATGCCCAGGCAGGTGAGGCGGATGGCCGGAGGCATGGAGAAAATCACCGTGGAAAAGATGGCGGCCACCTTGCCCAGCCCGAAAAACGGGATGGCCGGGATGAGATAGACGAACGCGGGCATGGTCTGCATCACGTCCAAAACGGGCATGACCAGGCGCTCTGCAGTTCTGTTCATGGCTGCGCCCACGCCCAGGGGGACGGCGACGCTGATGGCGGCCAGGGTGGCCACCAGCACCAGGGCCAGGGTGGAGACCGTGGCCTCCCACAGCCCCATGTTCCAGATGAGCAAAAGGCCGACAAGGGAAAACGCCGCCACGGCCCTGCTGCGGGAGAGCCACAGGGCCAGGCCCGCGATGACCAAAATGAGCAACCAGGGCGGCAGAACCAAAAGCCCGGCCTCCGCCATGTCCAGCCCATAGCCGGTCAGGGAGGCGAAGGCCTTGGTGAAAATAGAACAATGCGTCACAAAAAAATCGATGACGGCTTCCATGGCCTCGCCAATGGGAAGTCTGGGAATATTCATTGGGCACGCCCCCGATCCGCCATGGCTCCCAGAAGCGCCCCCCGGATGACGACGCCGCGCAGGCGTCCCTGCTCGGAAACCACAGGAAGAGGATAGGGCAGGTTGTGCAAAACGGAGATGAGTTCCTGAGCCGGGGTCTCCGGCTGCGCCACCTGCATGTCCGTGACCAGAATGCTCTCCAGATCCTTCTCCCCACGCAGTGCGGCGTTTGCCGCATCGTCGGCCGTGACGAACCCCCGAAGCCGGTGTTCGTCGTTGAGAACGAACAAGGTAGAGATGCCCGCTTTTTTCATCTTGCGCAGGGAGGCCCGGGGACCGTCGGTCCTGCGGTAGGCCACGGCCGTAACCGGAATCATGACCGATTCGGCCGTCAGCACCTTGGTGATGTCCACCTCGGCCACGAATCGCTCCACATAGTCGTCGGCCGGGTCCGTGAGAATCTCTTCCGGGGTGCCGATCTGAACGATGGCCCCGTCCTTCATGAGCACGATGCGGTCGCCGAGTTTCAGGGCCTCGTCGAGATCGTGGGAAATAAAGACGATGGTCTTGCGCATGGTCTCCTGGAGGGAAAGCAACTCGTCCTGCATGTCCCGGCGGATCAGCGGATCAAGGGCCGAAAAGGCCTCGTCCATAAGCAGGATGTCGGGATCCAAGGCCAGGGCCCGGGCCAGGCCCACGCGCTGCTGCATGCCGCCCGACAATTGCCTGGGGAACGCGTCGCTCCAACCGTCCAGACCGACCTGGGACAGGGCCTCCAGGGCGCGCGGCCTGCGCTGCGCCGGTTCCAGACCCTTGATTTCCAGGCCGTATTCGGCGTTTTGCAGCACGGTGCGATGGGGAAACAGGGCGAAATTCTGAAAGACCATGCCGGTCTTGGCCAGACGCAGGGACCGAAGCCCTGCGGCATCCAAAGAGGTGACATCGATTCCGTCGATGACGATCTTCCCGGCCGTGGGCTCGATGAGCCGGTTGAGACAGCGTAACAGGGTGGACTTGCCGGATCCCGACAACCCCATGACGACCACGATCTCGCCCTCATCCACATGAAAGGAGGCCTTGGCCACGCCTACGCCGAGTTTCGTCCTTTCCAGGATATGTTGTTTTGAAAATCCCTTCTCGAGCATGTCCAGTCCCCGCCCGGGCTGGGGCCCGAAAATTTTGCTCACGTTTTCAACGACGATTTTCCTCATGCAACCTTCCAATGCTCATTTTAAATCATACATAAACAAGCGACCATAAACCATTTCATAGTTTAGGATACCAGCTAAGATTCTGCTGTCAATCAGACATCAGACATATTTCATTCATATAAAAATATAGCAAAATCGAGCATAAAAAAATATTGTACGTCTACAAGTATTACCAAAATCACATCACAGTGCATAAAAAGTTTATGTAAAATCTTTCAAAAGTTTTTTATGCGTAAAAATTTTATGCAATTATTTTCATTACACTGATATATTTTGTCCCGATCTATGCATCTCATTTCTCTGCATACCACTCCCGACGACATAGTGCGCAATGTCCGCCGACGCAGGGACGGTTTCACCGCGCCCTCCCCGGGGATCCTTTTTGAAATCATGCCGCAGGCCTGCCACAAACCCGTCATGACATACATAAGCTTTTTAAATAATTGAATTTTATCTCAATTCATGCGCCAAAAACTTCGGGGGGGATCGCTACGGGCAGACCCGAAAGAAGACCGGAGGGGCAGACGCATACGGTGCGCGAGAAAGCGCGGGCATGCAGCGGGACGATCGGGACACCCCGGCCAGAGGCGGAACCGGGAAGAGGTGAACCTCTTCCCGCAGGGGGCGGCACGGGAGAAGGCGGTGGTGCGTTTCTTTTACAAACAGCTGTTATTATCAAAAAATACAATTATTTCAACATATTCATTTCAAAATTCGTGTACTCCGATTTCCGGGGTACGAGGGGGAGGGGCGCATTACTGGCTGCCGTCCCCTCTGGGAACGGGGGAACCCGCTCCCGAAGCCTGTGCGCCAGCGTCGATGCCGGATGGGACCGACTGGGCATACGGCGAAGCCGTCGGTGTCGTCTGCGGGTGATCGGCAGGGTTCGCCTGCCCGGCCGGGGCCGGTTGAGAGGCGGCGCCCTGCCCGGCGGGCGACGGTGACGCTGCTGGGGAAAACGGCGGAGAGCCCGCAGGCGGTTCCAAGGACGCGGGCGGATACGCCGGGGCCGCCGCCGTCGGCCGGGGGGCCATGGCCGGGGCGGGCGCGGCGATGGGCACGTCGTAGCTGTAGGCCGCGCTCTGGTCGCGCACCGTCACCCGGACAACGCCTATCCCCGCGCCCGCCGGGAAATAGACGTATCCGGCGGTCATGCCGTAGGGCGGGGCGGGAACCGGCCGCAGGGCCAGGGTCTCAAGCTCCGTCTCGATGCCCCGGCGCAACTGGTAGCGGGCCTCGGGCAGGGACGACACCGCCCCGGTGAACGCGCCGATGCCGCCGCCGATAAGCGCCCCGCGCCACAGGGCCGCCCCGCCGCCCACGGCCGCGCCGAGCAGGGTTCCCACACCCGCGCCGATGACCGCACCGGCCACGCCGCCCCGCAAGATGGCCTTGGCCGACTCCTCGAAGGCCGAGGTGGCCTCGGCCACGTCCGCGGCCGAAAGCGGCGGATACGGGGCATATTCCCGGCCCGGGGCCAGGCCCCGGACTTCCGCCGGATCGACCAGGGGATAGCCCGGGGTCTTGTTGCGCAAAATAACCAGCACCGGCATGAGCCCGGCCTTGGAAAAATCCAGGCCCTGGCCGTCATCCGCATAGCCCTGGACGGCCACGTCCCAGGCGGGCGTGGACACGGCCCCGGGGATGGCCGACGGCTCGGCCAGGACCAGGGCAGGCGGCGGCGGATAGCCCAGGACGCAGGAGGTCAGAAGGAAGACCGCCAGCATCAGGGCCGCCATGGCGCGAAACTGGCCGCAAAAGGGACGTTTCATGATCGGAGGATCCTCCCGTGGCGCATGTCGGGGACCGCGCCGCCACAACGCGACGGCGCGGCCACGGGGCGGACTTTACTTGCAGAACTTGACGGAGTCCATGATCCCCCGCAGGATGGCCTCGGAGGCCGCGAAATCCTTGTTCTCGCTGTAGGCCATGAAGTTCATGTAGAAATTCTCGCCGTCGTAGCACTGCCAGATGATGCGCTGGAAGTCGTTTTTCTGGGGGGCCTCCACGATCTCCCATCCAATGACCCCGCACTTCTTCTTGGCGTCGCCGTCGTCGCGGCGTTTGGCGGCCAAGAGCTTCTTGATGGTCACCCGCTCCTGGTCCTGTTTGAGTCCGGCGGTGACGGCCGAGCCCCGGGGGAAGCTCGGCACCATCTGCTCGGCGTGGAAGGAAAAACCCATGGTGGTCTTCATGTTCCGAAAGCCCACGCTCTCGGAGTCGGGACTGCCCTCCACGATCTCCCATCCGGCCGGGATGGTGAACTGGAATTTGCGGGCCGCGTTGGTATAGGTGGTGTCCTTGGCCAGCACGTTTCCGCCGCCTGCCGCGCCTGGTGCGTCCGGCGCGACGCCTGGCTTCTTGCCCGAGGTCACGGCCTCAAGCCCCTGCTGGATGAAGCCCAGTTGGGCAAAGGCAGGCGAAGACAGCACAAGGAAAACGACAACGAGCCCCAGCACACGGCGAAGCAGCGATCCTGATGTCATAGGGAATGCCTCCGGGTTAGACGTTTATTCCGGATACGTCGCGAAATCCGGCCGGATCCGTATGACCCCGGCAGCCGGGGCTTACGAGACGAGCACCCCGGCATAGCCCACCACATGCCGCATGTCCCCGGAGACCTCGCCCGAGGTGGCGTAGGCCGCGACCTCGGCGGCATGCGCCCCCAGTTCCTTGGCCAGGCAAAGCCCAAGGATCATGGGCAACACCCCGCACATGGTGATGCCCCGGTCCCTGACCACGGAAAAAAGCCCCATGGGGCGAAGCGCCGTGATCTCGGCCAGGGCCAGGGCGTCCAGGGTCTTGGCCGTATCGTGGCTCACGTAGTGGCTCATGTCGGAGCTGACCACGATGGAGACCGGGACCGGCCAGGCCTTCAAGACCCTGGCCATGCTCACGGCCACATCGCTTATGATGGTGGGGTTGAATTCGGCCACCACCATGGGCACGATGCGCATGGCCGGATGTATGCCCCGCAAAAACGGAAGGACCACCTCCAGGGAATGTTCCCCCTGGTGCGCCTCAGGGTCCGCCGCAAGCCTCGTGTCCGCGTCGAGAAGGGCCCGGGCCAGACCGTCGTCCACCGTAAGCCCCCCGCCGGGGATCTCCCAGGTTCCGTCGGGCCAGACCGCCAGACGTCTGCCCCGGCCGGTGTGGTTGGGGCCCAGAAGGAGCACCGTGTCCGCCAGCCTGGCCTGTCCCAACGTCTTCCCGGCCACCTCCCCGGAATAGACGTAGCCCGCATGGGGAACCATGGCCAGGATGGTCGGCGTCTCCCGCATCGGTCCGGCCAGCCCCAGAAACGCCGCCACATCCGTGGCCAATGTCGGCCCGGCAGGATAAAACTGCCCGGCGACGAGGGGTTGTCTGTTCATGAATGGTTGCCTCCGGGTTCGCCGTCGTGGGCACGGAGATTTTCACCACTTTGGACATGTACGACCTCTTGGCCCTGGACGCAAGCGCGCAGGACGCCTCTTGCCGGGATCCGCAGCGTCCCCTGGATCCGAAGACGCCTTTGGCTGCAGGGCGCACGCGGCAGGGTGCAACGGCCGCCGCCGGGCCTGCCATTGCCAGGTCGAAACGGCCGGGCCGCCCTGTCGCGGCCCCCGGCCGCAGCCGGTTTTCGGCGTGTGGACAAGGCCCACGGCATGGCTTAGAATTTGTTTTGGTTTTCACCCCATGCAATAGGATGCCCACCCGATGAAAGAGACGTTCGCCACCCTCTCCTACGACGGCAAGACCGTCGACCTGCCCGTGATCCGCAGTTCCGAAGGCGACTGCGGCATCGACGTCACCTCCCTGCGGGCCAAGACGGGCTGGATCACCTTCGACCCGGGGTTCGCCAACACCGGGGCCTGCAAGTCGGGCATCACCCACATCGACGGCGAACGCGGGCTTCTGCGCTACCGGGGCTATCCCCTGGAGCAACTGGCCGAGCGGGCCTCCTTTGTGGAGACGGCCATGCTGCTCATGTTCGGGGAACTGCCGGCCCGCGACGAACTGGCGGAATTTCGCGGCATGCTGCGCGACCAGGAACTGTTGCACGAGGGCCTGCTCAAGCACCTGGACGGCTTCCCGCCCCTTGGGCAGCCCATGGCCATCCTCTCGGCCATGATCAACGCCCTGGGCAGCTATTATCCCGAGCTCCTCAATATCCGCACCGACGCCGAATACCGCCTGGCGGCGGCCAAGATCATGAGCAAGGTGCGCACCATCGCGGCCTTCAGCTTCCGAACGGCCGACGGGCTGCCGCTGATGTATCCCAACCCGCACATGGATTATTGCCGCAACTTCCTGCACATGATGTTTTCCGTGCCGTTTCGGCTCTACGAGCCGCCCGCGCCCATCGTGCGGGCCCTGTCGCTGTTTTTCATCGCCCACGCCGACCACGGCCTGGACACCTCCTGCGCCACGGTGCGCATGGTCGGCTCCTCCCAGGCCAACCTCTTCGCCTCCATCTCCGCCGCCATCTGCGCCCTGTGGGGACGGCTGCACGGCGGGGCCGGGGTCGGGGTCATGGAGATGCTCGAGGAGGTGCGCAGCGGGCGCATCACGACCCCGGAGCTTCTGGAGGAGGTCAAGGCCGGGCGGCGGCGGCTGATGGGCTTCGGGCAGCGGATCTACAAATGCTACGATCCCCGGGCCCTGCTCATCCGCAAGGCCTACGAAAACCTCTTCAGCGCAGGCATGGCCCGGCGCGACCCGCTCTACGACATCGCCCTGGACATCGAGGGCCGGACCCGGGACGACGACTTCTTCCTCGAACGGCGGATCTATCCCAACGTCAACTTCTATTCCGGCCTGCTGCTGCGGGCCATCAACATCCCCGTGCCCATGTTCCCGGTCATGATCGCCATCGGCAACATGCCCGGGTTCATCGCCCACTGGCATGAGGAATGGAAGGATACGGAGATGAAGATCCACCGACCCCGGCAGGTGTACATCGGCAAGAATCAGCGGGACTACACCCCCATGGCCAGGCGGTAGCCCGCCAGGAGGACGACGGCCCGGCCGCCCCCAAGCCGCGGCGGTCCGGTCGGCCCCTGGGGCCGAGACCGCCCGTGACGTCCGTCCGTCGGGCCCGGCCGGGCCGGGCCACGCACCCTCTTTCCCAGGGCCGCCTCCCGGCCCGCCCCCCGGAGACCATGCGCCACATCATCGCCATCCTGTTTATGCCAGCCCTTTTGGCCTCCTGCCTCCTGGCCTCCGCCCCTGCAGCGGCCCAGAGCGCTGAGGGCGACGACTGGAAGCTGGTTATGCGCAAAAACCAGGAAACCCTCATCCTCCAGGCCGCGCGGTTCAAATCCATGGAGACGGTCCTGCCCCGGGTCGTGCGCGACTTCCGAAACGAGCTTTCAGCCCTGGAATCCCTGCGCGACCAGTTGACGGTGATCACCTCCCTGACCTCGGGCAACCCCTGGGAACTGCGGGCGGTGCTGCACGGCCTGGACCGCCTGCGCGGCCGGGGGGACGCCCTGGTGGAGCCGTTTCGGGCCACCACCGAGGAGCTTGGCCGCATCTTCGAGCAAATCGAGGCCCTGGAGGGCGAATTCGCCCGGCAGTCGGCGGACAAGCCCGAGGGCGAGGTGGGGCAGGCCATCGACTATTACCAGCGCTACGTGGCCGGGGTGAAAAAGGCCCTGACCCGGGTCAAGGGTTCCCTGGACCGCGAGCTTGGCCCGGCCGCGCGGCTGCAGGCCGGGATCGCGGAGATGGAAAAAAACGTCCGGGAGCGCTTCTCCGGGGCCTGGAAGGACTTTTTCCTCACCCCCGCCCCGAGCGTGCTGAGTCCTGGGGCATGGTCCGAGCCCGGGCTCAAGATGGAGCTGTGGCTGACCTCGATGGGGGCCTACCGGTCCTTTTTCTCCGGAGAACAGGGAACCTCCCCCTGGGACGGGCTGGCCAAACCGGCGGCCCTGGCCCTGGTGGCGCTTCTGGCCGCATCCATGCTGTCGGCGCGCATCATCCGGCGCTTTCCGGGCCTGACAGGGGTGCTCACACTGCGCGGGGTGTTGCGCTCAACCGGGCTTGGCCTGGCCTTCTCCTGGGCTGCGGCGGCCTCGCCGTTTCTTCTGTTCGAGGTCTTAAGCGTCACGGCCGAGATCTTTTTCGCCGCCGCCCTCCTGTCCTTTTCCCGATTTTTGGCCGTCTTTCTGGGCGACCCCGGGGCTTGCGACGCGCCAAACCCCCTGCGTCATCTGTTTTTCCTCTTCGCCTGCGGCCTGGTGTTGCGGGTGACGGGCCTTCCCAGCCCCTATACCGAACTGCTCTGGACGGCGCTGCTCATCCTCTCGGCCGTCGCCGCGGCCCGCCGCGCCCCCCGGGGCGAGACGCCCGACGTGATCGCGCTTGCAACCACTGCCGACCGCTGGCTGTTCACCCTCCTGGCCCTGGCCGCCGTGGTGGGCTACGCCAACCTGTCGCATCTGGTGATTTCCGGATGGTTCCTGGCCCTGGCCTTTTTGCAGTGCAGCCTGCGCATCGGCCGCCTCATCGCCCACTGGCTGGTTCGGGCCGAGGCGGCGGGCACGCCTCTTTTCATGCGGGGGGTCGTGGGCGGTCTGGTGGCCCCCCTGATCCATGTGGGACTTTTTTTTCTGGCCCTATACTGGTTTTGCACCCAGCTTGGCGGGCGCACGGTCTTTTTCGACATCCTGGACTTCAAGGTCGGCTACCGGGACATCGGGCTTTCCGTCGGCAGGCTGGCCCTTTTGGTGGTGGGCTTCCATGTGGCCCGCACGGGCGTGGCCGCCTTCAAGTCCTTTCTGCCCGAGGCGGCCAGACTGCGCCCGGAATGGGACCAGGGCATCCTGGACGTGCTGTCCGTTTCAGCCACCTATGTGGCCTGGGGCCTCTACGTCCTGGCCGGTCTGTTTCTCCTGGGCGCGAACTTCACCAGCCTGGCGGTGGTGGCCGGCGGCCTTTCCGTGGGCATCGGATTCGGGCTGCAAAACATCGTCAACAACTTCATCTCCGGGCTGATCCTGCTTTTCGGCCGTTCCATCCAGGCCGGGGACACCATCCAACTCGGCGAGACTTGGTGCCAGGTCAAAAAGGTGAACATCCGCAACACCGTGGTCCAGACCTTTGACAACGCCACCATCTTCGTGCCCAACTCCGACCTGATCACCGGCCAGATCGTGAACTGGACCCACAAGGACGCCCGGGTGCGGCGCGAGGTGACCGTGGGCGTGGCCTACGGTTCGGACACGGAAAAGGTCCGGGATCTGCTGTTCCGGGCGGCGGCCGAACACCCCCGGGTGCTGTCCGAGCCCGCCCCCCTGGTGCAGTTCATCAATTTTGGGGAAAGCTCCCTGGACTTCAAGCTCATGTTCTGGGTGGCCGACGTGGCCCACGGCGTGTCCACGGCCTCGGAGATGCGCTTTCTCATCGACCGCATCTTTCGGGAAGAGGGCATCTCCATCCCCTTCCCCCAGCGGGAGGTCCGGATGGTCTCCGAACCGGGATGCGGCCCGGGACCAGGGGGCTCTGCGGCTTCCGGCCCCGGACAGGCTTCGGACTGACCGATTGCGGCAAACGCGGGCGTTTTTTCAGACGTGCGGACATGGGTTCCCTTTGTCGCCAGAGTCGGCTAGAATCCTTTTTGTTTCATCCCATATGCAACGAGGCCGAAACATGTTTGGACGATCCTCGCGGAAAAAAGCCATCCGCCACGACGAGATCACCGCCTTTCTGGGGGCCGGAACCCAGTACAACGGCCAGTTCGACTTCCAGGGCACCGTGCGCATCGACGGCGGCGTCAACGGCGACATCACCTCCGACGGCACCTTGGTGATCGGCGAGGAGGGGGTCGTTGAAGGCCGCATCCGGGTCGGCACGCTTATCTCCAACGGCCGCATCACAGGGGACGTGGAGGCCTCGATCCGGGTGACGCTCAACAAGACCGCCCACATGGAAGGCAACATCTGCGCCCCGTCCATCGTCGTCGAGGAAGGGGCGGTCATAAACGGCATGATGAGCATGGAATATGAACCCCGCACCCCGATACCGCAGCAGACCGAGGATGCGGGGCAGTGATCCGGCCCGGCCGTTTCCCGGCGCTTGCGCATTTCAGAAACTCCCGCTACATGGGGCCATCACCACAGCGCGTTCCGGTGCTTTCCCTTCCCGGACACCGCCACGCTCCGGCCGCCGCCGTGCGCCGGACCTCACACCGAAGGACGCTCCATGGGCCGATTCTATCTTGATGCCGAACATTTCCCCCTGGAAGACCAGATCAAGGGCTTAGCCGACGACGAACTCCTGGATTTCTGGGAGGAGACCCAGTTCGTGGAACGGGCCCTGGCCGATGTCGAGGATCAGGTTCCCGAGGGGGGCCATGTGGAATACGAACGGGTCATCCTGCGGGAACTGATGCTGCGTACCTGCCTGCGCACCCTGGAACCGGGCCGCTAGTGTCACGCTCCGCAAATAGATAGGCATCATATTGCGGTCATGGCCACCAAACTATGGCTTAAAAAAACTGCTTTCGGCCAAACGAAGTACATGCTTATTTGTGGAACATTACACGAGCATCGCGCTCCAACAGAAGCATCCCCAGAAACATCCCCAGACACATCAGCAGAAGCGCCCCCCACGGCCCGCGCCGCCGCATTCCCCGTCCAGCCTGAACCGGTGGCCTCTGCCCATCTGAAGCTGGCGTCCGTTGCGCCGCCCCAGGCAGCATAAGGCGTTGCGCCAGTTCCCTCTGCCCTGCGTCGTCTGTACTGACCCCGTGACGTGACGTTTCGCATGGTTTAATAGTTATTTTGTATGAATTATCCATATTTCTTGTATCGCCCATTCCGCCATGCTACCTAATGAACAAACTCAAGCAGAAGGAGGACTCATATGGCCGACTGCGAAATGATCGCCAAATGCATCTTCTTCAATGACAAGATGGCCAATATGCCCGCCATGGCCGAGATGATGAAAAAGAAATACTGTCGCGGCGACAATGCGAAATGCGCCAGGTATCTGGTCTGCAAAAAGCTTGGAAAGGAAAAGGTTCCCGCCGACCTGTCCCC
This sequence comes from Desulfovibrionaceae bacterium, assembly GCA_031082225.1. Classification (GTDB taxonomy): domain Bacteria; phylum Desulfobacterota; class Desulfovibrionia; order Desulfovibrionales; family Desulfovibrionaceae; genus Desulfolutivibrio. The sequence goes on along the minus strand of JAVHLG010000004.1, from coordinate 83,155 downwards.
GGCCCAGACCGACCGGGCCCAGGCCCTTTTGCACTGATCCGTCGCCCGGATTTCCGCGCACACAAACGCAAACGCCGCCCCCGGGATCGTCCGGAGGCGGCGTTTTTTTGGCGTCTGGCGTTTTCCGGCCCTATTTGGGGTCCGGGCGGCCGATGCAGTAGTAGACGAAGTTCAGGTCGGCCATGAGCTCGGGCGCATACAGGTTCCGGCCGTCGAACACGATGGGCTCGGCCAGGGTCTTTTCGATGCGTGGGAAATCCGGGTTGCGGAACTGGTTCCACTCCGTGACCACGGCCAGGGCGTCGGCCCCGTCCAGGGCGGCGTACTGCTCGTCCACCACGGTTAAAAGCTCGTTGTCCTCGAAGTACTTCCGGGTATTGGGACCGGCCACCGGGTCGAAGGCCCGGATCTTCATGCCCTTGGCCGTCAGATCGGCGATAAGCTCGAAGGCCGAGGCGTCGCGCACGTCGTCGGTGTTGGCCTTGAACGCCAGACCCCACAGGGCCAGGGTCTTGCCCGCCACCCCGCCGCGTACGGCGAAGCAGTCCTCGACCTTGCGCGACAGCACATGCTTTTGCCGGGCGTTGACCTCGTCCACGGCGTTCAGCACCCTGGGTTCGTAGCCGCACTGCCGGGCGGTGTCGATCAGGGCCTTGACGTCCTTGGGGAAGCAGGAGCCGCCGTAGCCGATACCGGGATAGATGAACTGGTAGCCGATGCGGTGGTCCGAGCCGATGCCCACCCGCACCTCGCGCACGTCCGCGCCCACCATCTCGCACAGGTTGGCGATTTCGTTGATGAACGAGATCTTGGTGGCCAGCATGCAGTTGGCCGCATACTTGGTCATCTCCGCGCTGCGCACGCCCATGACGATGAGCTTGTCGCGGCTTCTGGCATAGGGCGCGTACAGGGCCTTCAACAGTTCCGCCGTGCGTACGTTGTCCGTGCCCACGACCACCCGGTCGGGCTTGAAGAAGTCGCTGACCGCGTCGCCTTCCTTGAGAAACTCCGGATTGGACACCACGTCGAACTCGATGTGCTCGCCGCGTTTCTCCAACTCCTCGGACACCAGTTCGCGCACCTTGTCCGCCGTGCCCACGGGCACCGTGGACTTGTCCACGATGATCTTGTAGTCGCGCATCCCGGCCCCGATGTCCCTGGCCACCTGATAGACGTAGCTCAAATCGCAGGAGCCGTCCTGTTTGGGCGGCGTGCCCACGGTGACGAACACGAACAGGGCGTTTTCCATGCCCTCGGCGATGCTGGTGGTGAATTTCAGGCGTCCCTCGGCGGCGTTGCGCCGCACCAGCTCCTCCAGCCCCGGCTCATAGATGTGGATGACGCCCTGGCGCAGGTTCTCCACGATGCGGGGATTGATGTCCACGCAGCAGACGTCGTTGCCCATTTCCGCAAAGCAGGCCGCACTGACCAGCCCCACGTATCCGGTCCCCACGATGCACAGATTCATGTGTCTTGCTCTTTGTTTCGAAGGTTGGCGTCCGGGCCGAAACGGCCTTCGGACGGGGTTTCGCCGCACGCGCGGTTACGCACATGGCCGCCGAGGGAAAAAACCGTGCTTTCATCAGTACAGGAATTGCACTCGCCAGCACGGCCTTTACAAGCCCCCGGGCCTCGCCTACACCGGAAAAACGCATGCCGCCCTTGGTCTTTCCCCGGGGCGGCCCGTCATGCCGCCCGAGCGCCCAGCGGGCGCCCGGCCGACGAGGTTCGTTGTCATCTGCAAGGAGAATACCATGCCGCATCTCGCCGTCAATGTCGACCACGTGGCCACCATCCGCCAGGCCAGGCTGGCCGCCGAACCCGATCCCGTCACAGCCGCCTCCCTGGCCGAACTCTCCGGCGCGGCGGCGATCATCGTGCATCTGCGCGAGGACCGCAGGCACATCCAGGACCGGGACGTGGAGATATTGCGCCGGACGGTCAAGACCCGGCTGCATCTGGAAATGGCCGCCACCCAGGAGATGGGGGGCATCGCCTTGCGCATCGCGCCGGATCTGGTGTGTCTGGTGCCGGAAAAACGCCGGGAGCTGACCACCGAGGGCGGCCTGGACGTGGCCGGACAAGAAGGCGCCCTGACCGCCTTCATCGCCCCCCTGGCCGCCGCAGGCATCGAGGTCAGCCTGTTCATCGACCCCGACCCGGCCCAGATCGCGGCGGCGGCCAAAACCGGGGCGGGCTACGTGGAACTGCACACCGGAACCTACGCCGAGGCCAGGACCCCGGCGGCCCGGCAGGCCGAATTCGACCGGCTTTTGGCCGCCCTGGATACGGCCCGGGGCCTGGGCCTTGCGGTCAACATGGGTCACGGCCTGGACTACGTGAACATCCTGCCCTTTGCCCGGGTGTCCGGGGTCAACGAATATTCCATCGGCCACGCCATCGTGGCCCGGGCGGTGATCACCGGCTTTTCCGAGGCCGTCTCGCGCATGGCGGGCATCGTGGCCGGGTTCGCGTCGTGAGGAGGCGGGCATGATCGTGGGCCTGGGCCTGGACGTGGTGGAACTGTCGCGCATCGAAAAGGCCCATGCCCGTTTCGGCGAGGCCTTTGCAAAACGCATCCTGACCCCGGCAGAACAGGCCGCCCGCCCCGGCCGCGACCCCGTCCTGACCCTGGCCGGATGCTTCTCGGCCAAGGAGGCGGCGGTCAAGGCCCTGGGCACGGGGTTCACCGGCGGCATCACCTTCCAGTGCCTGGAGGTGCTGCCCGACGCCCTGGGACGGCCGGTGTTGCGCCTTTTCGGCCCGGCTGCGGCCCGGGCCCGGGAGATCGGGGCCACGGCCTTTCACGTCAGCCTGACCCACGACCGGGGCATGGCCGCCGCCGTGGTGGTGGCCGAAGGCCCGCCCCCGGCCCCCCGGATGGGCTCGTTGGCCCAGGTGGCCGCATCCTGCTCCGGCTGCGCCGGGGCCCCGGGCGGCCCGGCCGGGCTTTCGCCCCTGCCTGCCGCCCAGGCCGGTCCCGACCCCGGCCTCTGGACGTCCCCGGCCGAGCGCGTCTTTCCCGATCCGGCCGCCAAACGCCGCCATCCCGGCAGGCGTCCCCGGGGGCGATCCTCGTGAGCGCGCCTGCCGCCCTGCCCCCGGGCAGCGTCGTCCCCCTGCCCACCCCGGCCGAGATGGCCGCCTGGGACGCGGCGGCCATGCACAATTTCGGCTTCCATCCCCACGTGCTCATGGAGAACGCGGCCCGGGCGGCCTTCGCCGTGCTCGAAAAACTCTACGGCCCCCTGGCCGGGGCCCGGGTCCATCTCTACGCCGGTCCCGGCCAAAACGGCGGCGACGCCCTGGCCCTGGCCCGGCTGCTGGATGCGGCCGGGGCCGATCCCCTGACGCTTCTGGCCCGCAACAGGGCCCGTTTCCGCAAATCCGCCGCCTATAACCTGCGCCTGGCGGACAAGCTCGGCCTGCCCATCCTGCCCCTGTCCCGGGCCGGGCGCTCCTTGGACGAACGCCCGGACATCCTCGTGGACGGGCTGCTCGGCACGGGTTTTCGCGGCCCGCTTTCTCCGGATTTCGCGGCCTTTGTGGCAAAGATCAACGCCGCGTCGAAAAAAACCTTCGTGTTTTCCCTGGACATCCCCTCCGGCCTGGACGGATTGACCGGCCGCCCCGGCCCCGACGCCGTGCGGGCCACGGCCACGGCCACCTTCGAGGCGGCCAAGGTCGGCCTTTTTGCGCCCCAGGCCCGACCCTTCACCGGCCGCCTGCACGTCTGCCCCATCGGCATCCCGGCCCAGGTCAGGGCCGCCCATCCGGCCTCCTTTGCGGGCCTTGGTCCGGGCATCATGGACCATGTCCCCGCCGCCTCGCCCCTCATGCACAAGGGGACGGCCGGCAAGGTGCTGGTGGTCGGCGGCAGCCCGGGACTGTGCGGCGCGCCGCTTTTATGCGCCATGGGGGCCATGCGGGCCGGGGCCGGACTGGTCACCGTGGCCTGCCCGGCCGGGATCGAGCCTGGGGTCAAGGCCGGTCGGCCGGAGATCATGACCGCGCCCCTGCCCGAGACCTCCCCGGGGGCGGGCTGGTCGGCGGACATGGCCGAGGCGGTGCGCAACATGGCGGCGGCGTCCGACGCCGTGGTCATCGGCCCGGGGCTTGGCCGCTCCCGGGGGGCCGGGGAGTTTCTGGCCGCGTTTTTCGTTCCCGGCCCGTGCCCCGCACCCGTGATCCTCGACGCCGACGCCCTGTTTTTTTTGGCCGATGCGCCGGACCTGTCCGGCCGCCTTTGGCCGGGCGCGGTGCTCACCCCGCATCCCGGGGAGATGGCCCGGCTTCTCAGCCTGTCCGTGGCCGGGGTGGAGGCCGACCGGCCCGGAGCGGCCCGGACCCTGGCGGCGCGCTCCCGGGCCGTGGTGGTGCTCAAGGGGCCGGGCACGCTCATCGTGGACGGCTCCGACCCGGCCTGCCCGGCCATCCTGTCCCCCCACGCCGCGCCGAATCTGGCCGTGGGCGGCTCCGGCGACGTGCTGGCCGGGGTAGTGGCCCGGCTTCTGGCCGCCGGACGCCCCCCCTTGCTTGCGGCCTGCCTGGGGGTGTATTGGCATGGCCTTTGCGGCGAGCGCCTCGCAGGGCGCTTCCCCCGGCGGGGGAACACGGCCGTGGACATCGCCGACGCCCTGCCCCGGGCGTTTCGCCACCCTCAACCATAAACAAGGACCACGTATGCTCAAAGCCAAGGACGTCATGACCCGCGAGGTGGTGACCGTCGCCACGGACACGGAAATCGGCCAGGCCGCCCGCCTGCTTCTGGACAAGGGCATCAACGGACTGCCGGTCGTCACCCCGGATGGCGCGGTGGTGGGCATCCTGTGCCAGAGCGACCTGGTGGCCCAGCAGAAAAAAATCTCCCTGCCCTCGGTCTTCTCCCTGCTTGACGGGTTCGTGCCCCTAAGCTCCATGAAGGATCTGGACCGGGAGATGGAGAAAATCACGGCCATGACCGTGGAGTCGGCCATGACCCCAAGGCCCGTGTGCGTCACCCCCGAGACGGGCGTGGACGAGGTGGCCACGCTCATGACCGACCGCAATTTCCACACCGTCCCGGTGGTGGACGGCGGGAAGCTGGTGGGGGTCATCGGCATGCGCGACATCCTAAACGCCATCGTGAAATAGACGCCGCCCCATGCCTGATGCCCGCACCGCCGTGGCTCTCGTGGACGCGCCCAGCACCCTGCGCCTGGGGATCGCCCTGGGCGCGATCCTGAAAAACGCCCCCGGCACGGTCGTTCTCCTCTTGCGCGGCGACCTGGGATCGGGCAAAACCACCTGCATTCGCGGATTGGCCGAAAGCCTGCCCGGCGGCGACGAAGCCGAGGTGGCCAGCCCCAGTTTCAACCTGGTCAACATCTATCCCACCCGGCCGGAAGTGGTGCACATGGACCTCTACCGCCTGCACGGGGAAGAGGCCCGGGAGCTTTTCGAGGAGAGCGCCGAGCCTCCGGACGAAACGGCTGCCAGCCTGTGCGGCGACTCCCCGGACCTGATGGACCCGGAACGAGGCCGTCCGGAACCCGGCTGTCAGGGACGCATCCTGGCCGTGGAATGGGCCGAGCACCTGCCTGCCGACTGCCTGGACCGCGACCATCTGGCCTTGTCGTTTCGGCCCGCGAGATCGGGGCGGGAGGTGGATATTTCCGCCCACGGCCCTGTGGCCGAGGCCCTTTTGACCGCGCTGGCGCCCCATCTGGAGACTTGTGCGGGGACATCTTCCGGGGACGGCGGCGAAGGCCCCCCGCCCGGCGACACGGATTCCCGGGACCGCGCCTGACGCGGCCCTGCAAACGCGGAGGAAGCATGCGCATACTGGTGCAAAAATACGGCGGCACGTCGGTTGCCGGGCTGGATCGCATGAAGCAGGTCGAGGCCCGGGTGAAAAAAGGCCTGGCGGAAGGCTTCAAGGTGGTGGTGGTGCTCTCGGCCATGTCCGGGGAGACCAACCGTCTCCTGGGTCTGGCCCGGCAGTGGTCCGCCAATCCCGACCCCTCCGAGTGCGACGCCCTGGTGACCACGGGCGAGCAGGTCTCGGTGACCCTGTTCGCCATGCTGCTCAAAGACGCGGGCATCAAATGCCGCTCGGTCCTGGGCTTCCAGATCCCCATCCTGACCAACAACAACTACGCCCGGGCCCGCATCCTGGAGATCGACAACGCCAAACTCCTGGACATGATCGAGGAATTCGACGTGCTGGTGGTGGCCGGGTTCCAGGGCGTGAGCTGTCACGGACGCCTGACCACGCTGGGGCGCGGCGGCTCGGACACCACGGGCGTGGCCCTGGCGGCGGCCCTCAATGCCGACGTGTGCGAGATCTACACCGACGTCAAGGGTGTCTACACCACCGATCCCAACATGTGCTCCACGGCCCGCAAGCTGGACCGCATAAGCTACGACGAAATGCTGGAGTTCTCCAGCATGGGGGCCAAGGTCTTGCAGATCAGGTCCGTGGAGTTCGCCAAGAAATACAATGTCCCGGTCCGGGTGCGCTCGACGTTCTGCGACGATCCCGGCACACTGGTCACCCAGGAGGATGAGCTGATGGAAGACGTGCTGGTTTCGGGCATCGCCTACGACAAGGATCAGTGCCGCATCACCGTATTCAACGTCATGGACTGCCCCGGCGTGGCCGCCGCCATCTTCAGCCCCATCGCCGATGCGGGCATCCTGGTGGACATGATCGTGCAGAACACCAGCCGCGACGGCCGCACGGACATGACCTTCACCGTCTCCCGGGCCAATCTGGAGAAGACCCTGGAGATCCTTTCCCGCGACAACAAGGAGATCGGGGCCGTGGAGGTGCAGCACGATCTGAACGTGTGCAAGGTGTCGGTCATCGGCGTGGGCATGCGCAACCACTCGGGCGTGGCGGCCATGATGTTCACCTGCCTGAAAAACGAGAACATCAATATCCTCATGATCTCCACCTCGGAAATCAAGATCACCTGCCTCATCGAGGAAAAATACCTGGAACTGGCCGTGCGCGCCCTGCACGACGCCTTCGGCCTGGACAGCCCGGGCGGCGACCGGGTCTGCTGATCCAGGCTTGCAGGCGCAGGCCGCACCCGGTACCATGAAAAAAAACGGGACGAAGGGGCATGGACAGGATCGACATCTACGACACCACGCTGCGTGACGGCACCCAGGCCGAGGACATCAACCTGACCACCGAGGACAAGATCCGGGTGGCGGTGAAGCTCGACGAACTGGGCGTGGCCTACATCGAGGGCGGCTGGCCCGGATCGAACCCCACGGACAAACGGTTTTTCAAGGAGATTCGCAACTACGACCTGAAAACCGCCAGGGTGGCGGCGTTTGGCAGCACCCACAACCCCAAGTCCACCCCGGACACGGACCCCAACCTCAAGGCCCTTTTGGCCGCCGAGACCGAGGTGCTGACCATCTTCGGCAAGTGCTGGGGCATCCACGTCACCGAGGCCCTGCGCACCACCCTTGAGCGCAACCTGGAACTGATCTCCGGCTCCCTGGGCTATCTGCGGCCGCATGTGCACAGGCTTTTCTTCGACGCCGAGCACTTCTTCGACGGCTTCAAGGCCGACCCGGACTACGCCCTGGCCGCTCTGGCCACGGCGCATGCGGCCGGGGCCGACGCGCTTGTCCTGTGCGACACCAACGGCGGCACCCTGCCCCATGAACTGGGCGAGATGGTGCGCGCCGTGCGGGCCGCCCTGCCCGGGGCCAGGCTCGGCATCCATCCCCACAACGACTCGGGGCTGGCCGTGGCCAACGCCCTGGAGGGCGTGCGCCAGGGGGCGACCCAGGTGCAGGGCACCATCAACGGCTACGGCGAACGCTGCGGCAACGCCAACCTGTGCGCCATCATCCCCAACCTGGAGCTCAAGTTCGGCCGGTCCTGCCTGCCTGAAGGCCGCCTGCCGCTTCTGGCCCCCATAGCCACCTTTGTGGCCGAGGTGGCCAACCTGGCCCCGTTTTCCCGCCAGCCCTACGTGGGGGATTCGGCCTTCGCCCACAAGGGGGGGGTGCACGTCAGCGCCGTGGCCCGCAACCCCCTGACCTACGAGCACATCGACCCCGCCCTGGTGGGCAACCGGCGGCGGGTGCTTCTGTCCGACCTCTCGGGACAGAGCAACATCCTGTTCAAGGCCCGGGAATACGGCTTCGAACTGGACAAAAACGATCCCTTCGTGCTGGAGCTTCTGACCACCATCAAGGAACGCGAGAGCAAGGGCTACGAATATTCGGCGGCCGAGGCCTCCTACGAGCTTCTGCTCAACCGGGTGCTGGGCCGGGCCCGCTCCTATTTCACGCCCATCCATTACCGCATCCTGGACGATCAGGCCTTCACCCGCGACGAACTGACCACCGAGGCCACGGTGATGATCAAGGTGGGCGGCAGCCTCAAGCACACCGCCTCCACCGGCCGGGGGCCGGTCAACGCCCTGGACCGGGCCCTGCGCAAGGCCCTGCGGGGCTTTTATCCGCGCATAAGCGAGATGCGCCTTTTGGATTTCAAGGTGCGGGTGTTGACCTCGGCCAATCGCGAGGAATCGGGCACGGCGTCCTACGTGCGGGTCTTGTGCCAGTCCGGGGACCAGAACCGGCGCTGGACCACGGTGGGGGTGTCCCACAACGTCATTGAGGCCAGTTGGCAGGCCTTGGAAGATTCCATCAATTACAAGCTGTTTATCGACGACAAGGACAAGCTGACCCGGGCCCTGCGGGGATAGGGCCATGTCCGGCCGCCCGGCGGCGCGGTCCCCCGGGGCTTGTGGCCGGGGGCGCGCCTTTTTTGTCCGCCACGGCAAAAACCGCCCGCACGGCCTGCCTGCCTGCGTTCCGGGTTCGGGACGATTCCGGCCGGTTCTGCACGGACATGGCCGGTTCCGGCCGGTTGTCGCATGAGGCGTCCGCAAACGGCCGCACAGGATAATCATCACGCATGGGCGCCATCCGCTTTCTTCTGGCCGTCACGGTGGTTCTCAACCACGCCGGTCCCCTCTTCGGGCTGATTTTTACCGATGCCTACATTGCCATCAAGATTTTCTTCATCATCTCCGGCTTTTACATGTCCCTGATCCTGTCCAGCAAATATGTGGGGCCAGGAACCTACCGGCTGTTCATCACCAACCGCTTCCTGCGGCTGTTCCCGGCCTACTGGGTGGTGCTCGCCTTGTCCTTTCTGGCCTCGCTCTTTTTCTGGCAGGTTCTGGACACCAAACTGCTCCTTGGCCCCTGGATCGCCCGACAGGACTTTTTAAGCCCCCTGGCCGCCGCCGCCCTGGTCCTGGCCAACCTCAGCGTCTACGGCCAGGACATCCTGTTTTTCCTGGGGCTTTCCCCGGCCGGGAGCTTTTATTTCGACGTCAACGCCCTGGCCGCGCCCCAGCCGGCCTGGTATTATCTGCTGGTTCCCCAGGCCTGGACCATCTCCCTGGAGCTCACCTTCTATCTCCTGGCCCCGGTGCTGGTGCGCAGCAAAACCCGGCTGCTGGCGGGCCTGATCGCGGCCAGTCTGGCCGTACGCTGGTACATCGCCGTACAGGGCCTGCCCGCCGATCCGTGGGAACAGCGCTTTTTTCCGGCCGAGTTCGGGTTCTTCCTCCTGGGCATCCTGTGTCACCGGCTCTACCGCCGGATCACCGCCCGCCCCATGCGGCCCTGGCTGCCGCCTGCGGTCACGGCGGGATTTCTGTGCTTCCTGCTGTCGTACCAGTTCATTCCCGGCGGATTGAGCAAAGAGCTGTGCACCTACGTCCTGACCATGCTGGCCCTTCCCTATGCCTTCTACGCCACCCGGCACATGAAGTTCGACCGCATGGTGGGGGAGTTGTCCTATCCCATCTACATCTCCCATTGGCTGATCATCGTGGTTCTGCGGTACTATGTCCCCGAGAGCCAGCTTCCCCTTTTGTCCGTGCTGGCGACCGTGGCCTTCTGCACCGTGTTCAACATCCTGCTCACCAACCGCATCGAACGCTACCGGCAAAAGCGGGTTCTGGCCGCCAGTTGACCTTCCCTGCGTCCCGCCCTTTCCTTCGCCCTGGGCATGGGCTAGGATGCGGGCATCGTTTCACAATCCCAACGTTTCAACCCACGGGAGCAGGATATGGCCAAGATCGAGACGATTCTGTGCGCGCTGGATTTTTCCGAGGTCAGCCCCAAGGTGGCGGATTATGCACGGCTTGTGACCGACGCCTTCGGGGCCAGGCTGGTGGTGCTGTACGTGGCCCCCTCCCTCAACCAGTATGTGGAGTTCCACGTCCAGGCCAGCTACATCGACAACTTCGTCCAGGGCATCGTGGCCGGGGCCACGGAGACCATGGACGCCTTTTTGAAGGAGCATTTCCCGGGACGAAACGTGGAAGGCCGGGTGGCCACGGGCTATGCGGCAGAGGAAATCCTCACCGCCGCCAAGGACGTCAAGGCCGACCTGATCGTTTTGGGCACCCACGGCCGCAAAGGCATCGACAAGATCCTCTTCGGCTCCGTGGCCGAAAAGGTCATCAAAAGCGCCACGGTTCCGGTCATGAGCATGCGCCCTGACCCGGAAAAATAGCCGGGGCGCGGTCTTTTTTTCACCAACCGCCGGGCGACCGGCGGTTTTGTTGCCCCTGTCGCCGCCACGGCGGAGACATCCGTAAAAACGACCACGCGCGCACCGGGAATCTCCCGGCGCGCATTGGTCGAGCCCAACGGCGGCAACTTCCGCAAAAACGGTCAAGCGGCGTCGGCCGCGACCTGCTATCACCGCGCCCATGGAGACGCACGTGGCCCGCGACGACTACCGGCAGCGCATCAACCGGGTTCTGGCCTGTCTGGAACACAACCTGGACGCGCTGCCCTCCCTGGATCACCTGGCCGGGCTGGCCCACTATTCGCCCCACCATTTTCACCGGATGTTCACCGGCATGGTGGGCGAATCCCTGGCCGCCTACGCCAGACGCCTGCGCCTGGAACGGGCGGCCATGTTCCTGTCCCGAACGGCCCGGCCGGTGACGGACATCGCGTTTGAAAGCGGCTACGAAAGCCACCAGGCCTTCACCCGGGCCTTCAAGGCCCATTTCGGGGTCTCGCCCAGGGCCTGCCGCGAAGCCGCCCGCCTGGGGCTGCCCCTGCCAAAGCGCCCCGTGCCGCCTCCAAAACCACAAGGAGACATCGCCATGGACGCAACAATCGTTTTCTTCCCCGTCACGAAGGTGGCCTACGTGCGCCACGTGGGCCCCTACGACCAATGCCATGCCGCCTGGGAGACGCTGTGCGCCTGGGCCGGGCCCAAGGGCCTGCTCGGGCCGCAGACCCGGGCCATGGGGATCAGCCACGACGACCCCGAGGTCACGCCGCCGGAAAAAATCCGCTACGACGCCTGCATCACCGTGGCCGAGGGGGTGAAGGCCGAGGGGCCGGTGGGGGTCATGGACATCGGCGGCGGGGACTATGCCATGGCCCTGCACGAAGGGCCCTATTCCGGACTGCACGCCTGCTACGCCGCCCTGTGCGGCGTGGAACTGCCCAAACTCGGCCGGGAACCGGGCTACGCCCCCAGCATCGAGATCTATCTGAACGACCCGGCCACCACGCCGCCGACGGATCTGCGTACGGAAATCTACATCCCGCTTCTTCCCAAGGGATAACCCGTCCGCCCCGGAACGGAGAAACGGCCGGAGGCTTGCGCCCCCGGCCGCATGCCCCCTCCTGGCGCATCACCTTTCCGTACCCCGCCATGCTCCGAAAACCTCGCTGACGACAACGCCACGCATGACATCCGGCGGCGAAGAGTTGGCCTGCCGTCCAATCATGTCATCATATGTGTTGACAAAAAGATTGCCACCATGTATGGTGTATTCATGAACAGCGCGGAGCTGAAACGGTGGCTGGCCAAGAAAGGATGCACTTTCGAGTCGCACCGGGGAGGGTCCGGCCACCTGACCGTCGTTCTCGGGGACAAGACGGCCCAGTTGCCCATGCACGGGCAGGGCAAGGAACTCGGGACGGGACTGGTCAACAGCATCCTGAAGCAGCTCGGCTTGAAGTAGGAGGACGCCATGCTCATGTATTACGTCTCCTTGACGCCGGATGACAACGACACCGTACTTGTCGCCTGCCCCGACTTGCCCGAGGTGGCCACCTTCGGCGAGGATGCGCAGGAGGCGCTCGGCCACGCCGTGGGCGCCGTCGAAGAGGCCCTGGCCGCACGGATGGCCCGCAAAAAGGACATCCCCCCGCCCCAGAACAGGGGGGCGGCCCTTCATCCCGTGCGCCTGTCCACGCAGACCTGCCTCAAGGTGCTGCTCTATGCGACCATGCGCCGCCTGGGCGTCACCAAGGCGGAGTTGGCCCGGCGCATGGGCATCGCCCGGCAACACGCCGATCGGCTCCTGGATCTCAATCACGCCTCCCGCCTGGACTCGCTGGATGCCGCGTTTCTGGCCCTGGGGCAGGAAGTGGCGATCTCCTTGCGCAGTCTCCAGGCGGCCTAGGCATCCGGGGTCTCCCGCGCTACGCGCATCACTCTCCCCACAACTTAGCGCAGCATGAAAAACGGCCGGAGGCTTGCGCCCCCGGCCGTTTTATGGCGTGAAATCGCTTTTTTACTCATTCAAAGGACAACACCAGCTTCTTCCCCATCACGGCGGCAACCCGGTCCAGGCTTTTTAAGCTCGGCCAATGCGTGGGGTCTTCCAGACGCTTGGCCGAAGGCCAGGAGGTGCCCAGGGCGCGGGCTACCTCCGCCAGGGACCGCGCACCGCGCGCAAACCGCACCAGAAGCGCCGCCTGGACCTTGGCGTCCGGGGCCACGGCATCCGTTTCCGGCGGGACCGCCTCCGGTCGCGGGATGGCATGTCCATTCTCGAGCTTGAAGGCCAGCATGCCCGACAGGGCCTCGACCGCGTTGCACAGGGCCTCGTCGCGGGTCGAGCCTTCGGTGAAGACATCTTCAAAATCCGGGAAACGGACGAAGAAGCCTCCTCCCACCTCGGGTTCGAGCACCACGGGATACCGTATATCCATAGTTCGCAGCTCCTATTTCAAATCCACGCCGGTCTGGCGGGCGATGGCGGCGAGCAGGCCGGGACCGATATCTTTTGCGCCATGCACCGGAACCGGGACGGCGCGGCCGTTCCCCGATAAACGACACAGCCGGAGGCGCAAGCCCCCGGCCGTAGAAAACATCCCGCCCCAGGACGGACTTACAACGCCTTGATGGTCTCGATCAAAAGCGTGGTCACCTTTTCGGCGTTTTCCTTGAAGATGTGCACGATCTCGTCCCAGGTCACGGGGGGCTCGTCGGTCTTCCAGCAGTCGTAGTCCGTGGACATGGCCACGGCCGCGTACGGAACCCCGGCCTCGGCCGCCAGGCCGCATTCCGTGGAGATGCTCATGTTGATGACGTCGGCCCCCCACAGCCGGAACATGTTGGACTCGGCCCGGGTGGAGAAGCGCGGGCCCTCGATGGTCACCACCGTGCCCCGCTCGTGGTGCCGGTAGCCGAGCTTTTGGCACCCGGCGATGAGCACCTCGCGCAGTTTCGGCGTGAACGGCTCGGCCATGGGGGTGTGCAGGGGCTCGTGGGGCTTGAAGTGGTCATGGAAGGACAGGCGGCGAAGCCGGGTAAAGTCGATGAACTGGTCCAAAATGACCAGGTCGCCGCGCCGGATGTCCTCGCGCAGCGACCCCACGGCCGTGGTGGCCAGGATGGCCGCGCACCCGGCGTCCCTGAGGGCCCAGATGTTGGCCCGGTAGTTGACGTTGGTGGGCGGGGCGGTGTGCTGGCGGCCGTGCCGGGCCAGAATCGCCACCTCGCGTCCGGCGATTTTTCCCACCCGGATGGTGGAGTTGGGCGGCCCAAAGGGGGTGTCCATCTCCAGGTCCGTGGGGTTTTCCAGGATGTGCGGGTCGTCCAGGCCGCTGCCGCCGATGATGCCGATGCGCATATGCTTGGTCCTTTGGCTTTTGTGCCCCTGTCACGCGGCCTGCGCCGCGCCAGGCAAGGCGGTCGTCACTCGATCATGCCCCGGGATGCCGCGCCGCCTCTCAGGCACAGGACGGCTTTTTGTCCGGCGTGCCCACATGCACCACGCTTTGCACGCTGTAGCCTTCCAGGCAGTCCTTGCCGTTTAAGAAATCCAGCTCCACCAAAACCCCCACGCCCACGATCTCGGCCCCGAAGGACGACACCAGCTTGAGCACGCCCTTCAGCGTGCCGCCCGTGGCCAGAAGGTCGTCCACCACCAGCACCTTCTCGCCCCTAAGCACGGCGTCCTCGTGCATGCACAGGGTGTCGGTGCCGTATTCCAGGTCGTAGGTGATGCTCTGGGTCTTGTAGGGCAGCTTGCCGGGCTTGCGCACAGGCACGAACCCGATGCGCATCTTGTAGGCCAGGGCCGCGCCGAAAATAAATCCCCTGGCCTCGGCGGCCACGATCTTGGTGGGATTCGCGTCGGCGAACCGGGCGGCCATCATGTCCACGGCGTGGTGGAAGGCCTTGCCGTCGCCAAGAAGCGGCGTGATGTCCAAAAAGACGATGCCTTCCTTGGGAAAGTCGTAAATTTCGCGCAAAAGCGACCGTAGTTCCATGCTGCCTCCTTGTTCGGGGAACGTGCCACACAACCTTTGCGCTCCTACCGGGTTTGCCGCAACCCGTCAAGAATACGGCCGATTGCCCTCCGGCGGCCAGGGGCGTAGACGGATGGCATGAACCTCGACGCCTCCCCCGCCATCCCCTGCGACACCCTGGTCACCGCCTCCGGCATCCTGACCCAGAACGCCCGTCGGGAGGTCATACGCGACGGCGCCGTGGCCATATCGGGCGGCCGCATCGCCGCCGTGGGGTCGCGCGCCGAACTGGCCACCGCCTATGCCCCGGCCGAAACGCTGGCCATGGGCCAGGCCCTTGTGCTGCCAGGGCTGGTCAACGCCCACGCCCACGCGGCCATGACGCTCTTTCGAGGCCTGGCCGACGATCTGCCCATCGCCGACTGGCTGCACAACCACATCTGGCCCGTGGAACGCCTGCTCACCCCCGAGGCCGTGCATCTGGGGGCGCTTGCGGCCTGCGCCGAGATGCTGGCCTGCGGAACCACCTGCTTCGCGGATCTGTACTTTTTCGCGGACCAGACCGCCCGGGCCGCCGACACCCTCGGGATGCGGGCCGTCGTCGGCGAGGGCGTGCTCGACTTCCCCACCCCGTCGGCCAAAACCCCGGCCGAGGCCCTGGACATCTCCCGCGCCCTCTTCGATCATCTGCGCAGCCACCCGCGCCTGTCGGCCATGGTGGTGGCCCATTCGCCCTACGCCGCCTCGGACGCCACCCTCGCGGCCTGCGCCGCCCTGGCCCGGGAACAGGACGCCGTCTTCACCCTGCACGCCGCCGAAGGCGTCACGGAAAACGCCGACAGCCTGAAAAAAACCGGCAAACGGGTCATCCCCCACCTGCATTCCCTGGGGATTCTGGGGAAAAACTGCCTGTTGGCCCACTGCGTGCACGTGGACGACACCGACCTGGACCTTTTGGCCGCCACCGGAACCAACGTGGCCCACTGCCCCAGAAGCAACGCCAAACTCGCCTCGGGCACGGCCCCCATCCCGGCCATGCTGCAACGAGGCCTCGCCGTGGCCCTGGGCACGGACGGCGCGGCCAGCAACAACGCCCTGAACCTTTTCGCCGAGATGGGGTTCGCCAGCCTCGGCCACAAGCTCGCCAGCGGCGACCCCACGTCCTTCCCGGCCCGGGCCGCCCTGGACGCGGCCACCCTCGGGGGGGCGGCCTGTCTGGGCCTCCCGGACATCGGGGCCATCGTCCCGGGACATCACGCCGATCTGGCGGTGCTGTCGCTCACCCGGCCGAGCATGGTCCCCTTTTTCGACGCCCCCTCCCAGCTCGTCTACGCCGCCTCCGGGGCCGAGGTGGTGCTGACCATGGTGGCGGGCCGCGTGGTCTACCGGGACGGCCGGTTTCCGAACCTGGACGCGGCGGCCCTTTTCCGGGAGGTCCGGGACATGGCCGCAAGCCTGGCTGCAAAACGCCCTTGACAAGACCAGGCAAATGAATAAAAGGGCCTGTTTTCCGCACAAACACGAAGAGACAGCAACGGACGCCCCGCGCGTCATTTTATCATGGAGGAAACCCATGTCCGCCCAGATCATCACCGTCAACGGCATCGAATGCCACCCCATCGTCGAGAAGTGCCAGGGCTGCGAACGCACCAAGGAAGTGGACGGCGTCAAGTACTGCGCCAGCTATCCCCTGCCCGAGCGCAAGTGGGCCCAGAAGGTGTGCAATTTCGCCACCCACATGAAGCTTGAGATCGACAAGGGCGGCAAGGTCAACGTCAACCCCTTGAAGGCGTCCAAGCGCGCCGCCCGCGGCCGGTAATGGCGCAATGGTTTGATTTTTATTAAAAATACTGACGTATTTTTAGTGGGGAAGCGCGCCGCCCTCGGTCGAAAACGGCGTAATCGATTGATTTTCTTAAAAATGCCGACGTATTTTTAAGGATGAAACGCGCCGCTCGCGGCCGGTAGCCCCGCTTCGGGACTTCGGTTCAGGGGGATGCCTCCGGCGGCCAAAGGGGCACGGCCCCTTTGGAAACCCCGACCAGGAGAACCGTGCGTCCTCTTTTTTTCCGAGGGCGGCGCACGGGCAGCAGGATTTCACGCCGGGGGAACCATCTGGTTCCCCCGGTTTTTTGGCGTCCCCGCGACACCCCGGCCCGGACTGGCTGGGCTGGTCGGTTCAGGCTGATTGGGCTGGTCGCCCCGGACTAGCCGGACTGGCTGGGAATTGCCTTGCACGCGCCAACCGGCTATCCTGGAGCATCCCCTCGCCGGGCACGGGGCCGCGCCCCACCGGCCAACGCCATCCCCGAGGTTTGCATGCTGGACACCGTGCTTGACTTTCTGGAAGACCAACGCGACGAAATCATCGCCCTGCAACGCCGCATGACCGCCATCCCGGCCCTGGGGCCCTTAAACGGCGGCGACGGCGAACGCCGCAAGGCCGACGACCTGATCCAGTACCTCAAAAGCCTGGGCCTGCCCGAGGCCCGGGAACTCAGCGCCCCGGACGACCGCGTGTCCTGCGGCCACCGCCCCAACCTGGCCGTGGTCATCCCCGGCGCGGACGCGTCGCGCACCTTCTGGACCATCTCCCATATCGATGTGGTGCCGCCCGGGGATCTGTCCCTGTGGGACAGCGATCCCTACGAACTGGTGGTGGACGGCGACATGATCCGGGGCCGGGGCGTGGAGGACAACCAGCAGGCCATGGCCGCCTCGGTGATCCTGGCCAAGGCCCTTTTGGAAAAGGGCGTCACCCCGCCGATCAATTACGGCATGTTGTTCGTTTCCGACGAGGAGACCGGCAGCAGGCACGGCCTGGACTACGTTGCGGCCAACCACCCGGAGCTTTTTTCCAAAGACGACCTCTTCCTGATCCCGGACTTCGGCCGCCCCGACGGAGAAATGGTGGAGGTGGCCGAAAAAAGCATGCTGTGGCTCAAAATCTCCCTTTTCGGCAGGCAGTGCCACGCCTCCACCCCGGACGAAGGGAAAAACACCCTGGTGGCCGCCTCGGACCTGGTATTGCGCCTTTTGACCCTGCACGAGACCTTCCCGGCCCGGGACGCGCTTTTTTCACCGCCCCACTCCACGTTTTCGCCCACCAAAAAAGAGGCCAACGTGGAAAACATCAACACCATCCCCGGTCGCGACGTGTTCTACCTGGATAGCCGGGTGCTGCCCGTCTACGACCTGGACGACGTGCTGGCCGCCGTGCGCGACATCTGCGCCGCCGTGGCCGACGCCCGGGGCGTGGAGGTCCAAATCGACATCGTGCAAAAAGAGCAGGCCGCCCCGGCGACGCCCGTGGACAGCGAGATCGTGACCCGGGTCATGGCCGCCATCCGGGCCGTTTTGCACAACGATCCCAAACCCATGGGCATCGGCGGCGGCACCGTGGCCGCCTTCCTGCGCCGCCGGGGGCATCACGCCGTGGTCTGGTCCTGCCTCATGCACAACGCCCATCAGCCCAACGAACGCTCGAGCATCCGCATGACCATCGCCGACGCCAAGGTCATGGCCCGGGTGCTCCTCGACGCATGACCAAAAAAACCCCCTTTCCCGAGCGCTTCGACCTGGTGGTGGTCGGCGCGGGGCACGCCGGGTGCGAGGCGGCCATGGCCGCCTCCCGCCTGGGCCTTTTGACGCTTCTTTTGACCATAAACGTGGACCGCATCGGGCATCTGTCCTGCAACCCGGCCATCGGCGGCCTGGCCAAGGGCCACATGGTGCGCGAGATCGACGCCCTGGGCGGCATGATGGGCCTTTGGGCCGACGCCTCCGGCATCCAGTTCCGGACGCTCAACACCCGCAAAGGCCCGGCCGTGCGGGCCACCCGGGCCCAGATCGACCGCGACGCCTACCTGCGCGTGGTCCGGCGCGACATCTTCGCCCAAAAAAACCTGTGGGTCGTCCAGGACACGGCCCAGGACATCCTGACCGGAAACGGCCGGGTTTCCGGGGTGCGCACGCGTATGGGCCAAGCCTTCGCGGCCCGGGCCGTGTGCCTGACCACGGGCACGTTCTTGCGCGGCCTGATCCATGTCGGCCTGGACAACTTTCCCGGCGGCCGCCTGGGCGATCCGCCGTCCACAGGGCTTTCGGCCAGTCTGGCGTCGCTCGGGCTGTCCCTTGGCAGGCTCAAGACCGGTACCACGCCACGGCTTCTGGCCGCCAGCGTGGACTATGACAAGACCACGCCCCAGCCCGGCGACGATCCGCCCCCGGGATTCAGCTTCCACGGTCCCGGGCCGGTCCTGCCCCAGGTTCCCTGCCACCTGACCTACACCAACGCAGCGGCCCACGAGGCCATACGCGAAGGCTTTTCCCGCTCGCCCCTTTTTACCGGGGTCATCCAGGGCACAGGTGCCCGCTACTGCCCGTCCATCGAGGACAAGGTGGCCAGATTTCCGGAGAAGACGCGCCATCAGGTTTTCATCGAACCCGAGGGTTTGGAAAGTCCCGAGGTCTATCCCAACGGCATCCCTACCAGCCTGCCCCTGGACGTGCAGAAAAAGATGCTGGCGGCCATCCCGGGCCTGGAAAAGGCCCAGATCGTGCGCCCGGGCTACGCCATCGAATACGATTTCGCCTTTCCCACCCAGCTTGCCCCCACCCTGGAGGCCAAGGCCGTGCCCGGCCTGTATCTGGCCGGACAGATCAACGGCACCTCGGGTTACGAGGAGGCGGCGGCCCAGGGGCTGTGGGCGGCCATCAACGTCTTTTGCGCCCAGTCAGGCCGCGCGCCGTTTTTGCCCGGCCGGGAGGCGGCCTACATGGCCGTGCTGGTGGACGACCTGGTGACCAAGGGCACCACCGAACCCTACCGTATGTTCACCTCCCGGGCCGAACACCGCCTGCTTTTGCGCGAGGGCAACGCCGACGCCCGCCTCACCCCGCTTGGCCGGGAGCTGGGGCTGGTTTGCGACGCCCAGTACCAGGCCTTTGAGGGCAAGATGCGGGCCATAAACGACCTGACCCAGGCCCTCTCCGGCATCCGGACGCGCATCGAGGCCCTGCCCGAGGCGGTCCGGGCCAAGCTCGGCGACACGGACCAGAAATCGGCCCTTTTGGCAGAACTGGCGCGCCGCCCGGAGATCGAGATCGCCGACCTGCTGCCGCTTGTTCCGGGCATGGCCAACGTGGCGGCGGACGTGGCCGTGGAGGTGGAGACGGGCATCAAGTACGAGGGCTATCTCAGACGCCAGGAGGAGCTGGTGTCCCGGGCCGGACGCCGGGAGGCCACGCCCATCCCCGCCGACCTGGATTATGCGGCCATCCCCGGGCTCTCCCGGGAGGCCGTGGAGAAGCTCTCCCGCATCGCGCCCCTGACCCTGGGCCAAGCCGGACGCATCTCGGGCATCACCCCGGCCGCCCTGTCCTGCATCGAGATTCGCTTAAAAAAGCTCGGGATCGCCTGACGTCGCAAAGACCGGCGGAGGTTAAGGCACGCTTCGGTCATCATCCAGACGAAGAGGCCCGGACGGATGCCGCATTCCCACCGTGTCCTGCCTGGGGGGCGACGCCCGCATCCGGGGTTGCCCCGGACTCCTGGATTGGACGTGCTGCGCAGGACGACATGCCGACCGGCATGGGCATGGCCCGCATTGACGGAATGTCCGCCAGCGACTACAGTTTTTGTATAACCAGCCGTGATTGGCGCGCCGTCACACACACTTCCCCACACAGGATTCGGCATGCCCGTTCCAGCCACGAAGTATAACGATCTTATCCGCGCCATAAACGCCCTCCTCATCGCCGATAGGCGCGACGAGGTCGCGCTCATGCGAATCCGGCGACAGGCAGAGGGTCTTATGGACGCAGACAGGATCGGGTCGTTGACGCTTCTCGGGACAGTGGCCGGACTTCTGGGCGACGAAAAGACCATGCACGCCCGGCATCTGGCCGTCCTGGAACTCACGGACGGCAGCAGTGACGCCCTGTACAATTACGCCAACACCCTGGCCTGGACGGGCAACTTCTCCAGCGCCCTGGCCATGGCGAAACGGGCCTTCGAGGCCTCCCACGCCCCTTCCGCACTGGGTCTCATGATCATCTCAGCGCAGGCCCTGGGACTGGCCTCGCTTTTTCGGGCGCTGTGCGCCGAGTGGCATGAACTGACCGGCCGCCAGCACGAACTGGACACCGGCGAACCGCCTTCCGGACGCATCCGTGACGGGGTCATGGACCGGCTCGAAGACGACATGTCCCGGAACGCGGAGCTATGGACACGCCTTTCGAATGTGTGACGCTGGCCGAGATCGTTGACGCCAACCGCAGACTGACCACGCGCTTCGGCGGGCGGCACGCGCTGATGCAGCCCGGCTCCCTGGAACATGCCCTGGCCCGGGTGCACGACGTTGTTCCGGGCAGCCCCGAACTTCCCACGGTCACGGCCAAGGCCGCCTTCCTGTGCCTGCGTCTGGCCCAGGGCCACTTCTTTTTTGACGGCAACAAGCGTACCGCCTTCTGGACCTGCACAGAGACATTCCATCGCAATGGATTTCGCCTGTCGATTGATCTGGACGACGTGGTTGGGCGCATGGTGGCCATGGCCCTCAAAGAGCTGGATCTTCAAGGCGTGGAGCGCTGGCTCCAGACCGGGCTCTTTCGTCTCTGACACGCCTTTTGACCGCCATCCGGGGCCGTGGCCCCGCCCCCCCCCGCAGTCAGGCATTTCAGTGACTTCTTCCATACGCGGACGCGAAGCGCGCCCTACGCCCTCCCGCCTCCCCGGCCCATCTCCAGATAGACGGCGGCCTCGGGCGCAGGACGCAGGGCCTCGGCCCAGTGCAGATACAGGGGACGAAGCACCTGGGAGAACAGGGACGCGGCCGTGGCCAGCCGCCTGGCGATGAGCCGCTCAAAGGGGGCGTGGCCCTGGATGAAGTCCACAAGGGCCCTGGCCCGGTGCTCGGGACGATGGCGGGAACGCACCAGGGCCTCGCCTGCGGCGGCGACCCGCTCCCGGCGTGGCGCGTCGGCCAAAAGCTCCGCCGTCAGGGAGACCACGGCCCGGACATCCATGGCCGGATAGGTGAACAGGTGTTCGCCCGGGGTGAAAAGCCCCGCCTGGCCGTGCCCCACCTCGGGGGTCAAAAGGCAGGCCCCGCAGGCCAGGGCCTCGAAGACCCGGAAATTGAGGTCGCCGCCCTCGGCCACATTGAGCGCGAGCCTGGCCGTGGGGAACAGTTCGCGGTAGTTCCCCCCGGTCACATGCAGCCCGGGCAGGAGGGACCGCAGTTCGGCCAGAAAGGCGTGCCTGCCCGGGGTCAGGACCGGGTCCACCTTGCCCACGAAGATCACGTCGTGGATCCTTGCGGCCGGAAGCGGCCGGTCCTCCAGACGGGGAAAGGGGGGCAGCCACATGACCCGCTCCGATCCCAGGCGGGAGGCGAACCGGGGCAGATGGTCCTTGAGACTTACGGCGCACAGGTCAAAGGCCCGGGCATAGTCCGGATACCAGTCGTGGATGTGGCTGTCCACGCAGTAGAACACCGTCAGGCAGGGATAGCGTTCGAGGCCCGAAAGCGGCGGCGGGCCGGACTTGTCCGAATAGACCACCACATCCGGAACGCCCCCCGCAAGCCGGGTCACGTCGGAGAAGGACAGCACCTGGAGCGGTTCCAGGGGCACGACGACCACCCCGGGATGAACGGCCCGCATGCCCGCATCCAGGGGATGCCGCCCGACCCAGACAATGCGTGCCGTGTCCACCGCGCCACCTCCCCCATGCCGGGCGTTCCCCCGAGCCGCTGTCGTTTCGTCCGCCACAGGCTGAGAATTCGCCATTTTCGCCTGAAAGACAAGACACTGTGCTTCGTTGCCTGAAAATCCCCTCCCCATGGAGGCCATCGGTCATGCGCCTTTTTCCGGACCACCACGCGCTCCACTCTACAACACCGTACCCCGCCCCCTGGCTGGCGCATCATCTTCCGTGTCCAGGGCCGGATGCAGGGAGCATGAACGCCATGTCCCGCCCCCATGTGGCGTGCAAGAGGCAAATGGCCTCCCGGGGCATGGTGGGCTGACGGTCTTGCCGCTTCACGGACGCCCTGTTGTTTTCGGAAACGCCCGGGACGATGAAAAAAAATCGCACCATCGGCCGTGCGGCAACACAAACCCCTTGCCCGTTCACATCGTTTGCGCTAGGGGGGAAGTGTTCGCCCAATATCCTGTCGTCTTCCCGGTGGTCGCGGAATGGCGGCAGATAGTGCGCGCGATCCGATCCTTCAGACGTCCACGGCAGTGAAGCCGCCCGCCGCGAGCATCCTCCGCCGCATGAACGGAATCCCGACGCCCGACAAGCCGCCTGGACGCGGTACGCCCGTTTTGTCGCGAATCTGCGGCGGCGTTCGCCCGTGGACCCTGAGCCAATGCCTTGAGAAAAGGGAGTCTTTCACTCATGTCCAAGAACATTTATGTCGGCAATCTGCCCTTCCGGGCCTCTGAAGACAACGTTCGCGATCTTTTCGCCCAGTACGGCGCCGTGTCCTCGGTCAAGCTCATCTCCGACCGGGAGACGGGCAAACCGCGCGGCTTCGGATTTGTGGAAATGGATGACGACGCCGAGGCCGATGCGGCCATCGAGGCCTTAAACGGCAAGGATTACGAAGGTCGCAGTCTGAAGATCAACGAGGCCAAGCCCCGCGCCCCCAAGCCCAGACGTCCCGCCTGGTAGACTTTTTTCCGCCGCGACGCCGCACGCGGTCCGTCGCGACGCCGCAATCCCCCGGGGCGGCCCGATGCGGGCGGCTGCGGGCCGTCCAGGGGACAGGGCAGACGTGTGCCCCGTTTTCCGCCAGACACGTCCCTCCTCTCTTTTTCCCGGCACGTTTCTTGTATTTCCTGCGCAAACCCCTGTGCGGAGGATGCCGTGCGCGTCAAATATCTGATCATCGGGGCCGGCCCCACCGGGCTCGGCGCGGCGGACCGACTGCGTGAACTCGGCCAGGACGACTTCCTCATCCTGGAGCGAAACGACCATGTGGGCGGCCTGTCCGCCAGCTTTACGGACCCGGCCGGGTTCACCTGGGATCTGGGCGGCCATGTGGTCTTCTCCCATTTCGAGCATTTCGACCGGCTTCTGGACGAGCTTTTGGGCGACCACGTCCTCACGCATCAGCGCGAGGCCTGGATCCGGCTGGCCGGAACCTGGACGCCCTATCCCTTCCAGAACAACATCCGCCGCCTGCCCCCGGACCTCGTCTGGGAATGCGTTCAGGGCCTTCTGGCCGTCGCCCGAAACGGCGCGTCGGCCAGCCCTCCCGCCCATTTCCGGGAGTGGATCGAGAAGAGCTTCGGCCCGGGCATCGCCCGGCTGTTCATGCTCCCCTACAATTTCAAGGTCTGGGCCCATCCCCCGGAAACCATGTCCCACCGCTGGATCGGGGAGCGGGTCAGCGTGGTGGATCTGGCCCGGGTGCTGGAAAACATCATCCGCAACCGCGACGACGTGTCCTGGGGGCCCAACCGGACCTTCGCCTTCCCCCTCACGGGCGGCACGGGCGAGATCTACCGCCGCCTGGCGGCGCGTTTCGCCGACCGCGTGCGCCTCAGCCAGAAAACCGTGGCCGTGGACCCGGCGACAAAGACCGCGCGCACCGCCGCCGGAATGACCGTTTTCTACGAGCGGCTCCTGACCACCATGCCCCTGGACCGTTTCGTCCTGGACGTGGCCCAGGGCCTGCCCGACGCCGCACGCCAGGCCGCCGCCAGGCTCAAGCACAACGGCGCGCTCATCGCGGGCATCGGCATCGACGGCCACCGCCCGGACTCCAAATGCTGGATGTATTTTCCCGAGGACAACTGCCCCTTTTACCGGGTCACCAACTTCCACAACTATTCCTACAACAACACCCCAGCCCCCGACGGCACGCTTCCCCGCCACCGGGCGCTGATGACCGAGGTATCGTTTTCCGGGCACAAGCCCGAGAACCCGGCCGACCACATCCAGCGGGCCGTGGCCGGACTCGGGGCCGCCGGACTGCTCGAACCCGGCGAACAGGACCGGGTGGTCTCCACCTGGCAGGCCCGCCTGGACTATGCCTATCCCATTCCGTGCCTGGAACGCGACGCGGCCCTGGCCGTGGTCCAGCCCCTGCTGGAGGCGGCGGACATCTTTTCCCGGGGGCGTTTCGGGGGGTTCAAATACGAGGTGGGCAACATGGACCACTCGGTCATGCAGGGCGTCCAGTGGGCCGAGCGCATGGTCGTGGGAACCCCGGAGACGGTCTACCGTCTGGATTAAGCGGCCGGACGCAGGTTGTGCGGGGCAAGGCGTTGACGCCGGGGCCGACAGCGGCTAAACCCCGGCATGGAAAACGCCAACGATACCACCCACGTGTACGCCGCCAGGCGGGACCGTCTGCGCGCCAGCCTGGCCGCTGCAGGCCATGATGCCCTGCTCGTCTCCCATGCCGCCAACCGGTATTATTTGAGCGGCTTCGAACTCCACGACGCCCAGTGCAACGAATCCTCGGGCATGCTCCTGGTCACGGCCAACGGCCAGGACAGGCTCCTGACCGACCCCCGGTTCCTGGATGCGGCCCGCAGGCTGTGGAACGAGGACGGCATCTTCATCTATGCCTCCAACCGCTATCAGGCCATGGGCGAGTTTTTCAAATCCCTGGGTCTTGCGAAGATCCTCTTCGAGGCCAAAAGCCTGTCCTACGACACCCACGCCCTGCTCTCGGAACATATCGACCTCGTGCCCTGCACGGGATTCGTGGAAAACCTGCGCCTGCGCAAGGACCAGGGCGAGATTGCGCTGTTGCGACGCTCCTGCGCCGTCAACCACGCGGTCATGGCCCGGTTGCCGGACGTGCTGGTCCCGGGGATCACCGAGGCCGAGGCGGCCTGGGAGATCGAAAAGCTCTTCCGGGCGTTCGGGGCCAGCGAACTGTCCTTCCCGTCCATCGTGGCCGTGGATGAAAACGCCGCCCTGCCCCACGCCGTGCCCGGCCCCAAGGCGGCCACGGACAAAAGCCTGGTCCTGGTGGACGTGGGCGGCCGCCTGGACGGCTACTGCTCGGACCAGACCCGCACCTTCTGGGTCGGCGACACCCCGTCGGACCGCTTCCGGCGCACCCTGGACATGGTCCAGGAGGCCCAAAACGCGGCCCTGGCGGCCATGCGCCCCGGGCTTTCCTACCGCGACGCCTATATGCTGGCCAAAAACGCCTTTGCGGCCCATGGGGTGGACGCGGCCTTCACCCATTCCCTGGGCCACGGCATCGGCCTGGAAACCCACGAGGCCCCGAGCCTGAGCCCCTACGCCGAGGGACGCCTTTCCCCGGGCATGGTGGTCACGGTGGAGCCGGGCCTGTACGACCCGGCCTGGGGCGGCGTGCGCTGGGAATACATGGTGCTTGTCACCGACGACGGATGCGAGATCCTGTGAGTCGGGGGAAACGGCGGCGTCCGCCATACCTGCCGCCCGGGGAGTCGGACCGGCTGTATCTGTCCCTGCCCGGGGCGAATGTGGGACTTCTGCGTTTTTTGCTGGAGGGCTACGGCCATCTGGCGTGCATGACCGTGGTGGACCGCTATGCCGCCGTGGTGCGTCTGCTTTTCGCGCCCACGGCTCGGCTGGAGGTGTTGGACTTTGTGGCCGCCGCCGCGCACGAGATTCCGGGCCTTGCCCTGCGCCACGCCCCCCGGAGCGGGGCGGCCGGGGACGACGCCCGGACAGGGGCGGGCCTCAGCCCTGCGTCAGACGGCGCACGGTGTCCAGAAGTTCGCTTTCGCTAAACGGTTTGACCAGGATGTCGTTGGCCCCGAAGGCCTTGGCGTGGTGCAAAAAATCCATGCCCATGGTGGGCGACCCGCCGGAGATGGCCAACACCTTGCAGTTCCCTGCCTCGCGGATCTCCTGGATGGTCTCGATGCCGTCTTTTTCCGGCATGAAGATGTCGAGGATCACCAGATCCACCGGGTTGGCGTGAAAAAGACGCATGCCAGCCTTGCCGTCCGTGGCCTCGAGCACCACATGCCCCTCGGTCTCAAGGTACAGCCGCACAACGCCCCGGATGGTTGCATCGTCGTCGATGACCAAAATGGTTTTCATGGTCGCGGGCCTTTCCACTGGATTTCAGCCAGAAGCGGGCACGACCGGGTGAACGGGCAGACCGGTTGCGCCGTCTCCCCGGCCCCTTCGTGTTCCGGCCGGTCGTTCACCTCATGCAAGACGCCGCCCCGTGCCTTGTCCCTTAAAAAATGCGGACGTATTTCTAAAAATAAACAAAATATTCCATGGTGTTACCATTAGTATTCGGACACACCGGTTTCGATGCCACGACATTAGGCCGTAAAATCATACATGTCGAGACGTGTCCCGTCGGCGCCGATCAGGACCGGATCGATCATGCTCATCCCCCGGCTGTCGCCCATCTCCATGGACATCTCCCGGCCGTCGTAGAAAAGCCCGGTCAGCAGGCCGTCCTCGAAAAAAAAGTCGTCAAGCCGGGTGACCTGGGCCGTGAGCCTGTCGGGATCAAACTCCCCTTCGAAGTCCGGCAGGGTGAACACCATGGCCCCTTTGTCCACGGATCCCAGAAGCGCCGCAACCTGGTCATCCCCTATGTATCCGGCCACCGTGGCGAAGGCGTGGGATTGGGAGCTGACGGCCAGGGACGTGGTCCCGAGGATGGTCTCCCCGGTCCGGCAGGACGCAGTCAGTTCCAGGCCGCTCTCAAAGACCGCCGCTATCAGGTGCAGGTGCTTCGACAAGGCCAGCCAGCCGTTCCATTCCATCCCGGACTCCCGGGCGAATGCGGCGGCCATGCGCTCGTCGAAATACAGCACGCCCTTGAAACAGTTGCCTGCGAAATAGGGCGTGTTGTTTTTTCCCCAGCAATGGCGGAAGACCTT
Organism: Desulfovibrionaceae bacterium; assembly: GCA_031082225.1. Lineage (GTDB taxonomy): Bacteria > Desulfobacterota > Desulfovibrionia > Desulfovibrionales > Desulfovibrionaceae > Desulfolutivibrio. Next base: position 55,735 of record JAVHLG010000004.1, on the reverse strand, counting down.
GGACACGAAGGCTTTGGGCAACGAGGTGACGAGAACCTGCTCAATGTCGCCGTGCGCCTTGACCACCAGTGACATAGCACAACTCTCTTTGTTCCGGGTTTCCGATGGTTTCCATGGAACATACCCTGTCCGGAGGTTTGGGGCAAGACGTCGGCCCGCTTCCCTGTCCGGCCGGGGAAAACCGCCCCCGGGAAACCCCACGCACCCGGAGGGCTCCCAAATCAGCACCCAACACACTGAAATACCGAACACTCTAAAAAAAGTTGCCCCTTTTTCCGTAAACGTCTACAGTCCCCACCTTGATGTTTTGTCGTCCTGGCTCCTTTTCGGACTTGAACTCCTCGTCGTCACCAAGGTGGACATATGCCCCGTATTTTCCGGATTCTCGCTTTTTGTGCCTTCACCATGCCCCTTTTCACCCTCCCCGTCCTTTTTTCCGTCTCGAGCGTCCAGGCCTATGCGGTCAAGTCCGGCGACACCCCGGGCGGCATCGCCAATAAACACGGCATCTCCACCCAGGAACTGCTGAAGGCCAACCCCGGGCTGGATCCAAAAAAGCTGCGCGTGGGACAGGAAATCACCATCCCCGGCGCCAAGTCCCAGGAGAAAACCGCCGCATCCACGCCCGGCAAGGACGACAGCGCCTCGAAAAAACCCTCCGCCGCTCAGGAAAAGACCAAGGCTGCAGAGGAAAAAAAGGCCAAGCCCGCCGAAGAAAAGGCCCCGGCCGCTACGTCCGGCGGCGCCTATACCGTCCAAAAGGGCGACACCCCGCAAGGCATAGCCGCCAAACTGGGCGTTTCCGTGCCCGATCTGCTCAAGGCCAACGGCAACCTCGATCCGCGCAAGCTTAAGGTGGGACAGGTTCTCAAGTCCCCTTCAGGCGCATCGCCCAAGGCCGAAAAAGCCGAATCCCGGCCCGAGGCCAAAAAGGAGGCGGCCGCCCCCACGGTGCGCCACAAGGTCAAGCGCGGCGAGACCCTGGCCTCCATCGCCGCCCGCTACGGCACGACCATCGAGGCCATCCAGCGCCTCAACCCCTCCGCCGCCTCCGGAAAGGTCCTCGCAGGGGCGCAACTGACCATCCCGTCCGGACAGGCGACGGCTCCCGCCGCCCCCGCCGACAAGGCCCCGCCGCCGAAAGCGTCGGAGGAGGTCGCGGACCTGCCGGAACCCGAACCCGACGCGGCCCAGGAAACCCCGGCCGCCCAGACGCCGCCGCCCGGAGACGCGCCCGCCCCTGCTGCGGCCGAGCCCGAGACCGGCTCCCCAACCGACGCCGAAGGCTATTTCGAGAAAGGCAACGAGCTTGGCAAGCAAAACAAATATCAAAAGGCCATCGAGCAGTTCGACCGGGCCATCAAGCTCAACCCCAACCGGGCCGACTACTATGCCAGCCGGGGACACGCCTTCTACTACATGAAGCTCTACACCCGGGCCATTGAGGACTACACCCAGGCCATTGAGCGCAATCAGTCTTTTGCCCTGGCCTATTCCATGCGGGGATTGAGCCACACGCGGGCCGGACATTTCGACAAGGCCCTCGAGGACTACAACAAGGCCATTTCCCTGGGACCAAAAGAGGCCGACTACTACAAGGGGCGCGGCTATACCTATTTCCACCTCAAGCAATACGGTCCCATGTGCGAGGATTACCAGAAGGCCTGTACCTTCGGCGACTGCGAACTTCTGGAAACCGCGCGCAAGGAGAACCTCTGCAAGGCCGGGGGCTGACCCCCGGCTGGCATAATGTGGCCAGCCGACGTCGCGTCCGTGTTGACCTTGCCGTACCCGTCGGCAAACACTGTATGGGAATGTCCCTGGCGTGGCATGGCGCACATGAGCGGTCCGGGGCATCCGCAAGACGGCGCATGACACCTTCGGATCCATCGCCCAGGGCCGGAGAGTCCTCCCCCTGCCCCCAGCGGGCCATGCGGCGTCGCCGCGTGTCCTGCCCCGTCCGCATGGGCGTTTTGCCATGCGGCAAGCCCGGCCTTCTTCCGGCCTTCGCGTCCGCGCGGCGCTGAGGAGATTACCCGTGCTCTCCTATATCGTCTGGGCCGTGGCCATCGGGGTCTGTTTCTACCTCGGGGCCAGGCTGACCTTCCAGGTGCGTGAGCGGAAAAAAAAGCAACTGCGCATCGACTTCGACCAGGCCAAGGAACGCGAAAAGGACGGCCGTCTGTAGTCCCTGCCCCTCCCCGCCGTCATCTCCCATTCCCCCTCCCGACGATGACCGTCGGCCGGGATCATACCGGCCTTATCCGGCCGCCTGGGGTCGCCCCCCGCGGGGCCACAGTTGCGAAAGCAGCATGCCGACGAGCATCAACGCGCACCCCATAAGTCCCCGAAAGCCCATGGATTCATCCAGGACCAGCCATCCGGCCAGGGCCGCGAACACGGCCTCAAGGCTGAGCAGGATGGCGGCATGGGCCGGTTTGGCGTCGCGCTGGGCCACGACCTGAAGGGTATAGGCCAGCCCCACGGATAAAAGCCCGCCGTAAAGGATGGGATACAGCGCGCCGGACAGGCCCTGGATCGTGATGGTCTCGGTGAAAAAGGCGGCGGCCAGGCTCAGCACGCCGCAGACCGCATACTGGCTGCACGCCAACTGGGTGGCCCGCAAGCGCGGCGAGAGCCAGCCGATGAGGCAGACGTGCCCGGCCCAGAACACGGCCCCCACGAGCTCCAGCACGTCCCCGAAGGACATGGTCAAGTCCTCGGTGACCGAAAGGAAATACAGGCCGACGGCGGCGGCCAGCGCCCCGACCCAGTCGCCCGGCGAGGACTTCTGCCGGAAAAAATAGCCGATCATGGGCACGATGACCACATACAGCCCGGTGATGAATCCGGCTTTGCCCGCCGTGGTGTAGACCAGCCCCACCTGCTGCAGGGTGGCCCCGGCGAAAAGGGCGGCGCCAGCCAGAAGGCCGCCCCACAGCCCGACACATCGGTACCGTCCGGTCCGCAGGAAATCCGAGGGATGGCTCTGCCCCGCGCTGCGCAGGGCCAGGGGCAAAAGCGCCGCGGCCCCGAGCAAAAACCGCACACCGTTGAAGGTAAGCGGTCCCACATGGTCCATGCCCATGCGCTGGGCCACAAAGGCCAGCCCCCAGATGAGGGCGGTCAAAAGCAGCAGGATGTCGGCTTTGCATTCGCGGGACGGCACGGTGGGAACTCCGGGGTCAACGGTTACGGCCGTGCGCCCCGGTCCTCCCTGTCCGATCCCCGGGCCGGGCGACAACGGCGGCCTTGTCCGCTGGCCGGTATGGGGGCGCTTTTTGAGGGACGCCGCACGATGCGGGTTCGACATGCCCCGCACCGGCAACGGCGACCCCCGGGGCGTTTCCGGTGCGAACACAACGCCCCGGGGGTTGACCGGTCAAACGGTATGCGGCGAAACAGCAGGGCGCGTCATCCCGCCCGTTCGGCATGGCCGCCGTTTCGTTGCTGGCGCGGCACGATGATGACCCTTTTCAGCGGGCCGTCGCCCTTGCTGCGGGTCTGGACGGTCTCATCCTCCTGCAGGGCCAGATGCACCACCCGGCGGTGATAGGAGGACAGGGGCTTGGTGCTCTGGGGACGGCCCAGGGACTTGGCTTTGTCCGCGAGATAGATGGCCATCTTGCGCAGATTGTCGTCCTGGCGCTCGCGGTATTCTCCGGTGTTGATCTGGATGCGCACGGATTCCGGGTGGCGTCTGGCCACGATGCGGTTGACCAGGTATTGCAGGGAGGCCAGGGTCTGCCCTTCCCGGCCGATCAAAAGCCCGGAATTTTCCTCGTCCAGAACCAACACCGTCACCCTTTCGGCATTCCCGGAGATCTCCATCTCGGGCATCGTTTCCAATATCCCGCGCAATAGCTGCTCCATGATCTCGCGCACCACGCCGGAGAGTTCCTCGGAAAGCGGCCCGGGCGGCGGCCCGGCCTCGCGCGGTTCCCTGGGCTCGCGGGGCTCCCTGGGTTCGCGAGGCTCGCGAGGCTCGCGGGGCTCCTTGGGCTCACGGGACTCCCGGGGTTCGCGCGGTTCTCTGGGCTCGCGCACAGGACGTCCGCCGGACTGGCGGGGGGCGGCCTGACGCGGCCTGCGGCGCTCCGAAGCGGGCCGCTCCTCAGGGGCCGCCGCCTGGGAGGCGGGTGCAGGCTCGGCCAAAGGCTCGGTGGCGTTCGGAGAGGACGCGTCCATGACCTCCTGCGGCGGGGCCGTTTCACGGACCGCCGCCCCGGACGTCATGTCCGGCTGCCGGACCGTCGCGGTGTCGGGCAAGGGTGCGGCCGGGGCGGGATCGGCGTCCGGCCCGGGCTGGTCCGTCTCGGGGGCGGGCGCGGCGCATTTCGGGGCCGCCGCGACGGGCTCGGCCAGAAGCCGAATCTCCTCACGCAGCCTGGCGCGTATCTCGGCCTTTTTCTTGCCCACCAATCCGAATATGCCGGTGGAACCTCCCGTGATGATTTCGATTTCCAGTTTTTCCCGTTCCGTCTTGAAAAACCGGCAGGCCTGTTCCATGGCCTCGTCCACGTTTTTTCCGCTGAATGTCTTCATCTCGCTCATGGGGTCTCCTTGAAAGCACCCGGGCCGGGGCGATGAACGGACCGGGCGTGCATGGGGCGCGTTGTCCGGTCGATCAGGCCTTGCTGCTTTTGCTCATAAGACGCCACTGCTGGGCGATGGACAGGACGTTGTTCACCAGCCAGTACACAACCAGCCCGGAAGGGAAGTTGAGGAACATGAAGGTGAACACGATGGGGAGCGCCAGCATGATCTTGGCCTGGGTTGGATCGCCGGGGGCCGGGGTCATTTTCTGCTGCAAAAACATGGTCGCGCCCATGACGATGGGCGTCACGTAAAAGGGATCCTTGACGGACAAGTCGGCCAGCCAGACGATGTCCGTGAAGGGCACGTGGGCGATGAACGGGGCGTGCCGCAGTTCGATGGCGTTTAAGAGCGCCTGATACAGCCCGATGAACACGGGAATCTGCACCACCATGGGCAGACAGCCCCCGGCCGGATTGACCTTGTAGGTCTTGTACAGCCGCATCATCTCCTCGTTCATCTTCTGGCGGTCATCCTTGTGCTTCTCGCGGATCTGGGCCATGAGCGGCTGCAGCTTGCGCAACTGGTCCATGGACTTGTAGCTCTTGTGGGTCAGGGGCCAGAACACGATCTTGATGATGATGGTCAACAGGATGATGGCCACGCCGTAGTTGCCCACATAGCCGTGCAGGAAGTCGAGCAGGATGAGCAGGGGCTTGGCGATGAAGTCGAACCATCCGTAGTCCACGGACGCCGCCAGATTGCCAGGGGCCTTGGCCAGATACGCCGTCTCCTTGGCGCCCAGATAATAGGCGCTGGGCAGTTCCAGCCGACTTCCGGCGGTCACGGCCACGGCGTCCTTTTCCATGGCCACCCGGTACACGCCGTCCTCGAACTTGGCCTTGGCCAGATATCCGGTCTCCAGGGCCACGGCGGCCATGATGAAATAGTTGCTCTCCACCGAGGCCCATTTCACGCCCGTTTCGGCCAAGACCCCCTGTTCGAGATCCTTGATGTCGGTGACCGTGTGCAGCCCGGAGTCGTTGTAATAGGCCACCTTGGTCACGTTATAGGATTCGCTTTTCTCGGACAGCTTCTCCACGGCCAGGGCGGTGGCCACCTTGAGGCTGACCGGGGCGTCCGAGGCGTTGATCAGGGCCAGCTTTTCATCGAACAGGTAATTGGAGGCCGTAAAGGTCAGGGTACGCTCGATGCGCAGATCGCCGAGCTGGCCCACAAAGGTGAGGGCCCCGCTTTGGCCTGCGGCCAGATTCAGATCCCCTCCCTCCAGGGACCACTTGGCGGCCTGCCAGGTGGGCTGGCCGTTGATCAAAAGCCCAAGGGGGGCCTTCTGGCGGGAGAGGTCGCTGACCAGGTTCACCAGCGGGGAATCGGCGGCAATGGTCTGCCGGTATTCCGAGAGGGCGAAGGAATCGAGCACGCCGCCCAGGGAATTGAAGACGGCGGTATACAGCGGGGTTTTGACCGTGACCATGCGCCCCGGAGTGGGGGCGAAGGCCGACAGGGTTCCGATGGGCGCCGCAACCGGACCTGGTTTTGCCTCGGCCGGGGCCTCAGTGGTGGTGGCCTGTGTTGGCTGCTGGACGTTCTTCGGCGTCGGGAACAGGAAGTTCCAGCCCAAAAGCACCGCCAGGGAGAGAACCACAGCCAGCATGACACGTTTGTTTTCCATGGTGATGAATGTTTCCGTCGGTGGAGGTGAATAAGGATGGGGCGCGGGGTTGTCCGCGCCCGGCCGTGCCTGTGGCGGCCACAGGGGCCTCCGGCACCGGATCGTAGCCGTACCCCCCGAAGGGATGGCAACGCAAAAGGCGTTTGAGTGTCAAAAAGGAGGCACGAAAGAAACCGAACCGGGAATAGGCCTCATAGGCGTACCGGGAACAGGACGGCACAAAGCGGCAACACGGCTGGTGCCAAGGCGAAACCGCGAGTTGATAGAAACGTATGCACGAAAGGGCAATTCGTCGCATGACAGGCATCGGTCACGCCCCCGTGGCGCGGGAGAAATCCTTGCGCAACCGGGCCACGAGCGGCAAAAGCTCGCGACAGGCGGCCTCAAAGGAAAACCCGACAGCATCCAGGGATTTCTTGGCCACGATCACGATGTCCAGAGGAACCTGGACAACCGCGCCGTGCAGCCGGAAGAACTCCCTGAGCACGCGTTTTATACGGTTGCGCGCCACGGCGCCGCCGCATTTTTTCCCAACCGTGAGCCCCAGCCGTGCGGACACGCCGTCCACAGGCCGCAACAGTGCAAACACCACGAAATGCCTGGTGAAATATTTGCGTCCGGAATCGTAGCAGGCCGTAAACCGGCTGCGTCGGCGCAGCCGGTGCTCCGGGGGATAAATCAGGCGGCCAGGCGTTTGCGGCCCTTGGCCCGCCTGCGGCGCAGGATTGCCTGACCGTTTTTGGTCCTGGAGCGAACCAGAAAGCCGTGGGTACGTTTTCTCCGGGTCTTGTGCGGCTGATATGTCATCTTGCTCATGCATACTCTCCAAGTGATGTGATGAACTTCTTCTCATATCGACAAACTCCGAGGCCGTCAACCGTGATTGCGTCCCGCCAGGTCGCCGTCCGGGTTTCTCCGAACCGCAGCCTGCCCGGGCGGGACGGCCATGACTCGTCCGGCGAGGACCAGGACGATGGCCTGCCCGACAAAAAACACGGGGTCACCGGCCATGGCGGCATAGGCCAGCCCGCTCCCGAGGCCCAGCACTCCGGCGAAACGGACCACCCTCCCTGGGGAAGGCCGGGGCCGCTTGTCGCCGCCATCCCTGTCCATGCGCCATGCTCCCAAGGCCCAGGCCAGGGCGAACCAGGCCTGCAGGGCGACGGCCAGCAAAAAGACGAAGAATCGAAGGGACATGTTCCCGCCTGGAAAACGTCTGCGGCCTGCCCGCCCACCGCCGCTTTCGCTGTGCCGTGGCGTCCGTTGCCGAAAAAAGAGTGTGTCCGTGAAAAAGAGTGTTGACAAGTTTTTTTTCTACGCGTAGCTTCCCTTTCTTCAGTGACGCGGGGTGGAGCAGCACGGTAGCTCATCGGGCTCATAACCCGAAGATCGCAGGTTCAAATCCTGCCCCCGCAACCAGCAAAATCAAGGGCTTACGGACGAAAATCCGTAGGCCCTTTTTCTGTTTCCTACCCTATTCCTACCCAGGAAGGGCTCGCCACCTGGGAACCCACAAGATAGCCCCAGCAATTTGACCGTCCCGATCACAGTGCAATCCGCAACTTCCGGACCTAAGCGCACAATTCGCAGATTCGCGAAATCCCTCCACGGGGGGACGATCACATCGGGAGCGGCAAAATCATGGCATCCCTTGTTTCAATCAACACCTCCGCGCAGGGGGCGACCGTTCTCGACGATCTGTTCACCGTCGATTTGGTGGTTTCAATCCACGCCCCCGCGCGCGGGGCAACTGCAGAGTAGCCCTGGCCGAGGCTGCTCAAACGCCTCCTCGCCGCCGCAGCCCATCTGCCCTCGCCCCCCCCAACAGGGGGGAACGGCGGTCGCAAAATACTCCTGACGACATCAGACCACCAGACATCCAAACACCGAATTACGCCCGCCCCTCCCCCGAAGGCCCCCAGCTTCGCAGGCTCTCTTGTCGTGTCCGGACAATCGGCGAACGTGAATTTCTGTATATCATGCCTAAATACCACATTTATAAAATACGGATATATTATTTTCCGAGCACGACACGGGCTCTCCGGCCCATTCGCTTCGGCTTTTCCAGGTCCGGGGTCGACACGGCGGTACTGACCACGGCATGCAGGGTTCACCGCCACGGATACGGCGGCCCCCCCTCCCCCTGGTCGCCGCGCACATGACTGCCCAATGCACGCGTTCGGAGGAAAAACGTCGCTGCCAGACCCTCCACGTTTCGGCCCTTTGCGCGACAATCCGCTCATTTCACGAGAAATGCCCCTGCCCAGGCTCGTGTTCTTGATCTGGTTCGTCCTGAGACCGGGCGGCCAGGAGCCACCTCCCCGGCAACACGCTCGGGGAAAAGCATGTCGTATTTGACCAGAGGTCAAATACGACCGGACGCGCCTACCCGCTGGCGATGAGGTGGCGTAGTCGACCACAAGAGAATGAATCATGAAACCAGCCTGTTGCAAAACAATACCGACACAACAAGGACCGGCATGAAAAATGTAGTATGAACATATATCATCATTATTTCTGAACCTGCTGCGCTGTAGAGCAAACAACATGACTTAAGAAGCCAAAAACTCTTTCACATGTAATAGTAAACAACGCGGAGATCACGCCATGTCAGGAACGAAAAAGATTGTTTCCGGAAGAGTTCACCAAATCAAGGGGAGCATTAAGAATGCTCTTGGTTCTCTTGTGAAAGACAGGAGGATGGAACAAGAAGGCACCGACGAAAAATTGTATGGCAAGGTCCAGGTCAAACTCGGACACCTTGAAAATACTCTCACGGAATGATCCCGTTTTCGAATGGATGCGTCCTGTGACCATCATTTTGAATGAAAGCATATTGTTGTGAATGGAGACATGAGGGCCACTGCCACAGGCAGAGGAGACCAGCGGAAAACGGAAGTTTTCGCATGCAACCTGACGACATCCCCGAGAACTATGACAGCAGGCCCGTTCTTGCTGATGATGCAAATATTCTCAAACTCTGTAAACGTTCACCGATCAGCACAGTAAATGTGTTTTAAAAAAGGCAATACGTATGCACAAGTTTAATGACGGAGAAATAGTCCGCATTTATAAAATGCGAAAAGATATCAGTATGAAGTCAGTCGTATTGTGGTTTTTAGCGATATTCATGGCATTTTCTTTTTTAGTAAGCACGGCATCTTTTGGCCGTGACTTCGCGCCACATGATCCGGAATCAACAGAGAGGCAATATGGGGTTGATGTGGCGATGAATCAAAACGTTTCGTCGGCCTTTTCCATCGCTCCTCAACCCGGCCTCCGTGACCGTCAAATTCCTCATGTGGCAAAAAATCTCTCAGCACCGACGAAACAGAACGTGTTCTTTCAACGCATCGGGTCGTCCTCGATATACAATTCAAAGAAACATTCGTCTGTCTATATGTTCAAGGCCGGGATGCATATCGATGCCGATGGATCGTTCTCCGCGTATCATCCTCTCCCCGGGAAAGGCCTGGACCACCTCGGAAACGCAGGACGGCCAGGCAACTGGTGGGGGATCGTCACCCACAATGCCAAGCGAAGCGGCAAGCCCGTTCTCCAGGTATCGACGGACCCTGCTCCGGGCTACTACGTGTCCGGGACGAGTTTGCAGGACGCAACAAAAAGGAACAACGACCCGACGCGATATGTCAATTCTGAAGCAATACCATTCTTCGTTCTCCCCGGTGATAGCCGGATCCCGGCGACGATGGGCGACTTTGGATATGTGGTGAACATGGACACCGCGATGTCGTCGGGCTGCATCTTTGCGGACGTCGGCCCAGATAACAAGATTGGCGAAGGATCCATCGCGCTGGCCAGGGCTGTGGGCATACCGAGCGACCCCAAGGGCGAAGGGACAACCGATCAAATGATATATGTCGTCTTCACAGACACCTCTCAAGGGTGGCCTGTCGACAAAAAGTATATCGACTCGCATTCGAATCAACTCTTTGAGCAGTGGGGCGGGATGGAGAGGCTGCGCCGCGAGATGTATTAATGAATAGTCGGCCTCATGGCCATCTTGATGAAGCTTTTCATCGATAACTCGACCAGCGATGGTCTGAATATATCAACAGTCACCAAACTTTTTAACGAAGGAGATTCATTATGACATTATCCTTGAAGACACTTTGCGTTGCATCGGCCTTGTCCCTTACGCTTCTTGCCGGAGCCGCCTTCGCTCAAGCCACGCCTGTGGTCGGCACCATCGGCATCACCAGCGAGGAAATCCTGGTTGTCGCCAAGGGATGGAGCATCAAAAAGGATATCCTGGACCAGGACGTCTTCAATGAAGCCAATGAAAAGGTCGGCACCATCAGCGACATCATCGTGACCCCGGTGAAGGCCATGAGCTATGCGATTGTGGGCACTGGCGGCTTTTTGGGGATTGCGGAGCATGACGTCGTCATTCCCCTCAGCCAACTGACCATCAAGGACAAGCGCGTTATGCTGCCCGGCGCCACCAAGGAAGCCGTCAAGGCCATGCCTGCCTTCAAGTACTCCGAGTAGCGTTGCGCCGTCGCAGTACGGAAGTGACCAATCATAACGGATCCATCAAAGGAGAGTCATCGTGAAATATCTCTCATTATTAGGGGTAGCATTGCTGGCGCTGAGTATAGCAGCCTGCACCGGTCCCCCGGGACCGCAGGGTGCTACCGGCAGCAGGGGGTATACGGGGCACACCGGGGCAACGGGAGCGACCGGTCATAAGGGGAGCGCAGGCATGCAGGGGAACACCGGATACACCGGCGCCACAGGGGCGTCCGGGGTCACGGGAGAGGCGGGTCGGCAGGGAGTGGCTGGAGATACCGGCGTGCGCGGAGACACGGGAGATACCGGCGTGCGCGGTGACACGGGTGATACCGGCAGGCAGGGCGACACGGGTCAGCAAGGAAACACCGGCGACACCGGTCGGCAGGGGAATACCGGAAGTCAGGGGAGCAAGGGCAATACCGGCACGCCCGGGAACACCGGCGACTACGGCACTCCGTCGTCGGTCATCGTTCGATAACAGGACCGGCCATGCGCACGGTTTTCGGTGGCCGCGCGGGGTTTTGGGGAGGGCGGCGCCGTGATCATGACAACCGTGACGCCCATCTGGCCTTGCCGCAGCGCGATTGTTGAATCATCCATGCTGCACGTATCGCCGGAAGCGTTGAACGAATGATCTGATGGAAACTGTGCATGAATCGCCATACTGGTTATGGAACAGGGAAAAGACTGGCAGGAGGTCGATGTTGAGCACCTCCTGCCAATATGTTGCTCGAAATGTCGATGGACTAAGCTGTTTTCTGTGTCATGCTGGTGTCGCGACTTTGGAATTTGTGCATTCGAATTTTTCAACACGACACGTTTAAGTCATCATTATTTTCCAAAATCTGGCGTATCCTTAGAGGGACGCAGCGCCAGGAGATGAAACGACAGGATGGGAGATGACATGAACGACCTTCTTTGGTTTCTCCTCGTCGGGTTGATCGCCGGATGGCTGGCCGGCGTCCTGGTCAAGGGCGGCGGATTCGGCCTTGTGGGCGATCTCCTGGTGGGCGTCCTCGGTGCGGTGATCGGCGGATATCTCTTCGGTTCCGCCATCATTGGCGTACATGGGCTCCTGGGGTCGATACTGGTGGCCACGCTTGGAGCCGTGATTCTGCTTGTCCTTTTACGTGTGGTCCGACGGCTCACCTAGCGTCGTGTCCTGGACGATTGGTGCGCCTGAATTTTGAAAACAACACTGTAAAAAAATGATTATTTCTTAACAAGTACTGGCGTAACTTTTCGAGTCGTCACACGGACGGCAGCCGACAGTGTGAAATAAAGCTGACGACGTTCACACGCAGAAACATCACAGTGCAACACTCACAGAGAAAGGAGCCAGATCATGTCGCGATATCGTATGACCACGGGACTGATCATTGTCTTCGTGCTATCCGTCATCATCGGCTGCGCATCGACGTCCACCAGGGAAAGCACAGGGGAATACTTTGACGATAGCGTCATCACGGCAAAGGTGAAGTCGGCGATATTTCAGGAGCCATCCTTGCAATCCGCCGAAATAAATGTCGAAACATTCAAGGGTGTGGTGCAGTTGAGTGGGTTTGTCAGCTCACGGCATGATATCAATACTGCGGTCAGTGTGGCGCGAAGGATTGTCGGCGTGACCTCAGTTCGCAATGACATGCTGGTCAAGGGGCAATGACAAAGACATACCGTCAGAGTATAATAAATATCCTTATACAATGTATTCTTGACATCGGGAGAGAGAAATATGAAACTGGTTCTTCTCGCTACAACGATCTTGGTTTTTAGCATAAGTCATCTTTCGTTCGCCGCCGGGCCAAACTCCTTTGAATGCATACGGCCTGATGGCCTGGTTGTCTGCACGGTGAACGCTCCATCCGGTGATCCAAGCACCATTTGCAATCGCGACTGCAAGGAATGCAACTTGACGTGCGTGGCCAGGCAGCATGTCGTCCGGGATGGAAATGAGCTCATCTTCAATCCTGGCGCCTCGGCTCCCAGGCGGTCAAACCAGCCGCAGCATGACGGCGTTGAGACGAAACAATACTGCCGACAGCAATATCGGCAATGCGTGGACTCGTGCCGGAACAGCTCGAGCAACAGAACCCAATACGACGTGGATGTGTGCACCTCGAGTTGCTCCAGCGTTTACTCGGGTTGTGGCCGGAGGCCCTAACCCGTGTATTGAAGTCTTTCCCCCGTGCGCCAGGTCACCCTGGAATACGGTTTGTCTTGACCAGGGGGAGACATGTTCTTAAGCATGATGCTATGGAGAAGACGGTCCTCCGGATAACGGGTAACGGCCGATTGATTTTTTACTGGGCAGGGGTAGCATTCGAACGGAACCTCTGCACTCGCGCAGGGAGGCCTTCGAGCCAAAACGCGAAGGACAGGCGACAAGGTGTTTTGGGAGACGGTCTGGCGTATGCCAGGGGGCGTACGGGATGTGAGGCATGAGCATGCAGCATGTCCAATGACTCCCGAGGGCGACCGATGCCTGAAGGCGCGGCCGCTCTCGCCGGTTCGCAGAGAGCGACCGCCCCGCCGCACAGGTTTCGCCCATGCCGGGGACGACGGTGTCAGGTGAATACTATCACTGTACACAAATGTGTCGCAATTCATTTCAAATGCGTTGTGACTTGAGAAATGAGACGAATGCCTACATATCCACAGCATGACAGGCGAAGGCTGCAAACCTTCGTCCGTTTTTTCGACAACTTCCTGGGTTCGAATCTTGAGCCCATGGTGTTGCTCAATGCCGAACTCAGGATCGTGAAAGCCAATATCTCTTTTTATCAAACGTTTCATCTCACGCCTCAGGAGACGGAAGGTACGTTGATCTATGAGCTTGGCGCTGGTCACTGGAACATCCCAAAATTGAAGCTTCTGCTTGAGACACTTCGCCCTGAAAATACTATTCCAAACAATACTGTCATTGAGCATGCGTTTGATGGAGTTGGGAATAAAACATTGCGCATGGGCGCAAAAGTTATTTGTGATAAAAACAAAATGACACAGTTGATATTCCTGTCGATAAATGACATGACAGAATGTGAGGAATATAAGAAACACCTGGAGGATGTTGTTACTGAAAGAACCTCAGAACTTCTCATCGCAAAGGAGGAGGCTGACAAGAGAAAACAGATTGCCGAGGATTCACTTTCAGAAATCAAACACCTTAAGCAACTCCTGGAGATCGAGCGAGCCTATCTGAAAGAAGAGATAAAGATTGAATACAATCATGAAAATATTATTGGGCAAAGCACTGCGATAAATTCCGTTTTTTACAAGATCGAACAGATTGCCGGTACGGACACCAACGTCCTGATTCTCGGGGAGACAGGAACGGGCAAGGAACTGGCGGCCAGGGCCATCCACGGCCTGAGTCGGCGCAAGGACCGGGCCCTGGTGAAGATGAATTGCGCCGCGCTGCCGGCAAATCTTATCGAAAGCGAGCTGTTTGGCCATGAAAAGGGCGCGTTCACCGGGGCGCTGGCCAAGCGGCTGGGCAGATTCGAGGTCGCCAACCACGCCACCCTGTTTTTGGACGAGATCGGAGAACTCCCTCTGGAGCTGCAGGCAAAACTGCTCCAGGTGCTGCAAAATGGTGAATTCGAGCGCCTCGGAAGCTCGCAGACGATCAAGGTTGATGTCCGGATTATTGCCGCCACCAACCGGGATCTGGAGGAAGAGGTCCGCAAGGGCACGTTTCGCGGCGACCTGTGGTACCGGCTGAACATCTTCCCGATCCTCATGCCGCCGCTGCGGGACCGCGTGGAGGACATCCCCCTGCTCGCCAATTTCTTTGTCACCAAGATTTCCAAGCGGTTGGGGAAGACCATCGAGATCATTCCGGTGACGGTCATGCAGGCCTTGCAGCAGTATTCCTGGCCTGGAAACGTCCGGGAACTGGAAAATGTCCTGGAGCGCGGGGTGATCGTTTCCTCCGGGCCGAAGCTGCGTCTGGTGGATGAACTCCGCAGTCGGCCCCTTGCGGATTCAGTCTCGAGAAAAAAGACGCTGGAGGCTGTCGAGCGCGACTATATTGTCAGCATCCTGGAACAGACCCAGTGGAAAGTCGGCGGGAAAAACAGCGCGGCTGAAATCCTTGGCCTGGAACGCAGCACCCTGCGCGGCCGGATGCGCAAGCTCGGCATCCGCAAGACGCAATCCTAGGCCGTGCCTTCGAACTCGGAAAAACAGCCTGGCTCATCCCGGCAGTCCCTTTCTCTGGCCAAATATGACCCACGAGAGCATATTTGACCAGATGCCCACCTGGGGCACAGCCGCCGTTCGTTTTCTCAGGAGGGGAACAGCCGTCCGGACGAACGGAGTCGATTCCATTGTCGCGCACATCTCTCTTCTTTGGCTTTTTGTCCACAGGTTGGAGCAGGGATCTTCGGCATTCGCCACCCACAGTGCGGATTTACAAGAATTTTGAGTGCATTCAGCATGATCTTTTTCACGAGCAATTTTATATGAAATAATTTCCAGGCAGTAAATGAGACGGGGCTTGACCGGAAAGACCATCCTGGTACTCTTTTTGTATAGATTTCATATTTACTCATGGCGTAGTCTGTTGCATATTTTCGAACATTCATGAAAACACAACATGTCCGTTTCCGGAAAATCATGACCATCCGGAATATGTTGAACAATAACGTGGTCACGATTGGAACCCGATGCCAAATACAAATGAAAAGCTGGAGCAGGCCGATATGTCCGACCGTGCAGCGCCAATCGAAACGCCGACGGCAACAGCAAAACACGCGGCAACGAACGCCGCCCCCGGGCATGTTCCGGTTATCGGCCTGGGGGCCTCGGCAGGGGGCCTTGAGGCCCTGGAACTGTTTCTCCGCAACGTCCCCACGGGCTCCGGCCTGGCCTTTGTCGTGGTCCAGCACATGGACCCCACCAAGAAAGGCGCCCTGGTCGAATTGCTCCAACGGGCCACGGATATGCCGGTCCAGGAGGTCGAGGATGGACTGCGGATCGCGCCCGAACAGGTCTATGTCATCGCCCCGAACACAGACATCTCCATCCTGGGCGACGCCCTGCATCTGTTCCCCCCGACCCAGGCCCGGGGCCTTCGCCTGCCCATCGATTTCTTCCTGCGCTCCCTGGCCGACGACCGGGGGCCCTCCGCCATCGGCGTCATCCTCTCGGGCATGGGCTCAGACGGCATGCTGGGCCTGGGCGCCATCAAGGAAAAAGGCGGGGGAACATTCGTCCAGGAGCCGGGAACGGCCAAATTCGACGGCATGCCGCGCAGTTCCATCGACGCCGGGCTGGCGGACGTCGTGGCCCCCGTGGAAGAATTGCCCGGCAGGATTCTGGCCTACCTCAAGCACGCCCATCCGGCCGCCCCGTCGGCCATCGCCATCAAGGCCAAGGATCAAAGCGCCCTGGAAAAAGTCTTGATCCTGTTGCGCTCCCAGACCGGCCACGACTTTTCCCTGTACAAAAAAAGCACCATCTATCGCCGTATCGAACGGCGCATGGGCCTGCACCAGATCGACGAGATTCCGGACTATGTGCGGCTTCTGCGGGAGAATCGCCAGGAGATCGAGCTGCTTTTCAAGGAGCTTCTGATCGGGGTGACGAGTTTTTTCCGAGATCCGCCAGCCTGGGAATATCTGAAGACAACGGTCATCCCGGCCCTTTTGGCCGCACAGCCGGAGGGCGGAACCCTGCGGGCCTGGGTGCCGGGCTGCTCCACCGGGGAAGAGGCCTATTCCCTGGCCATGATTTTTAAAGAGGCCCAGGACGCCTACCGACCGCCGCGCAGCCACGCGCTTGTGATCTTCGCCACCGACCTGGACCGGGACGCCATCGACAAGGCCCGGGCGGCCGTCTATCCGGAAAATATCGCCGTGGACGTCTCCCCGGAACGCCTGCACCGGTTTTTCACCCAGGTCGAGCATGGCTTCAAGGTGGGCCAGGAGATACGGGAGACCGTCATATTTGCCCCGCACAACGTGGCCATGAACCCGCCGTTCACCAAACTCGACATCCTGATCTGCCGCAATCTGCTCATCTACCTGGATCACTCGCTGCAACAAAAGCTGTTGCCGCTTTTTCATTACAGCCTCAATCCCGGCGGCACGCTGTTTTTGGGCAGTGCGGAAACAGTTGGAACCTTCACCGACCTGTTCTCCCCCCTGGAGAGCAAACTGAGACTGTACAGACGCCTTGACGTGGCCACGCATACCGCCCCGGTGGAGTTTCCCGACACCTTCGGGGCTGCTCCGGCCCCGTCGGCCGATTCCTCACGGAAGCCCGCCCATGTCCCCAACATCCAGGTTCTGACCGAACGATTGCTCTTGCAATACTATGCCCCGGCTGGCGTACTGACCACGGAAAAGGGCGACATCGTCTATATCAGTGGACGCACGGGCAGGTACCTGGAACCGGCGGCGGGAAAGGCAAACTGGAATCTGTTCGCCATGGCCCGGGGAGATCTCCACTTCAAGCTCGACGCTGCCTTTCTCCAGGCTGTCAGGGAGAGAAAATCCGCCATAATAAAAAGCGTCCACCTGGGAACAAACGGCGGGAAACATGCCGTTGACGTGGTGATACACCCTGTTGACGATCCTTCTGAGCTGAAAGGAATGGTCCTGGTCGTCTTTCTGGATGTCCCGGATACCCTGGAGACGGAGGTTCCAGCTTCCCTCAACCCGGAGACAAAGGATATTTCCCAACTGGAGGCCCTCGGGCGGGAGCTGATTCAGGCCAGAAGCGAGGCCAGAACAATTCGACAGGAGATGCAGACTTCCCAGGAAGAACTGAGACTCAGCAATGAAGAATTGCAATCCGCAAATGAGGAATTGCAATCAACGAATGAAGAGCTGACCACATCGAAGGAAGAAATTCAGTCCATGAACGAGGAACTCCAGACCGTCAATCATGAATTGAAGGCGAAATTCGACGACCTGTCCCGGGCCAACAACGACATGAAGAACCTGCTCAACAGCACCGACATCGCCACGCTGTTTCTGGACGACGACCTTCATGTGCGGCGGTTCACCACCCAGGTCGCATCGATCTTCAAGCTCATTCCAGGCGATGTGGGGCGGCCCATCACGGACATCGCCACGGTGCTGGACTATCCCGACATGGTCGCGGACGCACGCGAGGTGCTGCGCTCCCTGGTCTTTCTCGAAAAAGCCCTTCCCGCCCGGGATGGCCGCTGGTTTCTGACGCGCGTCATGCCCTATCGCACCCTGGACAATCGAATTGACGGTCTGGTGATCACCCTGTCCGACGTAAGCGTCTCCAAGCGTCTGGAGGAGCGGCTGCGGGAAAAGGAACACGAGGCCCTGGCGGTGTTCGCCAGCATGCCCAATGCGTTCGCGCTCCTTACGACCGTGTTCGACCCAGCCGGAACCTTTGTCGACGGCCGGTTTGTTTTCGTCAACGAGGCCTTTGCGGACCTTTGGGGCAGACCACGCGAGGAGGTGCTGGGCCGGACCCTGCGCGAGGTATGGCCAGGGAACGAGGCGCGTTGGCGGGCGGCCTGCCAGAATGCGGCCGTACACGGCGTACGCGGCGGTTTCGATCTGACTTTCGAACATGGCGTGAAAACCGTTCGGTGTTCCGCCTACCGGCCGGGTGATAAACCCGACCGCTTTTGCCTCCTGTTCGAGGCGGCCGCCGGGGCATGGGAGGGGGTACGCCTCGGAGACGACGCCACCAGGGAAGCCGGAGGGGGCGCATGAGATGAGAAGCGACGGATCAGGGCCAACGGAACCAGCCGCCCTGCGCCAGCAGGCCGAGGAAATGCTGCGTCGCACACAAACCGGCCCGACCGTCGCCGACTCTTCGGCGGATTTGAAGCGGCTCGTCCACGAGCTCCAGGTCCACCAGATTGAACTTGAGCTGCAAAACGAAGAGCTGCGCCGCTCCCGGGACGAGGTGGAGGCGGGGCTGGCCCGCTACGCCGACCTCTACGACTTCGCCCCGATCGGATACTTCACCCTCGATGGCGACGGAACGATTCTCCAGGCCAATCTCGCCGGAACCAACGTGGTGGAGGTGGAGCGGGCCAACCTGATCAACCGGCGTTTCCACGTCCTTCTCCCCACCGAGTCCCTTTCCGCCTTCAACAGCTTCCTTGGCGAGGCCTTTCGGGGCACGGGGCAGGCCATCTTCGAAACGCCCCTGGTCACGGGAAAAGGGCACGCGATATGTGTGTGCCTTGAGGCCGTCGTCCCCGAGGGGCGCCCGGAATGCCGGTTGGCTATGACGGACATCACCGAGCGCAAGCAAATTGAGGATGTCCACAGCTTTCTTTCGTCCTGCGGCTGGACAGGCGCGGGCGAGGATTTTTTCCAGTCCCTGGCCCGCTATCTGGCCGAAAAGCTGGAGATGGAGTTCGTCTGCATCGATCTGCTGGAGGGAGACGGGCTGACCGCCCGGACGGTGGCCGTCTACTCCGACGGGCATTTCGAGGACAACATGTCCTATGCCCTCAAGGACACCCCCTGCGGCGAGGTGGTCGGCAAGATGATCTGCTGCCATCCTGAGCACGTCCGGCGGCTGTTCCCAAAAGACAAGGCGCTGGCGGCCATGGACGCCGAGAGCTACATCGGGACGACCCTGTGGGGCTCCCAGGGACGGCCGATAGGATTGATCGCCCTTATCGGTCGCGCGCCACTGGCTGACTCCCGGCTGGCGGAGACCCTGTTGCGCATCGTGAGCGTCCGGGCCGCCGGGGAGTTGGAGCGCAGGCAGGCCGAGGGGGATCTCATCGCGGCCAAGGAGCAGGCCGAATCCGCCAACCGGGCCAAGAGCGAATTTTTGTCCAACATGAGCCATGAGATCCGTACCCCGTTAAACGGCGTACTCGGCATGCTCCAGTATCTGAAGTTGACCGCCCTGGCCGACGAGCAGAGCGACTGCGTGACCCATGCGACCTCAGCCAGTTGGCGGCTTTTGGCCCTCCTGGACGACATCCTGGATTTTTCCAGGATGGAGGCCGGCAGGTTGAACCTGACCATGAAGCCCTTCGCCCTGGGCGACCTTTTTCGATCCGTGTCGGACATCCTCGACGTGGCCGCCGGGAAAAAAAGCCTGGCCACCTTCTGGCAGATCGACCCGCGCGTTCCCCTTCGGCTGGTGGGCGACGAGGCCAGGATTCGCCAGATTCTTTTCAATCTGGTCGGCAACGCCGTCAAGTTCACGACCCGGGGCGAGGTCCGAATCACGGCCTGGGCCGAATCCGGCTACGCCCCGGAAGGATGCAGGCTTTCTTTTTCGGTGCAGGACACGGGGATGGGCATCCCCCCCGAACAGCAAGACCGTATTTTCGATCGCTTCACCCAGGTCGAGGCCTCCTACACCCGGCAATACCAGGGCGCCGGTCTGGGGTTGGCCATCGTCAAGCGGCTCGTGGACCTGATGGACGGCGAGATCTCCTTAAAAAGCACGGTCGGGGAGGGAACCCGGATAACCGTATCCATCCCCTGCGCCCTGCCCCGGGAAGAACACGACGCGACGCCTGCGGCCATGCCGTCCCCGGAACCGCGCAGGCGGACACGGAAGCTGCTTGTCGTCGAGGACGAACCCGTCAATCTGATAAGCATGAAGGCGCTGCTCGGGCGCAGGGGCTATGAAGTGGCCACCGCCCGCAATGGGGTGGAAGCCCTGGATGCCCTGCGCCAATCCCTGTTCGATTGCATCCTGATGGACGTCCAAATGCCGGTGATGGACGGCATCGAGGCCGTGCGCCACATCCGCAGCGACAAGGAATTTTCGGCCGTGGCGGGCGTTGCGGTCATCGCGGTGACGGCCTATGCCCAGATGGGTGATCGTGAGAAATTCCTGGCGGCGGGCATGGACGACTATGTGGCCAAGCCCGTGGCGCTTCATGCGCTCGAAGAGGTCATTGACCGGGTGATCAGGGAAAAATCGCCGCCGCCCGGGGCGAAGGCCTCTGCGTCACCGGCTGTTTCCCTGACGCCGTGAGGACGGGCCGGGCCGTTTCGTCCATTCGGGAACCATCCGGGGATGCGCCCTCCCCCGCTTACGTCTCAGGCTCGGTGTCGACGCGGAGCACCCGGCGGGCCACGCGCTCGAAGTGCAGGCCGAGGATCGCCAGTTCCACGGCCACGGGAAAGGCCTTGCGTTTGGTCGCCAGGGTTTTGAACATGAGCCTCCAATACGCGAAGCGGGCGCTTGAGACCACGCCGACGGACCACATGCTGCGCGCGAAGGCCAACACCTCGGCGGAGATGATCTTCCCCCGCGCCGTGGGGTTGTAGGCGGCCAGGAAGGTGTTGATACGCTGGTAGTATTTTTTCGGGGAATAGATCACGCCAAGGAGTTGTTTATAGCCTTCAAGCAGCGTCTCACGGCCCATTCTGGGAATGAAGTTTAGGCTGGCGTCCGTGTTTTCCCCGCTCATCTCCCCGACCAGACGATCCTCGGCCTGAAGGCGTCGCCACAACCGGGTCTGCGGCAGGGCGTTAAGCACGCCGACCATGGCCGTAACCACCCCGATGTCCTGAATGAACCGGATCTGCTGCTCGAAAATCGACGGCGTATCGTGGTCAAATCCCACGATGAAACCGCCCATGACCTGCATGCCATGCTGATGGATGGTGCGCACGGCGCTGGCGAAATCCGTGGCCACGTTCTGGTTTTTCCCGCATTCCTTCAGGCTCTCCACAGACGGGGTCTCGATGCCGATGAAAACCTTGTGGAAATTGGCCGCGCTCATCATGCGCATGAGCGTTACGTCCTGCGCGAGATTGACGCTGGCCTCGGTCATGAACTTGTAGGGATAGCCGCGCTTTCTCTGCCAGGCCGCCAAAAGCGGCAGGAACTCTTTGACGTGGGCCAGATTGCCGATGAAGTTGTCGTCCACGATAAAGACCGTGTCCCGCCAGTCAGCGTCGTAGAGGCTTTGCAGTTCGCGAAGCATCTGCTGCGGGCTTTTGACCCGGGGCCGCCGCCCGTTCATGGCCACGATGCCGCAAAATTCGCAGTCGAAGGGGCAGCCGCGCGAATACTGCACGGACATGGACACGTAATGCTTGAAGTTCACCAGTTTCCACAGGGGCAGTGGCGTGGACCCGAGATCGGGCTGCCCGGCGGCCTCGTAGACCTGCCTGGCGCGGCCCTGCTGCAAATCCTCAAGAAACGTCGGCAGGATGTCTTCGGCCTCGCCCAGGATGAAATGGTCCACCCCGGGGAAACGCCCGGGCTGGGCTAAGAAGGCCGGGCCCCCCGCGACCACCCGTTTGCCCGCAGCCTTGGCCCGGGCGATGATGTCCCGGGCGCTTGGCGTCTGGACGAGCATGGCGCTGACCAGGACCACGTCGGCCCAGGCCAGATCGGCCTCGCCAAGGGGGGCGACATTGACGTCCACGAGCCGTTTTTCCCAGGACGGCGGCAGCATGGCGGCCACCGTGAGCAGGCCCAGGGGCGGAAAGGCCGCTTTTTTGGCCACAAACGGCAGGACGTGCTTGAAACTCCAAAACGTGTCCGGATAGGCGGGATAGACCAGAAGGGCGTTCATGGTTGGCGGACCTCACGCAGGCAGTAATGGTGTGGGCCAGGGAGTACGCAAGGAATATGCCGATTTCCGCCTCCCTGGCAAGACGCTTCGGCCAGGCCCCGGACCATCAGCCCAGGTCCACCTGGACGTGGTGATCCCGGCGGTCGTCCACAAGCGATATCCGTCCCACGCCGTCCAGGACGGCCTGCGGCGGAACCGTCCCGTCCACGCTCACCCCGATGACCCGCTGCGGAATCTCGCCGACCCGGGTCAGGGTGATGTGGTAAAACGTCTCGCGAAAACGGTAATGGATTTTATACGAGTCCCAACGGGCGGGAATGCACGGGGCGATATGCAGGCGGTCCACCTCCAGGCGGAGCCCCAAAAGCGTCTCCACGGTCAACCGGTACATCCACCCCGCCGCCCCGGTGTACCAGGTCCATCCTCCCCGTCCGGTGTGCGGCGGCGCGGCGTAGATGTCCGCGCTCATGACGTAGGGCTCGACCTTGTAGCGTTCGAGCTGATCCGGGTGGCTCGCATGCCGCACGGGGCAAAGCATGGCGAAGAGCTCCCAGGCCCGTTCCCGTTCTCCCATCATGGCGAAGGCCATGGTGGTCCATATCGCGGCGTGGGTGTAGTGGCCGCCGTTTTCGCGCACCCCGGGCACGTATCCCTTGATGTATCCTGGCTCCAGGTTTGAGGTGTCGAAAGGCGGGGCCAGCAGGGCGATGATCCCCTCCCGGCGGCGCACCAGATGCTCGTCCACGGCGGCCATGGCCAGCCGGGCCCGCGTTTGATCGCCGCCGCCGGAAATGACCGCCCAGCTCTGGCTGATGGAATCGATCCGGCATTCGGCGTTGATTGATGAGCCCAGGGGCGTGCCGTCATCGAAATAGGCCCGCCGGTACCAGCCGCCGTCCCAGGCGTTGGCCTCCATGTTGGCGCGAAGCGTCGCGGCCTGGGCGTCGCAGGCTGCGGCGAACTCAATATCGCCCCGGCTGCGGGCAAGCCCCGCGAACGACTGGAGGTTCTCATACAGGAACCAGCCCAGCCAGACGCTCTCGCCCCGGCCCTCGCGACCCACGAGATTCATGCCGTCATTCCAGTCGCCGCAGCCCATAAGCGGCAGGTGGTGTTCGCCGAAGCGCAGGCCGTGGGAGATGGCCCGCACGCAATGCTCATAGAGCGTGGCTACCTCGCTTGAAGATTGGGGCTGGTCGAAGGAGGCCTCCTCCTGGGGATTGAGCTCCCGGCCTTCGAGGAAAGGCGCCATCTCGTCGAGCACCCCCGTATCCCCCGTGGTCGCCACATACCGGCAGACTGCATAGGGGAGCCACAGGTAGTCGTCGGAAAAATGCGTGCGCACGCCCTGCCCGTTGGGCGGATGCCACCAGTGCTGCACGTCGCCCTGGCGGTATTGCCGCCCGGCGCAGCGCACCAGATGCTCGCGGGCCAGCCACGGCGTCGCATGCAGCAGGGCCATGACGTCCTGCAACTGATCCCGGAATCCGTAGGCCCCGCCGGACTGGTAGGGACCGGCGCGGCCCCACAGCCGACACGACAGGGTCTGGTAGACCAGCCAGCCGTTGGCCAGCACGTCGAGGCCGGGGTCCGGGGTCTCCACATGGATGGCCCCCAGGGTCCGGTTCCAGAATTCCCACACCTGTTCCAGGGCCTGCCGCGCACCGCCCAGGCCGCTGAAACGCTGGATGAAATGCCGGGCCTCGTCGGTGTTGCGGGCCGCGCCGATGATGAACACGATCTCGCGTTCCTGTCCCTCGGCCAGATCAATCCGGGTCTGCATCGCGGCGCAGGGATCAAGGCCGGGGCCGGTCGATCCCGAAAGACGCGTGCGGCGCATGGCCTCCGGGCTGGCCAGGGAGCCGTTGCGGCCGATGAATGCGGTGCGGTTGCCGCTGACCACCCGCTCCCGCTGGCTGACCTGCACGAAGACCACCCGCCCGGCGCATTCGCGGCCATAGGCGTTGCGGGCATACAGCGCCCCGCTTTCCGGGTCCGTTTCGGTGACGATGTGCATGAGGTTGGCGTGCCGCCACTCGCCGAGAACCAGCTCCCAATAGCCGGTCAAAGACAACCGGCGAGGGCGCTTGGAGTGGTTGCGCAGCTTGACCGCCACGAACTTCACCGGCGCGTCCATGGCCACATAGGTATGCAGTTCCGAGGAAATGTCGGCCTCGCGATGCTCGAACACACTGTAGCCGAACCCATGTCGGCACACGTATCCGGTCCGGCCCCGGGCGGGCAGCGGCGTGGGCGACCAAAACGCCCCGGTCTCCTCGTCGCGGATGTAGAAGGCCTCGCCGCTGACGTCGCTTACGGGGTCGTTGTGCCAGGTGGTCAGCCGGAATTCGTGGGCATTCTCCACCCAGGTGCAGGCGCTCCCGCCTTCGCTGACCACCGTGCCGATATGCGCGCTGGCGATGACGTTGGACCACGGGGCGGGGGTGTTTTGACCGGGCTCCAGGGTGATCACGTATTCGTGGCCGTCGGGCGTGAACCCTCCCAGGCCATTGCAGAAAATGCGCTCGCGCCGGGCGAGCTCCCGGGCCGGTTCGGGCGGCGGCGGCAGCACCGGCTTCAGGCGGTCCGAGACGCGTGGTCCCGTGGTGCGGCGTTCCACCTGCTCGACCAGCGTCTCCGGACCATCGGTAAGCACGACCCTGGCCACCGTCTGAAACAATACCCGGTCCTCCTCGGAGAGTTCCTCGGCCCGGCGCACGAAAACACCGCCCGGCTTGTCGAGAAGCTGGGCCTCGGGGCCCGTGTTGATCAGCCCCACGATCTGGTCCTGCAACACCGCCCGGTAGCCGGAAAAATCCTCGTTTAAGATCACCAGATCGCTGGCCAGGCCCTTTATCCGCCAATAGGCATGGGCCTGCAGGGCCTGCCGCACCATGTCGATGCGCTCGATGTCGCCGATGCGCACCAGGATGATCGGCAGATCCCCTGAAACGGCAAAATGCCACAGGCCGGACTGGCCGCGCTGGTTGCGGGCGATGACCCCCGGGGCGACGCGGCGCAAGGCGTTGCCGTACACCACGGAATTGGCCAGGCGGCCGTAGACCTGGGCGTCGGCCTCGGTCGCCCCCAGGTTGCGCAGCACCTCCTGGCTGTGAAACCAGGCCATTTCAAAGGCCCGGGCCACGAAATGGCGGTCGCAATACTTTTCGATCAAGGCCAGGGCGGCCTGGCGGGTGTCGGCCACGCCGGTGATGATCTGCACCGTGGCCGATTCGTCGGGTGAGAGGGTGATGGTGCGGCGGATGGACACGATGGGATCAAGCACCGACCCCTGGGTATTCGAAAGGGCCGTCTGCCCGCCGACGGACAGGGCCACGGGGTTGGCCGCCGTGCGCCCCCGCCCGACAAACGCAGCCCGATCCGTCTCGTAGGACACCTCGTCGGCGCTCACACCCGGGGCCGCCAGCACATGAAACATCCACGGCGTGGGTTCGTCCGGCGTGCGGCGGCGGCGGGTGCACAGGATGGCCTGCCGCTCGGGCAGGATCTCGGTCTGCACAAAGAGGTTGCTGAAGGCGCGGTGGGCCAGATCGGCGTTGAGCGGGGCCAGCACCACCTCGGCATAGCTGGTCACCTCCACGCGCCTTGTGCGCGACGACAGGTTGGTGAGCGTGACCCGGCGGATCTCGGCGTCGTCCTCCGGCGAGACGCTCATCTCCGTATGCGTTTCGATGGAGGCGTCGCGCCGCTGGTATTCCGCACGGCCCTGCACGAAGGCCGCCTCATAGTGATCGGCCTGGCACAGCGTGGGTTGATATCCGGTGGACCAATACCGCCCCGTGTCCCGGTCGCGCAGATAGATGAACGTCCCCCAGCAGTCGCAGGTGACATCCTCGCGCCAGCGGGTCACGGCCAGATCCCCCCACCGGCTGTAGCCGCCGCCGGCGTTGGTGGTCATGACGTGGTACCTGCCGTTGGACAACAGATGCACCTCGGGCAGGCGGGTGTCCGGGTCGGTGAAAACGCGCATGATCGACCCCGTGTCCACGGCGGGCGGATGCGCTGCGGCGCTCACCTCGGCGGCATGGGGGTGCAGCATCTCGCTGGTTTTTGGCAGGCGTTCCTGCAAAAGCAGCTCCGTGGCCCGCAGGGAGGGGGCGGACATGAACCGGCGTTGCATGGGCTGGGCCAGCAGGACATGGGCAAAGGCCAAAAGGCTCATCCCCTGGTGATGGGCCATGAATGTCCGCACAATGGCGCTGTGCGTGTCCCGGGGGGCGCGCGAGGGCGTGTAGTCGATGGCCTCGTAAAAGCCGTATGTTCCGAGCAATCCGCTGGCGAAAAGCCGTTGCAGATTGCGGCAGGCCTCCCGGGGTGCGACCATCAGGGCCAGGGCGCTGGCGTAGGGAGCGATGACCAGATCGTCGCCCAGTCCGCGCTTGAATCCCAGGCCGGGCACGCCGAAGGCCCGGTACTGGTAGACGTGCTGCACGTCGGTGGCGTTGTAGCAGGACTCGGAGATGCCCCAGGGCACGGCGCGTTGCCGACCGTACTCGATCTGGCGCGACACGGCGGCCTTGCAGGTCTGGTCCAGCAGGGTGCTCGGGAAGCTGGGCATGACCAGTTGCGGCATGAGGTATTCGAACATGGAGCCGCTCCAGGAAATGAGGCTCACGTCGCCGCCATGGCTTGTCAGCAGGCGGCCCAGGGAAAACCAATGTTTCTGGGGTATCTGCCCCTGGGCGATGAGCACAAAGCTGGTCAGACGGGCCTCCGACGCCAACAGGTCGTAGCAGGAGGGGTCGCGGCGCCGTTCGCCCACGTCGTAGCCGATGGCCAGCAGGCTGCGGGACGTGTCGTACAGAAACTCGAAATCCATCATGGCCAGGCTGCGGCAGCGGTCCGCCAGGGCGTCGATCATGGCCAGACGACGGGCCGCAGTATGACCTGGAGACGCGGCGTGCATGGGGCTGTCGCCGGTTTCCGGGGGCTGGCCGTCACGGCCGTTCGCCCCGGCCAGTTCCGCCAGGGTGGGAATGTCGGCAAAAATCCCCGGCTCGGGCGAAAGCAGACGCAACTCGTCGTGCAGGGCCTGGGCTTGCCGGTCGAAGGCATGGGCCCAATACAACAGAGGGCTGTCGCTGGCGGCATCCCCGGGCAGCAGGGCCGCCACGCCGTCACCCACGCCGCACATCTCCTCCAGCACGCGGTGGGCGGCCGCCAGGGTCAGCGGCTGTCCGGCCAGGGCCAGCGGGCGCAGGGCGTCGCGCAGAAGCGCGATTTTGCCTGCGAGTTCCGGTGTCCGGGCCGGAATCGACTGTTCGGCAAGCATCTGCAGGGTGTCCATAAGCCCCCCAAAAGCGCTGGCGGACAACACCGGCTGTCCTTTCAACTCGGTCAGTCCGGCCTGCAAGGTGAGCAGACAGCCCACGAGGTTGCCGCTGTCGACCGTGGAGACGTATTGCGGGCGAAGGGGTTGCCCCGTGCGCGTGTCGTACCAGTTGTAGAAATGGCCCCGGTACCGTTCCAGGCGATCCATGGCGGCCAGGGTGTTTTCGGTACGCTGCAAAAATTCCCCGGCCCCAAGGTATCCGAAATCATACGCGGCCAGGTTCGCCAAAAGGGCCATGCCCATGTTCGTGGGCGAGGTCCGCGAGGCCAGGATCTCCGCCGGATATTCCTGATAATTGTCCGGCGGCAGCCAGTTATCCTTCGGACCGACGAAGTCCTCGAAATACCGCCAGGTCTTCCTGGCCGCCCCGCGCAAAAACGCGTTTTGGGCCAGGGTCAGGCTCTGCGCCGGGGCCTGAAGCGGCAGACTGATCCACCAGCACAGAAGCGGCGACACGAACCACAGCAGAAGGACGGGGGCGGCATACGCGACGTCATGCGGTTTGCCGACCGCCAGAACCAGGGCCAGGGCTGCGGCCAGGGCGGACGCGAACCACATCTCCAGGCAGAACCCGGCCAGGGTGCGACAGGCGTTCCGGGTTGCATAGGATTTCGTGTGCCACTTGAGGAGTCCCTTCCTGGTAAAAATCATGCGGACTGCGGAACGCATGATCGCATCCAGGTTCATGATCGCGGCGTAGGGCAAGGCGGCCAGTTCCAGCCCGGAAAGGGCCATGGGACGTCCGGCGGATCGGCAGGTCAGGATCAACTGCGACGGCCAGGAACGCCCTTCGGGCCTTCGGATCACATCAAGCATAAACCCCAGTAAGGCAGGCAGAAAGAGCACGGCCGCCACCATCAGCGTCCAGAACCAGACCGGACCCGGGCCGAGGGTCCATCCCACAGCCAGCAGGGCCAGAAGCGACGGCGGCACGAGGCTGCGCCGCAGGTTGTCGATGAGTTTCCACACCGACAAGGCCGTGAGCGCGTTTGGCCGCCCGGCCGATTTGGCCCCGTCCGCCCCGGGAGGGCCGGGCACGCGGGGAAAGAGCCAGCCCGCAAGCTGCCAGTCACCTCGCACCCAGCGGTGGCGGCGGCTGGCCTCCATGGCGTAACTGGCCGGATGCTCCTCGATGAGGTCCACATCGGTCACCAGGGCCGAGCGGGCATACCCGCTTTCCAGCAGGTCGTGGCTCAGGACCAGGTTCTCCGGAAAACGCCCGCTTAGGGCCTGCCGGAAGGCGTCCACATCGTAGATGCCCTTGCCGATAAACGAGCCCTCGCCAAACAGATCCTGGTACACGTCCGACACCTCGCGGGTGTAGGGATCGATGCCCGAGTCTCCGGCGAAAAGTCTGGTGAACCGCGACTGTCCCGCGCTGGTCAGGCTTATCGAGACACGCGGTTGCAGGATGGCGTAGCCTTCGACGATGCGCCTTGCGTCGGCGTCGTAGACCGGCCGGTTCAGGGGGTGGGCGATATTCCCTATCAGCTTGCGGGCCGTGTCCCGGGGCAGTTGGGTGTCGGTATCCAGGGTGATGACGTACTGGATGGAGCCAAGCAGCGACGTATCCCCGACGATCTGGGAAAAGGCGGATTTCGCCCCGCCGCGCAGCACGGCGTTGAACTGCTCCAGCTTGCCCCGCTTGCGCTCATATCCCATCCAGGTCCGTTCGTGGGGATTCCACGTCCGCGGCCGGTGGAACAGGAAAAAGACGTTCGGGCGATCCTCGCGGTAGGTCTCGTTGAGGGCCTCGATCCCGGCCCGGACCCGGCTCACAAGTGCCTCGTCGTCTGGCATGACGGCCTCGGAGGCGTCGGAAAAATCCGTGAGCAGGGCGAAATACAGGTGCGGGTCGCGATTGCCCAGATAGCGGATCTCCAGGGCCTCCAGGAGGGCGTCGATCTCATGCGGCGCGCCAAGCAGGGTGGGGACGATCACCATGGTGGCCTGACCGGGGGGGATGCCCTGCGAATAATCCAGCCGGGGCAAGGCCCGCGGCGGCAAGGCCATGGTGGCCGCGAGGTTCGTGAGCGACACGGCCAGGGCCGAGACGCCGACACCGGCCAGGACGGCCAGGAGCCAGGACCGCCAGTCCGCCGCTACGGCGTCGTTGAGGGAGAAGACCGCCGCCCAGGTCGCCAGCGCCGTGAAGCTCAAGATGAGGCCGAGGTAGAGTCCCAGGCGGACAGGCTGGCTTATCCGGCCAAGGCGTGTCTTCCAGGTCGCCCGGCTCTCCGCCGCACGCTCCAGCAGGGGGCGTCCATTGTCGACCAGATAGTATCCGACATGCGCGGCGCGATGCCCGAGGCCGTGCCGCTTCGCCGCTGCCTGGGCCAGGGCGACGGCCTGGCGGGCCACGTCCGGTTCGCTTTGGGGGCTGTCCCGGGCCACGTCCTCAATGACATGCCGATACCGGTCGCGGGTGGCGAAATCCTGATCGGCATGCAGCCCGACGGGGTCTTCGCGCAAGGTCTGCTCGACGACGCTTAGGGATTCGACGAACACCTTCCAGTCCGTCGAGCCGATGAAGCGCAGGCTCCCGATGCTGTTGGCGATGGAGATCTGGTTGGCCGCAGCGGTGCGGCTGGCCGCCTCGGACAATTGGGTCGCGGTCACCCCCTGCTCAAGGAGTTTCTGCTCGACCCAGGTCTGGATGAAGGCCATGACGGCCCCCTGGGCCTGGAGCCGGGCGTAAAACTCCTCCACGAACGAGGCCGTCAGCGGCACATCGGCATCGGCGAACTCGACAAGCACCTGGATGAGCTGTTTCGGTTCCTTCTCGGCCGTGGCGAGCATACGCTGCGCCCAGACGATGGCCGAGTCGAGTTCCTCACGGCGATGCGCGATGCGCAGGGCCACACGGCGAAGGTTTTCCAGCAGGGCCAGTTGCAGCATGATCGGGAAGGCCCACAACTCCCCCAGCCGCAGCGGCAAAACGGTCTGGTAGGCGGCGACGAACTGGGTGGTGTTGTCGCTGTCGACACGCCCGTCCATGTGGGAGATGAGTTCCAAGGCCAGGTCGTAGATGCGGGGGAACCCGGCCGACGGGCCGTCGGCCAAACGCGGCAACTGGCGACTGTAGCCGCGCGGCAGATGCCGCCGGGCCAGTACGATCTGCTGTTCGATGAGATAGAAGTTGTCGAGCAACCAGGACTCCGCCGGAACGATCCGCTGTCCCGGCGTGGCTGCGGCCGTCACCACGTCATACGCCGCCAAAAGGACGCGCTCATTGTCCGCCAGTCGGGGCAACAACCTGTCCGGTCCCGGATGCGGATCGATGGCATGCCGTCCGGCCAGATCGGCGGCGTGCAGCGTCAGTTGCTTGATGCTGAACAGTTCCGAACGCAGCAATTCGGAATCCCAGCCTTGGTCCGGCGCATTCCGTGTGTGTGCTGTCAGTCCCACGTCTCGTTTGATGACGATAAAGCTCTCCTTCTGCGAACAGATGGCGTGCACGACGTGCCCAGGGTCATGTCCCACACACCCGGCTATGCACGTTATTTGGCTGAAATCTGTATGTTTATGTCATTTATTGGAATCTACGACCGCAAGATAACGCCTGGCCATTTGCAAAACGCGGCACTCGTCTTGAAATACCAGGCGGGGTCTTCCTGGACCCCGCCTGGTCGGCCGGTGCGTATGCCGTCATGAGACGGGCGCCGCCTCGGCTGTTTCGGTCTTGGCCCGGACCCTGTTGTCAGCGTTTTGGGCCGCCGACCCCTCTTCCAAGGCCATTTTCACTGCCGGGCCGACTTGCAGGATGCCCGCATGTCCTGGCTAATAGACGTTTTCGTTGCAGACCCAGCCGCGCTGTCCGGTGGACACGACTTCAACGTATGACCAGCCACCGCCGGAGCCGTAGATCAGGACCTTGAGTTGTTCATCCATGGTGATCCTGTTGAGCTGGCCGCACCAAAATCCTTCGCAATTGCGAAGCGGAAGATTGGACATTCCGGAATAGGCGGTGCTTCCAAGCGGCCTTGCGGTTGCAGTGACGGCGGGAAGCCCGAGGATGGCGGCAAGGGACAGGACGCAGGCGATTTTCGTCAAACTCTTCATGGAACACTCCTCGCGTAATTTGTTTTTTGAAAATGGCAGTGAAACGACACACTCCTCTTAAACTTGCTTTTACGTTATTATTTATGACATGGATTGTTTATATTCTGTTTGCGGATACAATCCAGCACGTCCTGACTTTCGCTAGATGATCCATGCGACATCATAAACATCAAGCACTCCATGTCATGACGACTATTTATATGTGAAAAGCCACATTGCGAATTTATTTTTTCAACGGGCAACACCTCTAATATGCCTGAAGGCATTGCTCACGCTTGTAGTCGCAATCGCCAAAGCAGGCTCGCTTGCTGCTCATCCCGGAAGACCTGTCGCAGGAGGTGTTGCACTTTCTCCAGGTCTCGTTGCAGTAATCGAGACTCCGCACATGCTCTATCCTCGGATAGGACTCGCCTCGCAGGAGGGGAAGGGGATCGATAACCCGTCCGGCGCCACTTTCTTCGATATGGATGACGCCGCCAGACGAATCCCTGTAATACAGTCTTCCATCGGTGTTCGTGTAGTACCTGTCATGGTCATCATCAACGATATAGTATAATCCAGCCGTACCTCGTTCAACGCGAACGTTGCGATCAATGGAGTGAACAGAGCCGACGTCGTCCACATAATACAACTTCCCATTATTATCTCGATAGTACCGCCGAGGCCCTTCATCGTTTCTGTGGACGATGACAGCCCGATCATCAGGGTCGTTCGATGTCGTGACCACCTCAGGCGGCGGTGGCCTTCGATTTCTGACGCATCCAGTCGTCGTCGCCACAACGATGAGCGCAGCCACGCCGAATATCAAACAAGAATATCCAAGTTTCCGTTGCATAAGACTCCCCCATTGAGTGTCACAAGTTCTTCACTTTGCCCTTGGGCATGGACCCCATATCGCGCTTGGCGTGCGAGCGAGAGGCCCGCCGACATGCGTCCGTTTAGAGTTTTCCCAGCAGGAACAGGATGACAAGTATGGCCACAATGAGGCCGATGACGCCGCTCGGCCCGTATCCCCAGGACCTGCTGTGTGGCCAGATCGGAATGATGCCTAACAGCATGAGCACAAGAACTATCAGAATGATTGTTGTGATGGACACGGGGCACTCTCCTTTGTCATACGTAAAGAGTAGGCAAAAGACATACTGATTCCGCTTCATGAACGGCGACCAGCCTCTTATCAATGGCAGACATGGCTGGCAGTTGAATATTGATATTCATAAACAGCCGACTCTTGCAATGGTCAGCATTCTTCATGTCCATGAAGTTTGCCTGACAACGTTCATGTTTCATTCAATGGTCTCTCATTTTGTTTCTGCGCTGCAGGCTTGATATGCTACCAGGCAAATGGCAAGACCGCAGATTCCATGAAACCATGAAATACAAAATTCGAGCCAGTCGCGTTCTATTTCCAGAGAGTGGCGTAACAGCATGGTTTCTCTCGAAAAATGCGTTCTGGAAATGGGTGGCTCGGTACGTAACGACCTTTGGTTTGGTCACATATGACCGATTGGTCATATCTAGCCATGTGGCGCGTGCCGGTCCTGAGCCCTTGTCAGGGCCAGGTTGGCTGCCATCCGTCCTGGCGGGATCTCTCTGTGGGGGGTGGTGCGGGCGTTTGCCTTTCCCCGGCGGAATCGTCCCGTGACACGGAGGCCCTGCCGTCGTTGTTCGTGAAGAGTTTGCGCGGCATCGGCTCCCCATGGTGAAAGGCATCAGGCACAACCTCGACATAGGGTGGCTTCGGCACGGCCTGGGGTTGTTCAATGTTTGCGGCATTCGCAAAAAGAATGGATGCCAAAAGGCTACAACCGAAAAGCAATGGTTGCCATATTGTTTTCATTGTGCTTACCCATATTTCTTTTCTATTATGATTGTTCATAGTGATATCATATCATTGCTTATCAACAGAAAGACGATTATCAACATAACTGCAAGACTTATGCTCGTGCTTGTCGCATATCCCCATAATTTTTTACGTGGCCAGATCGGAATGACTCCGACCAGAACCAGGACAAGGCCAGCAATAAAGAGCGTCGTCTTTGACATTTTCTATTCTCTGTGAATTCGTTGTTTATTTTCTCAGGATTCTTTGAATGTTGCATGTCGAAAGTATCATCACGGCATCAAGGCGATCATTCACGGAGTATCCTGACTGACATGATTTTTGCCAGGTTGTGACCTGATGGCAGAGCAGAGATACAAGAAGCAGGCCATTGGCCACATATGGCGCAGACATCTTCAACTATCATTGATAAATGAGGATATTATGCATGATCCACGGGGTGAAGTCCCAGACGGCGACCGTATGTGGTCATATGTGACAACTGGCTGGATATGACCAGGGCCATCCTCTGATGCTCAGGGGGGCGTCCCCCTATAGAGCCTGTCCCACGAAGTTTTCTCGCCTTTTGATCAACAGTTCCGAAACCGATTATCTCACCGAGCCTGCGAGTGCCTCCCAGGTGACCCGACCGGCCTTCATTGTTCCTTGATCGTCTTTCGCCGGGCAGCCCGCCAGGGCGATCTACCCACTTTCCGTATCCTCCCCGCCAGCGAGTCCGTGCCTGTAGAGCTTGAGCAGGTTGTGGGTCTGGCGCCATGGCTCAATATATCGAGAGGAAGCTCCCTAACACCACTCTGTTGCTGGCAATCATGCAAACCGAACGCAAGTTTGCACCACTATCTCAGATTGTTGCAACAAAAGTTGAGCGTCTGGCACACAGGGAGAATCCCTTCAATACTACACCTGATGCGATGCCTTGCGCGACCCGAGGGCGAGGTTTCATTCTGCGAATCTGCGAATTGTGCGCCTAAGATCTGACAGGCTTGCATGATATGGTTTTCTCCATTCATGCCCATGTGTTGGGATTGACCGTATAGACAGCGCTCGCCCTGCGGCCCGGACCTTTGCGCGAGTCCTGACTGACCGGAAAAATGAATGCCCGTTCTTCCAGGATGGCCAAACCGGCCTTCACCTTGTCCATGGTCGGGTAGCGGCCCTTGACCTTCTCCATGGCGTCGCGGGCGGTAAACGACGACACGCGGTCGCGCTTGATCCATTTCAAGATGGCCTGGGCGCATTCCAACTGCGGATCGCTGCCCATGAGCCCATAGGCGGCCGTTGCGTGCGCCGCGAGAATCGTGGCCGCAGCAATCGCATTCTCCATGGTTTGCAGCGACAGTGGTTCGGTCAAGGGTTCGGGAGCCGTGACCATATGCATGAGCCCGGCAAGGCGGATCGCCTGTCCCAGGTATTTCCCACCCCAATCCGTCATATGCTCCAGCGTTCCACCAGGAAGGAGCGCGGATTCCACATCCTGCGCGAACTTCCTCACCAGGTTCGACGCCTCCGTGGAGAGATGCACGTCATATGCGACCGCATTTCCATGCGCATCTCTCTTCCAGGGAATCGACAGGAGCCCTTGAATCGTCTGCCGCCATTTTCGCGCGACGGGCTCCGGCATGGGGGAGGAATCGAGGGACCGAGTTCCCAGGCGACTTCGCGGCATGAAATACAGGAAGCGTCCGACAAGCCCCCTGCCGCGAAAACCCGGCTGCCCCGCGAGCGCCTGGACGACTTCCGGCTGGGGGGAAATGACCAGGGTCAGGTGCGGATCATTCAGGATGATGGTCTCCGCTCCACGGCGGTCGATCTGGCAGGTTTCGCCGGACCAGGATTTGAGCACGGCGTCGAGATTGGGCACGCCATTGGAATATCTCCCGGCGAGGGTATCGAACAGGCCGCCCTCCGCCTCAAGAAGCCCAATGCGTTGTTCGTGTCTTTCCATGAGCAGCGCCAATGCCTCGGGGGTGAAATCATCGGCCAGAAGGCGGGGAGCCCTGGGAACATCTGGGAGCTCTTTCTCCATCGCCTTAATTTCCTGGATAAGATCCTTGCGCTGCTGGGCGGTCTTCGCCTTCCCGATGCTGGCCCGCTTCATGTCGATGGCCTTTTCCAGTGTACGGCGCTCGCTTGCCGCCTCGCGAATCCCGTCTTGCATCTCACGGCTTTTATCAGTCTGCCATTCCACCAGCGGTTTTTTGCAGGCTTCAACCGTGGCGCTTTTCCGCTCGCCCGGGGGCAATGGGCACAAGGCGAAAATGTTCAGGGGTTCGGCATAACCGTCTTTGACCCAAACCCGGCACTTTCGCTGGACAGCGACGGCAATCGTTCCAAGAGCGCTGCACAACGGCAGTTCGAAAGGAACTTGCAGTTCCTCGGCAAGCGCCGAGCAAAACTCTCCCAAGATACCAGGAAACAGCCGGGCCGGGATATCCGGCGAGTGTTCGGTTTCAAACCGTACCGGCGAAGGCCAGGCATCATTCCCGGTAACAGCGGGCAGAACCGGGATCGCAGCCAAAATGCTGTCCCGAACGGCACCAAGCCCCTCGATTCGGGCCAGGTCATTAAAGTCAGTCGCACCGCCCGGCACTTTGAATCTTGGAATTGCCAACAGCCCGGATACAGCGCGGGCCGATTCGGTCGCATGCGTAACCCCGGGATTTTGACCACGGGCGCTTTCTGTCTCGTGATCGTTGTCGGCGCACAGGATGATCTGTCTGTCCGGATACTTCTGACGGGCCATGGTGGCCACGGACATGAGGTTGCCGCAATGATACGCGATAAGGACCGTGTGTTTCGTTGCCTCATGGATGCTTGCCCCCGTGGCATATCCTTCCGCGATGCACAGGGGGCCGCCATCCCCTGGGATCGTAAAGTGGCCGCCGCTTATAGCGCCACCGGTGAGAAAGCGTTTTTCTCCGTCTGCCGCAACAAATTGCAGAGACATGATCGCGCCGGCATCGTCCAGAAGCGGGACGATGAGACGTCCGTCAGGGGCTACGCGGATATCGCCAAGCGGCTTGACGCCCTTGCGGACAAGATAGGGATGATTGAGAGGGGCGGGATCAGCCTTCTCCCAAATACGGGATGCGGTTTCCCTGGATTTGGCGTGGCGACGCGAGGATTCGTCCAGCCGGGCTTTTTGGGCGGCGGCGAACGAGGCCTGGAGCCGATCCTTTTCGGCAAAGGACATGGGGCGAGAATGGCGTTCAGCCCATTTTCCGGATTCGCCAGTACGGTAGTTTTGCCACCACCCGGACACGGGGGGATCGGCATGGAGCACATAAGCCCCGTCCTTGCCGCGTTCCTTGCCCACCGTACCGCAACGGTGCAGCTTTCCATCGGCGATAATCTCATCCGGGACCAAGCCACCGCTCTTAATCTCTCCACGGAATGTGAAGACTGCATTGCTACTCATGCGGCACCTCGCTATCGCCTTGCCGAGGACGGCATGGAATCAATGGTGAAGACTTTGTGCTCGGCGAGATAGGCGTCCAGGTCGGCGGGGTCGTAAACGACCCGTTTCCCGAGCTTGGAATAGCGGGGGCCACGCCCCTTGCAGCGCCAGACTTCGAGGGTGCCGGGTGAAAGGCCCAGGTATTGGGCAGCTTCGCGGGTGTGAAGACCTTTAAGCATACGAGCTCTCCTTCGGTGAATTCACCCGAAAGATAACTCATAGCCTGACAAGCATGTCTAGGATTCTATCTGAAGGGTCTGAGTTTCCAATTTCCCCTGTGAGAAGGACGGCTATCTCCAGGTTAAAGAAGGTGCCGCGCTAAGAGGGGTGCTACTCCAGCAGGCTTGTATGTTGTTCACGTGACAAGAACATTCTTCGTGTTATATAGAATAAACATCTCTATCTTCAATGCACTTGCACGTTTTATAATACATATTTGAAAACGTTCTATCCGATGACGCCGAATACCCTAAACTTGAAAGATCAAATTTTTCTTTGAGGCGATGTATCGTTTTTGAAATAGCGCCATACGGAGGCTTCTCCTTTCCAATCTGTTTGTCAATAGCATCCCAAATCCACAATCCAACAGCTCTTGACGCATTGCTTGTTGGCGATAATTTTGATAACTTCTTTCTAAATTTTCTCTCATGGATATAAAATAAAAAGT
Source organism: Desulfovibrionaceae bacterium (assembly GCA_031082225.1). Taxonomy (GTDB): domain Bacteria; phylum Desulfobacterota; class Desulfovibrionia; order Desulfovibrionales; family Desulfovibrionaceae; genus Desulfolutivibrio. The sequence goes on along the minus strand of JAVHLG010000004.1, from coordinate 18,082 downwards.
CATTATCGACTTCGCCCGTGATATTATCAATTATGTTTGCCACATCCAACAAGACTGTTGTGTAATCATGGTTCAAGTTAACCGTGATTTTCAGGTTGCGTGTCTCTGGGTCGTATTCAAAACCTTTGAGTGACTGGTGATATACTTTATCGTAAAATTCCATTTTTAATTGTTTCTTTTTAATTAGCGTCCGCAGTATGTTGCCGGAATCAAAACCATAAAAACCATCCATGGTAGCAAATGGACATATATTGTATGTCCTCATAAATAATAATGCAAGGTGTCGCAACTGAAAAACAATCTGGAACACCTCTTTTTCGTTCATGTAAGGATTCATGATACTGTCAAATTTTGCAAACATTATAGTTAGTGGATCAATCCCCTTGCCTTTCGCAAGAACGCAAAAATCAGCAATTTTTCTCGCATCATTGGCACACATGACGTTCCTATATGAATATTGGTACAACCAAAAGCGATACGCTACATACTCTGGTGATGACGTTTCTCCTTTTTTGTTGATATCTGCCCTGAAATTCTTATTAATTGGGGTTGGGTATGTAGAGCAGGACATTGAGTTCTCCAGTCAAGCTATACTTTGAAATTCAACACTACCACCTTGTCTATCTCCCCAGCACGCAAACCACGGTGCCCCTAGCGCACTCTACTTACTCCAGAGCACGGCGTATCGCTGCGGTCTCGACAACTTTCACAGCCCTTGAGACGCACGATATGTGGCAAAACGGCGCTCATGGCGTCCCCCTCATGGGCCGTCCACAGTGACCGAGCCGTTTTGCCGTCCTTGGCCTACACGGCGGAAACCTGCCGCTGTTTCACCTCTTCGTGCATGGCGTCGGGGGCCACATCCGCCCCGTTGGGCCAGCAGGCCGTGCCTGTCTCGGCATCGACGCGAACCTGCTCGAAATAGGCGGGGTCCGACCACGGGGCGAACACGCCCTTGTGCGGCACATCAGAAAGGTCGACAACACCGCGCAGTCCATCCGCAAACGTCACCTCCAGGCGGTAGCCCGGCAACGGCTTGGCGGTCTTCACTTCCCAGGGAATCATGATCGTTACTCCAACGGGGTGATGGGGTTGGGTGTGGAATATTCTTGGCATAGCCGCCAGTTCTGCATCAATTCCTCCCGGTGCTCGAAGGCCCACTCCAGGACCATGAGCCGCGCTCTACGGGGAAGATTGCCGGTCAGAATGTCCAGTGTTTCGATATCAAACGTTGCGCCGTGTTCGCCGTATTTGGCGTGAAAATGCGGGCGGCCATGCTCTCGCCAGTACATGGTGATGATGATCCCGAAAAAGGCGCTTACGATGGGCATCGGCTAGTCTCCTCCCCCGATCCGGACCACCTTCCGCCCCCTGCCGGACATTGCATCCAGTCCCGCGTGGCTGACAAGCAACTCCGCCGCCTTGTCGCTGGCCCGCTTTTTGGCGTCCGGAAGGAACTGCCCGTAGCGCCGGGTCATGGCCGTTGATTTGTGTGTAAGAAGTTCGCCGATCATGTCCAGGGTGAATTCTCCGGAATTAGCCAGGGTCACGGCGAAATGGTGCCGCAGACCGTGAAAAATCCTGAAGCGGGAGGGAATCCCGGCGGCCTTCTTGATGCGCCCGGCGGCCCCGCAGGCCACCCGTTGGCCGCCGCCTTTCCCGGGAAATACAAATGGACTTTGAATAGAATTTTTGGCCTTCCAATCAAGCTGCACTTCCAGGATGGCCCGGGCAATGGGGTTCATGGGGATGCTCACCGTCTTGCCGCCCTTTGGGGAACGGATGGTGATGATCCCGGACAGAAAATCCAGGTCCGCATCCCGCAGCTTGAAGACCTCGCCCCGCCGCATGCCCGTGAACATGGCCAGCTCCAGCATCCTGGCGGCATCCCGGGACGGCCATGCATCAAGCACCTCCTTGAGGCGGGCGGCCTCCTCGGGCTCCAGGTATTCCACCACCTCGTTATCCTTCCTGGGCATCTCGATGACGAAAGACAAGGCCGGACACAGCTTGGCCCTGGCCCCGAAATTCACGATACGCCGCACCAGTTCCAAGGCATTCCAGACCGTGGCCGGGGCGCGGCCGGTCATGGCCTTGCGCAGCCGGGCCATGTCCAGGGGCGAGAGCTTGCTTGCCCGAAAGCCGCCCAGTATGGGGCGGATATGCTTCTCATAGCGGTTGCGGTCCGTCACCACGCCTTTCAGGGAATCCCCCTTGGCCGCGAAATAGGCCTTCGCCAACTCGTCAACGGTCTTGTCCCGCTTGTCGCGATCGCGGGCAATCTCCTTGGCGGTCTTCACGTCCTGGCCATGCCGGGCGGCCTTCACCCGTTCGGCCCGGACCTCCGCCGCCACCTGGGGGGTATAGCCCTCGGACCTCCAGCCGACCTTCTCCCAGCGTTTTTTGTCCTCGACCTTATAGGCAATCACATAACAAACGTCCGCCTTATCTTCAAAGCGGCGCTCCGTGCTTTCGTAGCAGTAAACGCCGGACCATTTCGCCGAGTGCGCCCGTGAGTATTTCGTGGCCATTCTTTCGTCCTCTTTCCTACCCTGTTCCTACCCCAACACCCCTTGAAGCCCGACAGGACCACGCTTTCTTTCCTACCCTATTCCTACCCAGGAGGGTAAAACAGGGCAAATTTCATTAAACATCATTCGGGTAAATGACCCAATGACGACATACCTGTCAAGCCTGTAATTTAAGGATAAACTTGTCTCATTAGGTGTGGTTAAACTGGGTAGGATAGGGGGTAGGAAGACCCGGTTCACGGGCTCATAACCCGAAGATCGCAGGTTCAAATCCTGCCCCCGCAACCAGCAAAATCAAGGGCTTACGGACGAAAAACCGTAGGCCCTTTTTTCATACCCCACGCTATACCCCACACGCTGAACGCTTCTGATTCCGTCGGCATCCCTCGTGCCGCACTCCCCTGGCCATATGTGTTGCCCTCCCTTTCTGCGGTGATATCCCCCACCCCAAGCCGCCGCTTTCTCCCCTTTTTCAAGCAAAAAAGGAGGCGTGCCAGACGCCGCTGACCCCGCAGAGGCGTAGGCCTTCCCCGCACGCGCGGGGCAGCCTACTCCCAGGGATTGAACACGCGCACCCCTGTGGGGATGAAATGCCGCTCATTGCGCGTCACCACCACCATGTCGTGTTCCAAGGCCGTGGCGGCAATAAGGATGTCCGCATCAGCCCGGCCCAGGTCCGCGCTGCACTGGCCCCAGCGACGGGCCACCTCCGTGGTGATGGGCAGGATGCGGTCCCCGTAGGCCAGCACCAGGTGCGCCAGCCAGTCGGTGAGGCGTTGGGCGAAGGCGGCATCCCTGGCTTGCTGGCGACGAATCCCGCGCTCTATTTCGCCGACAGTGACGACGCTGACAAAAAGCTTCCCCTCATCCGCACCGCTGATCCAGCGCACCAAGCCGGGGTTGCGGTCATTCTTGCGCAGTTCCGAGAGGACGACCGTGTCCAGCAGAAACATCAAAACTCCACCTCCCTCAGGGCGATGTCCTCGCGCGAGGCGTCCGCCTCCGCACCACCGCCGGGCATGGAGAGCAAAAATTCCGTGAAACGCGGGGCAGGGCTCTTGCCTTGGGCGACAAACCTTTCATAGTCGGTCATGGAAACCACCACCACCGAAGGCTTGCCGCGCTTGGTCACCACCTGCGGCGCGCCAGCACACGCAGCATTGACCACTTCACTGAACTTGTTTTTGGCGTCTTGCAGCGTCCATGTGCTCGGCATAGGCACCTCCTGTCTAGACATTACATCTAGCCATAATCCGGACAAATGTCAAGCAGACCTTGGACAAAAACTGCGCTGTCCCGACGGGCTCTGATTTCGTGCTCTACAAGCACGGCCCTTATTCCTTCGACCTGCATGACTCCCTGGCCACGCTTTTTTCCAGTTGTCTGCTTGAGCATCAAGTCCAGCCTGCCTACGGCCCGCGCATCCGGTTGACGGCGTCGGGCAAGGAGTTTCTGGAAAGGTACGCTACGCAAATCGCCTCGGCACAAGCCGCCATTCAAACCGTGGCCAAGTGGTTCGGAAAAAAGGGCGTGTCCGAGTTGGAAAAACTGGCCACGGCCCTTTGGCTTCGCAACGAGACCACAGGAGCAGATGATGCCGACCTCGCGCAGGAGATGCATCGCATCAAGCCGCACATCAGCCCCGTTGACGCCCGTCAGGCCCTCCTGGATGAGGCGGCATTGCCCGCGTAGCGCCCGGTCCTTTCCCCGTCAGCAACCCAAAAAACACATGTGGCCGTCAAGCCAGACAGTCCCCTCTTCTTTCCCCCGCCCCTTGCGGCAACTTGCGCAAAGCATGCACCTTTTTTGCGTATTGCTCCGCAAAAACACGCATTGGACGGCACGTCAGCCCCCTGCCCGCCCCAAAAAACAGGCCTCCCGGGAATGGCCTATCTGCCGCATTCCCGGGAGGCCGCCGTGTCCTCTTCTTCTCCCGCCTAAACGAAACAAACGAATTTCACGAATTATCCGGCATGCTCCCAGCGGGCGATAGTTCGTTATTTTCGGTTTGTTCGTTCAGGGTGAAAACAGCCTTCGGCCGGCCTGTGGTCTTCTCTTCCGTCTTGTTGATGTGCCCGGCGGTCAGGAGTTCCTGAAGGGCCTCACGAAGCCTCTCCCGGGAGGCGTTATTCCCGAGCGCCCGGTGCAGGGCCGTGGTCGTCATGGGGCCGCCAGCCAGTGCGCCGCGAATCTTCTCCGCGAGCGGATTGGCCTCGCGGCTGCCGAAGATGTTGAGCGCCGAGGCCCGGCAGTACTCCCAAAACGCCAGCCCGGCCTGAAGATGGGCCACGCCGATATGCCCCTGCCCGTCCAGCAGGGCATAGATCATGGCCAGCCGCACGGTCTGGGCCTCCCCCCGGTTGATGATGCACCCCGCAAGTCCGGGATCTCAAAGATTCCATTCCGTAGCGCTCCTTTAGCCGGTCATGAACGGTGGTTCTCCAGGCATTCCGGGCGACATCGACGCCCAGGCCATGCCTTCGACTCTGGTCAGGCGGCGGCCGGACTGATGGAGGCAGCCTGCGCCGACCGTGCCACAGTGTGGCGTTATAAACGGATTTCCTGCCCGGGCTGCGGCAACGGGGAACACTCACGACTGTCGTTTCCGCACAGTCCCGAGCGTCCCTACAAGCGGGTGGACCTCTGCGAGGGGTGCAAGACGATTGCCCTGCCCGGATACCACGAACATGATCCCATCCCCCATCCGGACGTGGCGACACAGGCCATCCTGCCGCTTGAGTTCATGGCCCGGAACGGGGATACCCGCCAAGGGAAAGGCACTTCTTGAGCGGCATGGACAGAGATGGGGCGAATGGTCGGAAACGTGGCGAGAGCGCTTTGATCCGTTTGCGCCATGCAACCGCCCCTACGCCTTCCCTGCCCGAACGGCGATGAGTTCGGCCACGATGCTGACGGCGATTTCCTCCGGGGTCTCGGCCCCGATGGGAAGCCCCACCGGGCAATGCACCCGGGCCAGGTCCGCGTCGGTCGCGCCCTGGGTCCGCAGCCGGTCGTAGATGGCGTCGCGCTTGCGGCGGCTGCCGATCATGCCCACGTACCGGGCTTCCGTGCCAAGGGTCTGGGCCAGGACCGTGGCGTCGTGGAGGTGGCCCCGGGTGACGATGACCACCAGATCGCGCGGGGTGATGATCCGCCCGGCAAAGCAGTCCTCCATGTCGGCCACGGCCACTTCGAAGGCCGTGGGGAAGCGCTCCCGGCTGGCGAACTGCGGCCGGTCGTCCAGGACGGTGACCGAAAACCCGGCCAACCCGGCTATCGCGGCCGTGGCCCGGGACACATGCCCGGCCCCCATGAGGAAGAGTCGCGGCCTGCCCTGGCAGGGCTCCAGAAAATAGCGGCGGCCCCCGGCGACCACGCAGGCCGGGGCCAGAAGGTTCTCCCCGGCCCGGCGCAGGGCGGCTTGATCATCGGGCGGCGTCTTGTCCGGCGAAACGGCGCGGTCGTCCCCGGCCAGAAGGATTTTTCCCCCGCCGTCTGCCGGGGCGTCCAGGGGGGTGGCCAGAAGGCAGCGCTCCCCGGTCTCCAGACTGTCCCGCAAGGTCGAAAACAGCCCGGCCTGATCCGGGTCCAGGCGCTCCAAAAAGATGCGCAGCCTGCCGCCGCAGATCATGTCCGCCCCGGCCGCCATCTCCCCGGTCAGGTTGAAGTCCATGACCCGGGCCTGACCCTCGGCCAGGACCACGGCGGCCGCATCCATGACCCGGGCCTCCACCAGCCCCCCGCCCACGGTCCCGGCGATGGTTTTGTCGGCGAACACCAGCATGAGCGCCCCGGCCCCACGCGGCGCAGAGCCCTCCTGGGCGACGATGGCCGCCCGGACCACGGATTCTCCGGCCTCCAGCCGGGCAAGAAGCGTTTCCACAATATCGTTCATGGCGCGTCTGCGCCTCCTTTTTTGGGGACTTGGATTCGGTTTTGACGGTCGTAGCGGCCGGTCACCGGGCCAAGGCGTCGCAGAAGGCTGCCGCAGGGGCAGGGGCCGGGAAGCATGGCCGCGGCGTCGCCGGTGCGGTAGCGCAGAAGCGGCATGGCCCGGAGGCCGAGGGTGGTCATCACCACCTCCCCGGTGTGGCCCTCGGGCAGGACCGCCCCCGTGGCCGGGTCCAGTATCTCGACATACAGGTCGGCCTCACGCAGATGGTAGCCCGCCTGGGCCGCGCACTCCACCCCGCCCCCGAACCCGGATTCGGTCAGGCCGTAGTGGTCGAAGACCGGGCAGCCCCAGCGCCGTTGCGCCATATGGCGCAGTTCGGGGGAAAGGGGCTCACCGCTGGTCAAAACCGCCCGAAACCGGCCCCGGGCCGCGTCGCAGGCATCGGGGTCGCGCACGAACCCTTCCAGAAGCCTGGGGCCGATGACCAGCACCCGGGGCCGGGCCTGGGCCATGTCCCGGCAAAAGGCCGTGACCGGATCGCGGTCGCCGTCTTTCGGGGCCCGGGCCGCCGGGAACCCGGCCACGCCGCGCGCTCCGAACCGGGCCAGGGCCGTGGACAACAGCTCGGCCACGCGGGGGGTGGGTAAAAGGATCAGCACCGTGTCGCCCGGCGCGGTGAAGGTAGTCATGCCGTGGTGGAAAAAGTCCAGGGTGGCGGCCAGGTCGGCTGCTGTGAAGGCCAGGCGTTTGGCCGGGCCGCTGGTGCCGGAGGTGGCCAGGGTGACCATGTGTGAGACGTCGCCCAGGGGGACGCACACAAACGGGCGATGGTCCCGGGCCAGTTCTTCCGGGAGGGTGCAGGGGCAGTCGGCCATGTCCTTAAGTCTGCGGGGGAAATCGTCCGGCAAAAGGGCCAGCTTGTCGCGGTAGAAGGGGCTTTTGCCCCGGGCCAGGGCGAAGACGCCCTGCAAGGCGGTCAGGTGGTGTTTTGCCACGTCCCGGGGGGAGGGGCCTTCCCCGGCAAGCCCCAGGCGCGCGGCCAGCCAGGGATCCAGGGGAGAACGGGCCATGGGTGGATCGCGCCTCATGCCCCGGCCCGTCCCTGGATTTCAGGTCGTGGCCGATAGAGGGTCCGGCCGTCCGTGCCCGAAAGATTGTAGAGGCAAAAGGGGACAAGCAGGCCCTCGGGGGAGACCTCGTGGATGCAGCAACCCCGAACCCGCTCCAGGTCCAGGGTCCAGGCGTCCATAAAGGCCATGGCCGACAGGGTGAAGCGTCCGCCCGTGGCCGCCTTGGACAGGAAGCGGTCGAAGTCGTCGACAGGGGCGGCCGGTGCAGCATCCGGCCCGGGCGCGGCCCAGTGTTTCGCAGTGAAGGCCTTGGCCCGGCGCGCCCCCTCTTCGGCCAGGATGGGTTGCGCGGCAGGGGCGGCGTCGCAGCAGCCGCCTGCCTTTGGGGCCGGGGTCAGTCCGCCGGAAGGCGTACGCTGGTACACGGCGGAAAACGAGCACAGGGAGTGTTCGCAGCCCGGGGGATGGAAGTCTTCCAGGCGCAAAAGGCCTTGGGACTGGCGGACGAGGGCGGCCATGACCTCGGGCAGGGTCAGGCGGCGGTCGTCGCGCCCCGGCCAGGGATGGCGGCCGAAGGCGGCGGCGGGCTGGATGTGCACCCCGCGCACCCCGGGTCCGAAGGACAGGGCCAGGCGCACGATGTCCCCCAGTTCCCCGTCGTTGATCCCGGGAACCACCGTGGGCACCAGCACCACGCCCAGACCGGCCCGGACAGCGGCCGTGACGGCCCGTTTTTTCAGCTCGAAAAGCGGCCTGCCGCGCAAGGCCCGGTAGGCCTCGTCCGTGACCGCGTCGAACTGTAAAAAGACCGAATCGAACCCGCCTTCGGCCAGGGATCGGGCGAAATCCGCATCGGCGGCCAGACGCAGGCCGTTGGTGTTGAGCTGCACGAAGGGAAATCCCCGGGCCTTGGCCAGCTCCCCGATGGCGGGCAGATCGTCTCGCAGGGCCGGTTCGCCGCCCGAAATCTGGAGATTGCAGGGCCCCGAGGCCTGGCCCACCCGGTCGAGCAGAAAGGCGATACGCGAAAGCGGCGGGTCTGCGGTGGCGTCCCCGGGGGCGGACGAGGCGAAGCACACCGGGCAGCCCAGGTCGCAACGGGCGGTGACCTCGATGAGCGCCGTGCAGGTGTGCTGGCCGTGCTCCGGGCACAGGCCGCAGTCGAAGGGGCAGCCCCGGTCCACGGCGGTAAAGGCCCGACGCGGGGCGCTTGGCCGCTTGGGCCGTTTCCAGGCGGAAAAATCCGGCTGGCCGCGCCACACCGGGGCCGCAAAGTCCCCATGTTCGGGGCAGCGTTTGACCAGAAACACGGTGTCGCCCCGGACCACCCTCCAGGCATCGAGCCGCCGCAGACACACCGGGCACACGCTGGCCGTGTCCGGTTCCCGGTCCACGGGCCGTAGCACGGGGCTCATGGCCGCGTCCTCATCCTTCCCCTCGCGGCAGGCTCGGATCGATGCCGTAGGCAGTCAGGATCTCCAGGATATGGTCCCAGGATTCGGCCAAAAGCGTCCCGCAATGGGCCGGGCTTGGGCCATGCGGGTCGTGTTCGCCCAGGATGGCCGGACAGGTGTCCCCGCCGTAGACGGCGGTCTTTTCCCGGAACCAGTCCGCGAATTCGGCCACCATGGGGTTGGCCATGGGGTGGGCCTCCTCCTCGTCCGCGCCCTTGGCCACGTAGAGCCCCAGCACGCAGCAGCCGCCGGTCAGGATGCCGCAGGTTCCGCCGGTCTGGGCCAGCCCCCGGCACAGGCCGAACATGGCCCGGACAAGTTCAGGATTCTCCCGGCCCATGGCCTCAAGGGCCAGCAGGGCCATGGCCTGGCTGCAACAATAGCCGCGTCCCACCAGGGGAGCGATGTCCAGTGACGACGTCATAAAACCTCCTTGACGGCCACACACAGGAAATACCCCGGACTGGGTCGCCGTGGTCCGACGCCGCAGGCGCATCCGCCAGCCCCGCCGGACAGGGCCGGGGCCAGATCCGCCGCGTTGCATCCGGCAAAAAGCAGCCTCCCGGCCAGTTCGGCCAGAAGCCGGGAATGGTCCTCGAAAAGGATGGGGACAAGGCCCGCCCGGGACAATTCGGCCAAAAACGCCGCACGGGTCATGGCCCCGGCCGTGCAGGAGCCGTCCGCCCGGACATCCCCGCCCGCATTGTCCCGGAGGTACAGGTCGGCGACGACCAGGCGTCCGCCCGGGGCCAGGATGCGGGCCAATTCGGACAGGGCCGCCGGGCGATCGGCAAAGGCGGACAGGGCGCATTCGCACAGCGCGCCGTCCAAAACGCCGTCCGGCAGGGGCAGGGCCCCGGCCCGGGCCACGATCACCCGTCCGGGAACCCGGCCTGCGGCCTCGGCGGCGAACCCGGGGTCGGCCTCGACGCCCAGGGCCTGAAGTCCCCGCTGCCGCAAAAATTCCACACTGACCCCGGGGCCGCAGCCCACGTCCGCCACCACGTCCCCGGGGGCGAAACCGGCCGCGTCCAGGCCCCGGGCCGAGAGCCCAAGCCCCCCGGGTCGCAGGGCGTCGCCCGCCACGGCTCGGAAATCCGCCCGACGGTAGAGCGGCAGGAACATGACCGGCCGGTGTCGCCCGTCAGGCCAGCCCGGCACGATTACCTTTGGGACAGGCGCGGGGGGCGTCGCAGGGGTGGTCACTTGTCCTCCAAAAGGGCCTCCACCTCGGCCATCTTGCCCTCGGCCAGGGACTTGGGCACAAGCGTCAGGCCGCAGGCCGGACAGGTGGGTAAAATCACCGCAAACACGCTGCCAAGGTAGGACACCTCCACCTTGGACTGGACCAGGGGGCCGCCGCACCGGCCGCAGGTCCAGTCTCCGGCGTCGGGCGCATAGGCCGGTTCCATGCTCATGGCCGCTCCTTTCCCGGGCCTGCCGGGTCAGTTTCGGCATGTGGCCCGGCGTCTGCCGCCGTGCCGGTCCCGGGCACGTCCATGCGGTGGCAATAGGCGTCATGCACCGTACATCCCCCGTCGTTTTTGTCGTAGAGCACCCAGAAGGTTACGTTGCACAGCCTGGCCGAGGCGAGAAAGCGGCCCGTGGCCGTATCCAGGAAACGCTCCCCTGTGGCCTCGGCCCGGGCCACCACGGCCCGGACGTCCGTATCCAGGATGCGCCGCTCCTCAAGCCTTGCCAGCACCTCCGGGGCCATGCACACGGTGACGCCGCCAGTCTCTTCCATGCCCGCCTCCTTTTCGCCATAGACGGCGCGCAGGATGTCGCGTTTAAGCCCCGCCCGGTTGCGGCGTCTGGCCGACAGTCCGGCGGGGTGCGAGCGCCCGGGGCCGCCGGATCTCTGGCCGGGAAAGATCAGGTCCAGCAGATGCACGGCCCGGTTGCCCGCCCGCCACAGCATGTCCCGACACATGGCGCAGGACACGGCGTAGTCCCGGTCAACGGCCCCGGCCCGGCCCGCGGCCACCGCCCGGGCCATGTCCGGATCGGCGTTCCACATAAGCCCCCCATAGCCGCAACACTCGGTGTATTGTCCGGTCAGGGGCGGCTCCAGGGTCTTGACCCCGAGCCTGGATAAAAGCTCGCGCACGGCGGCCCGGGTCTTCGGATCATGCCGCGAGGAACAGGGGTCGTGCACGGCCAGGGTCTGTGTCCCGGGGGCCTTTGCCGCGCCAGGCGGCAGTCCGGTCTCTTCGGCAAGAACCCGCCACAGGGACATGGCCGGGATGTCCGGCGCGGCCTCGGTGAAGGTCTTCAGGCAGGTGGCGCAGGCCGCGACCACCCGGGGCCGCCCCAGGCGCTCCCAGTCGGCGCGCAAGCGGGCCATGGAGGCGGCGAAAAGATCCTCGCGTCCGGCCCACCGGCCGGGCACGCCGCAACAGCCGAGCATGACGCCCACGCCGCCGTGCAGGGTATCGCGCAAGAAGCCGTAGGCCGCCAGGGCCAGATCCGGCGAGGCCCCGGCCAACTGGCAGCCCGGGAAAAAGACATGGCCGCAGGTCGCGGCCCCGGGCCCGGGCCGGGCCAGGGCGCAGGCCGGGGAATCGCTTTGGGCCATGTCCGCGAGCGCGAACTCGAAGGCCGAGGGAGGCATCTTGCCCCGCTCCACCATGTCCCGCCGGGCCAGGAGGCTTAATTCCGCCATGGCGAAGCCCTCGGGGCAGACCTCGGCGCACAGCCCGCACAGGCTGCAGGAATTGATCATCCGGTTGGCCTGATGATGTCCCTGGACGATGGCCGCGTTGTTGTAGAAACGCCGGGCGTAGGTCTTGGGATAGCCCTTGTAGCGTTCCAGATAGGCGCAGACCTTGACGCATTCCAGACACTCGCAGCGCAGGCAGCGCGCGGCCTCGGCCACGGCCTCGGCGGCGGTGAATCCGGCGTCGGGGTCGGCCGGAAACAGCCGGTGGGCGGCGGCGACGCCTGCGGTCTGCCTGAAGAGCCGGGTGGGTACGGCCCCCTCCCGTTCCCGGGAGGCCGTGGCCGAGACGTTGCTCATGAACCGGTCCAGGGTGGCGGCGGCCCGGCGGCCGTCGGCGGCGCAGGCCATGGGCGAGGGTGTCCCGTCCGGCAGCGGCCAGCCGCCGAAGCACATCCCGGGGTCGTCCGCCGCAAGCGTCACCGGGTCCACGTCCGTGCGCTGTGCCGGGCACAGCCCCGGCCCGGTCCCGCCGGAACCGGCCCCATATTCCACGAACGCGGCGTCGAAATCCGCCCGCGTCACAGCCAGAAACTCTTCCGTCAGCGCCGTGCCCGGCGCAAACGATACCCCCAGGCGCGCCAGCATGGCCGCCTCGGCGGCCAGGACGTCCGGGGGCAGGAGGTGCGCCGGGACTTGGCCCAGCCATCCCCCCGGGGCGGATTCAGGGAAAAAGATCGTGACGGCGTAGCCCTTGCGCGTGAGCTCGCTGGCCACGGTCAGGGCGGCCAGTCCCGCGCCGAAGACGGCGGCCCGCCTGCCTTTGGCAGGAAGGACCAGGGGTTTGCCCCCGGCCGGGGCATTTTCGACGCAAAACCGCTCCAGGTCGCCGATGGCCAGGGCCCCGCCCAGATCGCGGCGCAGGCAGGCCGCCTCGCAGGGATGGTCGCAGAGCCGGGCCAGAACCCCGGTCAGGGGCATGGTCCGCTCCAGAACCTTCCGGGCGGCGGCGGTTTTTCCAGCGGCCATGGCCTCCATGAAGGCCCGCACGTCCACATGCAGCGGACACGCCGCTCGGCAGCCGGGCTGTTCTTCCTGGATGCACCGGGCCTCCCAGTCGCGCAGTTCGTTTTGATCCATGCCGTGCCTCTCGTGTTGCCGCGCAAGCTCCATGGAGACGCCTGCCGTGTCGGCACACCCTCTTGTCCCGCCAGCCGTGTTGGATGCGTCCGCCGCCTCACCAGGCCAGGGGTCCGCCTGGAGCCATCCTGTCGGCAGGATGGCGATTCGTCGAAAACCGTGCCGGGATCGCCCAGGGCCTTCGCCCTTTGGCCGCCGGAGGCCTTCCCCCGGGGTTTCCCAGAGATCAAACGGGCGGACGCCCTATCACGCCCGCCCGTTCGCCGTGTGGGCCGATGGCCCGTGATGTTTCCCGCCCGGGGCCTTTGCAGGGACCGTCGGGCGGGCGCGTGTGCGATGTTAGCCCAGGGCTTTGAGGCCTGCCAGCACCTTTTCCGGCAGCGCGGGCAGCTTGGTGATGCGCACGCCGCAGGCGTTTTTGATGGCGTTGGAGATGGCCGCGTGGGGACAGGTCAGGGGCAGCTCGCCCGATCCCGAGGCCCCGAAGGGACCGTCCGGACGCTTGGACTCCACATAGATCAATTCCAGGTTGTCGGGGATCTGCTTTATAAACGGGAATCCCGCGCCAACCAGGGTGGAGTGCTTTTTAATGTCCTCGTAATCCTCGGTGAGCGCCAGGCCGATGCCCTGGGCCAGACCGCCGTACATCTGGCCGTCCACCACGAGTTTGTTGGCCAGGGCGCCGAGATCGGCCACCAGGGTCATCTTTTCCACCGTGGTCTTGCCCGTGGCCACGTCCACGGCCACCTCGGCCAAAAACAGGCCGTACATGTAGCAGCAAAACGGATTTCCCTGGCCGTTTTCGTCGCAGTTCGTGGCCGGGGCCGTCCACTTGCCGCTATAACGAAGCGGCAGCTTCTCGGCCACCATCTCGTCATAGGTGCGGTAGCCGCCGCCGGGCTTCTGCATGGCCTTGACGAGCAGTTCGCAGCCCACGCGGATGGCGTTTCCGGTCATGACCTGGGAGCGGCTGCCCCCGGCCGGGCCGCTATTGGGGGCCTTGCTGGTGTCGTTCATGACCAGCCGGATCTTCTCGGGCGGGACGCCAAGCGGCAACAGGCCCTCGTGGGCCGTGCACTGGGCCCCGGAATCCGCGCCCTGGCCGTGGTCCTCCCAGCAGGAATAGACCGTCACGCCGCCGTCGGCGTTGAGTTCGATCCAGGCCTCGGAGGAGTCCGGGCCGTCCAGGCCCGCGCCGTAGACGCCTAAGGACAGACCCACGCCGCGCTTGACCTCGGCCGTGGAATCGGCCTTGGCCTTGGCCAGGGCGGCCTGATACCTGGGCCGCATGGCGTCGAGCATCTCAGGCAGGCTGTAGACCTCGGGATCCTGGCCGGTGGGGGTGGTGTCGCCCTTGCGGTAGGCGTTTTTATAGCGCAGCTCCAAGGGGTCCATGCCAAGTTTCTCGGCCAGTTCGTCCATGAGCACTTCCGAGGCGAACTCGCTTTGCGGCGAACCGTAGCCCCGGAAGGCCGAGCCCCAGGCGTGGTTGGTGCAGACGGTGCGGCCTTCGCCCCGGATGGCCGGGATGGCGTAGCCCGCGCCGATGAACTGGGCCCCGCGCAGGGTCAGAAGGTCGCCGAACTCGGAATAGGGGCCGTGATCCACGGTCCAGTCGCTTTCCATGGCCAAAAGCTTGCCGGATTTGTCGGCGGCGAAACGCACGTTCATGAAAAACGGCGACCGCTTGCCGGTGTAGGCCATCTGCTGCTGGTAGTTGTAGCGCAGGTGCACGGGCTTGCCCGTGGCCAGGGCCGCCACACCCACAAGGGCCTCCATGGTCGGGCTGAACTTGTAGCCGAAGGTGCCGCCGGCCGGGTTTTGCACCAGGACCAGGTTGTCCGGCTCCACGCCCAGGCCCGGGGCGATCATATACAGATGCAGGTGCAGGCCGATGGACTTGGAGTGGATGACCAGCTTGCCCTCGTCGTTGATGTAGGCAAAGCCGACGTCCGGCTCGATGGGCATGTGCGGCTGACGGCCGACGTAGAAGTCATCCTCGGCCACCACCTCGGCCTTTTCGAAGATGGGCGCGGTGTCCGGGCCCTTGGCGATCTTTTGGATGTAATAGACATTGGGGGTGCCGGGATGGATCTCAAGGGCGTCCTCGGCCATGGCCGCAGGCGCGCTCATGTAGGCGGGCAGTTCCTCGTAGGTCACCTTCACCTTTTCGGCGGCGGCCCGGGCCAGCTTTTCGGAAGTCGCGCACACGATGGCCACGGCGTCGCCGTACTGGAAGACCTTGGTGTCGCACAGGATGGGGCGGTCCCAGCCGTCGCCCTTGTTGGTGGGGAAGGTGATAAGGCCGGTGATGCGGTTTTTGCCCTTGACGTCCTTGTGGGTCAAAACGGCATGCACCCCGGGCATGGACAGGGCTTCGGATGCGTCGATGGACACGATGTTGGCGTGGGACACCGGGGACTGGACCAGGGCCATGTGCAGGGTTCCCTCGGGCATCTTGAGACCCAGGTCCGCACCGTAGTCGCAGGTTCCGGTGACCTTGGCCAGGGCCGAGGGCCGGGGCAGCTTGGAGCCGAAGGCCCGGGCGCCCTCGGGCAGCTTGAAAGCCAGTTCGGCGGGGGTCAGTTCGCCGCGCAGCACCTTGGCCGCGTCCATGACCGCGTCCACCAGGGGCTTGTAGCCGGTGCAGCGACAGGCGTTTTTGTGTTTCTGGAACCAGTCGCGGACCTCCTCGCGGGTGGGGCTTTTGTTCTCGTCAAGCAGGCCCTTGGCCGAGACGATGAAGCCCGGTGAGCAGAAGCCGCATTGGGCCGCGCCGTGCACCATCCAGGCCAGCTGCAGGGCGTGCGGGGCCTCGGGGGTGCCCACGCCCTCAATGGTGGTGACGTTGGCCCCGTCGGCCACGCGTTTGATCTTGGTGATGCAGGAACGCACCACCTTGCCGTCCAGGATGACGCTGCACGCGCCGCACTGGCCCTGGCCGCAGCCGATCTTGACGCCGGTAAGCAGAAGCTGCTCACGCAGCACGTCGGCCAGTGTGGCGTCGGTATCGACCACAAGGGTTTTTTGAACGCCGTTCACGATGAGCATTTTTTGAATCATAGCTGCCTCCTTGGCAAGTTTACGGTCTGTCGTATGGCCTCCGGCCGCGTGGGCCGGAAGGTTGGCGTTTTTCATCCTTTTCCGAAGGCGCAGGCGGGATAGCGGCATTCGGCGCAGGCGGCGCAGAAGCCGCCGTGCCCCAGGGCCGCCACATCGGAGGCCACGACCTCAATGCCCGCCAGGATGCGGGGAACGATCAGGTCGAAGATGCTGGCCCGGTGGTACATGACGCAGCCCGGCAGGCCGACGACGGGCACGTCGCCGATATGGGCCAGAAGGAACATGGCCCCGGGGAAGGTGGGCGCGCCGTAGACCACCTGCCTGCCCCCGGCGGCGCGGATGGCGGCTGGGGTGCGGTCATCGGGGTCCACGGACATGCCCCCGGTGACCGCGATCAGGTCCGCCCCGTCGTCGATCAGGTCGCGGATGGCGGCGGCGGTCATGGCCTCGTCGTCGGAGGTGATGCGCTGGGCGAAGACATGGCTTCCCAGGCGGGTGAACTTTTCCCGCAAAACCGGGCCGAAGGCGTCTTTGATGCGGCCGTGGTAGACCTCGCTGCCGGTGGTGACCACGCCCACCCGGCAGGATTTGAAGGGACGCACCGTCACCACGGTCTTGTCCGCACAGACCTCCTCCACGCGGCGAATCTTTTCCTCGTCGATCACAAGGGGGATGACCCGGGTTCCGGCCACCAACTGTCCGGCCTGGACCTCCTGAAAGGTATGCAGGCTGGCCAGGGCGATCTCTCCCAGGGCGTTGATCTGCAAAAGGATGTCCGGGTCCACAACCAAAAGCCCCTGGACCTCGGCAGACAGATTGACCCGGCCTTCGCAGGCCGAGGTAAGCGTCAGGTTCTCTCCGGCCACGGCCGTGGCGATGCGCCGGGCGGCCTCGTCCTCGTGCAGGTAGCCGGGCATGGGATCGAGCACATACAGATGCTCCTTGCCCACGCGCAGCAGTTCATGGATGTCGTTTTGGGTGACCACATGGCCTTTTTTGAAGGCCGGGCCTTTGAATTCGCCGGGCACGATGCGGGTGATGTCGTGGCATAAGACCAGCCCCACGGCGTCCGCAACCGCCACCTCGCGCATTCCCTGATGCCGCATATCCGTCCCTCCGGCTGCCTCGCATCGTGCCGCGTCTTCGGGGCGGAAGGCAGTGCGAGGATTCCGATTCTTTGCTATGTCGTAGATGGCATATGCCAGAATAGACATCCATAGGCAAGGAGGCACCCTGGACAACTCTCCGGCATAGCTATGTTTTATCTAGCATAGCATATTGACGAAGAGCCCACGGCTTTTCACAACTCGCGTCCATCTCGTCACCTGAGTCCTTTGCGGCATCGGCGGACATGATCGGAGTCTGGCGCGTGCCATACGATCCAATCGGCACCGAGTCTCGATCCGGGGATACGACGAACGGACGGAACATCAAGACGGGCTACGTAAAGGAAAAAGGAGCAACGGGAAGCTCTTCGAGGAGAATGCGGACATGCCCCATATCGGCATGTTCACCGTAGACAATCGGGGACGGGAAATCTCACTCCGAAACAAGATGGCTCAACCACCCTCACGATAAGGCGCCATCGCAACGCCCTCCATGTCACGACGCATCACGCCGCCGTGGTGATCGGCGTCACCTCGGCCCATCCCGTGGGCGCATGCTCGGCGCACCACAGATCATGGGCGTTTTGGAGGTTGAGCCACAGGTCCGGGGTGGTGTTGAAGGCCTTGGACAGCCGCAGGGCCATGTCGGGCGTGATCCCGGCCCGCTCGTTGAGCACCCCGGAAAGATGCTTGCGGGAAACCTTCAGCCGGTCGGCCAGGGCCGTAATGGTCATGCCCAAGGGATCGAGATAGTCATGCCGCAGGATGGCCCCGGGATGCGTCGGCTTGCGAGTGCGCGTCTTCATGGCGTCCCTCAGTGACAATCAAGATCATTGCTGTCCGGATAAAAAAAGGCTTGACGCCCGAATAAACCAATTGGGTTGGGCTAACGATAGTTTTCCAATACAGGGACCAATCTCGAAAAATTGATCTTTATCGCCATGATATCAAACTCAAAAATCTTTCAAGTACACAACCTACAGACTCCTGCGTGTTCCAGTACGCCTATTTTAGAGAGAATGTCGTTTTTTTTGTCCTTATTATAACTGTGCGGAATCGCTCTTGTTGTTGTATGGTAGAGTTGCGAAGCTCACCTACACTTCAACAAAAGGATTCCGCACATGCAAAGCTTTACCACCGTCTTTGCCCAATTTCTATCAGTTG
>JAVHLG010000049.1 GCA_031082225.1 Desulfovibrionaceae bacterium | reverse complement strand
GGCTTCGCCCTTTGGAATCCCGCAACAGGACCGCCTCTTCCGGTTTGTCGCCACAGGCCATATTTCCAAGGACGGGCGACGGGTTTGCGCACGGCGCGGCCCGGCAGGCCCGAGCGAAGCGACGCATGGCCTGCCGGAAGCGCCGTGTCGCAGGCCCCGAGCCCGGCAAGACAGGCTGAAGCGACATGGCGCATGGCCGCCGGAAGCGCCGTGTCGCAGGCCCCGAGCCCGGCCAGACAACCCCGCTTTCAGACAGTGGTCTTTCCACCAAAATCCGGCTAGGGATGGCGCAAGACGCCCCACCCCGGAGAACCGCCATGATCGAAACCGTGGTCGCCGCACCCCTGGCCCTCGACATCCATTGGGACGCAGAAAAGATCCGCGGGATCACCCTGCGCTGGGCCGACGGATCATCCCCCGAAACCGGACCGGTGGAAGCGGCCACGCCGCAGGCCGCCGCGAAAATCCCGGCCGTGCCCCATGTGGTCACGGACGCCGGCCGGGCCATGCAGCAGGCGCTTTCCCGCTACGTGGCCGGGGAGGACGTGCGCTGGCCGGAGCTCCCCCTGGATTTTTCCCGGCTCACCCCGTTTCACCAGGAGGCCCTGGACGCCCTGTACCGGGTTGCCCACGGGACCGTGATCACCTATTCGGAGCTTGCGGCCATGACCGGCCGTCCCACGGCGGCCCGGGCCGCCGGACGGGCCATGGCCACGAATCCCTTTCCCCTGGTCCTGCCCTGCCACCGGGTGGTGGGCAGAAAGGGGGCCCTGACCGGCTTTGGGCCGGGGCTGCCCATGAAGCGCTGGCTCCTCGTCCTGGAAGGGGTGCTTTCGGCCTGAGCCCCGGCCCAAGGCCGCAGCCGAACAACATTGAGAAGGATCACCGCATGTTCACCGGACTGGTCTTGGGATGCGGGCGGGTGGCCGCCATGTCCCGCACGGGCCGCGAGACGCGCCTGTCCATCACGGCCCTTTTCCCCCTGCCGGACATCGTCCTTGGCGAGTCCATCGCGGTCAACGGGGCCTGTCTGACCGTGGAGACGGCGGGGAAAAACGCATTTTCCGCCTATGCCTCGGCCGAGACCCTGGCCTGCACCAGCCTGGGGTCGCTCAAACCCGGGGGCACGGTCAACCTGGAACGGGCGCTTCGCCTTTCCGACCGCCTGGGCGGGCATCTGGTGTCCGGGCATGTGGACTGCCTGGCCGAGGTGGAATCCGTCGTCGCCGCCGGACAGTCGCGCATCTACCGCCTGAAATTTCCGGCCGAACACGGCGCGATGGTGGTGGCCAAGGGCTCCGTGGCCCTGGACGGCATTAGCCTCACGGTCAACGACTGCGGCCAGGATTTTCTGACCGTGAACATCATCCCCGAGACCCAAAAGGCCACCACCATATCCGGCTGGACGCCGGGCACGGCCGTGAACATGGAGACGGACCTCATCGGCAAATACGTACGGCGCATGCTCGGCCCCTTTCTGCCCGGGGACGGCGCGGGCCGCAGCCCGGCCGGAATGGCCGCAGGCGGCCTGACCGAGGATTTCCTGCGCGGCCACGGGTTCTGACCTTTCCGGGGAAACGGTCCGGATGCGGCCAGGACGCGGGCCGGATGCGGCCCTTGCCTTGCCCCCGGGCCTCCTTTACAGTATTGCCCCTTCCCATCCGGCGCGCGCCGGACGGATGCGGATGTGCATCCCCGTCGTTCGAGTCTGCGCTTTTTCAAAACGAACAGACGGAAATGTTTATTTTTTAAGGGACCATAAGACCGCCAGGGAGGCCCGGACCCGTCCGGGACCGCCCCGCAGAGGAACGCATATGCCACTTTGCAGCACCGAAGAAGCCATTGCCGAAATTCGTCAGGGACGCATGGTCATCCTGGTCGACGACGAGGACCGGGAGAACGAGGGCGACCTGACCGTCGCCGCCGAAAAGGTGACCCCGGAGATCATCAATTTCATGGCCACCCACGGCCGGGGCCTGATCTGCCTGCCCATGTCCGGCGAACTCATCGACCGCCTGGGCCTGCCCATGATGACCGACCAGAACAAATCGCCGTTTGGCACCGGGTTCACCGTGTCCATCGAGGCCAAACGCGGTGTGTCCACCGGCATTTCGGCCTTCGACCGGGCCACCACCGTCCTCACCGCCGTATCCGAGGGCGTGGGGCCCGACGACATCGTGGTCCCGGGCCACATCTTTCCGCTTCGGGCCAAGGACGGCGGCGTGCTCGTGCGGGCCGGACAGACCGAGGGCGGCGTGGACCTGGCCAAGCTGGCCGGGCTCAAGGCCGCCGCCGTGATCTGCGAGATCATGCGCGACGACGGCAACATGGCCCGCATGCCGGACCTCATCGAATTCGCCACCAAGCACGGCTTAAAAATCGCAAGCGTGGCCGACCTCATCCGCTATCGCATGAAGTTCGGGCACCTGTCCGTGAGCAAGGCCGCGGAGGCCGACCTGCCCACCTGCTACGGGCACTTCCGGACCATGGCCTTTTGCGCGGACACGGATTCCCGGGCCCACCTGGCCGTGGTCAAGGGGAACATCACCCCGGACGAACCCACCCTGGTGCGGGTGCACAGCGAATGCCTGACCGGCGACGTGTTCGGCTCCATGCGCTGCGACTGCGGCAACCAGTTGCAGCGGGCGCTGCAGATGATCGAGGCCGAGGGCAAGGGCGTGCTTTTGTACATGCGCCAGGAGGGCCGCGGCATCGGGCTGGCCAACAAGATCCGGGCCTACTGCCTCCAGGACCAGGGGCTGGACACGGTGGACGCCAACGTCAAGCTCGGGTTCAAGGCCGATCTGCGCGACTACGGCATCGGGGCCCAGATCCTGGTGGCCCTGGGCGTCTCCAAGATGCGGCTGATGACCAACAACCCCAAAAAGATCGTGGGGCTTGAGGGCTACGGCCTGGAGGTGGTGGAGCGGGTGCCCATCGAGGTCGACCCCGGGGACGAAAACGCCTGCTACCTGCGCACCAAGAAAGAAAAAATGGGGCACATCCTGCATCTGGACGAATCCGGCCGCCGGTAATAAACCGCCGCATCCCTTACATACACACAAGGAACCGCACGCCATGCAACACATCCGCACCGTGGAAGGCAAACTCCAGGCCGAGGGACTCAAATTCGCCATCGTGGCCGGGCGCTTCAACGACTTCATCACCGAAAAGCTGGTGGGCGGGGCCGTGGACTACCTGACCCGCCACGGGGCCAGGCGAGAGGACATGCTCATCGTGCGGGTGCCCGGGGCCTTCGAGATCCCCCTGGCCGCCAAGAAGCTGGCGGCCAGCGCCGAATACGACGCTGTGATCTGCGTGGGCGCGGTGATTCGCGGGGCCACGCCGCACTTCGATTTCGTGGCCGGGGAATGCGCCAAGGGCCTGGCCATGGTCTCGCTGGAGTCCGGCGTGCCCGTGGGATTCGGCGTTTTGACCGTGGACACCCTGGAGCAGGCCGTGGAACGCGCCGGCAGCAAGGGCGGCAACAAGGGCGTGGAGGCTGCGGCCGCCGCCCTGGAGATGGTGCGCGTGCTGCAGCAGTTGTAGCGCCGCGCCCGGTACGGCCCCCGGTCCCGGGGCTTTTTCCCAAACCCGATCTTAAATCTGCGGGAACCGGCCATCCGGTTCACCCGCTCCGAGTTTGCAACACATGGTCGATTCCCCCATGACGGACCCGTCCGCTCCCGAAGGGTCCAAAGGAGGACGCCGCAAGGCCCGCAAGCGGGCCTTCGAAATCCTCTACGGCCTGCATTTCGAGCCTCCGGCCGACGAAAAATCCCTGGCCCGCCGCTTTGCGGCCTGTCCCCGGGACGACGACGTCCCGGCCAAACCGGAAAACCGCGATTTCGCCTGGGAACTGGTGCTCGGGGCCTGGACCTGCCAGCGCGAACTCGACGAGGTGGTGATCCGGTTTTCCAAGAACTGGAAGCTCGCCCGTATCGCCAAGGTGGAGCTGACCATCCTGCGCCTGGCCATGCACGAGATCCTGCACCGCCAGGACATCCCCCTGCGGGTGGCCATCAACGAGGCCGTGGAACTGGCCAAGACCTACGGCGACGACAACTCCCCGACCTTCGTAAACGGCATCCTGGACGCCGTGGCCAGGGCCGTGGACAACGGCGAATTCACCATCCGCAAGGGCCTGTGACCGCCCGCCCGGAACCGATCATGCCCAAGCCGCTCGCCCTCCTGACGCTTTTATTGGCCTCGGTCCTGGCCCTGGCCGCCGTGTCGGCCGCCCGGGCTGCGGAACACGGGGGACCGGCCGACGCGGCGGCCGCCCTGGACGACCTGGACGCCTTCGTGGTCCAGGCCCTCGGGGATTGGCAGGTTCCCGGCGCGGCCGTGGCCGTGGTCAAGGACGGGGCGACCGTCTACGCCAAGGGCTTCGGCCTGCGCGACGTGGACAAAAAGCTGCCCGTCACCCCGGACACCGTGTTCGCCATCGGCTCCTGCACCAAGGCCTTCACCTCCGCCACCCTGGCCCTGCTCGCGGACCAGGGGGCCATACGCCTGGACACCCCGGTGCGGGACATCCTGCCCGGCTTCCGGATGCACGACGACTACGCCACGGCCCACGTCACCCCACGGGACATGCTCCTGCACCGCACGGGCCTGCCCCGCTACGACGCCCTCCTGGCCATGCGTCCGGACGTCAGCCGCGAGGAGGCCGTGGCCCTGTTGCGCCACCTGCCCCCCAACAAGGAACTGCGGGCCGGATTCGAATACAGCAACCTCATGTACGTGGCCGCCGGGCGGCTGGCCGAGGTCGTCTCCGGGCAGTCCTGGGAGACGCTTGTGGCCGGGCGGCTGCTGGCCCCCCTGGGCATGACCGCCACGTCCTTTTCGCCCCAGACGGCCCAGGCCTCGCCGGATTTCGCCAGACCCTACGTCTCGCGCCGGGGCAGATTCGCGGAGATCCCCTTCGCGGACATCACCCCCTTCGGCCCGGCCGGGTCCATGTTCGCCTCGGCCAGGGACATGGCCCGCTGGCTGGCCTTCCACCTGCAGGACGGCCGGGTCGGCGACGAGGCCCTGATCACCAAGACGGCCATGACCGAGATGCACACCCCGCAGATCATCACCCCCCGGGGCGAGCCCAATCCCGAGATCCCCTTCGGCGGCTACGGCCTGGGCTGGGGCGTGACCGCCTACCGGGGACATCTTTTGGTGCTGCACGACGGCGAAATCGACGGCTTCAAGGCCCTGGCCTCCTTCATGCCGGGCGACGGCATCGGCGTGGTGGTCCTGACCAACCGCATGGGGGCGCCCCTGCCGGAGATCGTGGCCTTTCAGATTTACGACCGGCTGCTCGGCCTGTCCCCCTTCCCCTGGGCCGAGCGGGCCAAGGCCGACCGCGCCCAGGCCGGGAAGACCCGGTCGGCCAGGACGGCGACGCCGCTTCCGGACCCGGCCAATCCTGCGCCGCCGACGCATGAACTTTCGGCCTACGTCGGCCTCTACCGCCATCCGGCCTTCGGCGAGGTGCGCATCGAGCACCGGGACGCCGGGCTTGTCGCCCATTGCGGCGGCGAGACCCTGCCCCTGGTCCACGTCACCTACGACGTGTTCCGCACGGACCCGGCCGACACGGCCAACCCTCCGGCCAAGGGCGACGACGGCGCACCCTCCGCAGACTCCCCGGCCGGGCTGACCGCCGCCTTCCGCATGGACCTGTCCGGGAACATCACCCGGCTGGACATCCCCCTGGAGCCAACCGCCAGGGACATCGTTTTCACCAAGGTCGCCGTCGATCCCGGCCAGCCCGATCCGGCCGCGCAACCCGGCGACGCGCCCCAAGGAGCCACACGCCCATGAGCAGGTACACGCCCGAGGAAGTCGAACGCAAATGGCAGGGAATCTGGGAAGAAACCGGGGCCTTTCATGCCGAGGCCGACCCCTCCCGGCCCAAATACTATGTCCTGGAGATGTTTCCCTATCCGTCCGGGCGCATCCACATGGGGCATGTGCGCAACTATTCCATCGGCGACGTGGTGGCCCGCTTCAAGCGCATGGAGGGCTTTAACGTCCTGCATCCCATGGGCTGGGACGCCTTCGGCATGCCCGCCGAAAACGCGGCCATCAAGCACGGCGTGCACCCTGCCGCCTGGACCTTCGAAAACATCGACACCATGCGCGTCCAGCTCAAACGACTGGGCTATTCCTACGACTGGCGGCGCGAGCTGGCCACCTGCCACCCCGGCTACTACGCCCACGAGCAGAAGTTCTTCCTGGACTTTCTGAAGCGCGGCCTGGCCTATCGCAAGAAATCCCCGCAAAACTGGTGCCAGACCTGCCACACGGTGCTGGCCAACGAACAGGTCATCGAGGGCTGCTGCTGGCGCTGCGACAACCCCGTGGTGCAAAAGGATCTGGAGCAGTGGTTTCTGCGCATCACGGCCTATGCCGACGAGCTTCTGGGCGACCTGAAGCTGCTTGAGGGCGGCTGGCCCGAGCGCGTTTTGACCATGCAGCGCAACTGGATCGGCAAGAGCGTGGGGGCCCAGATCGACTTCCCCCTGGAGACGCCCACGGCCTCGGGCCAGGCGGCCGTGACGGTCTTCACCACCCGGCAGGACACGGTATATGGGGCCACGTTCATGAGCCTGGCCGCCGAGCATCCCCTGGTGGCGGAGTTGATCGAGGGCTCGCCGGAAAAGGAAAAGGTGCTGGCCTTCGTGGACACGGTGCGCAACATGGACCGCATCGTGCGCACGGCCGACGACCTGGAAAAAGAGGGCGTTTTTACCGGGGCCTACTGCGTCAATCCCTTCACCGGCGAGAGAATGCCCATCCACGTGGCCAATTTCGTGCTCATGGGCTACGGCACGGGCGCGGTCATGGCCGTTCCGGCCCACGACCAGCGCGACTTCGAATTCGCCAAAAAATACGGCCTGCCCATCCAGGTGGTCATCACCCCGCCGGGCGAGACCCTGGACGCGGCAGCCATGACCGAGGCCTACACCGACCCGGGCGTCCTGGTGGATTCCGGCCAGTTCACGGGGCTTGACAACGAGACGGCCAAGGCCCGCATCGCGGACTATCTGGAAGAAAAAGGCATGGGCCGCCGTAGCGTCCACTACCGCCTGCGCGACTGGAACGTGTCCCGGCAGCGCTACTGGGGCGCGCCCATCCCGGTCATCTACTGCCCGACCTGCGGCGTGGTCCCGGTCCCCGAGGCCGAGCTGCCGGTTTTGCTGCCGCGCGAGGTCAAGACCCGGCCCGACGGCCGCTCGCCCCTGCCCGAGACCCCGGAGTTCGTGAACACCGTGTGCCCGACGTGCGGCCAGGCCGCACGGCGCGAGACCGACACCTTCGACACCTTTTTCGAATCGTCCTGGTATTTCGCGCGCTACGCCTCGGCGCGCAAGGCCGACGCCCCGTTCGATCCGGCCGAGGTGGGCTACTGGCTGCCCGTGGACCAGTACATCGGCGGCATCGAGCACGCCATCCTGCACCTTCTCTACTCCCGGTTTTTCGTCAAGGCCCTGCGCGACGCGGGCTACGTGGCCTTTGACGAGCCTTTCTCGCACCTTCTGACCCAGGGCATGGTCATCAAGGACGGCTCCAAGATGAGCAAGTCCAAGGGCAACGTGGTGGACCCGGACGTGATGATCACAAAGTACGGGGCGGACACGGTGCGCCTTTTCGCGCTGTTCGCCGCGCCCCCGGAGAAGGATCTGGACTGGAGCGACACGGGCATCGACGGCGCGGCCCGGTTTCTGTCACGCCTGTGGCGACTGGCCACCGAGGAGCTGGCCGGACTTTTGAGCGCCGCTTCGCCGTGCTCCCCCTTCACCGACGCCGAACTGGCCGCCCTGACCCCGGTTTTCAAGGAACTGCGCCGCCGCGAGCATCTCCTGGCCCACAAGGCCGGCAGCGACATCCGGGAACGCTTCCAGTTCAACACGGCCATCGCCGCGGCCATGGAGACGGTCAACTTCCTGTTCGCCAACGTGGCGGCCCTGCGCGCCGAGCCCAAGGGGGCCAAGGTGGTGTCCTCGGCCATGGCCACCATCCTGACCGTGCTCTCGCCCATGGCCCCGCATATCTGCGAGGAGCTGTGGCAGGCCATGGGACACGGGGGCGGCCTGTCCGGGCGGCCCTGGCCGGTGCATGACGAAAAGGCCCTTCTGACCGACGAGGTGGAGGTGGTGGTCCAGGTCAACGGCAAGCTGCGCGGCAAGATCAGCGTGGGCCGCGACACCCCCAAGGCCGAGGTGGAGAGGCTGGCCCTGGCCGAGCCGAATGTGGCCAAGCACCTGGAGGGCAAGACCACTCGCAAGGTGGTGGTGATCCCCGGCAAGCTGGTCAACGTGGTTGCGGGGTAAAGTCAACACCCCAACACAGCCTTGGCCCATTAACTTTTCGGGATTTTTGAAAATATGGGCTGGCGAATGTCGACAAAAGCGAAGTAGTGAGGTGGGCGCGGAAAATTGGACAGTCGGTTACGCTATGATCCTTACGCGAGGAGGATGGCTTCCGATGTCCACGCGACGCAAGTTTTCTGCTGCGTGTTAGGCCAAGGTGGCGCTTGAAGCCCTGTCCGGGAGTTGGCCGTAAGCGAGTTGCCCAGCAAGCACGACGTGCATCAAACGGTGATCGCGGGTTGGAAGCGTCAGGCCAAGGACGGCATGGTGGCGGCTTTTTCCGGGAAGACGGCGGCCGTGAAAAAAGATGCCGCTGCCGAGATCAAGGAATTGCACGCCACGCCCGATCGCCTCACGTATCGTTTCGTTGCGGCAAGGTCGCCATGTTGAACTTGCACATCTTTCTGTAAAGGGTCTTGCGGCCTATGCCCAGCATTCTGGCGGCCAGGGTGCGGTTTTGTCCGACGTGGTTGAGAACCCTTTCGATCAGCTTTTGCTCGCTTTGCTCCAGGGTCATGAAGGGACTGCCGCTGTCGTTTTCGTCCAGGCACTTCGTGATGTCCTGGGGCAGGGACTGCACGGTGATCAGGTCGTTTTCGGAGAGGATGATGGCCCGTTCGATGACGTTGCGCAGCTCGCGGACATTGCCGGGCCAATGGTAGGCCATGAAACAGTGCGTCGCGCGTTGGGAAATCTTGTACGGTGGCCTGTCCGGATAGAGGCGCCCCAGGAAAAATTCCGTCAGGGCCGGGAGGTCTTCCCTGCGCTCGCGAAGCGGCGGAATCTCGATGCGGAAGATGTTCAGGCGGTGGTACAGCGCCTCGTGGAATCGCCCCGCCTCCACCTCTGCGGCCAGATCGCGGTTGGTGGCGAACAGGAAGCGGATGTTCACCTTGCGTTCCTCGGTGTCCCCCACCCGGCGGTAGGCCTGGGTCTCCAGAACCCGCAGGAGCATGGACTGGACCTCCAGGGACAATTCCCCCACCTCGTCCAGGAAGAGCGAGCCGTTGTTGGCCAGGGACAAAAGACCGTCCTGGGAGTCGACGGCCCCGGTAAAGGCCCCCTTGCGGTAGCCGAACAGTTCGCTGCGCAACAGATCCTTGTTGAAGGTGCCGCAGTTTTTCACTACGAGTTGTTTGTCCGCGCATGTGCTCCTGGCGTGCACGGCGTTGGCCACCACGTCCTTGCCCACGCCGCTTTCCCCGGTGATCAGCACCGGGGCCCGGGTGCCGGCCACCTTGTCCACGAGAAACTCCACATGCTTGATGGCTGGAGAATGGCCGATCAGCTTGCTCTCCGGCTTGGCGCATTTCGATGTGCGCAGGATGCGGTTTTCCTTCTGGAGCCGGGAGCGCTGATAGGCCTTCTCGACCACCAGGGTGATCTTTTCCAGGGAAAACGGCTTGGTGATGTAGTCGTAGGCCCCCATCTTCATGGCCTCGACGGCGGTGCCCACCTCCGAATATCCGGTGATCATGATCACCTCCACGTCAGGCAGGCGATCCCGGAAATGCTCGAGCAGGGTCAGGCCGTGCCCGTCGGGGAGCCGCACGTCCAGCACGATGACGTCGAAGTCCTGTTTGGCGGCCAGTTTCATGGCCTGGGTCGCGGTGCCCGCCGTGGTGACCAGGCGTCCCGATGAGGCCAGTTCTTTCTGGGCCAGGCGGCAGATGGACGGTTCATCGTCCACCACGAGGATGTTGATGGCGCCTGTGGTGTACATTTATGGGCGATCCTAGTCCGAAAGATACGGCAGGATCACCTCGAAGACCGATCCCTGGCCGTATTCGCTTTCCACGGTGATGTCCCCGCCGTGCTTCTTGATGATGTTGTAACAGGTGGACAGCCCGACGCCTATGCCCTGCCCCGGGGGCTTGGTGGTGAAAAACGGCTCGAAGAGCTTGGTGATGTGCTCCTCCTGGATGCCCGTCCCGGTATCGGCCACGCGCAGGAGCACCATGTTTTCCCTGACTGCGGTGGCGATGGTGATCTGCCCGGACTCGCTGACGGCGTAGAGGGCGTTGAGCACCAGATTGAGCACGACCTGCATGAGTTCGCCGGGATGCCCGAGCAGGAAAGGTTCCTCGGCATCGAGTTCCATCCGTATGATGTCCGGGGAAAGGCGGCCGAGCCGGGGATGCAGCAGTTTCATGGAGTTGTGGACCACGTCGTTGAGGTTGACGGTGGCCAGCCGCTTGACGTCGCGATGCCCGAAGGTCAGGAGGTTTTGCACGATGTCCGAGCAGCGCTGGCATTCCTTGAGGATGGTCTGCACGTATTCGTCGAAGTCGGCGATGATGGCGAAGAACTTTTCGCTTCCCGGGGCGGCCTCGCGCAATTCCGTGAGGTGCCGGGCCAGGGCCTCGGCGAAGCCGCCGATGCTGGTCAGGGGATTGTTGATCTCGTGGGCCACGCCCTCGGCCAGGATGCCGATGGTGGCCATCCGCTCGGCCTGGAAGTACTTGGCCTGATACTGCTTTTCCAGGGTCACGTCGCGCTGGAGCAAAAGAACCCGGTGGGGCTTGTCGTCGGCGTCGCGCATGACCGAGGCCGTGCATTCGATCTGGCGGTTTTCACCGTGCCAATTGAGGATTTGCAGGATGCGCGCCACCTGGGAGGAATTTTCCAGGGCCATGGCCACGGGGCAGGGGGAACAGGGTTCCGCCCGGCCTTTGAAGATCTGGTGGCAGCGGCGGCCGCTCGGTTCGATGCCCGGATAGATGTTGTAGAAGGATTTGTTGACCGAGAGCAGATCGAACTTCATGGACAAGACAGCCATCACGTCCGGAATGCCGTCCAGGATGGCTTGGATGTCTTGCCGCTTTTGCTCCAGCTTGACGTTGGAGGCCCGAAGTTCGCTGATTTTGCGCTGGACCTCCCGGAAAAACCCGAGCTTGATGGTCTCTATGCCGCAGATGTCTTCGAGGTTGGCGCGTCCCGGCATCACCATGCTCCGTAGTAGATGTTCAGGATGTCCTTCCAGGTGGCGGGACGGGGGTTGGTGAGCAGGCAGATGTCGTTGACCGCGTTCTGGCTCACCGTGGGAAGCATGGTCTTGTCTGGCACGATCTCCCGCAGGCGGGTGGGGATGCCGATCTCGGCCCGCAGGTGCTCCAGGGCCTCGATTCCGGCCATGGCCGTGGCCTCGTCCGTGTCCAGCACCTTGCCGGTGATGATCCTCCCCATGGTGGCCATCTTTTTCGTGCAGGCGGGAAGGTTGTAGCGCATGACGCTCGGCAGAAGCAGGGCGTGGGAGATGCCGTGCACCACATCATACATGCCGCCCAGGGCGTGGGCCAGGGCGTGCCCCAGGCCCACGCTGGCATTGGTGAAGGCCATGCCCGAACAGGTTCCGGCCACGGCCAGCTGTTCGAGGTCGTCCAGACACAGGGTGTCCAGGGCCGGCCGGATGTGGCGGATGAGCAGGTCGAGGCCCTTGAGGCTCTGGACCTCGGTGAAGGGGTTGGCGATGGGCGAGACGTAGGATTCCACGGCATGGGCCAGGGAGTCGAAAAGAGGGGCGATGAGCAGGTCGCGGTTGAGGGTTCCGAGCAGCACCGGGTCGGTGATGGAGATGTTGGGAACCAGGGTACGGCTGATGATGGTCATCTTGATGTGCCGGTCGACGTCGGTGATGACCGTGAACTGGGAGATGTTGGATTCACTGCCCATGGTTGAGGGAATGAACACCGTGGGCGGCAGGGGGTTTTTCACGTGGTTGGCCCCCTCGTAATCCTTGATGCTGCCGCCGTTGCTCACCACCAGTGCGATGCCCTTGGCTGCGTCCATGGGGCTGCCCCCGCCCAGGGCCAGGACCACGTCCGCGCCGGTTTTGTCGTAGAGCTTGGCCCCGTTGTGCACCTGGTAGTCGCGGGGATTGGGCACGACGTCGTTGTAATAGACGAAATCCAGGTGCTCGCGCCGCAGGATGTCGAAGAGCCTGTCCACCCACCCCGCCTCTTCCACCCCGGGGTCGGAGACGACGAAGATCCTGGATGCCCCGAGCTGCCGGGCGCACACCCCGGCGTATTCCAGGCTGCCTCGGCCGAAAATGATCTCCGGAATCGTGAACTTGTAGATGCCCATGCCCCGTGATCCTTTGTTGGACGTGAAAAGGGTTGCGGGATGCCTTCCTACAAATTTCGGTCCATGTCCGGGAGCATGACGGAGACGTCACGGGTGGCCGGGGCCGGGGCGGCGGGGCGTTCCGACGGCAAAGCGGCGTGCGGGGCGGACCTCCCGACGCCAAGGGGGGACAAAATCCTTTTGGCGAAATTTTATTCTCCGGCCTGATCCCTGTCAACGCGAATGCCTTTCGGGATGGGACGCCGACCGGCCGGGGCCGGTTCCCCCGGCATGCGGTCATTGTGACCCGCCCGGAACGGTCTGATGGGTCACTCTGACCCGGACGCCGGCGCCGGTGCCCCGCCATATGCTCTCCACTCCGTCCATGGCGTTCGGACAGAGCCCCTCGTCAGCAGTGCAACCATCCAATATGTAGACATATTTTTCCATCCCTGCCGCCTTCCCGCCGTGCCCTGCCGGGACCGGGGGCCCCTGGTCCCGTTCTTGCTCAAAGGGGGGGACAACGCATTCCCCCGCACTTTCGCATACCGTCACAGGAGGTCGCCGTGAGCAAGAACGTGCTGGAACGATGGCAGGA
Source organism: Desulfovibrionaceae bacterium (assembly GCA_031082225.1). Classification (GTDB taxonomy): domain Bacteria; phylum Desulfobacterota; class Desulfovibrionia; order Desulfovibrionales; family Desulfovibrionaceae; genus Desulfolutivibrio. The sequence goes on along the minus strand of JAVHLG010000049.1, from coordinate 12,443 downwards.
TGTCTTCAAAGGAAAAAAACCCGAAAAAAGCCCCCCTGATGCCCCGCAGGAGGATGCGGCACAGGAAAAGGGACTCATGAGCCGACGCAGGATGCTGCAGATCCTGGGCGTCCAGGTCGTGGCCGGAACCGTGGCGGTCAGCGCCCTGGCCGCTCCAAAAAATTTCAATCCCAAGCATTACAACCGGGAGATCACCCCGGACCAGTTGCCCAACACCCAGGCCTGGCTGGTGGCGAATCCGGCCCAGTGCGTGGGATGCCGCACCTGCGAGATCGTGTGCTCCCTTGGTCATGACGGCCAGTGCCAGCCGTCCTTAAGCCGCATCACCACCACCTATGACCCGACCCGGACCCTGTCCCGCCTGGCTGTTTTGCCCAACGTCTGCCGCCAGTGCAACATGGCCGACTGTTATCTGGCCTGCGGCTACGACGCGCTCTCCCTGGACAAGGCCACCGGGGCCAGGGTCATCGACCCGAAAAAATGCACGGGATGCGGCGAGTGCCTCGCGGCCTGCCCGTGGGACATGATCGTCAAGAACGAGGAGGCCAACGTCTTCTCCAAATGCGATCTGTGTGGCGGCGATCCGCAGTGCGTGAAGTATTGCCCGGCGGATGCCCTCTCTTTTGTCGATCTGAGATGAACCCCTCCACCAAGGAGCAGTCATGATGAATGGATGGACCGGAACCATTGTGCGCGTCGATCTGAGCAGCGGCGCGATCACCACGGAAAAGACGGAAAAATACATTAAATATACGGGCGGTATCGGGTTCGGATATAAGGTCGTCTTTGACGAGGCCCCCCTGGCCGAGCCCTTCAGTCCCGAGAACCGGCTGATCTTCGCCACCGGCCCCATGACCGGCACCCTGGCCCCCTCCACGGGGCGTTCGGAGGTCATCGGGGTCTCGCCCCACGTCTACGCCCCGGGGTCGAAGCATCCCCTGGTCACCCGCAGCGGCTTCGGGGGATACTGGGGGGCCGAGTTGAAATTCGCGGGCTACGACGCCCTGATCATCCAGGGAAAGGCCCCGAAACCCGTGTACATCAATATCCATAACGACACGGTGACCATTGAGGACGCCGCGTTCATCTGGGGTCAGGACACCTTTGCGGCCCAGGACGCCATCAAGGCCAAGCAGGGGGACGAGAAGGTCCAGATTGCGATCATCGGTCCCTCGGGCGAAAAATTGGTGCGCATCTCGCCCATCATCCACCGCATCGGCAATGCCGCCGGGCAGGGCGGCTTCGGCGCGGTCATGGGCTCGAAGAACCTCAAGGCCGTGGCCGTGCGGGGGACGCGCGGCGTGCCCGTGGCGGACAAGGACGGGCTGGTCAAGTACGTCAAAAGCGTACGCGAGTTCCAGCCCGGCCCCCTGGGCTCCACGCCCCTGTCCTCCGGCCCCCTGAGCTGGACGGAAAAGCACATCGATCCCAAAGACATCAACAAGCAGGCCCTGCGTTTCGACCAGACCAAGAGCTGCGCCCCCTGGCTGAACGAATACCACGTCAAGGCCCAGTCCTGCTATTCCTGCCCCCAGGGCTGTTACGCCTACATGAACGTGCCGGGCATGGGCGGTGGCGCGGTGAGCTGCACCCAGTGGTTTTATTCCTGGTTGGGAAACAAGGACAAGGCCACCTTCCTGGCCAACCAACTGGCCAACAAGCTCGGGGTGGACACCTTCGAGATGTTCCCCATGATCCAGTTCGTCTGGTACCTGCAGGACGAGACCGTTGACGGCAAGAGCATTCTGCAACATCTGCGCGATAAAAAGCTGGTGACCCCCGAAATCCAGGCCGGTCTGGAGAAGGGCCATTACCCGCCCAAGGGCGACCTGGGCGCCGTGGGTCTGGAAACCCTGATGAACATGATCGCTTACCGGCAGGGATTTTTAGGCGACGCCCTGGCCGAGGGCTTCCGCCGGGCCATGGACATCATCGCCGCCAGGTTCGAGTCCCTGGGCATGGGGAGCGTGGCCAAGCGGGTCATGCACTTCGAGAACATGGAAGGCGTCATGGGCGGCGTGGTGGGCGGCAACGGCGGCTGGGGCATGTCCGCCCATTACGATCCCAGATCCTTCGGCTACTACTGGGCCGTGAACTTCGCCATGGAGAACCGCGACCCCAACCGCCATGCCATGACCAACCTGCTGGAATGGACGGGGCTGAAATTCGAACAGGCCCTGCCCGTGGCCAAGACCATCTGGGGCGAGGAGATCGCCGAAAACGGCCTGAGCGACCTGTATCGCGAACGCGACGTGCCGCTGACGTGGAACGGCGAGAAATCGGCCAAGGCCAACGCCGCCCTGGCCCGGTTCATCCATCTTCGTGGCTGCATCAAGGACAGCATCACGGTCTGCGACTGGGTCTTCCCCATCATGACCAGCGGCCGCGAGGACCGCAAGTACACCGGGGACGTCTCCGTGGAGTTCAAGCTCTTCGAACTGGTCACGGGCGAGAAGATGACCCAGGACAAGCTCAACGAGCGGGCCGCCAGGATCTGGAACATGCACCGGCTGGTGACCGCCCTGGAATGGGGCGGCGGCAAGCCCGTAAACCTGCGCAAGGAGCACGATCAACTGCCCGATCACTTCTTCGCTGCGGTGGAGACCAGGCTCCTGCCGCCCTTTCCCCCGGCCGAGCATCCCCATCCGCCCCTGGACCGGGAACACTTCGAGGCCACCAAGACCGAATACTATGCGTACATGGGATGGGATGCGGACACCGGCCTGCCCAAGCGCTCGACCCTTGCGGCCCTGGGCATGGGCGACGTGGCCGAGGCCTTCGAGGCCAAGGCCTTCAAGCTCCCTGCCTGATGATCCCGCTCTCCACCCTGGCTCCTCCATAAGGGTGGTATGGATGGCGTCCCCGGGGGTTCACCCTCCCCCCGGGGACGCCGAACCGAAACGGGAGGTCCGGACGGCATGCGCGACGTCCGGGCACGCTTGTGGGTTCTGCGCAACCTGCCGGAAATCAGGATGAAGATACTTCTCGTGACCCCGCCCGGCCTGCGGCTGATGAACCCCGCAACTCTGGAGCCGGACCTTGTGCCGCACAAGACATGGGTGCCGCTGGGCATCGCCTCCCTGGCCGGGGCGTTGCGCGTGGCCGGTTTCGAGGCCGTCCCCATGGACCTGCACGATTTCGGCTGGGAGGAGGTGGGGCGGATTCTGGCCGCCTCCGGGGCCGATGTCGTGGGGGTGAGCTGCTTCACCTTCGAGCGGGCCAACGCCAGGCGCGTGGCGGCCCTGGCCAAAAAGGCCCTTCCCGGGGCCACGGTGGTCATGGGCGGCCCGCATGCCACGTTCTTCCCGCACCAGGTCATGGCCGACGGCAACGTGGACGTGGTGGTCCTGGGCGAGGGGGAACTGGCCATGGTCTCCCTGGCTGCGCGCCTGGATCGGGGGGCGGCGCTTGGCGACGTGCCGGGCATCCTCTACCGGGAGGGCCATGCCGTGCGCACGACCGCAGCGCGTGAACGATCCGAGAGCCTGGACGCCTTTCCCTTTCCCGTCATCGAGTCCTTCGATCTCCAGGATTACAAATCGCCCGAAATCCCGCCGGTCTTCCAGAACCTGCCCGGAACCCACGTCATCACCTCCCGGGGGTGTCCCTTCACCTGCCGGTTCTGCTCCGTGAACCGGTTCTTCGAGGGCAAATGGTCCTTCCGGTCGCCGGACAACGTGCTCGACGAGTTGGAGGTCCTGACAGGCCGCTTGGGCGTCAGGCACGTCTACTTCTCGGACGATCTGTTTTCGTTGCACCCGAAGCGGGTCATCGACATCTGCCGGGGAATCCTCGAACGCGGCATTGAAATCGCCTGGATGGCCGAGACCCGCGTGGACTGCGTGGACGCCGGGATGCTCGGCTGGATGCGCAGGGCCGGCTGCCACCGGGTGTACTACGGGGTGGAATCGGGCAGTCCGGCCATCCTGCGGGCCATGAACAAACGGTTCACGCCGCGCCAGGTGGCCCGGGCCTTCGACCTGACCCACCGGGCCGGGATCGATCCCTGCTGTTTCCTGATGGTCGGCTATCCGGGCGAGAGTCCCGGGACCATTTCCGAGACCGTCGAACTGGTCAACGCCATCCGGCCCGCGGCCATGCCCACCATCGGCATCACCACCATCCTGCCCGGCACGGAGATCTACGAACTGTCCAAACGGCAGGGCCTGATCAGCGACGACTTCTGGCTCTCGGACGCGCCGCCGCCCCTGTATACCGGGGAACACGACATCGACGACCTGATCGCCCTGCAGATGATGCTCACCCGGGGCGTGTGCCCGGAATTGTACGAGCAGTTGTGCGATATGGGTTTCGACGAGGGATATTTTCGCCTGCGCAGGATGCGGGGCCGCGAGGCCGGAAGCCGGGAGGATGAGGGGTTGCGGTCGGCCGCCCCACGGTAGGCCTTTGCGTGACGGCTCACGGCTTCTTTTTTCCGGTGAACCACCTCCAGTCGTATTTGCGCAGCCGCAGTCCGGGCCACCACCATCTGGCCAGGATCACCGCCAGCACAAGAAGCAGGTACAGCAGGTGCAAGAGGTCGGATCGATCCATGGCTTGCCCTTCCTCCGGGTGGTTGTCGCCGATGCGGACACCATGCCGGAAAGCCGCCGGAAGTGCACCCCGTCCCTGCGGGTCGCGCTCCATGGCGTGTGCGGCCGTGACCGTTCGCGGCGACCGACGGCCCGGTAGCGGAAACGGCCCGCCCCCATCACGTGGGAGACGGGCCGTTGAGTTGCCGTCATGCCGCCGGGGCGGTCAGACGTGGGCGGTCGGGCACAGGCCCATGACCTTGACGCTGGCGGCCGAGCGCGCCAGTTCCTCGTCGCGCAGGGTCGTGGCCGCCAGCCCGCGTACCTGGGCCACCTGTCCGACCAGGCGTTCCAGCTCCCGGCTGGCGTTTTGCACCTCGTCGTACACGTCCTGGGAGTTGTCGGTGACGTTGATGGCGCACATGTTGATCTCGAAACTGGAGGCGCATTGCTGCTCGGCCCGGTGGGCGATGTCGTCGATCCCCCGGGCGGCGGAGACCATGGCCTCGGCAATGGCCGCAAACGCGTTTTCCACGGACAAGACCAGGCCGCAGGAGGTGTTGATGTCCGCGTTCGTCTCGGCCATGGCCTCCACGGCCTGCCGCGAGCAGCCCTCTATGGCGTGGACGGCCTCATGGACCTCCCGGGTCGCCCGGATGGTCTTTTCAGCCAGCTTGCGGACCTCGTCGGCGACCACGGCGAAACCGCGCCCGGCCTCGCCGGCCCGGGCGGCCTCGATGGCTGCGTTTAAGGCCAGGAGATTGGTCTGGTCGGCGATGTCGGAGATGATGCCGACCACGTTGCCCACGCTGCCGGCCTTTTTCACCAATTGCGCCAGGATGTGTTGCAGGTGGTCGTAGGAGGCCACCACCTTTTGCGTCACCTCGGCGGTGCGCTTGATGGTCCCGGCCCCGTCGCGGGCCTGGTTTTCCGCCTCCATGGCGGTCTGGGCGGTTTCGGCGGCCATGGTGGCCATCATGCGCACGTTGTCGGTCATTTCCTGCATGGCCTGGGCCACCTGCCCGGCCTGATCCCTGGACTCGTGCATGGAACCGACCAGGGCGGCGAGGGTTTGGCTGATTCCCTGGGCCTGACCCTCCAGGGCGGCGGCGTTTTCCCTGATGCGGTCGGCGGTGTGCCGGATATCCGCATGCGCCGCCTCAAGCCGGGCCATGTCCCGGCACGGCCCGGTCATGTCCTGGAACAGGCACAGCCGACAGCCATCGGCCGCGTCTATTTCGCGCAGATCCACCCGGTACAGGGATTCCCCGCCTCCAGGGCGGGTGATGCGCAGCAGGGGACCGTCGTAGTTCCCGGTGCGCAGATTCTCCCACGTCCCGGCGCTGGTTTTGGCGCAGAAGGCGTCCATCGCGTCCTGCCCCGTCATCCCGGGCGTCCCGCCCATGAGGTCGGCCATGGACTCGTTTCGCCATTTGATCTGTCCGGAACAGACCACCGTCATGCACGGCAGCGGCAGGCGGGCCAGGAGATTCAGGGCCTGGAGCCGCTCCTCGCACGCCACGCCCAGGCATCTGTCCAGGCTCTGCACCAGTTGCTCGGTTTTTGCCCCGTCGGGGAGCTGTCCAGCGGGCAACAACTCCCGGAGCCTTTCCAGGAGGTTGGACATGGAACGGCGGCTGGCGAACCAACCGGCCACGATGGTCGCGACGCTGGCCATGGCCAGGGCGGGAACCGCCTTGCTCCATGGCCCGTCGAAATAGCCTGCCGCACCGGTGGTTATGACCAAAATGACGCCTGCTGCAACCGCAGAGAGGGAGAGTCCGCTGTCCATGGCCGATCAAACGACTCCGGCTTTGTTGAGGAAGGGGCTGTATTTCTTGTCTGTGCCCTTGATGTGGTTCACCAGCCAGTTGGAGAGGAAGTTGAGGATGTCCATGGACAAGGCACACTTGCCGGACCTGAGATCCTTTTCCACAGCCACGACCTTGGCCACGAACTTGTCGTGCTCGGTCTTGTGGGCCGGATAGTCCGGATAGCCGTGGGTCTTCATGTGCCGCTCCTCCGTGGCGAAATGGCTGGCGGCGTAATTTTTCATGTCCGCGACGATCTGCATGGCAATGGCGTCCGCCTTGCCCTCCTTCATGGCTGCGTGCAGGCGGTTGACCATGTCCACCAGCTTTTTGTGCTGGTCGTCGATTTCCCGGATATTTACCGAAAGTCGGTCGTTCCACTCGAGAAGCGCCATGCTGAACCTCCTTGCGATTCAAGTTTCCAGAAAGTTCAAACACCTGACCAAGTTGGACAAGTAAGACCCGATTTATCCTAGATGTGGGGGCTTGACAAGGGCAAATTTGTCGCCAAACCGACAACAAACAGAAATATAAAGCTTTCTTTATGAAAGAAATGTGCAGGGCGTCAGTCGCGAGCGGCATTCCGCACGACCCGGGTGGGGTGGACGGCTGGGCCGCCATGCGCCGCAGGGGGGGCGTCATATCCGGGGCGGCGCGGAAAAAGGTTGTCGCGGCGGTGGGTTCGTGACAAAAGACGGATGCCGTCCGGGCTGTCTGGCGACCCGGACGGGCGCCCCGGCCATGCGATGTCCGGATCACGACGCGGCACGACCGCAACGGAGAACGCCCCAACCATGACCCGATGTACCTGGAAGCGGGCCGATCTGCTCGTGCCCATGGTCATGACCCTGACGGCCATCGCCACCATCTACGCCCCCCAGCCGCTTTTGCCGCTTTTGGCCGAGGAGTTCCACCTGGGGCTGGCCACGGCCGCCCTGGCCGTGACGGCCACGCTTCTGCCCCTGGCCGCCGGGCCGCTTATGTATGGCTATCTGCTGGAATCGGTCTCCACCAAAAAGACCATGGTGGTCTCCCTGGCCGTGCTGGCCGCCACCCAGGCCGGGCTGGCCTATGCCGACTCCTTCGGGGTGTTTCTGGCCCTGCGTTTTCTCCAGGGCATGGCTGTCCCGGCGCTTCTGACGGCGCTTATGACCCACGTGGCCGCCTCGGCCGCGCCGGATCGGGTCCATGCGGTCATGGCCGCCTACATTGCGGTCACCACCCTGGGGGGATTCTCCGGACGTTTTTTTTCGGGGCTTGCGGCGGCCCAGTGGGGGCGGCGGGTGCCCTTCGCCGTGCTGGCCGCGATGTTGTGCGGGTGCCTGGCCCTGGCCCGGACCCTGTCCGCCGATGCGCGCACCGCATTCGTCAAGCCGACGCCCGGGGTCATCCGGCAGGTGCTGGCCCGGCCCGGGTTTCTCAAGACCTACCTGATGGCCGCCGGTCTCTTCTTCGTCTTCACGGGCCTGCTCAACATCCTGCCCTTCCGCCTGACGGAGATCGAGGGCCGGGTCTCTTCGGCGCGCATCGGTTTCATGTATCTGGGCTATCTGGTGGGCATCGCCGCGTCCCTGTGGTCGCCCCGGGCGGCGCGGCCCCTGGGCGGGCGCAAGGCCGTGCTGGTCGTGGGGCTGGCCGTGGAGGCCGTGTCCGTGCTGGTTTTCGCCGTGCCGGCAGCCTGGGCCGTGTTTTTTTCCGTGGTGGTCCTGTGCGGGGGCATGTTTCTGACCCACGCGGCCGCCCCGGGCATCCTCAATGCGGCCGCGCCCCGGCAAAGGGGGGTGGTCAACGGACTGTATCTGGCGTTTTATTACAGCGGCGGGGTGCTGGGTTCGTATCTGCCCGGGCTGGCCCGCGACATGCTGGGTTTTGGGGCGGCCGTGGCGCTGCTTTTTGCGGTGGCCCTGTGCGCCCTGGGGCTGGCCGCAAGCCTGGGGGACGGCCTTTTCGTGGGGGAACGTCCCGAGACCCCGGCCTGAGGGCCTGACCGGCGCTTGCCGCGTCCCGGGAAACGCCCGCCAAAAGTCGTGGGAAACACTCCCCCTGTCCTGCCGCCCCGGCGTTTCGGGCCTCCCCGTTCCTGACGGCCCGGCGGCCGGGCCGTCCCCCCTGACGTCAGATGCGTACCCGGATGACGCTCAAAAGGTCGTTGGCGTAGACCCCGTCGCGCTTGTATTCGCGGTATCCCGCCGAATGGGCGCAGCCCACGGCGTAGAGCCGGTCCCCTTCGGCCACCAGGTGCGAGGTGAACTGGCCGCAGGTGAGCTGGCAAAAGATCTGGGACACGTCCACCACGTCGCCGGGCGCGATGTCCGGATTGGTGGAGGCCACGACCCGTCCGCCCGGTTCCACGAACATGCCCTCCGAGCCCTCCAGGATGTCCCCCTGCCCGTCCCGGGGCAGGCAGTCGCGCAGCATGGAGGCAAACTGCGGCTCGGAATCGAACACGATGCCGATGCCGCCCAGGACGCGCCCGGGGTCGGTCAGGGAGGTGATGGAGGCGTTGTAGATGTAGGTGCGCCGGGGCGCGTCGCCTGTGGCGTAGAGGTCCGTGGACGCGAAATCCGAGACGCAATAGTGCTGGGAATTGACGATACGCAGGGTCCGGGGGACGAACTCGGCGTCCAGGACGCGGCCCACGTGGCGGTTCTCGTCGGGGTTGGAGCAGGCCAGGATCCTGCCGCCCGTGTCGTAGACGAAGAGGTTGGTGTACACGGTGTAGAGGCTGTTGATGTAGGCCAGGATCTCGCGCATCCGGTCGCGGTCGGCGGGGCTGAGCTCCGGCTTGTCCAGAAAGCGCCGGAAATCCGAGGTCAGCGCCCACCAGCGGCAGTCGTTGGCCCGCTCGTAGAGGTTGCGGTCCATGATGTCGATGGCCAACTGGGCCAAAAAGCGCACGTCGTGCAGGCGCGAGGAGGTCACGAGCCGCAGCAGGCCGTCGGTGGAGGTCTGGAAGACGTGCTGCACCTGGTCGCCGATTTTTTTGACCTCGTTTAAGACGTAGGGCAGGGCCTGGGCCTCCACCCGCTCCGAGAGGTCGTTTTGCAGGGACTTCTTGGCGGCCATGATCTCGCCGTTTTGCACCACCAGTTCCAGGTCGGACAGCACGTTTTCCGAGGCCTCCTCCACCTGGACCAGGCGGCCGGAAAAGATGGCGTTTTTGCGGATGGTGCGCTCGTCCAGGGCGTGACCGTTTGATCCGTTGCGAAAGGCCGTGGTCACCCGCTTGGCCACGTGACCGTACCAGGGCAGGCCGAAAAACCCCTGGTAGCCGTTGGTGGCCAGGGTTTTGGCCAGATAGGGCTCCCCGGCGATCTGCACCAGGTGGAAATCGTCGCGCAGGGCCATGGCGAAGGCGGTCCCGACGGGGGCCTTGGCCGGGTCGCTGCTGGCGATGGCCTTGCCCGAGGCGTCGAGGATCATGATGATGGTGTCCTCGGAGGACTGCTTGAGATTTTCAAAGATGCCGGCCATCTCCCCGGCGAAGTCGAAGACCAGGCACAGGACGCCCAACGGCGCGCCCGTTTCGGGATGGCGGATGGCCTGGGAATAGATGAGCACGTCGCCGCGCCCCGGGGCCAGATCGGATTCCCGGTAGGTCTCCACATAGGAATCGGCGGCCAGGGTCTCCTTAAACAGCGGGTCGCCGGTGCGGGTCACGGGGTTGTCCCGGTCCAGGTGGGCCCGCACCCGGGCCTGATCGTCCAGGACGATGATCTCGTCGTATACCGTGTACTTGTCCCGGTATTCGCCCAGCCGCTGCGCGATGCGCTCCCTGGCGTCGGGATGGCCGTCGTCCTCCAGCAGAAAGCGCACCAGGTCGTCGTCCGTGGCCAGAAACCCCACGTCGGCGGTGCGCTCGAAGAGGTTGCGCTTGAGGATGTCGATGGCCACCTGGGCCACGGCGGAGATCTCCAGAACCACCTTCTGGGTGCTCTCCAAAACCAGGGTGTCCACCAGGGTGGTCTGCAGGGAGGCGAAATTATCCTGGGTGGTGATGATGAAGTCGATGAGCGTCTGGGCGATGCGGCTGCAATTGATCTTGCCGGTCAGGGTGGCCCGGGTCCACTGCCGGTCCAGGCGGGTGAGCACGTTTTGGCATTGGGCCACGGAGGTCATGGCCGAAAGCAGGGTCTTTTCGTGTTTTTTCACCAGATCCTTGTCCACGGGGAAAACCTCTCATGATCACGCCGGGACGATGTGACGGGGAATGCCGCGTCGGCAGGGGCAGGCCGAAACCGCCTGACCCTCCGGCGCCCGGTCGGCGTTCGCGCATCCAACGGCGTACATAAGGATCGCGAGGCCGACGAAACGATCTGGCCGCACAGGGCCGTTCCCATTCCCCGGAAAAACAAAACGCGTGGTTGCAGATCTTCTCCCTCCCTGCCTTGTCCGCCGCGCGGCATTCGCACGACAATTTTGTTGCATGCCTTACGAGGCGGACGTTCTGTTTTTCGAAAGCAGGCATACTCGTCTCGATTGCGGTACAAGCCGAATAAATTTCCGAAAATCCAGGCGGTTTGGCCTTTTTTGCCGACAGGGGCGAGTCGATGCCGAGCATAGGCCAGTCGACCATTAAATAGCCCAAAATTAACAGAATCGTCAAGATGAAAAGTATTCTCATATTATCGGGGCAGGCTGGCGGGGGCTTACGAGGGGGAGAAGGCCGCAACGCCTGGCGATCCGTCCCACAGGGGCGGACCGGGACCTACGACCCCTGTGCGGCCGGGTGGACTTCCGGCCCGGGCCGGGATAATCCGGTCACAACCATGAACCGGGAGGGGCGTGATGCACGGCATGTCATCTGTCGCGGGGCTGACGGCCCTGATCGCGTGGCTGGCGTTCACAGGCGGCCCGGCCGCCGCCCAGGAGGAGGATTTTTGGCCCCTGTATCTGGCCGCCATCACCGCCGCATCGCCGCCCGGGGCCGGAAACCCGGACGGGAACTGCGCGGTCCCGGCCGAGGCGGGCCTGGAAGACGTTTCCGCGCCGGACAGCGTCATCGGCGACGGCACGCCGCAAGGCTGCACCAGCCAGGCCGTGGTGGAGGCCGTGGCCCGGGGCGGGGTCATGGTCTTTGACTGCGGCCCGGCGCCGGTGACCATCGTGCTGACCCAGACCGCGAAGATTTTCAACGACACCGGACCGCGCATCGTCATCGACGGAGGCGGCAGGGTGACGTTGAGCGGCGGCGGGGCGCGGCGCATCCTGTACATGGACACCTGCGACCCCGCCCAGGTCTGGACCACGCCCCACTGCGACGACCAGGACCATCCCCGGCTCACGGTGCAGAACCTGACGTTTGTGGACGGCAACGCCACAGGCGAGGAGGACGGCGGCGGGGCCATCTTCGCCCGGGGCGGGCGGCTGAAAATCGTCAACTGCCGGTTTTTCCGCAACACCTGCGCGGCAACCGGCCAGGACGTGGGCGGCGCGGCCGTGCGGGCCTTCGACCAATCCCAGGACTTGCCCGTGTATGTGACCGCAAGCACCTTCGGCGGCGGGGCGCGCTACGGCAACACGGGGTCCAACGGCGGGGGCATAAGCAGCATCGGGGTGTCCTGGACGGTGCGAAACAGCCTGTTCACCCACAACCGGGCCGTGGGCTACGGGGCCAACCCGGCCAGGCCGGGCACCCCGGGCGGCGGCAGCGGCGGGGCCATCTATGCCGACGGCGACACCTTTACCCTCAACCTGTGCGGCACGCGCATCGAGGACAATGCCGCCCGGGAGGGCGGCGGGGCGATTTTTTTCGTCAGCAACAACCTGACCGGCACCCTGCGCATCGAAAACTCGGTCCTGCGCAGAAACCCAAGCGACGGCTTCGAGACGGCGGGCTATCCCGGCATCTTCTACCTGGGGAGCGGCCCGCCCGTGGTGGTCAATTCCGTCATCGAATAGCCCGCGCTGGGGGGGGCGCCAGGGTGCGCTTGGGAAATTCTTTGCAACATCTCCACAGAGTGGTTTACTGTTGAAAAAATATCGAGGTGAGATGTCAGATCATTACTGTCCGGTTAAAAAAACCGCTTGACGCCCGAATAAACTAATTGGATTAAGATACCGATGGTTTTCCAATACAGGGACCAATCTCGAAAAATTG
>JAVHLG010000048.1 GCA_031082225.1 Desulfovibrionaceae bacterium | reverse complement strand
CCGGGCCGCCCGAGGCCCTGGAGCCGCCCCCGGCGTACGAGGAAGCGCCCCCGGCATATGACGCCGGGTCGCCAGGGGACGCCCGGGCGGCATACGAAGAGGCCGCGCCGCCGCCGGTCTGCGACCGGGCGGACGGGGCGGACGGGGCGGACGGGGCGGACAGCCGGGACCGGGCCGCCGTGCCGCCAGGTCCCAAGGGGCCGCCCACCTGGGAGGGCTTTTTGCGATATTACGACACGGCCAGGAAGGGGGGGCTGGGCATCATCCCCGGCCTGCGGCAGGCCCGGGGGCGTTTCGCCCCGGATATGGGACCGGCCGGAACCCTGGTGGTGGTCTGCGGCAACGAGTTCAACCGGGAGCAGCTCAAAAGCCCGGACGCCCTGCGCAAGCTCACCCGGGTGGTCGGCGACTATTTCGGACCCGGCGCGGCCGTGTCCGTGGAGGAGCCGGGCGGCGAGGCCCGGCCTGGGAACGGGGAGCTTCGGGCCTATGTCCTTAAGCGCCCCGAGGTGCGCCGGGCCATGGCCGATTTCGGGGCCGAGGTCATTGGCGTTGTGCCGCGCGGATAGCCCGCCGGTACTGGAATGTCGTGATAATTCCGGGCGAAAGGTCGCCCGGGTGGAGGATCGCATGAGAGGAATGAACGATCTGGTGCGTCAGGCCCAGATCATGCAAAAAAAGATGGCCAAGGTGCAGGAAGAGCTGGCGACCAGGACCGTCGAGGGCACCTCCGGCGGCGGCATGGTGGTGGCCGTGGTCAACGGCGCCAACGAGCTGCAGGGCCTGCGCATCGACGCCTCCGTGGTGGACCCGGGTGATGTGGAGATGCTTCAGGATCTCATCGTGGCCGCCGTGGCCGACGGGGTGAAGAAGTCCAAGGAGATGGCCGAGGCCGAGATGGGCCAGATCACGGGCGGACTGAAAATCCCCGGGCTCTTTTAATTGGAACCGGGCCGGGGTATGATGGATCAGCAATGCCGCGAAAGCCGGACGGACGGGTAGGGGCGCATGGCCAGGCTGCCGAAGCCCTTGACCGACGTGGTGGAGGAATTGGCCCGGCTGCCGGGGCTTGGGCCGAAGTCGGCCCTGCGGGTGGCCATGACCCTTTTGCAATGGCCCAGGGAACGGACCGTGGACCTGGGACGGCGCATCGGGGATCTGCGGGAGCAATTGTGCCTGTGTTCGCGGTGCGGGGGCCTAAGCGAAGCCCAGGTGTGTCCGGTGTGCGCCGACCCCACGCGCGGCGACGAGGAATTGTGCCTGGTGTCGCAATGGGACTCGGTGCTCGTTTTGGAGGAGGCCGGCGGTTTTCGGGGCCGGTATCTGATCCTGGGCGGGCTGCTCGATCCCCTGGAAGGCGTGGGCGCGGGAAATTTGGCCTTCGGGCGGTTGGCCGAGAGGCTTCGCGAGGGACGGGTGCGTGAGCTCATCCTGGCGCTCGGCACCACCCTGCAGGCCGAAACCACGGCCTCGCATATAAAGAACATGGTGGCCAGGGACCATCCCGGGGTGCGTCTGACCCGGCTGGCCCAGGGGATTCCCCTGGGGGCCGAGGTCAAGTATGTGGATCGGGAGACGCTGAAGCAGTCAGTGCGCTATCGGCAGGATGTGTGAACCAAATCGGGGGGACGCTATGATCGAGATCAGGATTCATGGACGCGGCGGCCAGGGCGGCGTGACGTCGGCCGAGCTTCTGGCCCGGGCGGCCATCGCCCAGGGCAAGTACGCCCAGGCCTTTCCGAGCTTCGGGCCGGAGCGGCGCGGCGCGCCGGTGGTGGCCTTCGTACGCGTGGACGACAAGCCCATCCGCATCCGTGAGCGGGTATACAGCCCCAACGTGGTTCTGGTCCTGGATCCCACCCTGCTGGACATCGTCAACGTGGCCGAGGGGTTGAAAGAGGGCGGCAAGGTGGTGGTGAACTCTCCCGAGAAGGCCGAGACGCTCAAGTCCAAGCACGGCTGGCCCACGGTGGCCCAGGTGGACGCCCAGACCGTGGCCCTGGAGGAGCTTGGGGTGGCCATCACCAACACCACCATGCTCGGGGCGCTTCTCAAAGCCACGGACATCCTGCCCCTTTCGGCCCTGCATGAGGTCATCGACGACCGCTTCGGCCCCAAGCTTGGACCGAAAAACTACAAGGCCTTTGAACGGGCCTACAACGAGACGGTGGAAAACTGAGCCGTATCGTGACGTTGCGGATTTGCGGGACGCGCCCGCGCGATCCCCGGGGTCGTTTGGACGGCCGCCGGGGAACGCGGGACGCGGGTGCGGGCTGCCGCCGGGCGTGTCCGGCGGTCGCCCGCCGCCCTTCCGTGACGCGAGGGGAGCGCCTGGCGTGACGGTCACGGAAATTGCGGCCGAGGTGCAGTGCATCACCTATTACAGCGATGAGACCAACTACCTCGTCGCCCGGGTCAAGGCCAAGGGCGAGCCCGGGGTGGTGTCCATCGTGGGGGCCATGGCCAAGCTGGCCCCCGGGGAGATGGTGCGCCTGACCGGCCAGTGGGTGGAGCATCCCCGTTTCGGCCGCCAGTTCCAGGTGCAAAGCGCTGTCTCGTCCATGCCGGCCACGGTCAACGGCATCCGGCGCTATCTGGCCTCGGGTCAGATCAAGGGCGTGGGCGGGGTGTTGGCCGAACGCATGGTGGACATGTACGGCGCGCGCGTCCTGGACATCCTGGAGAACGAGCCGGACAAGCTGTTGCGCGTGGAGGGCCTGGGCAGAAAAAAGCTGTCGGGCATCCTCTCCTCCTGGAACGAGCACCGCGAGGTGCGTTCGCTTATCCTCTTTCTCCAGACCTTCGAGATCTCCACGGGCTATGCCGCCAAGATTTTCAAGCTCTACGGCAACGACGCCATCGCCCGCCTGAAAGCCAATCCCTACGACCTGATCTACGAGATTCGCGGCATCGGGTTTCGCACCGCCGACCGCATGGCCATAAAGCTTGGGCTCGATCCCGGCAGCCGGGACCGGGTGGAGGCAGCCGTGGTGTTCTCCCTGTTCACGGCCAGCGAGCAGGGGCATCTGTTTTTCCCGGCCGAGGAGCTTTACGAACGGATTGCGGGCATGCTCGACGGGGTGATTGATCCCGTCACCTTCGAATCCGCCCTGGCCGTCCTGGAGGAGAAAAAACGCATCAAGACCTGCCCGCTTCCCGAGCAGGACATCCCCCGGGCCGTCTATCTGCATCACCTCTATGGCTACGAGAAGGAAATCGCCGACCGGCTGTGGGGGCTGTGCACCCACGGCGGCAGCACCGGGGTTCTGGAAAAGGCCCGGGGCCTGTTGCCGCAGATCGAGGCCGAGGCCGGATTGACGCTCTCCGAAGAACAGCGCCGGGCCGTGCAGACGGCCATCGGGGAGAAGGTCTTCGTGCTCACCGGTGGCCCGGGCACGGGCAAGACCACCATCACCCGCATGGTGGTGCGGGCCCTTGACAAACTCGGGCACAAGGTCAAGCTTGCCGCGCCCACCGGCCGGGCGGCCAAACGCATGTCCGAGGCCACGGGGTTCCCGGCGGCCACCCTGCACCGGCTGTTGCAGTATTCCGCCGACGGTTCCTTCGCCATCAGCGAGGACAACAAGCTCAAGGCCGACGCCCTGGTGGTGGACGAGGCCTCCATGCTCGACGTGCGGCTGTGCGCCCAGATGCTGCGGGCCATGCCCCTGACCGGGCGGCTGATCCTGGTCGGGGACGTGAACCAGTTGCCGTCCGTGGGGCCGGGCAACGTCCTGGCCGACATCCTGGACAGCCAGGCCGTGCCTGCCGAACGCCTGACCCATATTTACCGCCAGGCCCAGAAAAGCCTGATCGTGGTCAACTCCCACCGCGTCAACGCCGGGCAGTTCCCCCTGCAGGAGCGGGACCACCCGGAGGACTCGGATTTTTTCTGGGTGGAGATGGACGATCCGGCGGCGGTCAAGGACAAGATTGTGGAACTGGTGAGCGAGCGCATCCCCCGGTCCTTCGGCCTGGACCCGGTGCGCGACATCCAGGTGCTCTCGCCCATGCACAAGGGCGAGGTGGGGACCATGGCCTTAAACGACGCCCTGCGCGCCAGGCTCAATCCTGCCGGGCCGGAGATCGTCCGGGGCAGCGTGATTTTCAGGCGCGGCGACAAGGTGCTCCAGACCCGCAACAACTATGAAAAAGACGTGTTCAACGGCGATCTGGGGTTCATCACCGCCGTGGATGCCGAGGAAGGGGAGCTTCTGGTGGATTTCGACGGCCGGGACGTGGCTTATGACCGTACGGACCTGGACGAGCTGAGCCCGGCCTACGCCGTGAGCGTGCACAAGTCCCAGGGCAGCGAATATCCGGCCGTGGTGACGCCGCTTTTGACCCAGCACTACGTGATGCTGCGGCGCAACCTGATCTATACCGCCCTGACCCGGGCCAGAAAGCTGGCGGTGCTCATCGCCCCCAAGCGGGCCCTGGCCGTAGGCCTTGGGAAATCCGGTTCCGAAAAACGCTTCACGCACCTGCGTTTCCGGCTCCAGGAGAAGTTCAACCGCTAGGGTGGCGTTCACAAAAAATTTTGCTTTTTGTGAATATACTTCACAAATTGAAGATGTTGCTGCTTGATGCACCATAACGGAAAGTACCGGGCGCAACATGAGGGTCATGTCCTCGACATGGGCGGACATGACTGATGCAGCAACAGGGTGAAATATTTTTTTCTTAAAAGATACACCCGTATTTTTTAAGGACGCAACCGCTAGCCGGGGCGCGGCGGTTTCCCGGCGGGTTATGCCCAGGGACGCCGCATCCACGGAAAAAGACGCATGCTCGTAAAAAAAACCGTCAGTTTCGCCCTGCGTTTCGGGCTGGTGGCGGCCTGCCTGGTCTATGCCTTCTGGGGGATCGATTTCGCCCTCCTGTGGCAGGCCCTGGTCGGCTACGCGTTGTGGCCGCTTTTTTTCACCGCCGCCTTTTCATTCGTGAGCTATGGGGCCATGGCCCTGCGCTTCAACTTCCTCACCGGCTATTCGGCCGGGGTGTGGCTGTGCGCCAAGGCCTTTTTCCTGGGCATGGCCATCAACAACATCATCCCGGCCAAGCTCGGGGAACTGGCCAAGGCCTTTTACCTGCGCCGGGCGGGCGGGTTCTCCCTGTCCAAGGGCGTGACCATGGTCTTCTGGGAGCGTTTTTTCGATCTCAACGCCCTGTTGGCCATGGGTCTTGTGGTGGCGGTCCATTTCAAGGTCAATCTGGCCTTCGTGCCCCTGGCCGCCGTGGTGGGCGGCATCTGGGCGGCCTTGTTCATGGTCCGGGCCTTTCCGAATCTGGTGGGCCGGATCATCGACCTCATGCCCTCGGCCCGGCTGTCGGCCTTTCTGGCGGACATCAAACTGCAGATCCTGCACGGGGTGACGCCGGGCTTTTTGGTCCTGCTTGGGCTGTACACGGCCCTGTGCTGGCTGCTCTATGCGGCCGTCACCTATCTTTTCCTGCTGTGGGCGGCCCAGATGCCCCTGACGGCCGGGCAGGCCATGGCGGTCTTCGTCCTGTCGGCCCTGGGCATGGCCATGCCGTCCTCGCCCGGGGCCTTCGGGGTCTTCGAGGCGGCGGTGGTCTTCGCCCTGGGGCTTTTCGGGGTGGACAAGGAACAGGCCCTGGCCGCCGGGGTGGTGCTGCACATGCTGCAATACATCCCGGTGACGCTTCTGGGCGTGCTGGTTTTGGCCCGAAGCGGCTTAAGCATCAGGAAGATCCGCGAAAGCGACGAAGGCCTTGAGGAGGAATCCGGCGCATGAACCGCACCCAACCCACATCCCCCCCGCCCTGCGTCCTGACCGTGGCCGGTTCCGACTCCGGCGGCGGGGCGGGCATCCAGGCCGACCTCAAGACCTTCATGATGCAGGGAACCTACGGCCTTTCGGTCATAACCGCCCTGACGGCCCAGAACACCACGGCGGTCACCGGCATCCACGCCCCGCCGCCGGAGTTTGCGGCCGCCCAGCTCGACGCCGTGCTGCGCGACTTTCCCATTCGGGCGGCCAAGACCGGCATGCTCTTTTGCGCGCCCATCATCGAGGCCGTGGCCGACCGGTTGGCCGGGGCGGACATCCCCCTGGTGGTCGATCCCGTGTGCGTCAGCCAGTCCGGGGCCAGGCTGCTTGAGCCCGAGGCCGTAAGCGCCCTGCGGGAGCGGGTCATCCCCCTGGCTGCCCTGGTCACCCCCAATCTGCCCGAGGCCCTGGAATTGACCGGGATTGCGGTGTGCGACCGGGAATCGGCCGTCCAGGCCGCCCGGCGCATCCTGGACATGCGGGGCATGGGCCGCAAAGGGCCGGACGCGGTGCTGCTCAAGGGCGGCCACGGCGCGCCCGTGGAGGGTGCGGTCACGGATCTGCTCGTTTTTTCCGACGGCCGCGAGGTGGAGATCACCCGGCCGCATGTGGCCACGACAAACACCCACGGTACGGGCTGCACCCTCTCGGCGGCCATCGCCGCGCATCTGGCCCTGGGGGCGGACCTGGAGACGGCCGTGACCAAGGCCAGGGACTATCTGCAGTTGTGCCTGCGCGCGGCCTACGACCTGGGGGCCGGGACCGGGCCGCCGCATCATCTGGCCCCGTATGTGCGCACCCGGGCCAGGCTCTTCGTGCTGGACGAACTGCGCCAGGCGGCGCGGCGGCTTGTGGCCATGCCGGGCCTGGCGTCGCTTGTGCCCGAGGTGTCCATGAACCTGGCCCTGGCCGCGCCCTGGCCTGCGGCCGTGGGCGACGTGGCGGCCTTTGCCGGGCGCATCACCCGGGGCCGCGACGGCGCGGTCTACATCCCGGCCGGTCCGGCCTTCGGGGCCTCCTCGCATATGGCCAAGGTGGTTTTGGCGGCGGCGGCGGTGGTTCCGGGCGTGGCCTGCGCGGTCAACGTGCGCTACAACGCCCGCACCCTGGCGGCCCTGTCCCGGGCCGGGCTTACGGCGGCCTGGTTCGACCGGGCCGACGAACCCCGGGAGGTCAAGGAGCGCGAGGGGAGCAGCCTGGAATGGGGCACCCATGCGGCGCTTTCGGCCCATCCCGACCCGGGGTCCGTGGACGCGGTGTGCGACCCGGGCGAGGCGGGCAAGGAGCCCATGATCCGCCTTCTGGGCTCAGGCGCGGCGGACGTCCTGGCCAAGCTGGAACTGCTTTTGTCGGCCCTGTAGGGGGCGTTTTCGCGGCCGGGGCATTTTTTAAGAGTTGTCCGGCCAGGCCGTATGCGCTACAGGGAACCGCTTCGCGCGTGCGAGAGTGGCGGAATTGGTAGACGCACTGGATTTAGGATCCAGCGCTTCGGCGTGGGGGTTCGAGTCCCCCCTCTCGCACCACCGCATGATTCGCGCCGTCCGATAAGGTCTGGAACACATCAAAAAAACAGGGAAAAATGACTGTCGGTCGTCCGGCAGGGTCCGGCGCAATCCGCTGGCGTCGCCAGTTTGAGGATACGGAAAGGGACATCCGGCGGGTGTCCCTGTTTTTTACGGCCAGCGTCGCGTCCGGCCCCAGACTGCGGCGCATGCCGTGGGGCCAAGGCGGTTTCAATCCCCGCACCGGGCGGGAGGGCTGAAGACTGGCCGGGCGGGCGGATCTGGTGTATACGCAGGCAAACACAGCAAGGAGAACGACATGGGCAAAGACAAACCCAAGCACTATGAGCGGTTGCGCGAGGAACACCCCGACTTCATGAACGCCGTGGAGGCCCTGGGGCAGGCTGCGGCTTCGGCCGGGCCGCTGGACGAAAAAACCGTGCGCCTCATCCAACTCGGGGCGGCTACGGCCATGCGTTCGGAGGGATCGGTCATAAGCCACGCCAAGCGCGCCCTGGCGGCAGGGGCCACGGCGGCCGATGTCCGCCACGCCATCATGGCCGTGACCAGCACCACGGGATTTCCCACTGCCGCCGCCGCCCTGTCCTGGGTCGAGAAGCATCTTGACGACTAGCGTGGCGTCCACAAATAAACGTGCATGTTTTTTTGTGGAATAAAATAATAAAATTCAAGGTGTTGCTGTTCGCTGCGCCATAACGGGAAGTGCCGGACGAAACACGAGCGTCGCATCCCGGGAAGGTACGTTCGCAGGCTTTGAAAATGCACGTTTTTTCGGTTTGTTGGGCTGCCGTGCGCCATTGCCGGGCCTGCCGCGATCCGCACGGCAGGCCCGCAGGCCGCCGTCAAAGGGACGCTCCCCCCGGCCGCCGTCGGGGAAAACGTCGGCCGCCCAGCCCCGGCCGGGCGGGCATCACTCCCGGACCATGGCGTTGGTCACCTTGATCTCACCCGCGATGATCTTCTCCCTGATTTCGGCGAGCATGCTCATGACCGCATCCGGCACCATGCGCCGCGTGTACGCCATGTCGCTCAGCCCCACCCCGCCGTCCTTGAGACCATACGAGCTCGGGCCCGGGACGAAGGCCTTGTCCATCACCTTTTTGATTTCGGTGTAGGCAGCCGTATCGAGCCGTTTGATCACGCTGGTCAGGACGGTTCCCTTGGCCAGGGCGTCCTGATCCGAATCCACCCCGATCACCAGCCTGCCGGAATCCGAAGCCGCCTGTATCGCGCCGAGACCGGTCCGCCCGGCTGCGGCAAAAACAATGTCCGCGCCCTGTTCGTATTGGTCCATGGCCATGCGGTAGCCCTTGTCGGGATCGTTGAACCCGGAAAAATCGTTTCCCGGCGAGGCGTACGCCACCAGGACCGTTGTGCCGGGTTTAACGTAGGCGGCCCCTTCCCGGTAGCCCTGCTCGAAGGCCTTCACCGGAAGGATCTCGGCCCCGCCCACGAAGCCGATCTTCCCTGTGGCGCTCACGCTTGCCGCCAAGGCCCCGGCAAGGAAGGCGCCTTCATGTTGGCTGAACATGACCGAGGACATGTTGGCGACGCCTTCGCACGGGACGTCCACCAGAATGAACGTCTTTTCGGGATGCTCCAGGGCCGCCGACCTGGCGAGCTCCAGGTGTTGCCCGCCGAGCAGGACGATCACCCCGGCCCGGTCCACGAGGTGCAGCACCTGCTCGGCGTCGGCCTGGCCGTCGACCTTCGGCTGCAGAACCTCCAGATCGAATCCGAAGTCCTGCTGCGCCTTCCGGATGCCCTGGTGGGCCATGTCGTTGAACGAGGCGTCTCCCAGGCCCGGGGTACCGGTGATGAAGCCGACCAGGGGCTTCCCGGCCTGTGCCGGGCAGACAAGACAGCACCACAGCGCCAGGGCCAACAATGCGATTTTCATACATTCCTCCGGTGTCGCAGGGTGCGGCGTCGCGCCCCGTCGGTGCGGCGTCTCCAAACGTCCCGGACATCTTCCGGGCAGTCCCCGGCCAGGCCGACCTAGCCGGTCAGGCCGGTCAATCACTGTGCCGCGAAATCCGGCCGTGTGGCAAGCGACGCCCTCGCGCGTGTCGCCCTCGCGGGCCAGGGCTCCCCTGGCCATGTCCCCGGGCCGGTCACGTCATGTGCTACCTGAAGCGGTCATTTTCAGTCGTCATTGAAGCGCCCCCCTGGCGCGTCCGGCAATGCGTCGGGCGAGGCGAAATCCCGGGGGGCCATTGCGGCTGCGGCAAGACAGTGGCACAAGGGGATGCCGTCTCTGAACGCCGTGGCCGGAGAAGGGCCGGTGGGCGCGTCCGCCCGCCCTCCGTCTCGTCCCCCCCCGGCGCAACTGACTCACCCGGCGGCCACGCCGCACAGGAGCCTTCCGTGGCCTCCACCCCCCTCGATTCCGCCATACGCAAGGCAAGATGGAGGCTTTTGCCGTTTCTCATGCTCCTCTACGTGGTCGCCTATCTCGACCGGATCAACGTGAGCTTCGCGGCCCTGAGCATGAACGAGGAGTTGGGGTTGTCCCAGACGGCCTACGGCCTGGGGGCGGGCATTTTCTTTCTGGGCTACGTGCTGTTCGAGATCCCAAGCAACCTGATCCTGGCCAGGGTGGGGGCGCGCATCTGGCTCTCGCGCATCCTGGTCAGTTGGGGCCTGGCCACAGTGGCCCTGGCCTTGTCCGCCGGGCCGACGAGCTTCGCCATTTTGCGACTTCTGCTGGGCGTGGCCGAGGCCGGGTTTTTCCCCGGCGTCATCTTGTACCTCACCGCCTGGTTTCCCCTGGCCCACCGGGCCCGGGCCGTGGCCCTGTTCATGACCGCCACGCCGTTGGCCGGACTCATAGGCAGCCCCCTGTCGGGCTGGATATTGGAGATGCACCGGATGTTCGGCCTTTCGGGCTGGCAATGGCTGTTTCTCCTGGAGGGCCTCCCGGCCGTGGTCCTCGGCGTGGTTCTTTTTTTCCGCCTGCCTTCCGAACCAGGGGACGCCGTCTGGCTCACCCCCGACGAACGGCAGGCGCTCACCCTGGCCATTGATGCCGAGCGGCAGGCCATCGCCCGCCGACATCTGTCCGATCTGCGACACGGACTGTGGAGCCGGGCCGTCTGGACCTGGGGGTTCGTGTATTTTTGCGTGGTGGTGGCCATGTACGGCCTGGTGATGTGGCTGCCGCAGATATTCGCGGACATCCTCGGCCCGGGGCAGGATCACCCCATGCGCGTCAGCCTGCTGGTGATGACCGCCTATGCCTGCGCCATGGGCGGCATGGTGGGCATCGGGGCCAGTTCGGACCGGCGCGGCGAGCGGCGCTGGCATATTTTAGGGTCGCTTGGGCTGTGCCTGCTCGGCATGCTGCTTTTAAGCCTCGGCCATGGATTGGCCTGGGCCGTGGCCGGGGCCTCGCTCGCGGCCATGGGCATCTGGGGGGCGATTGCGCCGTTTTGGGGACTGACCACGACCTTCCTCACGGGGCAGGCCGCTGCCGCAGGCATCGCCCTGATCAATTCCCTGGGCAACCTGGGCGGTTTTGTCGGGCCGTACGCCATGGGCTTTGTCAAGGCCCACACCGGCGGGTATTCCCAGGCTTTTTTGTACATTGCCGGGCTGACGGCCCTGGCGGCGGTTCCGGTCTATCTGGCGAAAAACCCGCCGCGCCATGCGGCCTAGCGTTGCGTATGGAAAGTCCGGCGCACGACTTTCAGGGGGAACAATCCGAATAAATATAGGTTCCGGGCACAGATCGGCGGCGTTTGGCCCGGCGCAAAACGAACCATGCGGCGGTGGGGATAAAGCGGCCCGGCAGGGTCGGCGTTCCCTGCCGGGCCTGGCCACAACCTTATCCGAGGAGGAACCGTCATGGCGTATGCCCCTTGTGCCGCAATATGTCCCCCGGGACAAGGGGGAATGCTGCCATCCCGTTCGGGATGCGACACTGCGGCCTGTCGAATCCTTATGAAAAGAGGGGTCGTGTGAATGTGTTGAAAAATGTTTTCTTCCTCATCCTGGCGTATTCTTTGGAGACGCCAGCCGCGACGCCGATGCGCGGTGCATGCGGGCGAGCCCCTTCGATGGCCCCGGGAAGCCCCGAACCCTGACTGACGTGGAGACGCCGGTGAAAAAATACAGCGAGGATCTGCTCACGCGGACGGACAAGGTGGCCGACGCCCGGGAGATGTGCCTGACCCGGCTGCGCGCCGTGCCGCGCGACAAGCGCGAGGCGGCGGCCGACGCCATTCTGGCCCTGGCCGATCCCGAATGGTGGGAGAGGCGGCACAAGGGCAGCGAGGTGTTCATGCTGATTCTCGAACTGCGAAGGGACGCGGTCATGAAGATTCTCAAGGATGCAGGCGCATAGGGCGGGCGACCTGCCTGCCGTCCGTGTCCCCGCAGTGACCTGCCGCAGGCGGGCGGTTGTCCCGGCGCGGGGAGCGTGCGGCCCGGGGCCGTGCCCCGACAGGCCGCCGGACAGCACCTCTCCCCGAAATCCAGGGGCGCGGATTCCGGGGAGAGGCAAGGGACCACGGCCCTGTCCCGAAAGGGGATGGGGCCGTGCGTACGGACGGCTAGTCCCGATATTCCTTGATCTTGGCCTTCAGCACTTCACGCATGTAATCGAGCTCGATTTTTTTCTCCTCGGCCTCCTGAATGAGCCGGGCCTGCTCGGCCTTGGCGTCCGCGTGCAGGGACGCCAGGGCGTCCTTGCCCGCCTGGGTGGTCTCGGCCGCCATGCGGCGCTCCAGGTCGAGAACCTGGTTGTCCGCCTCGATCAGGCGGCCCTTGAGTTCCCGATATTCTCCCGCCATGCGGTCCACATCGAGCTTCAGGGTCTCGGGCATGAGGGTGTCGGCCTGCTCCATGGCCGGGGTCTTGGGCGGTCGCTTGGCCATGGCCTCGGCCTGGCGGATCGGCAGGGCCAGGAGAAAAGCGCCGAGGCACAGGACGGCGCATGTTGTTTTGACAATCAACGACGCGAAGGCAGGGGACGGTTTCATAGGGTTCCTCGATGGTTGGCCAGACCCGGGCAAGAGTGGACGCGGCGCGCCCGGGCATTGGAAGGGGTTGTATCAAGAGGACAAAAAAACACAACCCGCGAGGGCCATGCCTCATGCGGCCGTCAACGGCCTCCGGGTCGCCGCCCGGGGTGGCGGCCGCCCGGAGGGGGGCACGGCCGCATG
Source organism: Desulfovibrionaceae bacterium (assembly GCA_031082225.1). GTDB lineage: Bacteria > Desulfobacterota > Desulfovibrionia > Desulfovibrionales > Desulfovibrionaceae > Desulfolutivibrio. The sequence goes on along the minus strand of JAVHLG010000048.1, from coordinate 14,598 downwards.
GGGCGATGCTTGCACGAATGCGGTTTTGAGGGTAACACCTTTTTGACCCATCGGCCCCATTCGTGCGCCATAGTTTGGCCGTATTGGTGGAAAAAAGGTGATTTCCAGGGCGATACGCCATGAAAAACGCGCTTGAGGCATTTCCTCCCAGGATTCCGGCGGGATTTTCGCCCGTCTTTCACGGTCCGCCGCCCAAGTGGGTCGACGGCGTGCTGGACGTCCATATGGGCGGCCGGGTCTTTCGCCTGACCCGGGAAGAGGACATGGAGGCGCTGTGGGCGCGGGTGGGGGATGAGGATTTCGGCGAGGACGAGCGCATGCCCTACTGGGCCGAGCTGTGGCCCGCCAGCCTGCTTTTGTGCCAATGGCTTTTCGCCAAAAGCCCGGACATTTCCGGCGCATTGTGTCTGGAGTTGGGCTGCGGCCTGGGACTCTCGGCCATGGCCGGGGCGGCGGCCGGGGCCCGGGTGGCGGCCATGGACTACGAATGGCGGGCCGTGGCCCAGGCCAGGGGAAACGCCGTCCGCAATCTTTCGACCATTCCCCTTTACACGCGCATGGATTGGCGCGCCCCGGCCTTTCGACCGGGTTCCTTTTCCTTTGTGTGGGGCAGCGACATCCTGTACGAAACCCGCTTCCACGCCCCCCTGACGCCGCTTTTCGCCTCGCTTCTGGCCCCGGGCGGGCGCATCTGGCTGGCCGAGCCCGAGCGCCAGGTGTCCGAGCCGGTATGGGGCGGATTTCAGGCAGCCGGTTTCCAGGTCACGCGCCTGTATGCGGTCAAGGTGCCGTTTCAGCATTACCAGACCACCGTCAACCTGTGGGAACTGACCCGTTAGGGTCGCCGGAGGACCAGACATGGGCAAGACCATCCGTTTCGGCGTGTCGCTCAACTCCGAACTGCTGGAGAAGTTCGACCTGCTGTGCCAGGACAAAAGCTACCAGACCCGCTCCGAGGCCATCCGCGACCTCATCCGCAACGTGCTGGTGCAAAAGGAATGGGAGCAGACCGACCGGGAGATCGCGGGCGTGTTGTCGCTGGTCTACGACCACCACCAAAGCGACCTGGCCCAGCGCCTCACGGAGATCCAGCACGAGACCCACGACCTGATCCTGTCGGCCCTGCACGTGCATCTGGATCACCACAACTGCCTGGAGGTGCTCATCCTGCGTGGCCCAGGCGAGCAGATCCAGAAGCTGTCGCAAAAGCTCATCTCCACCAAGGGCGTCAAGCACGGCAAACTGACCCTGACCACCACCGGCCAGGACATCGTCTAGTCCGGCCATGGGACGCGGGCCGGGCCCCGGGCTGGCCGCTTGTCCGCCCTGTCCGGGAGGCCTGGGCCGGACCCCAGACTGACCGTTTCGATCCGGGACGCCGATTCGGGGGGCGTTTTCTTCCATAACGTGGGGCTTTGTTTCGCGAAAAAATCCTGCATCTGCCCTGTCGCAAGCGCAATTTCATGAAATAAATCCGTTGGATGCTTTTTCTCCGGCCACCGCCCCCTGACGCGGGGGGCGGCGGCCTGGGGTCGATCCCGGGGAGATTGTGGGGTATCCCTGCCCAAGCCGGGGCCGGGCAGGGGGCTTTTGCGACAGTTCCGGATCGTCCCTCCCGCCTCCTCGAGAATGTGAAACCGGGAGCTGACATGCAAGACGTGCAGAGCGGGCCCGCCGAGGTGCCCATTCCCCTGGACAGGGTGGGGATTCGGGGCATCAAGCTTCCCCTGCTGGTTCGGGACCGGGAACGCGGGAGGCAGCAAACCGTGGCCAGCGTGGAACTGTCCGTGGATCTGCCCGCGGATTTCAAGGGCACCCACATGAGCCGCTTCGTGGAGGCCCTGGAAAGCTGGGCCGGGGTTCTGGATTATGGGGCCTTCAAGGTGCTTCTTCTGGACCTGGCCCGCCGTCTGGAGGCCGGGAACGCCCACCTGACCTTCCGATTCCCCTATTTCGCCAAAAAGGCCGCTCCGGTGAGCGGGGCCACGGGGCTGCTCGATTACGAGTGCATGGTGTCTGGTGAGCTTTCGGGCGAGGCCTTCACCCTGACCCTTGGCGTGGACGTGCCGGTGATGACCGTGTGTCCGTGCTCCCTGGCCATTTCCGACCAGGGGGCGCACAGCCAGCGGGCCGTGGTGCGCATCCGCTGCCGGGGGCGGGGATTCGTGTGGCTGGAGGAGCTTATTGAGATCGCCGAGGGCGCGGCGTCCTCCCCGGTGTATGCCCTGCTCAAACGCGAGGACGAGAAATTCGTCACCGAGGCGGCCTTCGCCAAGCCGACCTTTGTGGAAGACGTGACCCGGGCCGTGGCCAAGGCCCTGTCGGGGCACCCGCGCGTGGCCTGGTTTTCCGTGGAGGTGGAGAGTCACGAGTCCATCCACAACCACAACGCCTTCGCCGGCATCGAGGGCCGCAAAGAGCCGCCGTCCGCAGGGTGATCGCCGTCCCTGTCGCGCCCTGGCCGCAAGGCCATGGTGAAAAAAAGACCTTTCACCCCGGGACACCCCCTGTCGCATGGCAACCGCCGGAAAAACGTAGTGTTTGATCGAGGCAGGGATGGGGATGATCCCGGAGTGGCCTCCCCAGCGGGATCTTCAGGCGTATTCGCCGTTATTGTCTGGTAACCGGCAGTATGATAGGAAACGCCATGTCCTTCGACATCGCCCAGTTCATCCGAACCAACAAGATGATCTTCATCTGGGTTCTTTTTTTCGCCCTGGTCTACGTGGCCCGGGCCTATGGCCTTTTCGGCCTGCTTTTTATCACCTTTATCCTGTGTTTCACCTTCAACAACGTCATCCACTGGCTGTGCTCCCGGACCCGGATCCACCGCGTGGCCTGGACCGTGGCCGTGTATCTGATCTTCTTGGCCGTGATCGTCACCATCCTGTCCTTCGTGCTGCCGAAACTGGTCTTCGAGACCCGGTCCTTCGTGCAGAAACTCCCGGAGATGATAGACAAGCTGTCCCAGTTTCTGGACAAAACCGCGGTACAGTCGCCGGACATGGCCGTGCCGGTGATCCGCATCAAGAAGTATCTGTCCGTGGAGCACATCGCGGGCACGGACCTGGAGGGACTTTTCAACCTGGTGGTCACCTGGTTCAACCAGGTCACCAGCTATGTGTCCTATTTCCTTTTGGGCACCCTTTTCAGCTTTCTCATCCTGCTTGATTTCCCGGCCCTGCGCCGCCAGACCGCCGCCCTGCGCCACTCCAAGCTCAAGGATTTCTACGAGATCATGGCCGACAGCGTGGCCCAGTTCGCCCTGACAGTGGGCACGGCCTTTCAGGCCCAGATGCTCATCGCCCTGGCCAACACCCTGCTGACCGCTGTGGGATTGTGGGTGTTGGGCATCCATCCCATCGTGCTGTTGTGCACCATGGTCTTTTTCTGCGGCCTGATCCCGGTCCTGGGGGTGTTCATCTCCTCGGTGCCCATCCTGCTTGTGGCCTTCAATTCCGATGGTCCGGTCCTGGTCTTCTGGGCCTTGTGCATGATCGTGCTGGTCCATCTTTTCGAGGCCTACGTCTTAAATCCCCGGATCATCTCCGTGGTGTTCAAGATCAGTCCGCTGTTGATCCTGATCATCGTCTATCTCGGCCACGTCTTTTTCGGATTGTGGGGCATGCTGCTTGGCGTGCCCGTGTCGGTCTTCATCTACCGCCACTTCATCGTGGGGGCCGGGGCGGCAAGCGGTTCCCTGGATAAATCCACGGAGTGCTGAACCGGCCATGAGGCAATTTTTCGTATCCTCCAGGAGCGTCCGGTACGTTTTCGGCGCGGTCCTTTTGGCGTATCTCGCCGCGTTTCCGGGCCCCCCGGCCCAGGCCGGGCTGGAAGAGGGCAAGCGGGCCTATCGCGAGGGCGACTATTCCACGGCGTTTCGGGAATTTCTGCCCCTGGCCGAGGCCGGGGACGTCACCGTGCAAAACCAGGTGGCGGCCATGTATTACGCCGGCCAGGGCGTGCCCCAGGACCAGGGAAAGGCCGCCGAGTGGTTTCGCCGGGCGGCGGATCGCGGCTCCCTCGACGCCCAATATCTTTTGGGCAAGCTCTATTTTCACGGCCAGGGCGTGGCCCAGAATTTCGACGAGGCGGCCAAATGGCTCCAGGAGGCGGCCCTTTTCGGAAAACCCCAGGCCCAGGCGCTTCTGGCCGAGCTTTATTTTTCCGGCCAGGGCGTGGCCAAAAACGACATGAAGGCCTTTTTTTGGGCCGAATTGGCCGTACGGGCCGGGAACATCCCCGAGGAAGATCAGAAATACGCCCAGGCCGTGCGCGACCGGATCTTCGCCGTGATGGAACCGGCCCAGGTGGAGAGCGTGGGCCAGATGATCGCCAAGTGGGAACCCAAACGCAAGCGTCCCGGGGGGAAACCCCAGGCCCAAGGCGCGGCGCAATGAACAAGGAGTGCGGTGATGGCTGAGAAAAAGATCGTGGTCGCGGACAAGGCCCCCAAGGCCATCGGCCCCTATTCCCTGGGCGTGTGGGCCGGGGATCTGCTCTTCGTGTCCGGCCAGACCCCCACGGACCCCGCCACGGGCGGCATCGTGGACGGCGGGGTGGTGGAGCAGGCCCACCAGAGCCTCAAAAACGTGCAGGCCGTGCTCGAAGCGGCCGGACTGGGGCTCGAGCATGTGGTCAAGTCCACGCTGTTTATCAAGGACATGAACGATTTTTCCCGCATTAACGAGGTCTATGCCTCGTATTTCACTCCGCCCTATCCGGCCCGGTCCTGCGTGGAGGTGGCCCGGCTGCCCAAGGACGTGCTGGTGGAACTGGAAGTGGTGGCCAAAAAACCGTAGGTCTGCGATACTTTCCCGGGGGCTGAAGCCTCCGGATCCATGTGAGCACGAACACTAACTTCTGGAGAAACTTGTGGTTCACAACGATGGATATTCTTCGCATATAGGGCAGGACATGTGGGTCGCTGAAGTTTTTAACCAGCGCTCGCCTGGATTTTTTCTCGACTTTGGGGCCTTTGACGGGGTGCTGATAAGCAATACGCTTTACCTGGAGAAGCGCCTCAATTGGACCGGACTTTGCGTAGAACCGAATCCGCGCTACTTTGAAAATTTATGTAAAGAAAGGAATGTTGTATGCATTAATTCTGCACTATGGCCCATCAGTCGCATATCATTGCAGTTTGCGGATGCTCATGGTCTAAGCTCCATTGAGGAATATATCAATTCAGACTCCAATTCAAGTAATAGAATTAACGCAACAAAACAAATGATAAGCGTCGATACCATCAACCCTACGGAGTTGATGGACAGATTCAATGTCCCCAGGGAGATTGACTACATGTCCCTTGATGTGGAGGGGGCAGAGATGGATGTTCTCGGCAGCATGGACCTTGAGAAGTATAAAATTTCTCTGATGACCATTGAGCACAATCATGTCGTCGACAAGAAGATGCGGGTAAGGGCGCATCTGGCGAACTATGGCTATGATGTCGTCAGTCACAGGAATGACGACTTTTTCTTTCTGAGAGATTTTCCCTTTCCCAATAACCCGAAAGAAGTTTTGGAAAGTGTCGCGACGAAGTTTCAAGTATTGCATTATTAAGTTGTGTCGACACGTCTCTTGGCCATATGTTTGCATCGCGTGGATGCCTCACGGGCTCTGCCGCCATTGAGGCCGGATATCGAGTATTGCCTGCCCCTCATGGCCCGTATCAGCAGGGACACATTCCGTACAGTTCCCTCCAGGGGATTGTCTGCCTCGTGTTGCGCTCGGTTCTTTCCGCGAAGATTTAGCAAGCAGCAACATTTTGAATGTATGGTTTGTATTCACAAAAAACATGCATGTTTTTTTTGTGAACGCCACATGAGAGTTTGATTTGTCGTCACAGTCGGAGTGCATCCCGTTGGACAGCCGAGAGCGTCCAGGCGGCAGGGATCCTGGTCGCCCCTCCGTTTGATGTTCCAGGCTTCCGCCACTGCCCCCCCCGCGTATTGCGTTCGGGAAATTATTTTTTCTTCTGACCCGGCAGCAGGTTGAGCGGGTTGAAGGCGTCCAGGAGGCCCTTGGCCGCGCCGCCCGGGTCGGTGACCGCCTTGAGCGCCGCGCCCGCCGCGCCGGTCACGGCCCCGGCCGGAATGGCCGCCAGGTCCGGGGTCACCGTGGGGGAGTCGAGGCTGCCCGTGACCGCCACGGGGATGTCCGCCACCCCGGACACGTGGGCCAGAAGGCGCATGTCCAGGGTATTGGCAGGCAAATCCACCGTGCCCTGGCCCGTGACCGTGTGGGGCGGGGCCAGCACCTGCAGGTCTTTGGTGGTCGCCCGGCCGTTCTGGATGGTCGCCGACAGCCGGGCCGAGGAAACCTGGGTTCCGGAACCGCCGCCCTGGGCGGCCTCGTCCCCGCCCCCCAGGCCGAAGTTCAAGAGCCGCATGGGCGAGGAGAGAATCTCCGGGGACAGGTTCAGGCCCAGGATGCGGCCGTTGGCCAGGGACAGGGCGGCCTTGCCGGACAGGGTGCGCAGCAGCGTGGCCTGATCCGGGGCCTTGGCCGTCAGGTCGGCGGTCACGGCCGCCGTGCCCGTCAGCGGGGCCCGGCCGATCAGGGCCATGAGCAGGGGGGCGGCGGCCAGGTTTTTCCCCTCCAGGCGCAGGGCCAGGGGATGGGCGGGCGTGGTTTCGGCCCGCAGGCTTCCGGACAGGCTGCCCCCGGCCAGGCCGACCGTGAAGCGGCTCACCTCGGTCACCCCGTGGCCGAGGGAGGCCGAGAGGTCGAGGCCGGTGAGGGAGAGCTTTTTCACCTCCAGCCGCTCGGCGGTCAGGCGCAGGTCGATGGTCTCGCCCTGGCCGGGGAAGGCGGGCGGGCCGTCCTGCGCGCCAGGGGCGGGGCTGGCTGAGCCGGTGCCGTCCTTGGGCAGGTAGCCGTCCAGGGCCAGGCTCTTGACGGCCACGGCCGCCGTCATGCGCAGAGGGCCGGAGGTGGTGGACTGGGCCGTGACCCGGACGGGCGAGCCGTCCAGGGAGACCTCGGCCTCCAGGCGGGCCTGGGCGTTTTCCAGAAAGGCGGCATGGAGGGTAAACCCCACCTTGGACAGGGCGTTTTTGTCCGCAAGGGACGGCAGGGGCGAGCCGAACCTTGCCATAAGAGACTTGAGGTCGCTGGGCGGGGCGGTCAGGGACAGGGCGCCCCGGGGGGGGGTCTGCAGTTGCGAGGCCTCGGCTGTGCCCGTGGCTGAAAAACCGGTCTGGGGCAGGGCCAGGGAGAATTTCGGGCAGGACAGCGTCCCTTGGCCGGAGTCCAGGTCGAAGGCCGCGGTCAGCGTGGCCGTGAGTCCGTCCGCGGGGAAGCTGCCGCCCGAGACCGTGCCGGACAGGGACAGGTCGCGCCCGGCGAGGTGGTTGGCCTCGCCGGAGAAGTCCAGGCTTCCCCGGCCTTCCAGGGCGAAGGCGGCAAACGGCAGACCCGTGGCCCGGCCCGTCAGGCGAAGCGCGGCGTCGTGTACGGCGAAACGCATGGCCTGGGGATCCACCATGGACTGGCCGGAAAGCTCCACCGTGGCGGCAAGCTCCGGTTTCACGGACGCGGCGGCCAGGGACACCCGGGCGGCAAAGGCCCGTCCGGGGCGGATGTCATCGGCCCGGATGTCCACGTCCGTCACCGAGAACGCGGTCCCGGCGGCCCGGTCCTCGAGCGACACCGCCGCGTCCGTCACTTTCGCCGTCTGCACCAGATACCGGAACGAGGTGCTCTGGCCGTCGGTCTTGACCACCACCACCTGGTCCTTTTCCACCGACACCCGGGCGATGGGCAGGGCCTTCCAGTTCTCCCGGCCATCCTTCTCCCGGATCAGATGGACCCGCAGGCCCGCAAGACGCAGGCCCTCGACCTCAAGCTCGCCGCGCAAAAGGGCCAGGGGCCGCACCTTGACGTCCACCGCCTCCACGCTGGCGAAGGGCTCGCCGGGAAACCCCGGCAGATCGGACAGGCTTGCGCCGCGTATCTCGACCCCGGGCCATGGAAAGAAGGTCAATCCCATGCCGCCGGTGATGGTCAGGGACAGCCCCGTGGTCCGGTGCACGAACCCGACCACGATGGGGGCGAAGGCGGCCGGGTCGATCAGAAGCCGCACGAGCAGGGCGGCGGAACCGATCAGGGCGAGAAGGACCAGGACCAGGGCCAGGATTTTTTTGCGCGTCGGGGTCATGGTGCACCTCTTGCGGGGATTTTGCGAAGGAGCCAATGTGTTCCTTGTGGTGGCCCCGGGCGAGGGGGAAGTCAAGACGAAACGGGACCGGGGATGCGGCTGTCTCGTGTGGCGTTCACAAAAAACAAGTATGTTGTATTGTGAATAAAAAGTATAAATTCATGGTGTTACTGCTTATAACCATGTCGGAAACAACTGAACGCACCTCGAGACGGGGCGGGGGAGGGGGGCCGTCAAGCCGTCCCGTCCCGGTGGGGCGTCGGGCGATACGGGATATGCCAAGGCTTTGCATATTTTTGTTGTTTCAGACGGAAAAGCCAAATAGAGTCCTTTGCAAAGAATTTTTTTCAGATGTCCACCGGGCTCTCCGGGAGAAACGGCCTGTATCGAGAGGGAATCAATGAGAGCGATCAATAACTTACCAATAGGACTGAAACTGGGGCTGGGTTTTGCGGCGGTGTCCGGGGTCTTCATTTTCCTGGTGGTCATGCAAATGAAATCGCTGGACAGGCTTGGCGAGCTTCAAGATGAGTCGATACGCAGATCAAGTGATGCAGTGAGTATTATGGAGACGGCAGCTCGTCTTCAGTCCCTGTACACTATCGCCGCCGACGTAATCATTAATCGGAATTTCAAGGAGACAGAAAAGGATCTCAAAGATTTCAAACATGAAATGAGTAAGGATCTGATTCGGCTGGCGGATATCGTAGACACCCCTGAAGAGCGCGCCGACTTGCAGAAATTTGAGAAAACCTACGATGGATATTTCAGGGGCATTGAGAACGATCTGGTGCCGTTTTTGAAGAACGCCCGGGAACAGGTGGATCAGACAGGGGAACTGGAAGGCAGAATCGAGGAGACCCGCTTGAACCGCGAGGAGTCCATCGGCCTTCTGGAGAAGATCCTGGGCAGCCTGCGTGCGGAAAGCGTGGCGGCGCAGGCGGCCTTCGAGGCGGTTCGCGCCAGGGCCGAGACGGATGCCAATGTCTATTCGGCCGTGGCCGTGGTGGTGGCCGCCATGCTCGCCGTGTGGATCACTCTGGGCATTGTCCGGCCCCTGTCCAGGGTGCGCCGTTTTGCCGGGGAATTGGCCAACGGGAACCTGGACGGCGACCTGGACATTCGCCAAAACGACGAGGTTGGCCAGGTAGCCCGGGCCATGGGCCAAGTCGCCGACAGCCTGCGGGCGCTCATGGCCGAGTTCGAGGATGTGGCCCGGGACGTCTCCTTGGGGAGGCTCACGCGGCGTGCGGATGCCGCGCGTTTCACCGGGGCCTATGCCACGCTTTTAGACGGAGCCAACGGGCTGGCCGGGGTTTTGACCGGATATCTGGACAACATGCCCATGCCGGCCATGACCGTGGACAGCGAACTGCGCATCCTGTTCATGAACAAGGCCGGGGCGGCCCTGGGCAACATCTCCCCGCAACGGCTCGCCGGAACCCTGTGCCAGGACCATTTCCGTACCGGGGATTGCGGCACGCCGCAATGCGCCGGGAAGCGGGCCATGCAGAGCCAGGTCGCGGCCGTGTCGGAAACCGATGCCCATCCGGCCGCCGCGGACATGGACATCCGATATGACGCCGTGCCCATCCTGGACTCGACGGGCCGGGTGGTGGGGGCCTTCGAGGTGGTGTCCGACCAGACGGAGATCCGCAGCGCCCAGCGCACCATGAGTCGCCTGGCCCAGAACGCGGACGAGATCGCCAAACGCCTGTCCGCCGCCGCCGACGACCTGACGCGGCAGGTCGAGGAATCGGGGCAAGGAGCCCGTATCCAGAAGGACCGGGCGGAGGAGACGGCCACATCCATGGAGGAGATGAACGCCACAGTGCTTGAGGTGGCGAAAAACGCCGCCGAGGCGTCGCGGCTCACCGAGGAGACCCGGGCCAAGGCCAGACGGGGGGCGGAGGTCGTGGATGCGGCTGTGGCGGCCATCGGGCAGGTCGAGACCCGGGCCAAGGCCCTGCGGGACAACATGGCCGGGCTCGGGCGTCAGGCCGAGAGCATCGGGAACATCCTGGGGGTCATCTCGGACATCGCCGACCAGACCAACCTGTTGGCCTTAAACGCCGCCATTGAGGCCGCCCGGGCCGGCGACGCCGGGCGGGGTTTTGCGGTGGTGGCCGACGAGGTCAGAAAGCTGGCGGAGAAGACCATGCAGGCCACGGATGAGGTGGGGCAGGCCATCTCGGCCATCCAGAACGCGGCCCAGGTCAGTGTGGAGGAAAGCCGACTGGCGGCCGAGGCCGTGGAGAAAAGCGCCGCCCTGGCCAAGGAATCGGGCGAGGCCCTGGCGGGCATCGTGCATATGGCCGAGAACGCCGCTGATCAGGTGCAGGGCATCGCCACGGCCTCGGAGCAGCAGTCCGCCGCCTCGGAGGAGGTCACCCGGGCCACGGAGGAGATCAACAGGATCTCCACCCAGACAGCCCAGGCCATGGATACGTCCATGGCGGCCATCACTGATATGTCTGGACTGGCCGACCGCCTGGAGCAACTCATTGCCGAGATGAACGCTTAAGATGCGGCTGGGACCGGGGCGTCTGGAGGCGCCGGGCCTAAATCAGGCCGGGGGGCGTCTGGCGTCTCCCGGCTGTTCCTTTTTCTGGGCCAGCCGCACCCCGGAAAGGACCATGGCCCCGCCTGCGGCCAGGGGCCAGCCCAGGGGTTCGCCCAGGGCCGCGACGCCGAGCAGCACGGCCACCACGGGCACGAGGTTGATGTAGATTCCGGCCCGGGAGGCCCCAAGCGTTTGTATCCCTTCATAATACCAGAAAAATCCGTATCCCGTGGCCATGACGCCCAAAAAGGCCAGGTGCAGCCAGTCCGCAAGGCTGGCCCGGGCCATGTCCGCAACAAGTCCGCCGCCCAGGGCCGGGGGAAAAAGCAGGGCCCCGCCCACAAGGCAGGACCAGGTGACGGCGGAAAGCGGGGACACCCGGGCCATGACCGACCGTCCGGCCAGGGTGTAGGCCGACCAGCAGGCCACGCAGCCCAGGATGAGCAGATCGCCGGGGCTGGCCCCGCCGTGCAGCAACGCCGCCGGGTCGCCGCCGGACAGGACCATGCCCACCCCGGCAAACGACAGCATGATGCCCAGCACGCGCCAGGGGCCGAAGCGTTCGCCCAGGGCCAGCCCGGCATACAGGGAGACCACCGTGGGGATGGCGGCCACGATGAGCGCGGCCCGGCTGGCGGGCACGGTCTTGAGGCCCGCGAAGAAAAAGGCGTTGTATCCGAAGACCCCGGTCAGCCCCAAAAGGAGAAGACCGGGCCAGTCGCGCCGCTTGGGCAGGGCCATGGTCCCGGACAGGCGGCGGGTCAGGAACAGGAGAAAGGCCGAGGCCAGGGCAAAACGCAGGAAGGCGGCGGAGAACGGGCCCATGGCCTGGGCCAGATGCCGCCCGGAGATCCAGGTGCCGCCCCAGAAGACGACGGAGGCCAGAAGTTTGAGATGGGTGGTCCACATGGCGCGTATGTGTTGCGAGGTGTCCGGGGCGGGGGATGTCGCATAAATCGGGGCGTCTGTCACGGCGTCCGGGGCGGTCCGACCCAGGAGGGTTTCGGCGGAATCGGCGCCGGGCCTGCGGCGTCGGGCCTGCTTGCATCTTGACGCGGGGTGTGGTTTGTTCATTGGTAGATGCATACGCCCCCCCGGTTTGCCGTCCGTGGTCATGTCCGGCGCAGGGGCGAATACAGGCACGTGAGGGGTCTCGATGCGCGGATTTCGGAGCCTTGCGGTCGTTGTGGCGGCCGTGGTCTGTGTCCTGGCCACGGCGTGCGCCAGAAAGCCCATGACCCCTGCCGTGCCCCCGGTCCCCCTGTCGGTCGCGGCCCGACCGGTCCCGGCCAGTCTGGACGATCTGGCCCGGCGGCAGCCCCTGGAGCAGGCCCGGCAACTGGTGCTGGTGGTCACCCGCGACTACGACAGCATTACCGGCGTCCTGGCGTTTTTCGAGCGCGACGCCCCAGGCGCGCCCTGGCGGCGGGTGATTGCGCCCTTCCCGGTCACCGTGGGGCGCACCGGCCTGGCCTTCGGCCGGGGACTGCACGGCCACGGCCCGTCCCTGCCCGGCGTCCCGGCCAAGCGCGAGGGCGACGGCAAGGCCCCGGCCGGGGCCTTCGCCCTGACCATGGGCTTTTCCTACGACCCTGCGGCCCTGGGCTTTGTCCCGAAGATGCCCATGCACCACGTCACGGCCGAGACCATCTGCGTGGAAAATCCCGACTCCCGGAAATACAACATGGTCTTTGACGAGGGCGCGGCCGGTCCCCCGGACTGGTCCGGGCCGGATCGCATGTTGCGCGCCGACGGCCTGTACGCAAACGGCCTGTTCGTGGCCCACAACACCGACCCCGTCGCTCCCGGGGCCGGATCGTGCATTTTCATCCATTCCTGGCGCGGGCCGGATTCCCCCACGGCCGGATGTACGGCCATGGAGCCGGGGCGGGTGGTGGAGTTGCTGCGGCGGCTTGACCCTGCCAAGTCCCCGGTCATGGTCCAACTCCCCCGTCAGGCTAGGGACCGGCTGGCCGGGGCCTGGGGGCTGCCGGACCCGGAGGCCGCAGGGCTGTGAACCGAGGGCGAGCAGGTTCCTGCGGCGAACTGCCGTTGGCAAACAGGCCTGATTTCGCCCGGTTCAGAAATTCTTGCCGTACGTCCGGCTCTTTTCGGGGAAAGCCTGCGCCTGTGCGCAAGACAGGCGTTTTAGCGGGTCTGAAAACGCCGCACACGGAATAGACGGGAGGACGAAAGCCGCCATGCAGGATCGAAAATACGCCTTTTCATGGGACTTGATCGGCAACCTGGACATCGGCAGGCCCAACCTGGGCCCCATGACCCGGCTGGAGGTCTACCGGCTCATGCAGTACTCCTTTCGGGACGTCATCGAACGGCACTGCGGCACGGTGAAGACGGACACCATCTTTTACGAGTCCGGATATCTGGCGGGGCAGGAATTCTACCGCAAATTTTTCGCCGGAATCAAGGAATTCGGAACATTCATCAGCGCCGTGCAGACCACCCTCAAGGACATGGGCATCGGGATCGTGCGGGTGGAGAAGGCGGACCTGGAGAAAAAATCCTTCGTCATCACCGTTTCCGAGGATCTGGACTGCTCGGGATTGCCGGAGGTCGATTACGAGGTCTGCGTGTACGACGAGGGCTTTCTGGCCGCGCTTCTGGACAGCTTCACCGGGGAGCGGTTCGTGGTCAAGGAGATCGACTGTTGGTGCACAGGCGACCGGACCTGCCGGTTCACGGCCGAGGTCGTCGACGGGTGACGCCATGGATGTTGTGCCGCATGACGATACCAGCGGGCGGGACGAGGCCCGGGAGAGGGAGACGGCGGCCCAGGTCGTCCGTTACCTGGCCGGGATCGTGCGCGACCCCTTGTCGCCTCCGGTTCTGCCCCCGCGGTTGGAGGGGGTGGAGGGCCTGAGGGAATTGGCCGCGTCCATGGTGGAAATCAGCGCCTTCGCGGGCAGGCTGGCCGCAGGCGACCTGTCGGGGTCGCTTGCCGTGCGCGGCGCCTTCGCCGGATCGCTGAAGATGCTCCAGGGCAATCTGCGGCATCTGGCCTGGCAGGCCTCGCGCGTGGCCGAGGGGGACTTTTCCCAGCAGGTTGACTTCATGGGGGAGTGTTCCCAGGCCTTCAACGCCATGGTGAAAAAGCTGGACCGGTCCCAGGCGGCCCTGCGGGCCAGCGAGAGCAAATACCGCCGACTGGCCATCACCGACAGCCTCACGGGCCTGTACAACCTGCGCTATTTCTTCTCCATCGCCGAAAAGGAATTCCGCCGCGCCCTGCGCCATCGCCGACCGGTCTCGGTCATCATGCTGGACATCGACAACTTCAAGCCCATCAACGACCGGTATGGCCATGGCGTGGGAGATACGGTGCTGCAGGAATTCGCCCGGGCCCTGGGACGGACCCTGCGCGGCGCGGACGTCCTGGCCCGGTACGGGGGCGAGGAGTTCATCGTGCTTTTGCCCGAGACCGGGCGCGAGGCCGGGGTGGTCGTGGCCGAGAAGCTGCAAAAAACCGTGGCGGGGTGCTTTATCGGCCTGGAAAGCGGCTGCCTGAACATCACCGCCAGTTTCGGGGTGAGCTCTTTTGCGACCTTTTCCGGAAACCGCCTGTCGGCCTCCGAGATTTTGGAGCAGACGGTGAAACGGGCCGATCAGGCCCTGTACCAATCCAAAAATACCGGGAAAAACAGGGTCACGTTTCTGGCCTTTGGCGATGCCTCGGTCGACGGGCAGGGGGTCGGCGCGTCGCGCAAGATGCGCAACAGCATTTCATGAAGTCCGGGCCTGGCGCGTCGTGAAAAAAACTGTCCGGCTTGATCGGGACTGTCATGCCGCCGGACCCGGGACAGGGCGCAGGATGATCGCTGAGACCCCGGGCTTGTGTCGGGGGGGGGTG
>JAVHLG010000047.1 GCA_031082225.1 Desulfovibrionaceae bacterium | reverse complement strand
CCCGTGAATCAGGCCGACCTGAGCATGCTCGATCTGTTCCGCCTGGAGCTTGAAACCAACGCCGCCATCCTTGATGCCGGACTGGTCGCCCTGGAGGGGGACCAGCGGCCGGAGCAGGTCGAGCCCCTGATGCGCGCCGCCCATTCCGTCAAGGGCGCGGCCCGCATCGTGGGCCTTCCCCTGGCCGTGGAACTGGCCCACGCCATGGAGGATCTCCTGGAGGCCTGCCGCCAGGGCCGCATGCATCTGGCCCCGGGGCACATCGATCTCCTGTTGTCCGGCAACGACGTGTTTTCCCGTCTGGCAGGCCTGCCCACCCCACGCATCCCGGACGAACTGGCGGGCATGGCCGACCGCATCGCCCAGGCCAGGGAACTGCTCGCCCACTGCCTGGCCGCCCCAGACGCGCCGGTCACGCCGGACGCGCCGGTCGCGCCGCCTCCCCAAGGGGCCGTTACGACGACGGCCGACAGCCCGCCGGACCAGGCCACCATCCCGCCGCCTGGGACAGAGACGCCCCCGGCCGGGGCGACGCCCGGCCCCCCGACAGCGGCCCCCTCCCGGGAAGCTCCGCCCGAGGCCGGGGCGGCTGCCGGAGAGCAAGTGGTGCGGATCACCGCCGCCAACCTCAACCGCCTCATGGGACTTGCCGGGGAATGCCTGGTGGAGGCCCGGTCCCTGGCCGCCATTGGCGGACTCTTCCAACGCCTCAAGGCCGACCAGGACGCCCTGTCCGGCCTGTTGAGCCTGTTGTGCGGTCTGCGCGAGGCCGCCCCGCCGGGCGCGACCGGCGGCCCGGCCTTTCGCCAGCCGACGCGGCCCGACACGGGGTTCTCCGGCGGCTGCGACGAGAATCTGGCCCGGGCCGGGCGGATTTTGAGCGGATCGCGGGAGGCTCTGCTCCAGGGCATGGAGCGTTTCGACCTGTTCGCCCGGCGTCTGGAGAACCTGGCCGACAGGCTCTACAACGAGGTCATCGACAGCCGCATGCGGCGGTTCTCCGACGGACTGCACGGCTTTCCCCGCATGGTCCGCGACCTGGCCAGGGATCTGGGCAAGCGGGTGACCTTCACGGTTGCGGGACAGGCCACCAAGGTGGACCGCGAGATCCTGGAGCGCCTGGAGGCCCCCCTCAACCATCTGCTGCGAAACGCCCTGGACCACGGCATCGAGGACCCCGCCGAGCGGGCCCGGGCCGGAAAGCCGGAAACAGGCGTCCTGACCGTCTCGGCCCGGCACTATGCGGGCATGCTGGCCATCACCGTCACGGACGACGGACGGGGCCTCGATCCCGAGCGCATCCGGGCCAAGGTGCGCGATCGGGGGCTGGCCTCGCCGGAGATGGCGGCGGCGTTAAGCGATGCGGAGCTCATGGAATTTCTCTTCCTGCCGGGGTTCACCACGGCCGGGAAGGTGACGGAGATCTCCGGCCGGGGCGTGGGCCTGGACGTGGTCCACTCCATGGTCCGGGACGTGGGCGGCCAGGTCCGGGCCGAGTCCCGCCCGGGGGAGGGGATGGGGTTTTTTCTGCGCCTGCCCCTGACCTTGTCCGTGGTGCGCACCCTTTTGGTGGACGTGGCCGGCGAGCCCTACGCCGTGCCCCTGACCCGCATCGACCGCATCCTCTCCCTGGCCCCGGAGGAGATACGCGAGCTCGAGGGGCGGCAGTACTGCCTGTTCGAGGGCGACACCATCGGCCTGGCCCCGGCCTGGCGGGCCCTGGGCGTCCGTGAGTCGGCCCGGCCGACCGCAGCCGCCGCCCGGCCCTCCGGACTGGCGGTCGTGGTCATCAGCGACCGCCTGAGCCGCTACGGCCTGGTGGTCGAAAACTTTCTCGGCGAACGCGACCTGGTGGTCAAGCCCCTGGATCCGCGCCTGGGCAAGGCCCCCGGCATAAGCGCGGCCTCGGTCATGGAGGACGGGTCGCCGGTCCTGATCCTGGACGTGGACGACATGGTCCGGGCCGTGGACAACCTGCTTGGCCGGGGCCGCCTGGACCGGGTGGGGGAGGCCGTGAAGCGCCAGGACGTCCGAACCCGGCGCATCCTGGTGGTGGACGATTCCCTGACCGTACGCGAGACCCAGCGGCGGCTTTTGTCCAACCGGGGCTACGAGGTGGAGACGGCCGTGGACGGCATGGACGGCCTGCACGCCCTGCGCGGCCACGATTTCGACCTGGTGGTCACGGACGTGGACATGCCGCGCATGACCGGCATCGAGCTCGTCCGCCAGATACGGGCCGACGCCCGGCTGGCGGCGCTTCCGGTCATGATCGTCTCCTACAAGGACCGCGAGGAGGACCGACTGCAGGGGCTGCATGCCGGCGCCGACTATTATCTGAGCAAGGGCAGCTTCCAGGACGAAAGCCTGCTTGCCGCCGTGGCCGACCTGATCGGGGGGCCCGAGGCATGATCCGGGCGGCCATCGTCAACGACCTGCCCATGGCCGTTACGGCCCTGCGCCGCGTCCTGGACGCCGCGCCCGGCATCGAGGTGGCCTGGACAGCCCACGACGGGGCCGAGGCCGTGGAGATGTGCGCCCGGGACGTGCCGGACGTGATCCTCATGGACCTCATCATGCCGGTCATGGACGGCGTGGAGGCCACCCGGCGGATCATGCGCGAGAGCCCGTGCGCCGTCGTGGTGGTCACGGCCACGGTGTCGGGCAACGCGGGCAAGGTCTTCGAGGCCATGGGACATGGGGCCCTGGACGCCGTGGCCACGCCGGTCCTCGGCCTGGACGGGGCCGTGTCCGGCGGCGAGGAGCTGCTCAAGAAGATTTTCACCATCGCCAAGCTGCTGGCCAAACCGGGCGACGCCAAGGGGCAGGCCCTCCCGGTCCGGGCCGTCGCCCCCTCGTTCCGCCAGCCCGCCCTGGCGGTCATCGGGGCCTCCACCGGCGGGCCCAAGGCCGTGGCCACCATCCTGGCCGACATCCCCCGGGACGTGGACGCCGCCCTGGTGGTGGTCCAACACGTGGACATGCGCTTCGCCGACGGACTGGCCGAGTGGCTGGCCAGCCAATGCACCCTGCGTGTCCAGGTGGCCGCAGACGGCCAAAGGCTCATCCCGGGCGTGGTCCATGTGGCCGGGACCAACGACCATCTGGTTTTGCGCCCCGATCTGACCCTGTGCTACCAGGCCGAGCCCGTGGATTATCCCTACCGCCCTTCCGTGGACGCCTTTTTCAGCAGCGTGGCCCGGCATTGGCCAAGTCCCGGGGTGGCGGCGCTTTTGACCGGGATGGGCCGGGACGGGGCCAAGGGGCTTTTGGCCCTGCGCCAGGCCGGGTGGTCCACCATCGCCCAGGATCAGGCCACCAGCGTGGTCTACGGCATGCCCAAGGCGGCCGCGGATCTCGACGCGGCGCGACATATCCTGCCCCTGCCGGACATCGCCAGGGCCATTCTCGACAACCTTGTCCCACGGAGTACGACCCATGCCGGATGATCCCAGGACGTCCCCGGGCGCGGCGGGCCTGACCAGCCACGCCGTCACGGTGCTGCTCATCGACGACCAGGCCATGGTGGCCGAGGCCGTGCGGCGCATGCTGGCCGACGAACCAGGCATCGTCTTCCACTACTGCCAGGATCCGACCAAGGCCATCCAGACCGCCGAACGCCTGCAACCCACGGTCATCCTTCAGGATCTGGTCATGCCGGAGATCGACGGCCTGACCCTGGCCAAATTTTTCCGCAGCCGCCCGAAGCTCAAGGATACGCCGCTGATCGTGCTCTCCACCAAGGAGGAGCCCGCCACCAAGGCCGAGGCCTTCGCCCTGGGGGCCAACGACTACCTGGTCAAGCTGCCGGACAAGGTCGAACTCATCGCCCGCATCCGCCACCACTCCAGGGGCTACATCAGCCTGCTGGAGCGCAACGAGGCCTACCGCGCCCTGCAGGAGAGCCAGAAGGCCCTGGCCGACGAACTGGCCAAGGCCGCCGAATACGTCATCTCCCTGTTGCCGCCTCCCCTGGCCCAGGGCGACATCCGCACCGAGTGGAGCTTCGTGCCCTCGGCCCAGCTCGGCGGCGACGCCTTCGGCTACCACGCCCTGGACCCGGACCATTTCGCCCTCTACCTGCTGGACGTGTGCAACCACGGCGTGGGCCCGGCGCTTTTGTCCGTGCAGGCCTTAAACGTCCTGCGCAACCAGATGCTCCCCGGGGTGGACTACCGCGACCCCTCCCAGGTGCTCACGGCCTTAAACGACGCCTTTCCCATGGATCGCCACAACAACCTGTATTTCACCGCCTGGTACGGGGTGTACGACAGGCGCTCCCGGGTCATGCGCTTCGCCAACGCCGGGCATCCGCCAGCCCTGCTTTTACCCCCGGACGGCCAGGTCGTGGATCTGATCAAGGGAAATCTGATGATCGGGGCCATGCCGGGCATCGCCTACAAAAGCGACTCCCGGATCATCGAACCGGGGTCGCGGCTGTTCGTCTTCTCGGACGGGGTCTACGAGGTGGCCGTGCCCGGCGGGGAATACTGGCAGTTTGCCGAATTCAGGGACTATATGGCCGGACTTCCGCCCACAGGGGAGATCGAGGCCCTCCTGGCCCATGTGCGGCAGATGGGCCGCCGCGAGGTGCTGGCGGACGATTTCTCCATGGTCAAGGCGACCTTCGACGGGTTTCCCGGGGCCTGACCGCCCCCCCGCCCGGCCCCCTGTCGTCCGGGGCACTGTCGTCCGGCCCCCTGACGCCCAGGGCACTGACGCCCGGGGCCCGGGGCCCGGGGCATGGGCTGTTCCGGCAAAAACCCGGCCGGGAGAAGGCGGGAACGCAAAGCGGGACCAGTGCCCCGTGCCCGAAACCGGCCTCTTTTTCAGGGAAGCGGGCCTGGCCCTAGTCCGGAGCGAGGCCTTTCTCCCGGTAGAGATCCAGATGCCACTGGTGCGTCCAGGACGAGACGTCTTCAACCACGTTGTCTTGGACCTTCTTCCAGGCCAGCTTGTTGGTCTCGGGGTCCAGCCTGCCGTATGCGATGAATTCCATGCCGACATGGACATCCTTGGACACGAAATCCTCGTAGATCAAGACCGCCCTGGCGATCAGCCAGCATTCGTCAACGGCGACTTTAGGCTGCTCGCGGATCTTGACGTGGAGGATCAGCCTGCTCCCTTTTGCGAATTCCGGATCAAGCTCCCGCATCCTGGCATGCTTGGCGATCAGCTTCAGGCCTCCGGCTGAAATGTTCGCCAACCGCATCTGGGGCGTCTTGAAGTCGTCGAGGGAAATCCCCGGGGCATTGAGATCCACGCCCCCCGAGGCCCGGAAGGGCCAGGCGTCGAAGGACACGAAATGGGCCATGTCCGGGGTGATGCGAAGGCTTTTCCGGCGTTGGTCCTGCCCCAGGGACGTCGGGGTCTCAATCGTGAAAACAACGGTGTCCTGCCTGCTTTTTCCCACCTCCCGGACCACCGAGCGGAAGGAATAAAACACCTCGCGAATCTTGGGCTTTTTCTCCACGATCCGGAAATAGCAGGTCATGGCCTCGCCGACGAAACGCTGGCTGGCCTGCCTGAGGCTGGTCAGTTCCAGGCTGATCCGGGTTGCGTCGAAGGACAGCAGGGTGCAACTGAGATTGTGGATGCTGGTCACCTCGTTGTCGAAGACCAGATGGAACTTCGTGCGCTGGTCGAGGGCCATGTCCAGCAAATCCAGTATCCGGGCGGGGGGGCTCTCCTGGGGAGCGGTGGTTTTCTTGGAGCCGAAGATGTTCTTGAACATGTCCTGGGGATCCTGGATGCGTGTTTTCCCCCCACGGCGTCATGTCGGGGCGGCGCGCGCGGCGACGAAGAAAGTCAAGCACTTATGCGAAACCCCGGGCCAGGTGGCAAGCGAAATGTGCCCCCCGGCAACGGTGGCCCGCCGTTGGCCACATGGCCCCAAAAAAGCCGTCCGCGGCCGACCGTGCTTCGTCCCGGCCGGAACCGTCCCGGGACGGCCGTGCCAGGCAAGACGCGACCCTTAAAAAACAACATTTCACGTCATTGCATGCACAGCCCGAGGACGTCGAGTTCCCGGACGCGACACTACCCGGCCTCACCGCCGCCCGGCAGGCTTTCGTAGAACATGGCGTTGGTCAGCACCTTGCGCACATAGTCGCGCGTCTCCTCGTAGGGAATGAACTCCACGAACAGGTCCGGCTCAAGGTGTCCGATGCCCTGCATCCACACCGCCAGCTTCCCGGCCCCCGCATTGTAGCTGCACAGCGTATGCTCCGGGTTGCCGTACTGGGCGTGGCGCATCTTGTAATATTCCACGCCCAGCCGGATGTTCGTGGCCGGGTCCGTGAGCATCTTCGCGGAAAAGGGCTTCATGCCCAGCCGCGTGGCCATGTTGGCCGCCGTCTGGGGCAGAAGCTGCATGAGCCCCACGGCCCCGGCCGAAGACACCACCTGGGCGTTGAAGAAACTTTCCTGGCGGATAAGCCCTAAAATCAGGCCCTCCGAGACGTCGGACCCGGCCAGGGCGGACCGGATGGCGGCCGTGTGCCGCCGTGGATACAGGGCCGCCGCCAGGGGGCCGAAATGGGCCGGATCGCCGCGCACAAGGCAGTCCCCGAAGGTCCGCCTGGCCGTGGCCGTGGCCGGGCCCAGCCGGAAAAGCCGCGTGGCCAGCCGGATGTGGGCCAGGGCCAGTTCCGTATCCGTCGGGGCCAGGGCCGCCAGAAAGGCCAGGTCCAGTTCGGCCATGTCCGGCATTCCCGATGCGTCGAGAAACGCGGCCCGGTTTCGCATGGCCTGAAGGCCCGGATCGCGCATGCCCTGCCCGGAGGCCGGGATCTGGTCCGGACAGTCGGGAGCGGCGGACGGCGTCTGTGGGGCCTGGGTTCCGGGCGGATACAGAAACGGCTGCACATTCCCGGGATCCACGCGGCCCGGAGTCGCCAGAGCCTGGAGCCGGGCCGCGCTGCGCAGGCCGTAATAGGTGTTTTTGCACAGGGCCGCATTGCCCAGGTGGCAGGCGACAGATCCGGCCTCGTCGCCCTGGGCCTCCCTGGTCCGCCCCAGCCAGTAGCGCGCCCCCGGGGCCCAGTCCGACCCGGGATGGTCGCGCAGAAATCCCGAGAGCCGGGTGGCGGCGTCCTCCATACGCCCCAGGGCGAAGCACAGCACCCCGGAAAGCCCCCGGGCCTGTTCGCCCAGATCCCCGCCCCGGCCCAGTTGCGCCAGTACGTCGGCCACGGACAGGGCCTCGGCCAGCCGCCCCTGTTCGGTCAAAAGCAGCATGAGATGCCGGGCCGACACCTCCCGGGCCCGCACCTCCACGGCCGGGTCGTCCACCAGGCTGCGCAACAGGGCCTCCATGCGCCCGGCGCTTTCCGGATCGGTCTTGCGCCACAGGCACCGCGCCTCGTGATAGGCCGCCCAGGGCGCGATGGGCGAGGCCGGAAACCGCTCACGCACGGCCTGAAATCGCGCCAGGGCCGCATCCGTGCGGCGTTTGGCGAAATCGACCTTGCCCCGCAGGTATTCCAGGCGGGCGGCGTCCTTTTCCCCGGACGACGCGGCCAGGCGGTCCAGGATGGCCCCGGCGGCGTCGGGCCGCAGGGCGTCGATGGCCCGTTCGGCCTGGGCCAGGGCCACATGGGACGCGTCGGGATCCCAGTCGCTTCGGCCTGCGTCGAAAAGCGCCCGGGCCAGGGCCGCGCCATGTTTGGCCAGTGCGCTCCAGGGCCGCGACAGGCACAGGCCCTGCAGGCTGTCCCGGGCCGCCGGGAAATCCCCCACGGCGGCGGCCGTGGCCCCCAGACGCAGGAGCACCGTGGGCGTCAGGCTGTTTTCCGGCCCGGCGGCCAGCCATTTTTTGTAGAAGGCCCGGGCGGCGGCGGCATCGCCCGTGGCCTCATGGGCGTAGCCCGCCGCAAGCGCCGCATCCCGGGCCAGGAATCCGGCCAGGGGGTGGGCCGCTGCGGCGGCCAGCGATCCGGCGGCCTCCGGGAACCTCCCGGCCCGCAGGAGGGCCAGTCCCTGGACATAGGCGGCGAAGGGGGCGAACGCCCCGGAAGTGGTCGTTTCGGCGGGCAGGGACGCCAGGAAATCCGGCGGCACGGCCAGGGAGGCGCTGCGCGGCAGATCCAGGTCGGCAGGATTGCCCGGCAG
Organism: Desulfovibrionaceae bacterium; assembly: GCA_031082225.1. Lineage (GTDB taxonomy): Bacteria > Desulfobacterota > Desulfovibrionia > Desulfovibrionales > Desulfovibrionaceae > Desulfolutivibrio. The sequence goes on along the minus strand of JAVHLG010000047.1, from coordinate 19,133 downwards.
GGACCAGGGGCCTGGGGCCTGGCCCCTGGTCAGACCCGGCGCGGCCTGTCCGGAGGATGCGGCGGGCACGGCGGGCATGGCGGACGCATTCGGCCCGGCCGTCATGTCTGGCCCGCCAGGGATGTCCGGCCTGACCGAATCATCGGCCACGGCCCCTGCTTCCGGGGTCTTTGGGCCTGGGTCCGGGGCCTGGGCCCTGGCCGCGTGCGGCAGAAAAAGGCATACGAGACAGACCCAACCCGCAAGCCCGCACGAAAAAAACGTGAAATATCCAGTCTGTGGCATGGTGGTCGCTCCCGGGGACGCCGCCCCTGTGTCGCGCCCAGGATAGCCCGGATGCGGCTGAAAACAAAGCGTCCGGTCTCCCGGTCCTGCCCGCGCCTGCCCGGAGGGAGGGATTCCCCGTGCTGGGCCGGATCATTCCTTCCCTGGCGCACGCCGTCACCGTGCGCGGCAATGCCCCCCGCGCCGGGCCGGAACTATCGGTGGAGGTGGCGGATGCAACCTGATCAAAGCGACGATCCCCGCGCCAGGCCGGACCATCCCGGGCGATGACCCCCCCTGCGGTCAGGGCCGCAGAAATCCCCGGCCAAAGCCCCGGGAATGGTACGGTAACATGCCTACGTGCAGCGATATCCAAGACCAAAACCCGACACCTATCGACTTTTTCGATACCAAAACGGTTTTTCCCGCCGCCCGACGCCATGGACCACAGACCGCCCTTCCGCCCACGGCATGGTCCATCATTTCACAAGGTCTTATTTTTCATGTGGTTATCCAGAAAAAGCCAAACATCACGCCATAACCTGGGGGAGAGGGCCTGTCGCGGCGGCGGCGTCCGGCTCATTGTGCCCTCCAAGGCGCGTCCCTCGTGGCCAAACGCGAAATTCCTGGCGACAATGTTCCAAAGATATCGTAACGTCTTGGATAGTACAAAGAAGATTGGGCTTGGCCGCCCCCGCCCGGGGTGATCCGTTTTTGGCCCCGGAGACGGCAGAGCCGTTCCCACGGGACTCGCCCCGGCATGAGGCCCGCCCCCCAGGTCCATGCCACGCGGCGTTGCAAAACGATGACGAAAACTCGTAACGCCCCTCCGGAACACACAAAAAAAGGGGCGTCCAGGCAACTTGTGAAAAAAGAAACTTGGAAAAAAACTTGACACAAAGCCGCCTCAGTGGAAAACCACGGAGAATCCAGTTAATCATCAGGTTCCCGAATAGATGGAACATTTTCGGGAAAGCAGTATTGATCGCAGAACCTTTTTTCCGCCGGGAGGCCGGGTTGCTTCACTTGCATGAAGGCGAGGGCGTCACCACGCCCCGAAAAGCCGGGGGCCGGGCCGGACGCGGAGGCGAATGCAGCTTCTGCGCCGGGGCTCCATCCCCCAGACGTCCGGCGCCTCTCTCCCACCTTTCTTCTTCGGCCCACACACCGCGCCGTCCCGCTCCGGGAGCGGCAAAACCCACGGCACAAGGCGTCATGTCATGAACATGGAACTTCTCGCGCGGCTGGCCTTCGGTTTTTACGCGGCGGTCATCCTGGCCGGAGGGGCTCTGGCGGTCAGCTCCCCAAGCCTCATCCGGGCCATGGTCGGCCTGGTCACGGCCCTTTTCGGCGTGGCCGGAATGTATCTGCTCATGGACGCCGCCCTGGTGGCCCTCATGCAGATCCTCATCTACGTGGGCGCGGTGAGCGTGCTCATCTTCTTCGCCATCATGCTGGCCCAGTCGTCGCCCGACGGCGATGAGGCCGCTCCGGCCAGCCTGTGGGAATACGCGCGCTCGGGCCTGGTCTTCGTGGTTCCCGTGGGGGTCTTGGCCCTCACCGCCGTGCTCGTCCCCGTGGACAGCCTGCCCCTGCCCAAGCACATCGGTCCCGAGGCCCTGGGGCAAGGGCTCCTTGGCCCCTACACCCTGGCCTTTGAACTCATTTCCGTGGTCCTTTTGGCGGCCATGGCCGGGGCCGTGCTCGTGGCCTTCGAACGGAGGAAGCCCAGATGAGTCCGCTTAGCTGGTATCAACTTGTGGCCGCCCTGCTTCTGGGCATCGGGCTGTACGGCGTGGTCTCCCGCAAGACCCTGATCGGCATGCTCATCGGCGTGGAACTGATGTTAAACGGCGCGGGCATGTCCATGGTCGCCTCCGCCCAGCTCACGCCCATGGACGGGGTGCTCGGGCAACTCGGCACGCTGTTCGTCATGGGGCTGGCCGCCGCCGAGGCCACCCTGGTTTTGGCCATTGTCCTGGTTGTTGCCCGCCGCTTTGGCAACGCCCGTAGCGACACCGTTTCCGAACTCAAGGGATAAGACATGACAGCCCGACCGGAATTCACGGAAAGCGCCCTGCTCCTTGTGCCTCTCATCATCACGTTTCTTGCGCCCTTTGGCATCTGGCTGGCGCGAAAAAATGAAAACGTACGCGAGGGCGTGTCCTTCGTGGCCGGCGGCCTCACGTTTCTGTCTGTGCTCCTGCTTGTCCCCGACGCACTAAGCGGCGTGATCCGCACCTATACCGTGGCCGAACTGCTGCCCGGAATCTCGCTTCGGTTCTGCGCCGACGGACTGGCCATGATTTTCGCCATCGTGTCCTCGTTCCTCTGGATCTTCGCCACCAGCTACAACGTCGGCTACATGCGAAGCCTCAAGGAACATGCCCAGACCCGCTACTATTTCTGTTTCGCCGTGGCCATCTTCGGGGCCCTCGGGGTGGCCACCTCGGCCAACATCTTCACCCTCTACCTGTTCTACGAAATCATCACCGTGTTCACCTATCCCCTGGTGGCCCACCACCAGGACGCCGACGGCTACAGCGGGGCCCGCAAGTACATCGTCTACCTCATGGGTTCCTCCAAGCTCTTCCTTTTGCCGGCCATGATCCTGACCTACGTCATGTGCGGCACCCTGGACTTCAACCTGACCGACGTCCAAAACGGCATGTTCCCCAAGGACGCCAATCCGATCATGGTCTCGGTCACCTACTTTCTGTTCCTGTTCGGGCTGGCCAAGGCGGCCATCATGCCCCTGCACAACTGGCTGCCCTCGGCCATGGTCGCGCCCACGCCGGTCTCGGCCCTTTTGCACGCGGTGGCCGTGGTCAAGGCGGGCGTGTTCTCCGTGGCCCGGGTGATGCTTTCGGCCTTCGGCGTCAACCTCCTCGACTCCCTGGGAATCGGGCTGGTCACCGCCTACCTGGCCGCCTTCACCATCCTGGCCGCCTCCATCATCGCCCTGACCAAGGACGACCTCAAGGCCCGGCTGGCCTATTCCACGGTCAGCCAGCTCTCCTACGTCATCATCGGCGTGGCCATGCTCACCCCCCTGGCCGTCCAGGGCGGGCTCATGCACATCGCCCACCACGCCTTCTCCAAGATCACCCTGTTCTTCGCGGCCGGGGCCATCTACGTGGCCACGCACACCAAGAAAATCAGCCTCATGGGGGGGATGGGACGCCGCATGCCCTGGACCTTCGGGGCCTTTTCCGTGGCCGCCCTGTCCATGATCGGCGTGCCCCCGGTGTGCGGGTTCGTCAGCAAATGGTACATGTCCAACGGCGCGTTGGAGATCGGCAAGATGGGGCTTTTGGCCACCCTACTGGCCAGCACCATCTTAAACGCCTCCTATTTCACGCCGGTCATCATCCGGGCCTTTTTGCGCAAGCCGGCCGAGGGCGTCGACCTCTCGCACTACAAGGAGGCGCCCCTGGTCATGGTGGTGCCCCTGTGCCTGACGGCCGGCATCTCGGTCTTTCTGGGGCTTTTCCCCGAGACCTTCCTGCAGTTCGCCAGGGCCTTCGGGCATTTCTGACCGCTTTGGGCATGACGGGCGGCGCAGGGCGCACGGCCCGCAATCTTTCGCGACTGGAAACGTCAACGTCGAATCGGGGAGTGGGACATGAAAGAAAGCGAAACCCTGGGACGGCTGCTGGAGAAGGCCCAGGCGGCCTCGGCAAGCTTCCGGAAGGCCATGTATCTGGTGCTTTTGGCCCTGGTGGTCTTAAACGTGTTCATCGTAAGCCACCACCCGCACTTTCCCGGCGAGGAGATCCCCGGATTCTGGGCCGCCTTCGGCCTGATTTTCGCCGTGGTCATGTCGTTTGTCTTGAAAAAGATCATCTTCCCCGTCATCCACCGCACCGAGGAATCTTATGACTGATGTCAGCTTCGTGCATCCAAGCCTGGCCTTTGTGGCCCTGGCCCTGGTCCTGCCGTGGCTTAAGGCCGAAAACCACGCGGCGTGGCGCTGGCTGTTGCTTTTGCCTCCCGTGGTGGCCATCGCCTCGGTGGTGTCCCTGACCCTGGGACCGGACGGCCCGAGGATGATCGAACCCATGCGCTATCTGGGCGTCAATCTCCAGTTCGGACGCATCGACACCCTGTCCCTGGTGTTCGCCCACGTGTTCGCCATCCAGTCGCTGATCGGCATGCTCTACGCCCTGCATCTGCCCGAACGCCGCCAGCACATCGCGGCCTCCCTGTATATCGCCGGGGCCTTCGGATGCGTGTTCGCCGGAGACTACCTGACCCTTTTCATCTTCTGGGAACTCATGAGCGTGGCCTCCACCTGTCTGGTGTGGTTCGGGGCCAACGACCGGGCCACGGCCGCAGGTTTCCGCTACTTCCTGTTCCACGTCCTGGGCGGCCTTTTGCTTCTGGCCGGCCTGCTCATGCGCCACCAGGCCACGGGCTCCTTCGATTTTATGCCCGTGTCGCCCGACGCCGCACGCTACTACGACTGGCTGATCCTGGCCGGGTTCGCGGTCAACGCCGCCGTGGTGCCCCTGCATGCCTGGCTGCCCGACGCCTATCCCGAGTCCTCGGTCACGGGCGCGGTGTTCATGAGCGCCTTTACCACCAAGACGGCGGTCTACGTCCTGGCCCGGGCCTACGCCGGGTTCGAGATCCTGGCCGTGATGGGCGTGGTCATGTGCCTGTGGGGGGTTTTCTACGCGACCATCGAGAACAACGCCCGGCGCATCCTGTCCTACCACATCGTCTCCCAGGTGGGGTACATGGTGGCGGGCATCGGCATCGGCACGGCCATGACCATCGACGGGGCCTGCGCCCACGCCTACGCCCACATCCTTTACAAGGGACTTCTGTTCATGGGCGCGGGCTGCCTGCTGTATTCCGCCGGCACGGCCAAGCTCTCGGAACTGGGGGGACTGGCCTCGCGACTGCCCCTGGTCATGATCTGCTACATGGTCGGCGCAGTAAGCATCTCGGGCATGCCCTTTTTCAACGGCTTCGTGTCCAAAACCATGACCATCACCGGCGCGGCCGAGGCCCATCACACCTGGCTGGCCCTGGGGATGGAGATCGCCGCCGTGGGCACGTTCCTTTCCGTGGGCATCAAGCTCCCCTACTTCGCCTTCTGGTCCAAGCCCAAAAACGACATGCCCTTGAAGCCCATTCCCTGGAACATGTATCTGGGCATGGGCATCTCCTCCTTCCTGTGCCTTTTCACGGGTCTTTTCCCGCAAACCCTGTATTCGCTCCTGCCCTATCCCACGGACTACGTGCCCTACACCCCCTGGCACCTGCTGCAGGCCTCCCTGCTCCTCGGGTTCACGGGTCTTGGTTTCTACTACATGCACAAGGTTCTGCATCCCAAGCCCGGGCGCAACCTGGACTTCGACGTGCTGTACCGGATCGTCGGCAGGCTTTTCTACGGATTGGTGAGCGTGCCCCTGGCCTTCCTGGACGGACTATGGAACGACGTTTACGAAAAGCTGGGGCTTAAGGGACTGTGGCAGAGCGCCATGGCCACCATCGTCTTCGACACCAAGGGCATCGACGGTGTGCTGGACGGGTCGGCGCGGGGCGTGCGTGATTTCGGCGGGGTGACCGGCAGGCTGCAGACCGGGCGCCTCCAGGACTACCTGACTGGCGTGGCGGCCCTGGGGCTGGCTATTTTCGCGCTGGTGTGGGCCTTGTGGTAGACGGACCAAACGACGGGAGCGATTCATGACGGACGCGGGATATCCGGTGCTTTCGAGCCTCATCTTCCTGCCCCTTGCGGCGTCGGTGGCGCTCTTTTTCATCCGGCAGGACGGTTTCGTCCGGGGGTTCACCCTGGTGGTGGGCATCCTCGAATGCCTCTTGGTCTTGCCGCTTTTCGGCTATGTCCCAGGCGGCGGCTACCAATTCGAGGAGACCGTGGCCTGGATTCCGGCCTGGGACATCACCTACCACCTGGCGGTGGACGGCCTGAGCCTTTTCATGGTCATGCTCACGGCCGTGCTCCTGCCTTTGTGCGTGCTGTGCTCCTGGACCTACATCGGCAAGCGGATCAAGGAATTCCATTTCTGCCTCTTGCTGATGACCTCGGCCTGCGTCGGGGTGTTTTCGGCTTTGGACTTCGTGCTCTTCTACATCTTCTGGGAGGCCATGCTGGTCCCCATGTACCTCTTGATCGCGGTATGGGGCGGGCCTGAACGGAAATACGCCTCCATCAAGTTCTTCCTGTACACCCTGGCCGGCTCCACCCTGCTTCTGGCGGCCATCGTGGCCTTCCGCACCGTGGGCGGCACCTTCGACATCACGGTCCTGACCGGCAAGACCTTCTCCTTCCAGTTCCAGTTCTGGACGTTTCTGGCCATGGCCCTGGCCTTTGCCGTAAAGGTGCCCATGTTCCCGCTGCACACCTGGCTCCCGGCAGCCCACGTCCAGGCCCCGAGCGCCGGTTCGGTGATCCTGGCCGCCGTGCTCCTGAAGATGGGCACCTACGGCTTTTTGCGGCTGTGTCTGCCCCTGGCCCCGGCCGCCAGCGTCTACTTCGCGCCCATGATGATCGCCATCTCCATCGCCTCCATCCTCTATGGCGGCCTCATCGCCCTGGGCCAAAAGGACATCAAGAAACTGGTGGCCTATTCCTCCGTGGCCCATATGGGCTTCGTCACCCTGGGCATCTTTGTCCTCACCCAGCGCGGCGTGGAGGGGGCCATCCTCCAGATGCTCAACCACGGCATCACCACCGGGGCGCTGTTCATGCTCATCGGGCTCATCTACGAACGCAGCCACAGCCGGGAGATCGTGGACAACCAGGGGCTTGGCAAGTGCATGCCCGCCTTCCTCTTCTTCTGGGGGCTGTTCTCCCTGTCGTCTTTGGCCTTCCCCGGCACCAACAGCTTCGTGGGCGAGGTGCTGGTCCTGGCCGGAACCTTCGAGGTCAACATGTGGGCCGGTTTCCTGGCCATCCCCGGGGCCATGCTGGCCGCCGCCTACATGCTGCGGCTGATGCAGAAGGTGGCCTGGGGCGAGCCCTCCTCCTACAAGAAAAAGTGGAGCGATTTGAATGGCCGGGAGTGGATCTACCTCATGCCTATGGCCTTTCTGGTCTTCTATATCGGCTTCGTTCCTGGTCCGGCCCTGCGCATGATCAGCCCGTCGATTACCACCGTGCTGAGCACCATGGAGCAGAAAAACCAGGCCCTTGGCTATCATCAGGACATGCCCCTGGCCGAGTGCATGCAGCTTGAACCGGCCGCCCGCATCGCTGACGGCGCGGCCTCCCCAGTGTCCCTTCCCGGAAAGGAGCGCCTGTGAACTTCGATCTCGTGATGCCCGAACTGTTCCAGCTTTTGGTGGTGGTCGCGCTTTTCGTGCAAAGCGTGGTCCGGGGACGCGACGACACGGGCCCCCGCTGGCTCCCTGTGGCGGCGATCATCGGCGTGGCCGTGGCCGCCTCCAAGCTTGGGGCGCAGGGGGTGCTCTTCGAAGACGTCTACCGGGTGGACGCCCTGTCCCAGTTCTTCAAGGTGGCCATCAGTCTCGGGTTCTGCGTCACCGTGATAAACGCCCAGAACCAGCCCACCCTGGAGACGCAAAAGCGCACCGACTATTTCATGATGCTCGGCCTGTCCGCCTGGGGACTCATGCTCCTGGCCTCGGCCGCCGAACTCATCACCCTGTATCTGGCCCTGGAACTGTCCTCCTACAGCCTGTATGCGCTGATCCCCCTGCGCGGCAACGACCGGCGGGCCTCCGAAGCAGCCATCAAGTACATCCTCTTCGGCGCGGTGGTCACGGCCGTTTCCCTCTACGGCCTGTCCTACGTCATGGCCTCCCAGCACACCACCTACATCCAGGGGCTTCTGGGCAAGACCTGGAGCATGGCCGAGAATCCCATGGCCGTGGTGGGGCTCACGCTCTTTCTGGCGGGATTTTTCTACAAGCTGGCGCTTTTTCCCTTCCACTTCTGGTGTCCGGACGTCTACGAGGGCACCAGCAACGAGACGGCGGCCTACGTGGCCACGGTGCCCAAGCTCGGGGCGGTGGTGGTCCTGGTGCGCCTGTCCTCGGTGCTCTCCCCGGGCATGGAGGTGACCAACATCCTGGCCATCCTGGCCGCCCTGTCCATGACCGTCGGGAACCTCACGGCCCTGGTGCAAAAGGACGTGAAGCGGCTTCTGGGCTATTCCAGCGTGTCCCACGCCGGATACGTCATGCTGGGCCTGGTGTCGGGCACGGCGGCAGGGCTGTCCGCCGCCACCTTCTACGCCCTGGTCTATCTGCTGATGAACCTGACCTGCTTCTACGTCATCAGCCGCATTGCCGTGGGCGGCGCAAACGTGACCCTGACCGACCTCAACGGCCTGTACAAGAAAAGCCCCGGCCTGGCCCTGGTGCTGGCCGTCTCGGCCTTCGCCCTGGTGGGCTTGCCGCCCACGGCCGGATTCGCCGGGAAGCTCTTCCTTCTGGCCTCGGCCTGGGACCACGGCTACAACTGGCTGGTCATCGTGGCCGTGCTCAATACGGCCATCGCCATCTACTACTATCTGAATCTGGTGCGCCACGCCTACACCGAGGAAGTCGACGCCGCCGCACCGGTCGCGGCCATTTCCTCCGGACAGGTGGCCGTGGGCGGCATCCTGGCGGCCTGCGTGCTGCTTTTGGGCGTGCTTCCCGCCCCCATCTACGACCTGGCCTTCACTGCGGGCAAGGCGCTTCTGCCCTAGCCCCGCCTCCCCGGCGAACCCTACGCGCCCTTTCTGGCCTGACCGGCCAGGAAGGGCGCATATTTTTTGTCCGCGTCCAGAATATGGCTTCGATACCAGTCGTGGATGAAATCCCGGATCTTGACCGCCGCCAGGGGCCGCTTGGCCTCAAGATCCCGCTCGAAGGCCAGTACCGCCTTGATGAACTCGTTATGAGCCCGTTTTTGCTCGTCGAGTTCAGGGAAGGCGCATTCCTGCATGAGCCGTTCCTCGGCCCCAAAATGAAACAAGGCATAGTCGCGCAGCCTCCCGACCAGATCAAGCACTGCCGCACGCTCGGCCGGATCGGTAATGGGATGATAGGGATCGGCCAAGGTAGAGCCGAAATCGTTGAGCAGTTCAAAGAAACGGGCGTGTTGTCCATCGAGTTCATCGTTTCCGACACTCATGGAAGGCTCATAGCGGACAAGCGTCAATTTCAGGGCCATCTGCTGCTCCTTGTTTTTACGCACTCTATGCACAAATACGGCGTGGAATCAATCTTGCATTTTTACGTTCCGTGTTCCATACCGTCAGCAACCCCACGGAAAACCCATGCTCACTGCCCGCTTGCTCATGGCGGCCTTCATGGTCACCTCCATTTTGGTTCTGCCCCTCCATATGCCCGCAGCCAACGCCCAACTTCCCGAGCAGACCACTGCGGATATCGCATCCCCTCCAGGGGGCGTACCCCGCGAGATGTCTGCCGATCCTTCCCCTGCCGTGCCGGATGATCGCGGCGCACCGGCCATGCGCGCCGCCGCCCGGGAGGAGCTCTTGGCCACCGTCGGTCTGACCTGCGTGTTTGGCCCAGGCGTCGCCGAGGCCGATGCCCGGCGGCAATGCCTCCTCAAGGCCCGCACCCGTCTTGTGGACAAGATGTCCGGCCGGGTGGCCGCCACAGCCCGTTCCCTGGGACTGACGCTGACGGATGAAGAGATCGCGGCGTATACCCTTGGGGTGTTGCGCGTCGAGGCCGACCGAGAAGAGATCGAGCCCGGGCCGGAGGGCCTGACCGTGCGTCTCACAGGCCGGGGAGTGGCCGACCTGGGAAACGCCATGCAGAAGCTGCCGTTTTATGCCGAAAATGGCGATGTGCGGGCCGCTGCCGTGGCCCAGTACCGGGCGTCCAGGGCCGAGGCAGAGGCCGCCAGACGTTCGGCGGGCGATCCGGCCAGGGAGCAGGCGGGCAAAATCCGGCAGGAGATGCAGGACACGGCGCGATTTGCCGAGCGCCAGTTGCGGCTTGGCATGTCCCAGGCTGATGTGCGGGGGCTCATCGGCGAACCGGGCGCGTATGTCCAGGGGGCGCCGGACGAGGATTTCGTCTGCCTGGGCTATGGCGACGTGTGGGCCGTGTTCGAGAACGGGGAACTGGCCTGTCTGCGCACCCGGCTGGAATACCACCGCCGCCACGAATCCCAATGCCACTGCTCGGGACGCCTGGCCACCATCCTGCTCGGCATCGGACCCAGATAGGCCCGGCGTTGGAAACCTCACGTGAAATTGGGCTTTTGTCCGCTTGACACGAACGCTTTTTGGGCGGTAGGGAAGAGCCAGTTCAACATCTTGTCTTTCTTGGATTTCCCTGCAACCTCCACGGAGAGGACGCCATGCGGGCGCTTATCGTCGACGACGATTTCTATAGCAGGAGCTTTCTGGAATACATCATGCATCCGTATGCCTTTTGCGACGTTGCGGTCAACGGCGAAGAGGCGGTCATGGCCTTCCAGAAGGCCCTGGAGGAAAAGCATCCCTATTCCCTGGTGTTCATGGACCTGCTCATGCCGGTCATCGACGGCCCCAAGGCCCTGCGGGAGATTCGGGAGATCGAGCGGGATTTCGGCGTGGACAAGGCCAGCCAGGCCCAGGTGATCATCACCTCTGTTCTTGAGGACGCCGAAGACACGCACAACGCCATGTATCTGGGCGAGGCCACCTCGTTTCTGCAAAAGCCTGTGGATGAAAAATCCGTGTTGCGCGAATTGCGCCGTCTGGGTCTGGTGACGGCTGAAGAGGTCTGATCCCCCCATTTGTCAAACGCAATGCAAACATACCGCCCGGGCCATCCCGGGCTTTTTTTTCAGATACGCCGCCTGGGCGGCCTTATGCCGGGGAATCGGGAACAAGGCTGGTGGGTTCGGCCAGAACCCGGACGATCTCGTCGTCAATGCGCCTGCGGTAGGTCTCGACCAGGGGCCGGTTGTGCATGATCATGTCCAGTTGCCGGGTATGCATCAGCAGATAGCCGACGATGCGCAGGGCCTCGACCATCTCCCCGGGCGTGCCGCCGCTGCGTCTGGCGAACACCGAATCCTCGTTGATGTCGATCAGAAACCCGTGATCCTCGAGAATGCCGGCCACAAACTCGGCCCGAAGCCGACGGCGCATGAATTCCGCCGCCCCGCCCTTGAACTGGAAGCTGACGTAGTTTTCCTGGGGCCGGTTGTCCACCAGGGCCTCCACGGTGCAGAAATGAAAGCCGAAGCGGGAGCTTAAGCACATATAGTGCCTTGAGATCATGAAAAAATTGCGTTCGCTGAAGGCCGACTGGCCCGATTCCTCAAGGTTCGGGTTGGATGCGGCCCGGACCAGGATGGACATGAAGCCCTTGGCGTCCACCGGCGGCGGCCCCTGCCAGGGGATGGCCAGAAACCCGGTCCACAGGGCATGCACCGGGATGGAGGAAATCTCCTCCAGGGTCACGAACCGGCCCGGGATGTCCTGGGCGAACCCGTCGTCGAGGTTGATGAACCACCACTTCATGGCCGTTTTTTTGTACTTGAGCTGCTTGGCTGCACGTTTGGCGAAATGGAAATCCTGACCGAAATGGAACATCTCGGTGACGGACTTCTCGTGGCAGAAACGGGTGATGTCGTGCAGGGTGCGGCATTTTTCCGGTCGAAAGGACGTGGGGTCGTTGGGATCGAGCAAAAAAAGCGGCGTGATGTGGTCCATGACCCGGCGCAGGATGGCGTGCATGGGCGTGTGGCTTTCCGGGGCCTTGCGCGGACGGGCGTGGGCCAGAACCTCCTCCACACGGCCCCGGTACACGGCCAGACCGTCGGCGTCCACCGTGACCTCCATGCCGTTATGAAGGACCTCCAGGGCGCCCGGCACGGCCATGATCGCCGGAACCTGGAACTCCCGGGCCACATTGGCCAGATGCCCGGCCGCGCCGCCCTTCTCGGTGACGATGGCCGCTGTCTTGTTGATGACCGAGGCCCAGCGCGGCGGGGCCTCCAGGCTGACCAGCACCGCGCCCGGGGGAAACTGCAACAGGTCCGCCTCCCGGCGCACCACGAAGACCGGGCCGCAGGCGATCCCGGGACTGGCCGTGCTCCCGCCGCTGAGAACCACGCCCTGGGTCGTCCGCTTCGGAGGCTCTTCGCCGCCCTGGACCTCCATCTGGGTCAGGTGGCGGCATTGCAGAAAATACAGCCGCCCGGCGGCGTCAACGGCCCATTCGATGTCCACGGGCGAGCCGTACATCTCCTCCAGGGCCATGGCCGCCTCGGCCAGGCGCAGGACCGTGCCGTCCTCAATGCTCGGCTGGTCGCGCTTCTCCAGAAGCGTCTCCATGACGCACACGCCCTCGGTCTCGTGGCACACGAACACCCGGTCCTTGGTCCGGATGCGCCGCTCGGCCAGTGCCAGGCCCCCATCCCGGACCACCACGAACTCGTCGCAGGCCACGGAACCGTCCACCACGGTCTTGGGCAGGCCCCAGGAGGAATGGATGAAAATGGAGTCGTCGCGGATGTCCAAGGGGTTGCGCGAATAGATGACCCCCCCGGACTGGGCCCGGACCATGGCCATGCAGCCCACGCACATGGCGATGTCCTCGTCGGGGATGCCGCGATTTAAGCGGTAGGTCATGGCCTGGGGACTGTATTTGCTGGCCACCACCTCCTTGTAGGACTCAAGCAGGTCATCGGCGGCCACGTTGAGCTTGGTGGCGAACTGCCCGGCGAAGGTCTGTCCGGCCGCGTCCTCGCCCAGGGCGCTGCTGCGTAGCGAGACGCACGTGCCTTCACCGGCCTCGGCGCACAGGGCGGCGTAGGCCGCCTGGATGGCCCCGGCCACATCCTGGGGAACCTCGGCCATGGCGATCAGGTTGCGGATGCGGGAACTCAAGGCCAGAAGGTTTTCCTGGTCGTCGGGTCCGGCGGACTGCAGGAGGCGGTTGATCTCGTCGCGCAGTTCGTTATGGTCGATGAGGCGGCGGTAGGCCAGGGTGGTGATGACGAACCCCGGCGGCACGGGAAGGCCCGTGCGGCTCATGATCTCGCCGATGCCGGCCATCTTGCCGCCCACCTGGTCGGCCATGTCCCGGTTGATGCGGGACAGGGGCAGGGTCAGCTCCGTGGCCGGGGGCGGGGCGATGTTGTCCAGGACGTCGGCCACCTGCCGCTGAATGTCCTTCATGCGGGGATACAGCGCCGTGTATTTCTCCGGGGCGATGACGTTTAGATGCTCGATGATCTTGAAGACGTTGACCGAAACGGCCGTGGAGTGGGAACGGATAAACGACATGCCGAAGGCCGAGCCGCCGTGCAGGGCCTGCTCCATCTGGGACATGAGTTCAAGGGCCTTCTTGTTGGCCGTCAGCAGAAGCTTGAAATGGTGATAGCGCTTTTTGAACTCCGCCTGAATCTCCTCTTCGGAAAGACCGGAAGAGGCCTCCTCGCGCGGCCCGGGAAAAAGGCCCTTGACCAGGGTCTTTATCTTTTGCAGCACCAACCCCCCCACATGACGCCCCCTGCGCGAACCGGCAAGATTCCGCGCCGGGGCGTGCCGCCATCAGGCCTGATCTCTGCCCACCGTGGACTTTGTACCTTTCCGGGACAAACATTGCAACGCCGCCGACGCCTCCCGGCGAGAAGTCAGGGGATCGGGGCGGCCTCCCGCCGCCAGCCCCCTTGCGATGCGCCGCGTTCCGACGCGCCCCCCGGCGCGGGATGGACGAAACGCCGGTTGCGGCTTGCCTCTGTCGGGCGGCGGGGATAATGTATGCAGGACGGCAAGACCAGTTTTACGCCCGACATGAAAACGTCTTTTTGACAAACACGAGCGTTCACCATGCCAACTCCCCCGCCCATTGAGGATACGGTCATGCAGACGGCACGCCTGGCGGATCTTTTCGACGGCACCAAATGGGGCGAGGAATTCACCCGCGAAGAAATCGAACTCATCGCCCCCCACCTGCACCTCGCCACCTATGCCGACGGAGAAAATGTCTTTCGCGAGGGAGACCGCCAGGATTTCATGGCCTTCATCGTGTCCGGACAGGTGGACATCGTCAAGGAAAACACGGATGCGGCCGAGGCCATCATCATCACCCTGCATCCCCGCACCCACCTTGGGGAAATGGCTTTCGTGGACGGGGAACCGCGTTCCGCCACGGCCCGGGCCAGGGGGAACGTGCAACTTCTGATTCTGCCCAAGGAGCGTTTTCATCGCATCCTCGCGGACCATCCCGGGGTGGGGGTGAAAATGCTCATGAAGATCGCGCGGCTGTTAAGCCGCAGGCTGCGCCAGACCACGGGACGTCTGGTGTGCGCGCCCATCTGACGTACCGTCCCCAACCGGGCTCCTTGCCGCAACCCGGCAATCCCCCGTCTGATCCGCAGGGCACGGATGCGCGGATGCCCGCCTCAAGGAAGGAAACGGATGAACAATGACTCGCCTTCATCCCGGGGTCCGGAAATGTGTTCGGAACACCTGTGCGGCACCCTGGACCGCCTTGGCGTGCCTCGCGAATCCAAGTGGCGGGGCCTGATCCTCTACATGCGCAGCATCAAGGATTACGACTTCCTCGACGCCCATCAAAAGGAACTCATCCAGCGGCTGGTGGTCAGCGTGCTTCGGGAAAAGGATTTTTCCGAGGACAAATTCAAGGCCGTGGTGCGCCAGAACGAACACATCCTGCACGACCCCTGGCGGCGGAAGGTGTCCGCCAGCCTCAAGGAGACGGCCCGTCTGGTGGTGGAGATGTACCAGATCCTGGGGCGACGGCGGGGCGACGTGGAGGATCTGGAGGCGGCCACGGTCCAGGCCGTGGAGAGCGGCAAGGAACTCGACGAGGTGCTGGCCGACATCCGCAAAGGGTTCACGGAGATGGTCACAGTCATGGAGCGGGACGTGGACGTCCTCCAGGAACTGAGCCTGACCGACCCCCTGACCGGGATCGGCAACCGCCGGGCCTTCGACCAGGCCGCCACAGAGGCCATGACTATGGCGGGAAGACTGCGGGAACCGTTGTCCCTGCTCATGATCGACATCGATCATTTCAAGCTGTTCAACGACGAGCACGGGCACCGTATCGGGGACCAGGCCCTGGCCTCGGTGGGGTCGCTGCTCAAGGGATTCGCCGAGGACTCCGACAAGGAAAAGGGCGTGGCCATCACCCCGACCAGGTATGGGGGCGAGGAATTCGCCGTGATCCTGTCGGGTGTGACCAAGGAGCACGCCGGGGACATGGCCGAGATCATCCGGGAAAAGGTCGGCCGCTACAACTTCGTGATCCGGGATCTCTCGGGACAGGTGATCACCGCCGGGATCAAGATCAAGGTCAGCATCGGGGTGGCCGAACTGCTTCAGGACTGCGGCATGGCCGCAGAACTGGCCCACCTCGTGGAGGCGGCGGACAGGGCCTTGTATCAGGCCAAAAACCAGGGCCGGAACCGGGTGTGCCTGTATGATCCGGCCTGGGTCATGGACGGCGGGGGGAGGAAGGCCGGCCAATAGGACGCGCCGTCAGGCCGCCCACACCTGATCGAGCAGGGTTGTCACCTCGGGCTTGCGGCTTTCGTAGAGGGCCGCGCACAGGGCATCCAGCCTGTCCTGGACCTCGGACAGGGGCGGCAGGTCCGGGAGGTACGGCAGCCCCAGATCCTCGAAGGCGATGGGCACGAAGGCCAGATCCCGGTCGATCTTCTGCACGTCCGCCATGGTGGCCCCGGCGATGTTCTCACGATGCACGCATTCGGGGTCCAGCCCCTTGGCGAACGACAACACGCACAGCGGCGACTGGCCGTCGTTGACCGCCCTGATCTCGACGTTGACCGCCTCGCACATCTCGCGAACCTGTTCGTAGCCCGGGATGGCCCTTTTTTTGCGGCTGTCCAGGGGGTCGGGGGCGAAGGTTCCGTGATTGTAGTCGGCGGCGGCCTGGCGCACGACCTCGTAGAGCCTTCCCACGGTTTTTTTATAGCGCCCAAGGCCGGTCAGGGCCAGGGGACGGCGCATGGGGCGCAGTTCGCTGACGTTTTGGCAATACCACAGGATATCGGACGGAACCGCCCCGAAGGACGTAAACAGGCTTTTGACGCCCTCGTCGCACAGGAGCAGCCGAAAAAACGTGTGCCACTTGACCAGGGTCTCCATGCCCACCCGGCGCACCCGGACCACCAGACGGTAGAACTGGTCCAGCCTATCCTCCAGGTTGCGGCGGCGGCCGAAGAAATTCTCCGCCATCTCAGTCATGATCTCGGCATGCAGATCGCCTTGCAGATCGGCGCTCATAGGACAACTCCAGGATGGTTGCGGCTTCCCCACTGTCTTGATTTTACGGGGGAACCCCGGGGATGGCAAGCCGAGGCCCCGGCTGCCTCCACGAAGGGGGCCCCGGTCGGATCGCGCGTTGCCGCAGGTGGCCGGATCATGCCTCGCGACACCCCGGCTTGCCTGTCCCGGGGCGGCATGCTACCTTTGTACATATCGCATACAAAAGACAAAAGAGCCCACATCCGACATGAAACTCTCCATCACCGAAACAAACGGCATCGTCGTGGTCGGCAACCTCCCCGAAAAATTCGACTATACCGTGTGCAACGACGCCCTGCGGCACATCACCCCGGCCCTGGACGACGGCCCGAAAAAACTGGTCATCAGCTTCTCGGGGGTGTCCTTTCTCGACAGTTGCGGCATCGGAACCCTGATCACCCTGCGCAACCGGCTCATGAAGGATAAAAGCGCCATGGCCCTGTGCGACATCGGTGAACGACTGGAAAACATCCTAAAAATCACCGATCTGCGCAAGGTCTTCGCCCTCTACGGCAGCACGGACGAGGCCGTGGCCGCCCTTTCGGACGTAAAAAACTCCTGATCGGCCGCCGCCCGCGCGTCGCCCCCCGCATCGTCGCCCGACGGGACGCCCCTGGGACACTGCCCATGCTCATTCGCTACATCCCCCGCGCCACGACGCCAGGCCAGCGTCTGCGGCGGCTGTTCCGGGCCATCCTCTATCTACCCACCCGGCTGCGGCTTTGCCTGGACCCCGCCTATCCCTGGATCAACGCCGGGGCGGTCCGATATCTGCGCGCCCGGCTCACCCCCCACATGCGGGGCTTCGAATTCGGCGCAGGCCGCAGCACCATCTATTTTTCCCGCCTCATGGGCTCCCTGGTCAGCGTGGAGCACAACGAAAAATGGCGGCGCAGGGTGGCGGCCCTGCTGCAACACTTCCAAATCGGCAATGTGGTTCTGGCCTATGCCCCCCCGGGGGAGGACACGCCGCACCGGGACATGCGCCCGCCGATCTGGGCGAAGATGGGGATGACGCCGCGCAAGCCCGAATTTGCAGGCTATTTCGACCAGATCCTGGCCTATCCGGACGCGCATTTCGACCTCGTGCTGGTGGACGGCCGGGCCAGGGTGGAATGCGCCTTAAACGCCATGGACAAGATCGCGCCCGGGGGCTTTCTGGTCCTCGACAACAGCGAATGGGAAAAATACGCCCCGGTTTTCGCGGCCTGCAGGGGCTGGCCACGCCGGGACTTTGAAAACGGGGTCTGGCGCACCACCATCTTTTGCAAACCGCCGAACGGCCCTGCTCCGCTGTCCGTCCCGGAGGACGCCCGCGCCGCACAACCCGGCCCGACGGCCAGGCGCGCCGCCCCATGAGCTCCCCTGAATCACGCACCGCCTATGCCGTGTCCTTCCGCAAGGCCATGGCCGAAATCGACCGGGACGAATGGAACGCCCTGGCCCTGCCTGCGGCCACGCCTTTCCTGGAATGGGAGTGGCTGAACCTGCTGGAGACCTCGGGCAGCGTGTCCATGCGCACGGGCTGGTATCCCGTGCATGTCCTGGTGCGCGACGCCGAACGCCTGGTGGCCTGCGCCCCCATGTACGTCAAGGCCCACGGCGAGGGGGAATTCGTCTTCGACCACCTGTGGGCCGAGGTGTCCCGGCGCATGGGCATCCCCTACTATCCCAAACTCCTGGGGGCCTCGCCGTTCACCCCGGCCACGGGATACCGCTTCCTTATCGCCCCGGACCAGGATGAACGCCGCCTGTGCATGGTCATCATGGAGGCCCTGGAAAAGCTCTGCGCCGCCAACACCCTCTCGGGCATCTCGTTTTTGTTCGCCGACCCCCGTTTCGCGGCCATCCTGCGCGACCTGGGGATGAGTTCCTGGCTGCACCAGGGCTACATCTGGGACAATCCCGGCTACCGCAGCCTGGACGACTATCTGGCCCGTTTCGGCAGCCTGACCCGCAAAAACATCAAACGCGAACGCCGCCGCCTGCGCGACCAGGGCATCCAGGTCCGGCTGTACGCCAGCCCGGACATCCCGCATGGGCTTTTTTCCGACATGCACCGCTTCTATGCGGCCACCAACGACAAATTCGGGGACTACGGCTGCCGCTTCCTGACCGAGGAATTTTTCGACGCCCTGCCCGGGCTGCCCCGAAACCGGGTGGCCTTTGTGGCCGCCTACCAGGGGGAGAACCCCGATCCCCTGGCCATGGCCATGCTCATCCGCAAGGGCGACCGCTTAAACGGCCGCTACTGGGGCGCGACGCGCCATGTGGATTACCTGCATTTCGAGCTGTGCTACTACACCCCCATTGCCTGGGCCATCGAACAGGGCATCCGGCTCTACGACCCGGGCATGGGCGGCGAGCACAAGGCCCGCCGGGGATTCGTGTCCATCCCCACGGTCAGCCTGCACCGCTTCCGCGATCCGCGCTTCGAGCATGTCTTTCGGGGAAACCTGGCGGAAATAAACGCCCTGGAACGGGACTACATCAACGAATTAAACGCCCTGCTGCCCTTTAAGCGCGGCCCCGGGGCCGCACGGTAGGGCCCGGCCTCCGGCGGCCAGGGGGGAAACTTTTTTGCAAAAAAGTTTCCCCCCTGGACCCCTCTTC
>JAVHLG010000046.1 GCA_031082225.1 Desulfovibrionaceae bacterium | reverse complement strand
TGCAAAAAAGTTTCCCCCCCGGCCGCCGGAGGCACGCCATGCAGCAGTTTGCCGTGTTGGCCGGGCGCTATGCCCGGCTGGTCAAGATCGAGCATTCGGTGTTCGCCCTGCCGTTCGCCTATGTGGGGCTGTTTCTGGCCGCCGGGGGCTGGCCGGGGTTGGGCAGGTTTTTGCTCTTGACCCTGGCCATGGTGGCGGTGCGCTCCTATTCCATGGCCGTGAACCGGCTGGCGGACCTGCCGTTCGACCGGGAGAACCCGAGGACGCAGAAGCGGGAGATGGTCACAGGCGAGGTGGGCGTGCCCGGGGCGGTGATCTTCACCGCCGGGTGCGCGGCCGTGTTTGTTGCGGCCTGCGCCGGTCTCAATACCCTGTGTCTGGCCCTGTCGCCGGTGGTGCTGGTGTGGGCCGCACTCTACAGCCTGTCCAAGCGGTTCACCTGGATGTGCCATTTCATGCTGGGGTCTGTGCTGGGACTGGCCCCGGTGGCCGGCTGGCTGGCCTTCGAGCCCGCGTTTTCCGTGCGCGCCGTGCTGTTCGGCCTGGGCGTGACCTTCTGGACGGCGGGCTTCGACATCCTGTATGCCTGTCAGGACGCGGAGTTCGACCGGCAGCAGGGACTGAAGTCCATCCCGGCCCGTTTCGGGGTGGGGGCGGCCCTGGCCTTTTCCTCCCTGGCCCACGTCAACGCCGTTATTTTTTATGCCCTGGCCGGATGGGCGGCGGGATTGTCATGGTTCTATTTCCTTTTTTTTACGGCCAGCGCCGGGCTGCTTCTGGTCGAACACCTGATCCTCTCGGAAAACGACCTGTCCCGGGTGAACATGGCCTTTTTCACCATCAACGGGGTGGTGGCGGCGGGGCTTGGCCTGGGGGTGCTCCTGGACATCTTCGTCTGAGGGGCCTTCTGGACGCCCTGAGCGGGAACGTGAGAAAACAGGCAGGCCGGGCCTTCATGGCCCGGCCGCAACGTAAGGAGGTGCGCCATGGATAAAAACGTCTGCGCTGGATGCAAGATGAGCCCCGTGACCCTTACCGCCTCGGGCCTGACGCTTCTTTTTGTGATCTTCATGTTCGTCACCGCGGTCATGGTCCGCTGGTGGGTCATGCTGCCCATGGGGTTTGCGGCCTTTTTCCTGTTCTGGCTGCGCCGGGACCAGGCCGAGGGGCTGGAGCGCAAGGTGTGCGCCGTGGGCTACTGGAGCATTCTTGCCTTGCTTGTCTTGCGCGACGCCTGCCTGTCGTCGCGTCTGGCCGGGATCTACGGCGCGGCGGAGAACGCAGTTGGCGAGGCGGCCAAAAGCGCGCTGCATCTGTAGCCGGGAAGGGCACGGCCCGGCGTTCGCCATGAAGACAGGGAGGGCGGCATGCGCAAAGCCAGAATCGAGAGGATATCCCCAGAGGCCACGGCTTCCGGCCATGTCCGGGCGGCCGTGGCCGACGACGACCTGATCGTGCGCACCTGCCGCGCGGCCCGGGACAATCCCCGGGGCCGGGAGGTGCACCGTTTCCACGCCAGCGACGACGATCCCCTGCAACGCATGATCAACGCCCTGTGCCCGGGCAGTTATGTCCGGCCGCATCGCCATGTGTCGCCGGAGAAGTCGGAGAGCTTTGTGATCCTGCGCGGGTCGCTGGGGCTGGTGTTGTTCGACGACGCAGGCGTGGCCCGGGAACGGGATTTCATCCTCATCGGCCGGGAGCGCGGCGTGCATCTGGCGGATATCCGGCCCGGGGTCTGGCACACCATTTTCGCCCTGGAACCGGAAACGGCCGTCTATGAGGCCAAGGCCGGTCCCTACCGGTCCGATTCCGACAAGGGGTTTGCGGCCTTCGCCCCGGCCGAGGGGAGTCCCGAGGCGGCGGCCTACCTGATGGCCCTGGAGGACCGGTTCCGCTCCGTATGGGGGCTTGCGCCGCGCGCCTGGGGCGATTAGCTCCGATCCTTTGATCTCGTCACCCACGGACCATGTCGAACCGTGTGGCTTCGGCCCGGCCACGGATCGCCCGGGCCGTGGCGGGTTCCTTTGTTCTCACATGCATCTTGACCAGGATGGCGCAATGGCAGAGCCAATCGTCTGGTGTGGAAACCCGCGCAGCCAGTGCATGACAACGCGGCGGAGAGCGTCCCGTTGCAGCGACGCTGGAAACGGAGTAGCATTTTCAAAGTTTTTTTGGCCCTCGGGTGTGTGGCGTATTTGCCGTTTTTCTTCAACCGTGATGGGATGCAGAAAAGCACGAGGGGGTTGAATGAAACTTTTTTTGGCTACGATTTTTTTATGTATGGGATTCATCGTTATGTTTGCAGGGTCGGGCATAGCCAAAAACCTAAAAAAGAAGGAATGCGTCGTTAATGCTGAGTATCCACTGGTTGCTATAAGTAAGTGTGCATTGAGCAGGGCTGTTGGATATATGATAAAAGGAAACAAAGAAGAATTGGGCAAAATGATTCAAGCAGGTGAGGCTGTATTTTTAAAGAATGGAACTCCGGTCATCATTGAAGATATATCGAGCGAAACGGCGACCTTCCATCTTGAAGATAGCAATCAGGCGTTGTATACGGCAGATTTTGTACTACAATGTCGATGAGGGATGCCCTGGATCAAGGCGATGCGAAACACGGCACAGAGTTGAAGGGGTGGTCGTCGCAACATTCGGATGCCAGCATCAGGACGTCGCCATCACCCGGTTGCGTCCCGACCGTTTGCATTGGTAAAGCATGTCGTCGGCCTTGGCCAGCATCTCCTCCAGGGATTTGCACGGCTCGCAACACACGCCGATGCTCACCGTGACCGAGATGCTCTTGTTGTCCACCTTGGTGCGCGAACGCTCGATGCTCCGGCGCAGTTCGTCGAACACGGTCATGGCCGCCTGACGGCTCATGTTCACGGCCAGTACGCAAAATTCCTCCCCGCCGTAGCGGGCCACGATGTCGGACCCCCGGAAGCGGCCCGACAACCCCTCGGCCACGTGCTTGAGCACCTCATCCCCGGCCTTGTGCCCATAGGTGTCATTGACCTTTTTGAAGAAGTCGATGTCGACCATGGCCACGGCCAGGGTCATGGAGTCGCGCAGGGCGCAAGAATGGAATTTCTTCCCGGCATCGAAGAAATAGCGGCGATTGTAGAGGCCGGTGAGGGCGTCGCGGATGGAGGCCTCTTTGAGCTTGCGCACCAGTTCCAGCATCTCCAGGCTCTGGGTGATGCGACAGTAGAACTCCTCGCTGGCGAAGGGCTTGGCCAGGTAGTCGTTGGCCCCGTACTTGAGGAACCGCGAGGATAACAGCGCTTCGCCGCTGGCCGAGACGCCGATGATGGCCAGATCCTCCTTGCGGTGGTCGCGCCGGATGGTCCGCACCAGTTCCAGTCCGTCCATGCCGGGCGTGAGGTATTCGGCGATGACCAGTCGGATGGAGGAGTTGTCGGACAAAAGGCGCATGGCCTCGTTGCCGTCGCTGGCCTCAAGAACCGAGAAATCGTGGACCTCGAGGAGACGGCGCACATGGCGGCGGACCGAGGCCGAATCGTCCACCACGAGGATGCTGATGTATTTGTTTTTGTAAATGCGCTTGACGAGGTTTGTGACGTAATTCAGGCTGTCCGGGGTTTCCTTGAGCACGTAGTCCACCACGCGCTTGGACCACAGGGCGTCGCGGTGTTCCTCGCTGAAGGCCCCGGTATAGACGATGACCGGGATGCCCTTGGCGATGAGGTAGTCCACGGTGTGGCCGTCCGGAGCGTCGGGAAGATGCAGATCCACCACGGCCACGAAAAAATCAGGCCGTTCCGGACTTTCCTCAAGGATGTAGACGGTCTCTTCGTATGTCGAGGCCCAACTGGTGTCGAAGAACAGTTCGTCTTCAATTTTTCGTATGAGGACGCGGGCGAATACCTTGCTGTCCTCGACAATGAGCACTTTTTCCATAATTCCGGGCCAAACGGTGGTTGCATATGCGAAAAACAGGGCTCGGCAGGCGCCGTGGACTATTTTGTCCGGGCCACGCAATGGTTGCATATGCCTTGCAGCGATAGTGGCAAAGACCAGGAAAAAAAGCCAGGACGAATCATGGCCGGTCATGGAGAAATGAGGCCTGAGGCACACGCCGCGCCAAAGCGGGATGCGGCGTTGTTGGCCACCGGGAGCAACCTGTGGCACCGGCAGTTTTTTGAGCATGCCTTGTCCGCCATCTTGGTGCTGTCCCGGGAGGGGCGTTTTTTGGACGTAAGCCGGGTGGTGGCTGAAAGGCTGGGCCTGTCTGCGGAGGCGGTCTACGGGCGGTTCGTGACGGAATTTGTGCCGCCGGGCGAGGCCCAAGGCCTGATGCGCGAACTGGAACGGGTGTTCGACGGCGGCCGGGGCGTCCGAAACGCCGCCATGACCGTCACCCTGGGGCGGGGGGAGATCGCCGTGGCCTCGATGTTTCCGCTTATGGGCGAGGACGGGGCCGTCCAGGCCGTCTGCATCATGGGCTCGGACATCGCCGAACGCCGGGCGGCCGAGGAGGCCCTGCGCGTCAGTGAGGAAAAGTACCGCAGCATCTTCGAGAATTCCGCCGAGGGCATTTTCCAGTTCTATCCCGACGGCCGGATCATCGAATGCAACCCGGCCATGGCCCGCATCCTGGGCTACCACTCGCCCGCCGAGCTCATTGCCGAGGAGGGGGACATCCTGCGCCGCATCCACGTGCAGCAGGAAGCCCGCCTGGAATTTTTGCGCACCCTGGCCAAAAACGGCCGGGTCTTTGATTTCGAGGCCCAGATCTATCGCCGCGACGGGCGTCGGATGTGGGTCTCCACCAACGCCCTGGCGGTCATGAGCCCGGACGGCAGGCTCTTGCGGGTGGAGGGCGCGACCCGGGACATCACCGCCCGCAAGCGGGCCGAGGAGGAGCGCATGCTGCTCGTGGCCGCCGTGGAGCAGGCCGCCGAAGGCATGGTCATCATCGGCCGGGATTTCAAGGCCCAATACGCCAACCCGGCCTTCGGCCGCATCGTGGGGACGGGCCAGGGCGGGCCGGGAGGCGCGGCGGACGATTTGCAGCGAAGCGTGGATCCGTTTTTGAGCGATTCCGTGCGCGGCATTCTGGCCCTGGGCCTCAAGTGGTCCGGCCGGGCGAGGCAGACCCGGGGCGACGGCGGCACGTATGTGGCCGAGGTGCTGATCACGCCCATCCGGGACGAGACCGGAAAGGTGTGCAACCATGTGGTGCTGGTGCGCGACGTGACCCACGAGATCCGGCTGGAACGGCGTCTGCGCCAGGCCGAGAAGCTGGAGGCCATCGGCGTTTTGGCCGGGGGCATCGCCCACGACTTCAACAACATCCTGACCCCCATCCTGCTCAACACCGAGGTGGCCCTGTCCGATCTCACGCCGGACCATCCCCTGCACCGTCCCCTGACCGACGTGGTGGACGCCGCCGGGCGGGCCAGGGATCTGGTCAAGCACATCCTGGCCTTTTCCCGCCGCGAGGACGCCGAGAAGAACCTGCTGATCTTAAATCCCCTGGTCAAGGAGACGATGAAGCTCGCCCGCGGCATGATGCCCCGGGAGGTCGCCGTCACGGCGGACATCTCCGAACGCAGCATGGCCATCCGGGCCGATGCGACCCAGGTGCACCAGGTGCTGGTGAACCTGTGCATGAACGCGGCCCACGCCATGACCCCGGGGGGCGGGGAACTCAACGTGGGGCTTGAGGTGGTGGAGATCGACGCCGCCGGGGGCGACGGCGGCCTGGCCCCGCTGGCGGACGACCGGGCGCCGGGGGAGGGCGGCGCGGAGCGGGCCGTGCCCGAGCTGCCGCCCGGACGCTATGCCGCCCTGTCCGTGCGGGACACGGGGCACGGCATGGACCGGTCGGTCATGGAGCGCATCTTCGAGCCGTTTTTCACCACCAAGCCGCCGGGCCAGGGCACGGGCATGGGGCTGGCGGCGGTGCATGGCATCGTCAAGGCCTGCGGCGGCGCGGTGACGGTCAGCAGCGCCCCGGGCCGGGGCAGCGTGTTCGTGGTGTTTTTCCCCCTGGCCGGGGATGGGGCTTCTAACAATAGGGTTGGTTAGCTTAACACGTTTGGTGGCCGTTGGATGCTAGGAATGGTTGCGCCAGGATTATTTTGTGGATATGTATAGGTTTGTCTAATGTAAAGGCCGATATTGGCAGAGTAAAGAGGTGAGCAATGCCGTGTTGCAAATGTAAAGACTATGGTTGGGAGGCATCAGAACCTGTTGTTTTTACTGACAGCAGCGGTAAAGGATACTGTGAGTTTCATTCGCCATTGGAGAATAAAACAATAAATGGGAATGAATTTAATACACAAGTATTTTTAAAAATACAAAAAGATAAGGAAAGTGGCCATTGTAAATTAACAGGTATCGTGTATCCGAAAGATATTACTTTCTTTGAGATTGGTGAAATTCCTGAATTGCCATCACTGGATCTATCTTCATCTGTATTTCATGGAGACGCAGATTTTTCAAAATGCCGATTCAGTGGGGACGTTGAGATTTGGAGTGCGAAATTTAAAAACAAATTATATTTCAAGGATGCAACGGTTTTTGGGGGACTGACTATTAGTGATGTTGAGATAGATGATAGTATGGAATTTTCTCGAAGTAAGTTTGTTGGCATGGTTAGTTTGTCAATGATAAGCGTTGGTTCCAGTCTTGTTTTTTATTATTCAAACCTCAATTCTCAGTTTTTTATAAAAGATGTCGCTGTTAAAGGTGATGTTAGCTTCGTGCAGTCTAAATTCGAAGATCATGTAGCTATCAGCGGGTTTCATGTTTCTGGCAAGTATAACTGCTTTGAGGCTGAATTTTTAAAAGATTTTATGTTAACGGATGTTGTGGTTATGAACTTGTTTGAATTTTTTAAGCTCAAGCAAAGAAATAATAGTGAAAACGCTACAATCCTTAAAGAAGCGAATTTTAAACGAGCAACATTCCATGGCAATGTGTATATAAATTCTGCTGTATTTCGCGATAACGTATACTTTGTGTCGACGCTTTTTATGTCGTCTGTTAGGTTTACATCTGTACGATTTTTTTCAAATGTTCAGTTTGATGATGCAGTGATTAAGCAGAACTTATGGATTTACAATGAAAAAATGACCACATTTCCTGAGCGAGGATGTGTGAGTTTTAAAAATTTGGCTATCGGCGGTGAGGCACGAATTTCACATACTGTTCTCGCGAACTTTTCATTTTTTGGTTATGACATATCAAGGTTTAAGTTTGATGATTGCGTCTGGAGAACAGATAAAAACGGAAATTTTTGCATATTTGGCGCTGAAGATGGAGAAGCAATCGATGATTTAAAGAAATACGAGAGTGTTTATCGAACCCTGAAAAAGCGTGCTATCGATAACCACGACGAATTAATGGCATCAGCGTGGCATTATCAAGAGAAGAGTATTGCAACAAAATTGTTATCTGAAAAACAATGCAAAAATTTGCAAGATAAATTGTTATGGATTTTTCTGTGTTTGTATAAAAAGTGCAGTGGTTATGGTGAAGATCCAGTAAAAGGAATTGTTGTGCTAATGCAGTTGGTAGGTATGATTGTTATATTTGTTTTTGGATCATATATATACAACGTCGGTATGCAGTCATATGAAATATCATGGAGTGGCATTTGTTCTATTTTTGAAACTAGCTTGAAGCTCACTCTTTTTATGGATGCCGGAATTAAAAGAATTGATATATTTAGCGCGGGTGCATTAATATTTTCGCGGGTACTTCTGCCGATTCAAGCTGCACTTTTTGCGTTATCTCTTCGGAATAAACTACGGAGATAGCTCAATTCTGTTTAACGGCATCAACGTTTGTTCATTTTCCTGCTGGCAGGGGCACATCCAAAAGCGGACACGCCTTCCAGCCGTCGGCGTCGAAGTGCCACCACTCCGAGGAAATGGGACGAAACCCGTGCCGGGCCATGACCTCGGCCAGCAGGCGGCTGTTGGCCCGGGCTCCCGGGTCGCCGCCGGTGAAATTTCTCGAGGCCCTGGGCGAGAAGTCGTCAAAGTCCGTGGGCATGGGCAGCACCGTGCCGGACGCGTCCACCAATCCCGCATCCACGGCCATGCCCCGGTTGTGCTTGGACCCGGACACGGGTTTGCCGCCTTCCTCCACGGGCCTGCCCACGTAGCCCTTGTCCGGGGTCACCTCCCAAAAGATCTTCTGCACGGAAAACGGCCGGTAGCAGTCGTAGAGCACAAGCCCCAGGCCCCGCGCCCGCAGTTCGGCCTGCACATCCATAAGCCGCATGGCCGCCTCGCGGCGCAAAAAACAGCGCCCCGAGGGATAGACCGCCCGGCCGGTGAAGTTGTTCGAGGTGGCGTAGCGCATGTCCAGGCGAAAGGAGGGGTCCAGGGCCGTGACCTCCACCAGTCCGGCCCGGGCCAGGGCCTGGATCGCGGGGTCGGGTGCGGGATCGGCGGCCCGGGCCATGGCCGGGGCGAAAACGCAGGGCAGGATGGCCGCCAGGATCGCCCAGGCGGCGAAAAGATGCGGCAGGGTCATGCGGCGCGGCCTCCCTGGGACGACGGGCGTCCCGGTTTTTCGTGACAGTCGCGTCCTGACGCATTTGTCAGGGCTTGTCCATACCCGCGTAAAGGGGTGAGAGAGAGACGTGGTCTCTCTCCGGGAGGGGGCTTGTCCATGTCCGCGTGGAGCGGAAGAGAGAGACGTGGTCTCTCTCTCCGGGAGGGGGCTTGTCCATACCCGTGTGAAGGGGTGAGAGAGACGTGGTCTCTCTCCGGGAGGGGCTTGTCCATGTCCGCGTGGAGCGGGTGAGTGAGAGATGTGGTCTCTCTTGTCGGGAGGGGGTTTGTCCACGCCAGCGCAAAACGGGAGAGCGGGGCATGGTCCCGCTATTTTGGGAGGCGGTTTGTGCGCGGCGGCTGCCGTCCGTCGGCGAATGAGCGGCAGGATCGCTTGACGCGGGCGGCGCGACGATGAAATAGAAGGGTGAGACGGGCTTTTGTCCCCAAGCCGGGGTATTGCCCGCAAGGAGAACGACGATGCGCGAGAAACAAGGCGTGGTGACCTTTCAGGGCAACCCCCTGACGCTTGTGGGCCAAGACGTGGCCGTGGGGGCCAAGGCCCCGGATTTTACCGTCCTGACCAATGAGCTGGCCCCGGTCGGCCTGAAGGACTTCACGGAGAAGGTGCTGGTGCTGGTGGCCGTGCCCTCGGTGGACACCCCGGTGTGCGACCTGGAGACCCGGCGTTTCAACGCCGAGGCCACGGGCCTTGGCCCTGACGTGCGCGTCCTGGTGGTCAGCATGGATTTGCCCTTCGCCCAGAAACGCTGGTGCGCGGCGGC
Organism: Desulfovibrionaceae bacterium; assembly: GCA_031082225.1. Classification (GTDB taxonomy): domain Bacteria; phylum Desulfobacterota; class Desulfovibrionia; order Desulfovibrionales; family Desulfovibrionaceae; genus Desulfolutivibrio. The sequence continues at coordinate 18,370 of JAVHLG010000046.1, read as the reverse complement.
AGGCGTGGACCGGGTGACCACCCTGTCCGACCATGCCCTGGCCTCCTTCGGCGAGGCCTACGGGGTGCTCATCAAGGAACTGCGGCTTCTGGCCCGGGCGGTCTTCGTCCTGGACGCGTCGCGCACCGTGACCTTTGTCCAGGTGGTTCCGGAAATCGCCTCCGAACCGGACTACGCCGCCGTCCTGGCCGCCGCCAAGGCCGCCTTGGCATGAGGCGCGGCCTTTTGTCCCGAACCGCCACGGCATGCGTGCTGTGTGCGGCGGTTTTGTCGTGCGCGGGCTGCGGGGCCTACCGGGCCGACGTGGCCTGCCAGGCCGTGGTGGAGCAGGAGGAACTGGGCCGGGGCGCGGCCGTGGTTGTCGAGGCCGTCGACGCCCGTCCGGACCCCGCCGTGGGCCAGCGCAACCCGGCCTCGGCCATGTACGGGATCGTGGTCGTGGAGGCGTCGGTGGCGGACGCCCTGCGCCGGGCCGTGGGCCAGGGCCTGGCGGACAAGGGATTTTCCCCGGCCGGGCCGTCCGAATCCGTGGTGCGCACCCTGACCGTGGAGCTTGCCGCCCTGACCTATACCGGGACGCCGCGCCTGGGCGGGATCACGGCCGAGGCCCGGGTGGTTCTCAACGTGACCGTGGACAACAATGGCGAGATTTTGAAGAAATCCTACGAGGGCGTCACCCGGTGGAAACTTGACGGGGACAACGTGGAACCGGATTTCGACCGCCTGCTGGGCCAGACCCTGTCCAAGGCCGTTTCCAAAATGGCGGGCGATTACGACCTGCTCAACTTTCTCGTCAAAACCGTGCTGCGGACCCGGGATCTGGGCTAGCCCCCCCGCTTTTCGCCCTGCCGGAAAAGGATACCGTTTTCATGTCGCTTTCCATCGGCATCGTGGGACTGCCAAACGTGGGCAAGTCCACCCTGTTCAATGCCCTGACCAAGGCCCAGAACGCCCAGTCCGCCAACTATCCCTTCTGCACCATCGAGCCCAATACCGCCGTGGTGCCCGTGCCGGACGCGCGGCTCACCGCCCTGGCGGAGTTGGTGAATCCCAAGGTGGTGACCCCGGCCACAGTGCGCTTCGTGGACATCGCCGGGCTGGTCAAGGGGGCGAGCCAGGGCGAGGGGCTGGGCAACCGCTTTCTGGCCAACATCCGCGAGACGGGCGTCATCCTGCACGTGGTGCGGGCCTTTGCCGAGGACGACGTGGTGCACGTCCATGGCGGCGTGGACCCGGTGCGGGACATGGAGGTCATCGAGACCGAACTGATCCTGGCCGACGCCCAGACCGTGGAGAACCGGGTGGAGCGCCTGAAAAAGCAGGCCAAGCCCGGCGGCAAGGACAAGGAGGCGGCCTGCGCCCTGGCCAGCGCCGAGAGTCTTTTGGCCCACCTCATGACCGGACAGCCCGCGGCCAGCGTGCCGGACGCGGACGAACCGGCCATGGCCGCGTTTCTGGCCGACGTCCGGCCCATCACCGCCAAAAAGGTCATCTACTGCGCCAACGTGGACGAGGGCGACGTCACCGGCGAGAGCCCGGCGGCCCGGGCCGTGGCCGCCCATGCCTCCGCCAGGGGGGCGGGGTTCGCCGTGGTCTGCGCCCGCATGGAGGAGGAACTGGCCGGGATGGACGAGGCCGAGCGGCAGGAGTTTCTGGCCTCCTACGGGGTGGCCAGAAGCGGCCTGGACCAGGTCATCGCCACGGGCTACGAGACGCTTGGGCTCATCAGCTATTTCACGGCCGGACCCAAGGAGGTGCGGGCCTGGACCGTGCGCCGGGGCTCGCGCGCCCCCCAGGCGGCGGCCGAGATCCATACGGACTTCGAAAAAGGGTTCATCCGGGCCGAGATCATCTCCTTTGAGGAATACGTGCGCCACGGCTCCGAGGCCAAGTGCCGTCTGGCCGGGGTCATGCGCCTGGAGGGCAAGGATTACGTGGTGCGCGACGGCGACGTCATCCATTTCCTGTTCAATGTTTGACGGCGCAGACAAAAGAGTGGAATTTTTTTGCATAATTGGATAAACCGACAGAAATTTCAGCAACATCGGTTTTAATCAACGGGCCGTGTATCGTGGGCAGACCGAAAGCGACCGCACAGGAGACGCCGCAGGGCATGGGCCAGGACCGGGACGTCCGTGGCCGCGAAGCCACGTTTCGGGCCTTGTGCGCCGACCAGGACGGTTTTTTCGCCTTTCTCGACGCCGTGGCCGTGGGGTTGGCGGTGGTCGACGAGGCGGGCCGGTTCGTGTGGGTCAACGAGGCCCTGAGCCTCATCCTCGGCGTTCCCCGGGACAGGCTTTTCGGCGAGACCTTTATCCGCTTTGTGGCGGACACCAGCGCCGAGCGGGTCATGGCCCTGCACCAGGCCAACCTCGGGGGCCAGGGCGGCATCCCCGCCGAGTGGGTGGTGTTGCGCGAGGACGGCGGCCGGGTGCCGGTCCACGTCGCGCCCGGTCGGCTGGTCGGCCCGGACGGCAGCCGCTACGGGGTGATCTGCGCCAGCGACATGCGCTCCCAGTGCGACAGCCAGGAATCCCTGCGGCGTCGGGCCTTCCAGCAGGGCGTCATCTCCGAAATCGGGCTTTTCGCCCTGTCTTCCGGCGACATCCCCGGACTTTTCCGCAAAAGCATCCGGCTGACGGCCTCGGTGCTCGACGTGCAGATGGCCGAGGTGGTGCGGATCATGCCCGGCGGGAGACTTCGCCTGGAGGCCGCTCTGGGGCATGTCGATCCTGAGGGGACCGACTATCCTCCCCCGCAACCCGGGGACATGGCCCACCACGTGCTGTCCTCCAGGGGGCCGGTGGTGGTCACGGATTATTCCGGCGAGACGCGCTTCACCCCGCCCTCCATGTTCCTGTCCCCGGGCATGAGCAGCGGCGTGGGGCTTATGATCCACGGCCGCGACGGCCCCTACGGCCTGCTTGGCGCGCACGCCAGGAACCGGCGGGTCTTTTCCGAGGACGACATCCATTTTCTGCAATCCCTGGCCAACGTGCTCTCCGAGGCCGTGACCCGCACCGGGGCCGAGGCCGCCCTGGCCGCCTCCAACCATCTGGGCGGGCTGATCCTGGAGGCCGTGGGCGAGGGCATCTTCGGCATCGACCTGTCGGGCCGCATCACCTTCGTCAATCCGGCCACGGCCCAACTCACCGGCTATGCGGCCGAGGCCCTGACTGGGGCGGACCCCCATGCCCTGTGGCACCATTCCAAGCCCGACGGCAAGCCCTCTCCCCGGGAAAAAAGCCCCATCCTCAAGGTGCTGGAGGACGGCCGCCGCCGCCATGTCCGGGAGGACTGGTTCTGGCGTTCCGACGGCCGCATCTTTCCCGTGGACTATGTGGTCACGCCGCTTCTGGCTGACGGGCGCATCAGCGGGGCGGTGGTGGCCTTTCGGGACATCACCGAGCGCAAGAAGGCTGAAAAGGCCCTGACCTACCAAGCCTATCACGACGAACTGACCGGCCTCTACAACCGGGCCTTCTTCATCGAGCGCCTGGAGCGGGCCATGCGCGGTCTGAAAACCGGCAGCGGGGGGCGTTTTTCGGTCATGTTCCTGGACCTGGACGATTTCAAGTTCGTCAACGACAGCCTGGGACACACCGTGGGCGACCGGCTGTTGCGGGGCATCGCCATGCGCCTGTGGAACACCCTGGACCCGGGGGACGTCATCGCCCGGCTTGGCGGCGACGAATTCGCGGTCCTGGTGCAGGGCCAGGGCGAGGCGAGCCGGGGCCTGGACACGGCCGGACGCATCCACGAGGAGCTGAAAAAACCCTCGCGTATCGACGAGTTCGAGTTTTTTGTCTCGGCAAGCGTGGGCATCGTGGACGACGTGTCCGCCTACGGGGGCGTGGACGAGGTGCTGCGCGACGCGGATACGGCCATGTTTCAGGCCAAATCCCGGGGCAAGGGCAAAAGCGAGGTCTTCGACCGGGCCATGCATGACCGGGCCAGCGAACGGCTGCATCTGGAGACGGGCTTGCGCCGGGCCGTGGAGCATGGGGAGCTGTACCTGGCCTTTCAGCCCATTTTCCGCCTGGCGGACCGCACCACCGTGGGATTTGAGGCCCTGGCCCGGTGGCGGCATCCCGTGCGGGGGCTGTTGTCGCCGGCGGTGTTCATCCCCGTGGCCGAGGCCTCGGGGCTCATCCTGGCCCTGGGGGACTGGGTGCTGCGCGAATGCTGCACGCGCATGCGGCTGTGGCTCGACGACCACCCCGGGGCGGTAAACATGTCCATCGCCGCCAACATCTCGGCCAAACAGCTCATGCAGGGGGATCTGGCCGCCCGGGTGGCCCGCATCCTGGACGAGACCAGGCTCGACCCCCGGCACCTGAAGCTCGAGGTCACCGAGTCGGTGCTTATGGAGAACGCCGAACTGGCCGTGGACATCCTGGGGCGGCTCAGGGATCTGGGCGTGCGGCTGGCGGTGGACGATTTCGGCACGGGCTATTCGTCGCTGTCCTATCTGCGCCGTTTTCCCGTGGATGAGCTCAAGATCGACCGCTCGTTCGTGTCCAACATGGATGTCAATCCGGAAAAGTTCGAGATCGTGCGGGCCATCGTGCAACTGGCCCGGGCGCTCAACCTGGGCGTGTGCGCCGAGGGCGTGGAGACCGAGGCCGAACTGGCCGGTCTGGTGTCTTTGGGGTGCGGTCTGGGGCAGGGCTATCTCTACGCCCGGCCCCTGCCCGCCGACGAGGCCAGGGGATTTATACCCCCCCCGGCCGAAGAGTGCGGCGTCCTTGGAGAGGACGCCTGCCCGTAAATTTCATGGTCTGACGCCGTCTGGCGTTTTCAAAGGCGCAGGCGTGCTTTTTCCCCGCCAAAAACCTGCAGCGGGCTCCAAGCCGCCGTATCCCCCGCATGTCCCTTCGCTTCCAGACAATCCTGCCTCTTCCTGAACATGCTCCTCGTGCCCGCTACGGGACGCGGCAGGCCGCATCCGCCCGGGCCTTCTCCCATCCGTTCCGGACAATCCGCCGCCCTTTGAAAAAACGCCGCTGCACCCGCTACGGGACGCGTTCGGCTTCCTCCGTGCGGGCCTTCTCCCGTAGCGCCAGCTCCAGCAGGGCGTTGACCGCCGCCGCCGCCGAGGTGGAGCCGCCCTTGCGGCCCACGACCGTCAGGTAGGGCACGCCCCGGGGCGAGTCCCCGAAATCCACCAGCATGGCCTTGGACTGGGCCGCGTTCACGAAGCCCACGGGCAGGCCTGCCACCAGGGCCGGGCGGATGCGTCCGGCCTGCATATGGTCGAGGAGCCGCAAAAGCGCCGTGGGCGCGTTGCCGATGACGAAGATGACCGGCGCGCCCGGCATCCCGGGCACGATCCCCGGGCCGTCGGCCAGGGAGACCGCCAGGTCCACGGCGGCGGCCGTGCGGGTGGTGGCTGCCTCAGTGAACGCCTCTGGGGCCGCTTTTGTGGACGTCTCCGGGGTCGCCTTTGCGGCCGCGTGTGCGGCGCGCGGGTCGTCGATCAGGCAGGTCACCTGGCATCCCAGGGGCGTCAGGCGGCGCTTGGGGATGCCCATGCAGGCCATGCGGGTGTCGGTGACGATGACCGCCCCGGCGGCCAGGGCGGCCAGCCCCGACTCCACGGCCCGGGGATGGAGGCGCACCAGCGACAGCAGCTCGAAATCCGCCGTGGCGTGGATCATGCGCCGCACCACCTCCCACTGCGCGCCCGCAAAGGGCCGGGGTTCGGGAACCTCGGCGTCGATGATGGCCAGGGAGGCCCGTTCGATATCGTCTGGCAGGCGCTCGCGCTGCAGAGGGGGCGGGATGGGTTCGTCCATGCCGCGAGTCTAGCCGGGTTTGGCCCTGGGGCCAAGGGGAGAGAAGCCGCGCAGGCGCTCCCAGGCGGCGGCAGCGGCCTGCCGGGCATGATGCCGACGCGGAGATGAAACCGCCGGATGGGCCGTACAGACCGACCGCCGGGGATGTCCGGGATTTGCGACGAAGATGTGTTATTTCATTCTTTGCTTGTGTTACTCTTTCAGATAATGTACACCCCATAAATATGGTATTCACGGAATACGGGTCGATTCAGGCGGCCTGATTTCTCTATGGTAACGGTCCGGCCGGAGCGGGGGGCCGGAAAACTCACTGCGGAGGACGCATGGACAGGCAGGGCAGGACATGGATGCGGAAAGCGGCGTGGGCGCTGTGCGCGGCGTTCGTGCTGGCGGCGGTTGCGGCGGGCGCGGACGCCTTGGCCAAGGACAAGCCCGCCGAGCTGGTGCTGGCCGTGGGCGGAGAAAACGTCGAGGGCTATGACCCGCTGGTGGGCTGGGGGCAGTATGGGCATCCCCTGTTCCAGAGCACGCTGCTGAAGCGCGACGCGAACCTTAATATCGTCAACGATTTGGCCGAAAGCGCGGTCTTGAGCCCCGACGGCCTGGTCTGGACCGTGACCATCCGCAAGGACGCGAAATTCTCCGACGGCGCGCCGCTTAGCGCCGAGGACGTGGCCTTCACCTTCAAGAAGGCCGCCGAGGCCGCCGGAAAGACCGACGTCACGGCCCTGAAAGAGGCCGTGGTTACTGGGCCGTACAGCGTCGAACTGCGCCTCAAGGAGCCCCAGATCACCTTTATCGGCCATCTGGTGACTCTTGGCATCGTGCCCAAGCACGCCTACGGCGAGGGCTACGGCAGAAATCCCATCGGGTCGGGGCCGTACAAGCTGGCGTCCTGGACCGAGGGACAGCAGATGGTGATCGAGGCCAACCCCCTGTATTATGGAAAAAAACCTGATTTCACCCGCGTGGTGTTTCTTTTCACCGGCGAGGACACATCCTTCGCCGCAGCCCAGGCCGGAAAGGTGCATGTGGTCAGCGTGCCGTCTTCGCTCGCCAAGCAGCAGGTGCCGGGCATGGTTCTGCATCCGGTAAAAAGCGTGGACAACCGGGGACTTATGTTTCCCATGGTCCCGGACACAGGCGAAAAAACCCCTACCGGTTTCCCCATCGGCAACAACGTGACCTCGGATCCGGCCATCCGCAAGGCCGTAAACTACGCCATGGACCGCAAGGCCCTGGTGGAGGGCGTGCTGGAGGGCTTCGGCTCCCCGGCTTACGGCGTGGTGGACAACCTGCCCTGGGAGGAGACCACGGCCCGGTTTACGGACAACGATCCGGCCAAGGCCAAGGAGATCCTGGCCGCCGCCGGGTGGAAGCCCGGCTCCGACGGCATTCTGGAGAAAAACGGCGTCAAGGCCGAATTCACCATCGTCTACAACGCCAAGGACAGCCTGCGCCAGAATCTGGCCCTGGCCGTGTCCGGCATGTTGCGCAAGGTGGGCATTTCCGCCGTGCCCAAGGGAACCAGTTGGGACGAGATCAAAAAGAACCTGACCCACTCCAACGTGGTGGTCTACGGCTTCGGCGACCACAACCCCCTGGAGATGTACAAGCTCTACCACAGCAGAGGCGACCTCAACATCTACAACGCCGGGCTCTACAAGAACCCCGTGGTGGACGCCAATCTGGACAAGGCCATGGCCGCGCCGTCGTTTGAGGCCTCCATCCCCTTCTGGAAGGCCGCCCAGTGGGACGGGACCACGGGGTTCGCCGTGCCCGGCGACGCCGCCTGGGCCTGGCTGGTGAACCTGGACCACACCTACTTCATCGACGAGAACCTGGACGTGGGCGTTTCGCAGATGGAGCCCCACGGCCACGGCTGGCCCATCACCGCCAACATCGCGGAATGGACGTGGAAGAAGTAGCGGCGGGGGGGCTTTTCAAAGCCCCCCTCATCCACGCACACACGAGGGATGACCTGGGCATGGCGACGAAAACAGGCCGGACCCGGAACGGGACGCCAGGGGACGTGGCCCTTATGAGCCCCCCGCAGGCCTCCCCTCCCGGGCGGGGCGCATGATCCGCTATCTTGTGCGGCGCATCGTCCATCTGGCGGCGCTTCTGGCGGCGGTGTCGGCCCTGTCGTTCAGCCTGGTCAGCCTGTCGCCCATCGATCCCGTGGACGCCTACATCGGGGCCGACGTCATGAAGGTCGGCCCCGAGCAGCGGGCCAAAATCGCCGCCCGATGGGGCCTGGACAAGCCGCCCCTTGAGCGCTTCACGACCTGGGCCGCAAACCTCGTGCGCGGGGATTTCGGCATCTCGGCCATCTACAACGAGCCCGTGCTCACGGTCATCGGCAAGCGTTTCGCCATGTCCCTGTGGCTGATGGCCCTGGCCTGGGTGTTTTCAGGGCTTTTCGGCTTCGTCCTGGGGGTCGTGGCCGGGGCCTTCGAGGGCGGGCTGTTTGACCGGGCCGTGCGGTTCTATGCCTATCTGCTGGCCGGAACCCCCACCTTCTGGCTGGGGCTTTTGCTGCTGTTGATCTTTTCCGTGGCCCTGCGCCTGACGCCCGTGTGTTGCGCCTTTCCCCCCGGCGTGACCCCCGAGGAGGCCACTGTGTGGCAACGGCTGTGGCATCTGGCCCTGCCCGCGGCCACCCTGTCCATCGTGGGGGTCAGCGCCGTGATCCTGCACACCCGCCAGAAGATGATCCAGGCCCTGCGCTCGGACTATGCCCTGTTCGCCCGGGCCCAGGGCGAGGACACCATGGGCGTGGTGCGCCACCATGCCCTGCGAAACGTGGTCCTGCCCGCCGTCACCCTCCAGTTCGCCACCCTGGGGGAGCTTTTCGGCGGCTCCATCCTGGCCGAGCAGGTCTTTTCCTATCCGGGACTGGGACAGGCCACGGTGGAGGCCGGGCTACGCGGCGACGTGCCGCTGCTGCTCGGCATTGTGCTGGTCAGCGCGGTGTTCGTCTTTACCGGCAACACCGTGGCCGACCTCCTGTACCGGGTCATCGACCCGCGCATCGGATGGAAGGGGGCTGCATGAGGGCCGCCCGGACCGTTTTTCCCGGTTCTCCCGGCCTCGCCGGACTCCGGCTGGCGGAGGCGCTTGGGCTTGGCAGCCGCCGGGGGCGCTGGCTGTGGGCCATGGGGATATGTCTGGCGGTGTTCGCCGCCGTCCCGGTCCTGGCCTGGCTTTTAGGCGACGCCGGGCTTGAGCCGGATCTTCTGGCCAGGAACCAGCCGCCGTCCCTGGGCCATCTGTTCGGCACCGACAGCCTGGGCCGGGACATGCTTTCCCGCACGGTGCACGGCCTGGTGCTGTCGCTGCGGGTGGGGCTTCTGGCGGCGGCGGCCAGCTCGGTCCTGGCCCTTGTCCTGGGCGTGGCCTCGGCCAGCCTGGGCCGGGCGGCGGACGGCGTGGTGAGCTGGCTGGTGGACATCTTCATGACCGTGCCGCACATGGTCCTTTTGATCCTCATCTCCTTCGCCGTGGGAGGCGGGGCGCGGGGCGTGGTCATCGCCGTGGCCCTCACCCACTGGCCGGCGCTGACCCGGGTCATCCGGGCCGAGGTGCTGCAACTGCGCGGGGCCCTGTACGTGCAGACCGCGCGCCGGTTCGGCCAGGGGCCCCTGGCCGTGGCCGCCACCCACATGCTGCCGCACCTTCTGCCCCAGTTTCTCATCGGCCTGATCCTGCTGTTTCCCCACGCCATCCTGCACGAGGCCGCCCTGTCGTTTCTGGGCGTGGGGCTGTCGCCGCACACCCCGGCCGTGGGCATCCTTCTGGCCGAGTCCATGCGGCATCTGTCCACGGGCTATTGGTGGCTCGGGATTTTGCCCGGGGCGGCGCTTTTGGCCCTGGTCAAGTGCTTCGACATCCTGGGCTACAACCTGGACCGGCTGCTCGATCCCAAAACCTCTCAGGAATAGCCATGCTGACGGTCACGGATCTGTCCATACGATTTGAGCGCTACGACCGGGGGTTGACCCGTACGGTGCTGACGCCGGTGCATCACCTGGACCTGGATATCGGGCCCGGGGAGATCGTGGCCGTGATCGGGGCCAGCGGATCGGGGAAAAGCCTTCTGGCCCATGCGGTGCTGGGCATTTTGCCGGACAATTGCCGGGTGGACGGGGAGATCCGCTTCAAGGGCGACCCCTTGACCCCGGCCAGGCAAAAGGCCCTGCGCGGCCGGGAGATGGTGCTGGTGCCCCAGTCCGTGGGGTTTCTTAATCCGCTCAAAAACGTGGGCGCCCAGGTGCGCCGGGCCGCGATCCTCGGCGGGGCGGCCGGGCGCGACGCGCCCGGGATCACGGACGCGGCCTTTGCCCGCTACGGGCTGGCCCCGGCCGTGCAGGCCCTTTTTCCCTTCCAGGTCTCGGGGGGCATGGCCCGGCGGGTGTTGACGGCCACGGCCACCGTGGGCCGGGCCGACCTGATCGTGGCCGACGAGCCCACCACCGGCCTGGACCAGGAGGCCGCCCAACAGTCCATGGCCTTTTTGCGTTCCCTGGCCGATGAGGGCCGCTCGGTCATGGTCATCTCCCACGACCTGTCGGCGGTCGTGCCCGTGGCTGACCGGGTGGCCGTGTTTTTGTCCGGAACCACGGTGGAGGGCGCGCCAGCCGGGAGTTTCAACGGGCAGCCCGAGGCCCTGCGCCATCCCTACAGCCGCGACATGTGGCGGGCGCTTCCCGGTCACGGGTTCGATCCCGGTCCCGACCGGGCGGCCGGGCCGACCTGGTCGGAGGGCGAGGCCGACGGCTGCCCCTATGTGCGGCGGTGCGCCCGGGCCGATGCGGCCTGCGCCGACACGTTCCCGCCCAAGCGCCATTTCGGGCGCGATTTCGTGAGGTGCCGCCATGCTTGAGGCCCGGGGGGTGGGGCATCGCCATGGCCGGAATGGTCCCTGGGTGGTGCGCGAAGTGGATCTGACCGTGGCCCCGGGTGAGGTCGTGGGGCTTTTCGGGCCAAGCGGCGCGGGCAAGACCACCCTGGGCAACATCCTGGGCGGATATCTGGCGCCCGAGGCCGGGGCGGTCTTTGTGGACGGCGCGCCCCTGCCCCGGCGCGGATATCTCCCGGTGCAGTGCATCCACCAGCATCCGGAACTGGCCGTCAATCCCCGCTGGCCGCTCTCCCGCACCCTGCGCGAGGCCTGGTCGCCGCCCGAGGCCCTGCTGGGCGCCCTGGGCATCCTGCCCGGATGGCTCGGCCGTTATCCCCATGAATTAAGCGGCGGCGAACTGCAACGCCTGGTGGTGGCCCGGGCGCTGGGGCCCAAGACCCGCTATCTGGTGGCCGACGAGATGACGGTCATGCTCGACGCCCTGACCCAGGCCCGCCTCTGGCGCACGGTCATGGACCATTGCCGGGAGCGCGGCGTGGGCATGCTGGTCATCAGCCACGACGTGGCGCTTCTGTCCCGGGTGTGTTCCCGGACCATCTCCCTGTGATCCCCGCCAGCGTCGCCCCGTGCGGCGTCCCCGAAACCGGCGGCCGCGCATGTTGAAGAAAACAATCTGAAATCAGTGTTTTGCACATGTGCTGGCGGTTGTGGTACGCACTGCGGGAAGGCCTGGGGTGTCCGCCGCGCTGCCGCCGCGCCGGGTCAGCGTGGGCGCGGCCGATGCGGCGGTTTTCTTGGCGCGGGCCAGGTCAAGCGGGAATGTTCATCAAATCGACACGCGGGGCGGGTAGCGTCGTTCCATCACAGTGGTGGCCTGTATGCCTTTGGCAGGGGCCGCGTAGAGCGCCCGGTCGAGGCGGACGCAGGAACCGGGGTGCGGGAGACAAAGCGCGTGGATACCTCTTTTCAGCACGATCTGGAAAAGCTCAAGGTCGATGTCCTGACCATCTTTCATAACGCCCGGGAGGCCGTGCATCAATCCCGGAAGGCGCTTTTGGGCCGCGACGAGGTCGTGGCCCGGGAGATCATCGACGGCGACGAGGACATTAACGCCCTGGAGTGCGCCATCGACGCCGAGATTTTGCGGCTTCTGGCGCTCAATCAGCCCGTGGCCAAGGATCTGCGGTTCATTGTGGGCTGCATGCGCATGGTGGTGGGCATTGAGCGCATCGGCGACGAGGCCGCGGGCATCGCGGCCCGGGCCCTGGGCATTCTGGACCGGCCGCCCCTGCCGCGAAGCCTTTTGGTGGAGGAGCTTTTCGGGTTCGCCCGGGAGTCCATGGGCAAGGCGGCCAAGGCCTTTGCCGACCTGGACGCGGACCTGGCCCGGGAATTGTGCGTGGACAGCGAGGATGCGCTGGAGCTGAACATCAAGATTTTCAAGGAAATGAACGATTATATGATCGCCGAGTCGCGCACGGTGGAGCGGGCGGTGCAGATGTGCTTTGTGGCCCATGCCTTAAAAAGGGTGTGCGACCAGTGCTCGAACATCGCCGAGAGCGTCATCTTCATCAAGGAAGGGGCCTGCAACCGGCACCGTTGCGACTGACGATCTGTTTTCTCTTTCGAGCAATCGAAAAGCGCCCCGGCTGGTGAATGGCCGGGGCGTTTTTTTTCGTGGAGAGAGGGCGTTTGTGCGTGGCAGGTCAAAGCGGCAGTCCGGGAGGACGAGGCTCATCAGGGCGCTCTTGCGGGGGTGCCCCACAAGAAAGGGGAAGAGGCAATGCAGGAGGGTTGCCCGTGTCGATTCCTCGGTAGGCGCTCAGCAAAGGGCCTCGATCCCTTTTCGATCCACCACGTCGAGCAGGCGCAGGGGTGTGGTCGCGAGGTCTGAAACCCCATGCGGGCCTCCCCCGCATTGACGGACGCGACGTGAGAGAGTTACGTTGTCTGGTGCGCTGAACCTGTTAACGCCATGAGCGGGAGTTTTCTCTATGGGCAAGGATACCTGTCGCGGCCTGACCGAAAGCAATCAGACGGCCAAGCAGACTGCAGCGGATTTTTCCAAGAAATTCAAGGCGGGGATCGTTGGCGACCCCGAGTTTCAGAAGATAAAGCACGCCTATCCCTATTTTGGATTCGTGAGATGCGTTGTGGAGGATTCCACCTTCCTGATGTTCTCTGCAAATGACGATGTGGTGGCCTGGCATTACTTCTGGCTGGGGAATGACAGTTACGAAGCCGATGTGGTTTCATTGTGGCTTGAACATGCAAAAACGGCACGGACCATACTGGATATCGGGGCCTATACGGGGTTGATGTCCATTATTGCTGCATTAAATAATGAAAATGCGATAATTCATGCCTTTGAGCCCATGCCGCGCACGTTTGAAAGAATGTGGATCAATTTGAAAATCAATAAATTGGCCAGTCGCGTCCAGCCGCACAATGTCGCGGCCTCCGAAAGTTCCGGACCGGAGGAGATCTATTTGTATCGGGAGCCGAACTTTCTTGGAACCGGAAACTCCATCCATCTGAAGACGCATGTTGAGGCCAAGGGAAAGGTCAGGATCGAAAAAAACACGGTGGACAGCTACGGCCTCACAGATGTCGATTTGGTCAAGATTGATACGGAAGGCCATGAACTCCAGGTGCTCAGGGGCATGCAGAACATCCTGCAGAACGACAAGCCCACCCTGGTCGTGGAGGTCTGGAGGCATGAACAAGAGGAACTCTTGGATTTTCTCGACCAATTCGGATATAAAAAGGAGCAGCTTCAAGGAATGAACTGGCTGTTCCACCAGTAGCCGTAATGCCCGGGCGTGACCTGTCCTGCCCGGCGTGAACATGTATCGTGCCCTCTGGCAGGGGATGGATTTTTTCTCTCCCTGCGTTTTTCCTTTCTGAAAGAAGCCGACGGCCGCAGAAAATTCCTTTTTGCGGCCGTCGTATGGTCTAAACGAAGGGCTGCATCGTTTGTGCACCGTTCCCGAGTCGTCCCTGAGAACATTTTGGGGACATTCCCCCCGCCATTCCACGCCGTGGTTGTGCCCGAACGTGGCCCAGAGGCATAAAGATGGGTGTCCCGTATTCAGAATGCCGATGTAGTGTGGTCGCGAGTGTCGCGACCAATAGGTTAGTATTATATTGTGATCGTGGCTACCCAGGCAATGGCATAATAACACTGCTTTCGGCCAAACGAAGCACATGCGTATTTGTGGAGCATCACACTAGGCCATGCGTGGGACAGATTGGCCTATCCCGTGAATTTCCGAGCGAGTTCCCGTGCTGCGGCGGCCTCATCGCTTTTGCTGGTGATTTGCAGGAGTTTTTCAAGATAAAAGTAATAGGGGGCGAAGTCGTTTTTGAGCGCTATCCCCTCCCGGGCCGTGCCGAGCGCACGGTGGACATGAACCTGGCTCAGCTTGATACGATATTCCGCGTTTTCGGGGTCCAGGCTGATCGCCCGCCGTTGCGCGGCCTCGGCCCCGTCAATGTCGCCCAGGGCCAGCAGAAGATTGCCAAGGTTGTTGTGGCAGTATGCGGAATGTGCGTTGGCCGTAATGGCCTTGCGGGCAAAGGCGACGGCTTGCTCCAGTTCATTGCGCTGGGCAAAAATCTGGCTCAGACGGATATACGGGCCAGGGGTGTGGGTATCAAGCGTAATGGCCTTGTGATACGCCGCCTCAGCTCCCTCCATGTTGCATTCCGACCAGTGAATGTTTCCAAGATGAATGTAATATGATACCTGCGTACTGTCGCAATGAATGGCTTCTGTGATATAACGAATAGCCATGGTGGCGTCGTTTCTGATGGTGTATATATGACTGAGTTGTGCATAGGCTGAGCAGGTTTTCGGAGCCAGCGCAATGACTCTTTTGAAGGCCGATTCAGCCTCTCGGAATTCTTTCCGTTTGAAGTGAATATTCCCTAGATGAAGATAGAAGGTGGCATTACTTTTATGTGCGGCCACAGCGGCCTTCGCTGTTTCCAAGGCGTTGTCGTGGTCGTCGGTTTCGTTGTAAATCTGTATCAGCCAGTTGAATGGCGACGGGACGCGAGGCATGGCGTCGACCGCTTTCGAGGCAATTTCCCGGGCGCGTTCATAGTCTTTGGCCTGAAAATACTGGTTGAACAACAATCTGTATGAATCGACAGGGTCGTGGAAAATCCCTGGTACATGGGCGTCCACGGCTTTTTCGGCAAACGTTTGAAAGGTGGCGTCATTGACCCGGTGGAGACATCGGGCGTAGAGGTTCAGGGTGGAGGCGTGGGCCGCATTGATGTTCGCCTGCGCGGCATGATCCGCCGCCCGTCTGTTGTCTCCCGTTTTTTCATGGCACAACGCCAAGGTATACTGCACGCTGCTTCGGACGGTCTTGTCGTGGCATGAGGTCAGAAGTTTCCTGGTGATTTCCGTGATCTTCAGCAAGGGTTTGACACGTTTTTTTATCGCGCAACAGTTGGCCGCAAAGCAGAATTTAATCAACTCCGGATAATTCAGAATAGACCCTGCATCTTCAGAATCGACGCAGAAATCATTCCCGCGAAAATAACTGTTCACGACGTTTCGTAAATTGTATTTCCGGTGAAAATATGCCGGAAGGGCGTGGTCCTTGTTTTTGATGGTCTGGACTTTGACGTTGGGCAGTGTGCTGATGTTCAGCGCGCAAAGGATGTCCGGTATGAACAGTTCTCCGTAAAACGCCCGTACCTGGGTCTTTGAATTGGCGATGATCTTTTTTAAATTATACTTTCGATTGTTGACATGTGGTCTTGAAATGCCGCCCAGGATGCTGAGAAACGTCTCGGCCCCGAAGGATATCGAATAGGTCGCGTTGAGCAGGGCGCCATACAGCAGGGCGCCATAGCCGCCCATCGACCCGCCGAAGGTCACCATTGTCCCGAGGTCGCCAATCTCGGTGGCGATGAGGGAGCGGATGGCGGCGACGGTTTCCTGCGTTGAAGCGCCGAGACCGGGGATACCGTTCAGATACCAATCCGCTTTGGAATTTAAAAACAGGATGTTCCGGCTGTCTTCCGGAAAGATGTTGCTGCCCAGAAATTTCCCTTCGGGAGTATTCAGGGCGCAAAAAACCAACAACAAATCCTTTGAAGGGATATTGCTCTTGTAGTAGTGTGCGTAGTCGCTGATGGGCACAATGTCGTGGAGAGATTCTGTCTTCATATTTTCGTAGGATATGTGGATATTGTTGGTATCAGAATATGAACAATAGGGCGATTTTGCGATATGTTCATGTGTTTACTGCTATTGATGTGTAAGGATAGAAAGGCCGCATAATGCTTTGCCTTTGATATAATTCGTATTTTGGTGACTTTTCAATAGAATATGCCCCGTGTGGCGTGGCAGATTGGTTGGCAAAACGTATTCTGATGGCCTCATGCTGTGAGGTCATATATTATCAGGCAAGCATAAGGAAATCCATCACGTGCGTGTCATACGCATGTGGACCGGTCAGCCATTTTTCTCGACAATAGCGATGACCAGAAAAGATGGCAATGGGGCACTGGGGAGCACCCGCCGAGCCTGACGCGCATCAGGCACGCCACGTCGCAGAGGAGAGCAGGGAGGACTCGTTGCGCCGCGACATCCGCTATCGGACCGAACGCCGAGACACAGGGCGTCCCGGCCAACCCCGGCCGGGACGCCCTTTTTCATGCGCGATGTGCCGCGAAGCGGGATCAGGCCCAGCGGGCCATAAACGACGCCGAATCGCCCCCGGCGCGGATATGGTCAATAAGCGCGCTGCCGAACACCGCCGCGTCGATCAAGTCCCCGAACTGGGCCAGTTGCTGCGGGGTCTTGATGCCGAACCCCAGGGCCACGGGCAGGTCGAACACCTTTCTCACGTCGGCCAGGCGCGACTTGATCTTTTCCGGCAGGCTCTCGCGCACCCCCGTCGTCCCCAAGACCGACACGAAATAGACGAACCCCCGGGCGGTCTTGGCATAGGCCTTCATGCGCTCGATGGGCGTATTGAGCCCCACCAGGCAGATCACGTCCACGCCATGGGCCACAAGGGCCTGGCGCAGGGGGCCGGATTCCTCCAGGGGCAGGTCGGGCACGATGCAGCCCGACACCCCGGCGTCGCTCATGTCCTCGCCCAGCTTGTCCAGGCCGTACTGCAGAAACGGGTTGTAATAGCCCATGAGCACCAGCGCCGCCCGATACCGCCCCTTGCGCTTGGCCAGTTCATAGAGGATCCAGGACAGGCAGGTGCCGTTAATGAGGCAGTCAAGCGACGCCTGCTCCACGGTTGGGCCGTCGGCCACGGGATCGGAAAACGGCACCCCGATCTCGATGATGTCCGCGCCGCCTGCGTCAAGCATGTCCAGTTCCGTGAAAAACCGCTCCTTGTCCGGAAACCCGCCGGGCAGAAACGGGATGAGCGCCTTTTTGCCCCGGGCGGCCGCCTCCCGGATGCGCGTGGTCAAAACCGACTGGCTCACAACGTCCCCCCTTTCTCCAGATATTCCTCGATGATCCCCAGATCCTTGTCCCCCCGGCCGGACAGGCACACGGCCACGTGGCAGCCCGGCGGCAGCTCGTGGGCGTGCTCCAGCACCCAGGCCACGGCGTGGCAGCTCTCCAGGGCCGGGATGATGCCCTCCTCGCGGCACAGCGCCGAAAACGCCCGCAGCGCGCCGGTGTCGTTGACCGTGTCGTAGCGGGCGCGGCCGGTCTTTTGCAGATGGGCGTGCTCCGGGCCCACGCCGGGATAGTCCAGGCCCGGGGCGATGGAGTGCGAGGGCATGATCTGGCCGTCCTCGGTCTGCAGCAGCATGCTCACGGCCCCGTGCAGCACGCCCGGACGTCCCAGGGACAGGGGCGCGGAATGGTAACAGCCGGGCTGGCCGGTCCCGGCGGCCTCGACGCCGATGAGTTTGACCCCGGGATGCGGCACGAACTCGTGAAACATGCCGATGGCGTTGGAGCCGCCGCCCACGCAGGCCACCACGTAGTCCGGCAGTTTTCCGATCTTCTCCTGGAATTGGGCCTTGGCCTCGCGGCTGATGACGGACTGGAAAAGCCGCACCAGGGTGGGGAAGGGGTGGGGTCCGGCGGCGGTGCCGAAGCAGTAGTGGGTGGTTTCCTGGTCCGCGATCCAGACGCGAAGCGCGGCGTTGATGGCGTCCTTCAGGGTCTTGGTGCCGGACTGCACGGGCACCACCTGCGCGCCCAAAAGGTGCATGCGGCGCACGTTGTGGGACTGGCGGCGCACGTCTTCCGCGCCCATGTACACGGTGCATTGCAGGCCCAGCATGGCCGCCGCCGTGGCCGTGGCCACGCCGTGCTGGCCCGCGCCGGTCTCGGCCAGGAGCACGGATTTGCCCATGTACTTGGTCAGAAGGCCCTGGCCCATGGTATTATTGATCTTGTGCGCCCCGGTGTGGTTCAAATCCTCTCGTTTCAGCCACAGATTCACGCCCAGCCGCTTGGACAGGTTCGGGCACAGATACAGCGGCGAGGGCCGTCCCACGTAGTCGGCCAGAAGGGCGGCCAACTCGGCCTGGAAGGCCTTGGTGGGGATGATCTTCTCCATGGCCTCTTCGATTTCCAGAAGCGGCGGCATGAGCAGCTCGGGAACGAACTGTCCTCCGAACTCTCCGAAATAACTCTTCTTCATATTCTCTCATCACCTTTCTTCAGTGTGCTTTGCAAACCCAGACCCCGCCAAAAGTTTTG
>JAVHLG010000045.1 GCA_031082225.1 Desulfovibrionaceae bacterium | reverse complement strand
GGCAGCCCCGATGGCTGCGCGGGGCGGCAGCCCCGATGGCTGCGCGGGGCGGCAGGCCCGATGGCTGCGCGGGGCGGCAGCCCCGATTCTCCTACTTCGGTTCCGTGCCCAGGGCGCGCAGGGCGGCCATACCGCCCAGGATGTTTTGGACGTTGACGCGCCCGTCATGGGCCAGGGTGACGAAGGCCTCGTAGGACCGGGCCCCGGTGTTGCAGACCAGCACCACGGGCTGGTCCGTGGGGACGTCGGCCAGGCGTCTGGCCAAGTGTCCCTGGGGGATGTTGTGCCATCTGCCGGGGAAGCGTTCCACAAATGGCGCGGCGTCGGATGACTCCCGGCAGTCGAGGAAGTAGCACTTCCCCTCTGCCCACAGGGAGGCGAAGGCCTCCGGGGAGATGCCGATGTTGCGGCCGGCAAGGAGGTTGTCGGCGGCGTTGCCCACGGTGTTGAGGACGTCCATGGCCGAGGCGAAGGGCGGCGAATAGGGGTATTCCAGGTTGGACACATCGTCCACGGTGGGAGAAAAGGGGAGCATGGCGGCCACGGCCCCGATGCGCCCCACCAGGGCGTCGCCGGCGGAGCAGATGCCCTGGATGCCGAGCACCCGGCGTGTGCCGCGTTCGACGACCAGTTCCAGGGTCATGAGTTCCTTGCCGGGATAGAAATGGGCCCGGTCGAGTTGCACGACCAGGGCGCTTATGGCGTCCAGGCCTTCGCGCCTCGCGTCTTCCAGGGTCAGTCCGGCCCCGGAGACGGCCTTTTCGAAGAGCTTGACGGCATAGGAGCCCACCGCGCCTTTAAAGACGGCCCGGCCGCCGGCCAGGTTGGTGCCGATGACCCGGCCCTGGCGGTTGGCCATGGAGCCCATGGGCAGAAAAAAGGGCTTCCCGGTGATCAGGTTGGTGATCTCCACACAGTCACCCCCGGCGAAGATGTCCGGATCCGAGGTACGCAGGCTCTCGTCCACCACGATGCCGCCGCGCGGGGACACGGCCAGCCCGGCCCGGGCGGCCAGGTCGGAGTTGGGCACGACGCCTGCGGCCATGACCACCAGATCGGCCTCGATGACCCGCTTGTCGGTGACAACGCGCTGCACCCGGCCGTCGCCCTCGATGGCCTGGACGGCCTCGGCCAGGTGCACGGCGACGCCCTTTTCCCGGATATGGGCCAGGGCCATGTCCGAGAGGGCGGGGCTTACGTTCCGGGGCAGGATGCGCGGCGCGGCCTCGATGACCGTGGTGTCCACATCCCACATGTCTGCCAGGGCCTCGGCCATCTCCAGGCCGATGAATCCCGCGCCGATGACCACGGCCCGCTCCACGCCCCCGGCGGTGACAGCGGCCCGGATGGATTCGGCGTTGTCCAGGTTGGCCACCAGATGGACGCCGGGCAGATCGTTTCCGGGCACGGGCAGACGGCGCGGCCAGGCCCCGGTGGCGATGACCAGTTTGTCGTAGGCCAGGTCGTCCTCGCGGCCGGTGGCCAGTTCCCTGACGCGCACGGTCTTGGCGGCCCGGTCGATGGCCAGGGCCTCGACCCCGGTTTTGACGTCAACGCCCTTGACGTCGCGGAAAAAGGCCGTGTCGCGGGTCATGTGGTAGCTGGTGGCCGTCAGTTCCGAGGAGTCGGAGACGTCGCCGGAGACGTAATAGGGGATGCCGCATCCGCCGTAGGAGATGCGGGTGTCCTTATCGATCATGGTCACGGTGGAATCGGGGTCGAGGCGTTTGAAGCGGCTGGCGGCCTTGGGCCCCAGGGCGACCGCGCCGATGATCAGCACATGGTGGGACATGGTGCGCTCCTTGAAAATCCGGACGGTCCGGACGTGATTTCAATAAACCGTAGGTCAAGGGAGGGTTATAGAAACGGCCAGGATTTGGCAACCGCCCCCGGGCGGAAACCGGTCAGGGCCCCGGACGGGGAGGGATGCCCGGGGCGGCTATTCGAGTTCTTCGCTCAGGAAAAAGAACACCCCGTCGCGGGAAAAGCACATGCGCCCGTCGTCGAGCAGGAGAAGCGACGACAGGCCCGGGATGTCGCAGCCGGTCTCGATGACGAAGACCTTGGGGGCCTTGTGCCCCAGGGACTGGGGGGTGACGCGAAAATTGTCGGCGAAATAGGTTGCGGCGTCATGGTCGGTCAGGGTGGGGACGATGGCGCAGGAGGCGGATTCGAAGGCGATGGTCTCGTTGTCGAGGAACAGGCGTCTGCCCGTCAGGGCCTCGGCCTGGGCTGCGTCCATGGACGCGACCGGGCCGAACTGGTGGCCGATGATGGTCCAATAGCCGGGGGCGGCCACGGCGGGCTGGGCCGCGGCCATCCAGAGCAGGACGAACGCGGCTGCGACGCATCCCAGGCGGCTGATGCGGTCGGCGCGGCCGGAAGGGGGCGTTCGCGGGGAGACATGGGGACGGAGAAGAGTGTCGCCTGCCATGGCAAGCGCCTATACTCCCGCGACAACCCGGAGACAAGGAAAAAGGATGCAGCGCCTTTGACATGGAGATGTCGCCGTCCCGCCACCGGGCCGGAGCACAATGGAAAAAAACATGGAGGCATGCACCCATGCGCAGCTTTATCCTTTCCGGCCTTGCGGCGCTGACGCTCACGGCCCAGACGGCCCTGGCGGCGGAACAGCCGACGGTGGAGAAGTATGAGATCATCATTCCGCAACAGTTCAACATCCCGGCCACGGATGCGGCCAAGGCCCAATTCCCCGACGGCTTCCCCATGGGCGTGGGCTCGGGCATGTCCTTTGCCGAGCGCCTGCCCGACGGGGCCCTGATCTTCTGGGCCGTGGGGGATCGCGGCCCCAATGCCGACGCCCCCAAGTTTGCCGCCAAGGCAGGAGACAAGCCCAAGGATGCCAAGATCTTTCCCGCCCCGGAGTTCGTGCCCAAATTCGCCAGAATCAAGGTGGCTGACGGCAAGGCCGAGGTCATCGAGGTCAGGGAGATCCGGGACAGTTCGGGCAGGCCCATCTCCGGCCGCCCTCTGGACAAGGGCGCGGTGGGCTCCACGGGCGAGACGCCCCTGGACCTGGACCTGAAGGTGCTGTCGTTTGACCCCGAGGGGCTCGATCCCGAGGGCATCGACGTGGACAGAAAGGACGGGTCGCTGTGGCTGTGCGACGAATACGGCCCGTTTTTGATCAACCTCGACCCGGCCACGGGGAATATCCGCAAGAAATACGGCCCGGGGCAGGGCCTTCCGGCGGAACTGGCGGCGCGCCAGCCCAACCGGGGCTTCGAGGGCCTGGCCGTGACGCCCGGCAACAAGGTGGTGGCCGCCGTGCAGTCCATCCTGGACAACGAGGGCGACCTCAAGGCCTCCAAGGCCCCGTTCATCCGGCTGGTGGAACTCGACCCGGCCACGGGCGCGGTGCGCACCCTGGCCTATCCCCACGATGTGGACGCCTATACATCGAGCGCCGCCGCCAAGATCGGCGGCATGCAGGCCGTGACCGACACCACATTCGTGCTCGTGGAGCAGGCCAAGGGCAAGGACGGCAAGATGCGCAACGTCCTGTATCTGGTGGACATCTCCGGGGCCACGGACATCTCCGGCAAAACCGCCCCGGACGGCAGGCCCCTGGAATCGGCGGCGGATTTGGCCGCGCTTTCCGCCATGGGCGTGACCCCGGCCACAAAGACCCGGCTGGTCGATCTGGTGGACCTGGGCTGGACGGCGGAGAAGGCCGAGGGCATCGCCCTGGTTGACGAAAAAACCCTGGCCGTGTCCTCGGACAACGACTTCGGACTGGCCCTGACCGTGGCCGATCCGGCCACGGACGAGGACGGCAAAAAGGTGGAGGCCCCGGGCAAATACGTGCTCACGGGCGAGGGCAAAATGCTTTACAAGGACAAGGAAACGCCCACGACCTTCGGGATCAAGGCCACGGGCGAGCCGGGCTATTTGTGGATCCTGCACTTCGATGCGCCGCTGTCGGCAATGTAGCCCGACGCAACGTCGCGGGATGCGAAGGCCCGCCCGCCTGAACGGCCCTCCGATTGATGACAAAGCCCCGGTCTTTTTGAAACCGGGGCTTTGCGCCGTCACAGGCGGCCCAACCGCCGGTCGCAAAGGCACGAAAACCACTCGCTTCCGGCGCGGCTGCGGCGCGGCTGCACCGCGACCTGCGCCGCGAACTTCGCGGCTTATGACTGTGTCCGCAGTTTCAGGCCCGGCGCGGCCCGGCGCGGCCAGGCGCGACTTTGCGTCGCGGGCCGATTCATGGCATCATCCGGGCCTTCGGCAACAGCCCCACCGCTGCACGGGCATCCCGCAAAAGGCATACCGCATGATGGGCTACACCCACGCGGCCATCGGCTGCGTCCTGGCGCTTGGCGTCAACCACCTGTTCCCCTCGGTCCTGGGACGCACCCCGGAGATCCTGGGCATGGCCGTCCTGGGCAGCCTGGCCCCGGATCTGGACGAACCGCAAAGCCTTTTGGGCAAAAAGCTGGCGGTCATCGCCCATCCCCTGAAGCTTTTATTGGGGCACCGGGGCTTCACCCACTCCCTGGCCGCCCTGGGATTGGTCGTGGTGGCGCTTTTCGGGCTCTTCACGGCGGGCTACGGCCTGCGCCCGGCCTATGGGCTGGCCTTTGTCCTGGGCTATGCCGGACACCTCTTCGCCGACTGGATGACCTCGTCCGGGGCCCCGCTTCTGTGGCCCAACCCCAGGCGATTGGCCTCCCCCCTGCCCATGCGCACGGGCGGGGCCGTCGAACATGCCCTGGCGGTGTTGGTGGTCGCAGCCGGGGCCTGGCTGGCGCGCGCGGGATGACCGCATCCAGGTGGCCGGTGAAGTCCGACGTTGCCGGGGCCTGGCTGGCGCGCGCCCGATGACCTTGACGGCTCGCCGTAGCGGGGCCAGGGACTGGCGGGCCTGGAAGGCGCGCCCGCTGACGCCCTTTTGCCCCGGGCCACGCTGTCCCGACACGCACCCCAGAGGCCCTCGCGACCTGACGTCCTACCGCCCCCGGGCCACGTCCTCATAAAAATCCAGATAGGTCCGGGCATGGCGGGACAGGCCGTACTCGGCCACGGCCAGCCCCCGGGCCCGGGCCGCGATCCTGCGCCGCAGCGCGGCGTCCGTGACCAGGGCGGCGATGGTTTTCTCCCACTGGTCCGGGTCCGGACCGGCCAGGGGACCGAAGGGCCCGGGGCCGCCCCCCGGCCCCTGGTAGGGCGGCAGGTCGGCATAGACCCCGGCCACGCCCAGGGCCGCGTATTCCAGGGCCTTGATGTTGCTCTTGGCCCGGTTAAACGGCGTATCGCGCAGGGGGGCCAGCCCGATGTCCGGGGCCAGCCTGGACAGGCTGCGGGCATAGGCGGTGTAGTCGTCGGTGAAGTCCAGCCGTCCGGCCCGGTCGGCCAGGCCGGGATCCTTCGGCCCGCATCCGAAAAAAAAGAGCTCCACCGCATGGCCGAAGCGGTCCAGGATGCCGGTCAGGGCCGGGGCGATCATGTCCAGGTCGGAGGAATGGGTGGGCGAACCGGCATAGACGATGCGCACCGCCCGGTCCGCGGGTTCAGGGGAACGGGAGAAGGGGAAAAAGATCGCCTCGTCCACCAGGTTCGGGACCACCGCCACCCGGCCCGGAACATGGGAAAACACCCGGGCCAGTTCCGGCGTGGACACGCAGACCGCCTGGGCGCGCATGGCCAGTTCGCGGCGATGGGCGGCGGCCGGGGCCAGCCGGGGGGCCATGGGGTGGTCCGGGGGCATGGCTTCGAAATGGTCGTCCACTTCGTAGACCACGGGCTTTCCCAGGCCAAAGGCGCGTTCCACCAGGGGCCAGGTCTCGGGCATGGGGAAGACGCGTTGAAAGACCACCACGTCGGCCGCATCCATGGCCCCGGGGTCCAGGGCGTAATTTCGGCCGTCGCTCTTGGCCCCCCACACGAGACGCAACCGACCGCGCAAGGCCCTGGCCGGATCCAGGAAGCGCAGCCGGGCGCAGGCATAGTGCCCAAGCTCCAGGGAATAGACGGCGACCGTGAGGGGTCCGGCCATGCCCGTTCCTTTTTTAGAAAACGCGGCGTTCGGGACGACCCGTCCGCGTCCCCGCTTCCGTGTCGCTGCCCTGACCGCGCCGGGTTACCTGTTCTTGTCGCAATACTGGGCGCACAGGTCGCCGGCCCGGTTCAGGGAACTGTCGCACTGCTGCCCCACGTCCGCCAGCCCCAGGCGTTCCTGCACCTTGTCGCAGGCCCGGCGGCAGTCGGCGCTGGTGGGATAGGTGACCACGAACACCCCGGCGAATTCGTCGCAGGCGTCCCGGCAGTCGTCTGCGGCGTCGGAGACGCACAGGGACATGAAATCCTCCAGGGTCATCCTGGCGTCCTTTTGGGCGCAGGATACGGCCGAAAGGGTGACCGCAACCGCCAACACCACGAGAATCATCGCCTTTTGCATGGAAGAGAGCTCCTTTGGATTCGCGACCGTGTACCGATCCTCCAGGCCGCATCATGAACACGGAGACGACATTTCCCTGTCTTCCGACAAGGTATCCGGCTTGCGCCGTCCCTGGCAAGCCCGGAGTCGCCGGCAGGAGTCGCCGACAGGGACATCTCCGAACCGGGCCGCGCCTGTTTCGACCGGGGCTGGCCCGGCCGGGGCGGTCCGGTGACGGCGTGACTCCGGGCGGCAGGCGGCCCGGCCGACCGGACGCGGCGGGATCGGGCCGGTCTCGGGACGCAGCGGGAACAGACAAGCCGGAACGGACGTCTTGCCTCGGACGGCGGCCTGCGGTTATGGTCCCCAAAAAACCGCTGCCGTAAAGGATGCTCCATGCCCGTCACCCGCCTGTGTGTTGTGATCCTGCTTTTCGTCCTGGTCGGCGTCCCGGCCCTGGCCCAATCCCCGCCGCCGCCCCCGGCCAGCCTGGGCGGCATCGATCTGGGCGGCGACTCGGCCCGTTTCGGGCGCTACCTGCATCCCGGCAAACCCAAGGCCGTGGAGGACGCCCCCTCCCTTCGTCGGCGCAACATCAAACCGGCCGGGGCCTTTCGCGGCGGCTACCTGCTGACCGGAAACTGCGCCGCGCCCGACCGGGTGGTCCGCATCAAGCTCAAATACGCCGACGACACCGAAGACTTCTTCCGCCGCCTGTCCGGGGCGCTCATGGACCGCTACGGGCTGCCTGCGGAATACAAGGGCGACCTGGAAGGCCGGGTGCTGGGCAACAAGTGGAGCTTCACCAACGCCCAGGGCCAGTCCATAAGCCTCATCGTGCAGCACTCCGACACCGAGGGGCTGGACAGCGACAAGGGCAACGTCATCAAGCTCACGAATTGGGGGCTGGTGGAGGCGGAACGCGCCTGCCATGCGGCACGACACCCCGAGGCCGCGCCGCCCCCGGCCCCGGCCCCGGCCAGCCTGGACGGCCTGCTGCCGCGCTGAGCCCCGCGCCGGGAGGGCGACGCTCCCGCTTGAGGCGGCCATGGCGGTGAGCAATGCTGCCCCCCCCGCCCGGGACGCCGCCGCGACAGGACAACGTTTCCCGGGATGGAAGGCCCGCTGCTCCCCGCGTCTTGGGGGACCGACGCCATCTTCCCACGCGGCGCTTGAGGGGTCATCCGCTGCTCCCCGCGCCGGGGGACCGACCCGACAGGCATCTTCAAGCCGCCGACGCCCGCGCCAGACGATCCGGCCTTGGCCCAGGTGCGGCTTTTTTCGGATTCGCACGTTTTTTTATGCAATGACGCGGCGCGGTGCATCAGGGGGCTGCGGCGCGCACGGGAGGCGGCCATGCCGGACTCGTTTTCCATACAGATGGCGGACAGTTCCCAGGTCCAGATCGCAGTGGGCATGAAGATCCTGATCGAACCGACAGGGGTCGGCGAACGCTTCGCCTCACGGTTCGTGGGCTGGTTTCCCAACAGGTACATGATCCTGCATCTTCCCGCCCAGGGGCCGGTGCGCGACCATCTCTACGACGGGAAAAAACTCGTGGTGCGCTACGTGTCCTGCGACGGACAGGCCTGCGGCTTCGAGACCCTGGTGCAGGGGCTGGTGTTCACCCCGCAACGGCTCCTTTTCGTTGACTATCCCAAACGGATCGCGGTCCACAGCTTCCGCAAGGGTACACGCCTGAACGTCTTTTTGGGCGGCGAACTCACGGCGGGCGACGCCGTCATCACCTGCTACGTCCTAAACCTGTCCCAGTCCGGATGCCAGATCGAACTGCCAGCCTCAGGGGAGCAACCTCCCGAACTCGAGGCCGGGACATCCGTGTATCTCGGCTTCCTGCTGCCGGGCCTGGAGCCGAGGCCCTACCGCCTCTCCGGCGTGGTCGTCCGCAGTTCGAGTCCCCCGGACGCCGCGTGCCTGCTGTGCAGCCTCCGGTTCCAGGATGTCCCCGAGGCCGACGCCCAGGTTCTAGAGGCCTACATCGCCGAGGCCCATCGGCACCTGGGTTCGGTCTGCACCTCCGACACCCTCCGCTGATTTCCCTCCGCTGATTTCCCGCCGCCTTCCGGCCTGCCGCAGGCGGCCCACAGGCACCTGGGCGCGGTCTGCGCCTGCGACGCCCTCCGCTGATTTCCCGCCGCCTTCCGGCCACTGGCGAGGCCCGGCGGCCTTCACGCCTGTACCCGGACCGGCCATCCGTGGCCCGGCCATGGCAAAGCCCCATACGCCTTCCCTTGGTTCCCGGCGTTTCCAGCTCCCCGACTCTTTTTTATCTTTCATTGCTCCGGTCCGTCATGATAGCCTGGCCTCCTCATGCCCAAGGGCGGCATGCCATGGCGCAAAACGTCTTCATGTGGCCTGTTGTGCCATGAGACACACAAGCTGTGCGCTTTTTTGCATAGCATTTTCAAAAACATCAAGATTTTTCATCGGGGTGCATCATGATTGTGCAGCGGCTTCTCAACGCAAAAATATCCACAAAAATCATATCCACCGTCATCCTGGTCATCGTGCTCTTTTTGTGCGCCATCGTTTTATATTTCATCCCCGAGACAGCCAGGGATATGCTGGAAAATCGCAAGAAAAGCCTCAAGGACATCGTCGATGTGGCCTATTCTCTTGTGGAGGAATATGAAAAACGCATCGTGAAGGGCGAATTCTCCCCCGAGGAAGGCCGCTCCAGGGCCATGCAGCGGATCAAGAACCTGCGCTACGGCCAAAACGACTACATCTGGATCAACGACGTCACCCGCCCCTATCCGGTCATGATCATGCATCCGGTCAGCCCGGCCCTGGACGGCAAGGTGCTCGACGACCCGAAATTCGACAAGGCGACCATGCTGCAGTTCGGCGCCGACGGCCCGGAGGCGGCCACGGACGGGAAAAAGAACCTGTTTGCGGCCTTCGTGGACGTCTGCCTGAAAAGCGGCGAGGGATTCGTGGCCTACGTCTGGCCCAAGCCCACGCCCTCCGGGCCGACCGCCGAGACCTATCCCAAGCAGTCCTATGTGAAGCTCTACAAACCCTGGGGCTGGGTCTTGGGAACCGGCCTGTACGTGGACGACATCGCGGCCCGGGTCTCGGCCATGCGCTGGACCATGACCGGGATCGCCCTTTGCATCATGGCCCTGTCCCTGGCCATCGGCATCGGCATCATGCGCTCCGTCACCCGGCCCATCGCCGCCCTGTCCGCCTATGCCGCCGAGGTGTCCTCGGGACGCCTGGACACGGCCATGACCGGCTCGTTTTACGGAGAGGCCGCCACCCTCAAGCAGGCCATCGAGAAAATGGTGTCCGACCTCAAGGCCACCCTGGCCGCCGCCGACGAGGCCACGCGCACGGCCCGGGAGGAGGGCCGCAAGGCCGCCGAGGCCGGACGCGAGGCCGAAGAGGCCCGCCACGCCGCCGAAGGGGCCATGCGCCAGGGCATGCTCCAGGCGGCCCAGTCCCTGGAGCAGGTGGCCGCCCGGGTGCATTCGGCGGCCGAGGAGCTCTCGGCCCAGGCCGACGAGTCGGCGCGCGGCTCGAAACGACAGACCGAACGGCTGGCGGAGATCGCGGCGGCCATGGGCCAGATGAACGCCACGGTCCTGGAGGTGGCCAAAAACGCTTCCACCGCCGCCGAAAGTTCCGGGGAGGCCAAGGGCAAGGCCGAGAACGGCGCGGTCATCGTGGGCCGGGCCGTGGCCTCCATCCTCGACGTCAAGGAACAGTCCCGCAGCCTCAAGGAGCACATGGCCGACCTGGGGGCCAAGGCCGAGGGCATCGGCCGGATCATGGGCGTGATCTCGGACATCGCCGACCAGACCAACCTCCTGGCCCTCAATGCGGCCATCGAGGCCGCCCGGGCCGGGGACGCCGGGCGGGGTTTCGCGGTGGTGGCCGACGAGGTCAGAAAGCTGGCGGAAAAGACCATGACCGCCACCCGCGAGGTGGGAGAGGCCATTGGCGGCGTGCAACAGATGGCCAAAACCAACATGGAAGGCGTGGACCGCTCCACCAAAAGCATCGACCAGGCGGCGGAACTGGCCCAGTCCTCGGGCCAGGCCCTGGACGAGATCGTGCGCCTGGCCGAGACCGCCTCGGACCAGGTGCGCTCCATCGCCGCCGCCTCGGAAGAGCAGTCTGCGGCCAGTGAACAGATCAACCGGGGCATCGACGAGGTCAACCGGGTGTCCCTGGAGACCGCCGACGCCATGCGCCAGTCGGCGGCGGCCATCGCCGAACTGTCCCGACAGGCCCAGGACTTAAGCCGCCTCATCGACGACATGAAGCGCTCCTAGCGGCGGCCATCGAAATAGCGCCAAGGCGTAGCCGCCAGCGCATCGGCCGGGGAGGCAGACGGGTCCGCACGGCCCGTGGTTGGCGGCAAACCGCCGCTGCGGGCATTGCCCGTGGGGGCGGTCCGGGATATGACCCCCTGGCGCGACCTCGCCAATCCCGCGCCAAGGATGTCCCCATGTCCACGAAAAAACTCCGGCCCCGGCTGGTCTACGCCGACGAGAAAGGCAACATTTACGATCATCCCGAGTTGGAGATGCTGGTGCGCCGGGGCGGGCAGATCACCTCGCCGCGTCCGGACGAGCTGATCCCCCTGCCCCCGGACAGCGAACTGTTCCTTTTGCCCGGGCGCACGGCCCTGGGCCTGGACCCCGAGACCGGACTGGTGGAGGAGACCGGGGAGACGGCCGTGGCCGCCTTCGTGTGCCCGGGACATACGCTCTCCGCCCAGGCGGCCTACGCCACGGCCCCGGGCGCGCCGGTGCTGCCCCTTTTCGCCTACGGCGCGGTGGGATTTGCCGCAGACCGCTTCTATGTGGCCGCCGCCCGGGTGGACCACGACCCGCGCCAGGTTTTCACCGGCATCCCCCGCTCGCGCATCGCCAAGGGAGCCAGCGCGCTTTTGCGCAAATATCCCCAGAACCGGCTGGTGGCCCACCTGTCCCGCTGCGCCCTGACCTACTGCTGTCCGGCGGCCAAAAACCTGGCCCTGGGGCGCTTCGAGGCCCCCCTGCCCACCTCCCGGGCGTGCAACGCCCGGTGCATCGGCTGCCTGTCGCTGCAGGATCCGGAGTCGGGCTTTCCCTCCACCCAAAACCGCATCACCTTCACCCCGCGCCCCGAGGAGATCGTCCAGGTCATGGCCGAGCACGGCAGGCGCGAGAAGCGGCCCGTCTTCTCCTTCGGCCAGGGCTGCGAGGGCGAGCCCCTGACCGAGGCCAAAACCATCGCCCGGGCCGTGACCCTCTTCCGCCAGGCCGACGGCACGGGCACGGTCAACGTGAACACCAACGGCAGTCTGCCGGATGCCGTGGCGTCCCTGGCCGCCGCCGGAGTGGATTCCGTGCGGGTGAGCCTGTCGAGCGGCGACGCGCGGATGTACGCGGCCTATTACCGGCCCAAGGGCTACGCCTTTTCCGACGTGCGGGAATTCATGACCCGTGCCAAGGCGGCCGGGCTTTTTTTGTCCGTCAATCTGCTCTATTTCCCCGGGGTGACCGACACCGAGGCGGAATACGCCGCCCTGGCCGGGCTTTTGGGGGATACGGGGGCGGATTTCGTGCAGATGCGAAACCTGAACCTGGACCCGGAACTGTACCTGTCCGTGGTGCGCGAAAGCGGGGCCCGCACCGAGGCCGAACTGGCGGCCTGCATGGGCCTTGGCAACTTCATGAAGCGGCTTTCCGAGGATTGTCCGGGGCTGCGGTTCGGCTATTTCAATCCGGCCCTGCCCCTGCGGCCCGGATCGGACGCCGCCTAGCGTCATGTTCACTGACGGCTGCACGCGCCCGGCCATGACAGGCGAGACGTCCCGGCTTAGCGCGCCGCCCATCTGGGGCGAACTGGCCATGGACTGGCCCTGCGCCCGGGCCAGCTACGAGACCTGGCCCCACAGCGCAGCGCCGCCCACCGACGCCGCAGCCGTTCCCGGCAGCATCGGCGTCTCCTTCGCGGGACACCTCGGGACCGTCAGGACGGTTGGCGGACGCATCGTGGAAGAACCCGTCACGCCTGGGGCAATACTTATCGCCCCGGACGCACCAATGGTCTGGCTGCACATCTCCGGGGACTGCGAATGTCTGGACATCGATTTGGCCGAGGGGTTCGTGCTGCAGGCCACGCAGGGAGGCCTGTCCTCCCTGGCGAGCCTGACCTCCGGCGAGTTTCACGACGACCCAGTGATCACCGGCATTGCCCTACGCGTGAAAACGGCCGTCCTCGGCACGGCCGGGTTGTGCGACCTGGACATGGAGATGCTGCTCCTACGCCTTCTGGATCATATCCTGTGCGCGCATCGCGGGACAGGACTCTGGGGACGGCGCTCATCCAGGGGGTGCTTGAGCCCGCAGCACATGAAGCGCGTTGTTGACTATGTGGAGAGCCGTCTGGGTGAGCGGCTGACCCTGCAGGAGTTGGCCCGGCAGGCCTCCATGAGCCCCTTTCATTTCGCCAGGGCCTTCCGGTCCACGTCCGGACTGGCTCCCAACGCCTACGTGACCGCGCGCAGGCTGGAGAGCGCCAAACAGCTCCTGCTGTCGACCTCCCAGTCCATCGAACACATCGCGGCCATGTTCGGGTTTCAAAATCTCAGCCACTTTCGAAGAAAATTCATCCAACAGCATGGCGTATTGCCTGGCGTCCTCCGGGCCGCCCGCCGCTAGTGTTGCGTTCGGTAATTTCCGTTCTGGTTTAGCAAACAGCAACACTTTGAATTTATGATTTTTATTCATAAAAAACATAAATTTTTTTAACGCCACACTCTCTCCTCTTTGGAAAAACTCAGCAAGATCCGTCCTGGCGGCGAGCGGCCAAGCCCCCTAGCGTGGTCGGCATGACGAACCCCCGGAACAGACCATCCCGGGAAACCCCAAGGAGGAATCATGACCGCCGCCAACTCCATGCACACGGATGAAACCCGCCGGACCTTCCTGCACCACGCCTGCCTGATCGCCGCAGGCGGCATCGCCACGGCCGCCTCAACCATAAATCCGGCCCCCGCCTGTGCGGCCCCGAACAACAAAAAGACCCTGTCCGGCAAGACCGCTTTCGTCACCGGCGCGGCCCGGGGCATCGGCCGGGCCATTTGCGAGAAATTCGCCGCCTACGGTGCTGACGTGGCTATGCTGGACATCGCCGACCCGGCGAAGCTCCATTCCACCGCAGGATACAGCGTGTCCACCATGCGCGAATTCGACGAGGCCGTGGCCGCCGTCAAAGTCCACGGAACGCGCGTGGCCAAGTTCCAGGCCGACGTCCGGAACCTTTCGGCCCTTGAGGAAGCGGCCCGTCAGACGGCCGGGCAACTCGGCGGCATCGACATCGTCGTGGCCAACGCTGGCTACGTGGCTTGGCACAGCTTCGAGGACGGCACACCGCTCCAGTGGCGCGACGTGATCGACGTGAACATCCTGGGGGTTTTCTATACGGCCAAGGCCACCATCCCCTATCTGAAAAAGCGCGGCGGGGGGCGCATCATCAACCTGGCCTCGGTCGGCGGACGGGCGGCATTCGCCGGAAACGGGGCCTACACCTCGACAAAATGGGCCGTTGTGGGCATGACCAAGCAGGCCGCACTGGAACTGGGCAAATACCGCATCGCGGTCAACGCCATCGCCCCCGGGGCGGTCAATACCCCCATGTACCGCAGCGAGGGACAACGGCGCTCCATGGGCGTGAACACCTCCCAGGAACAGGACATGATCATCGATCCCTTGAGCCCGCTTGGCTCGGCCGGAGCCATCGATCCCGAGGACGTCGCAGACGCCGCACTT
Organism: Desulfovibrionaceae bacterium; assembly: GCA_031082225.1. Lineage (GTDB taxonomy): Bacteria > Desulfobacterota > Desulfovibrionia > Desulfovibrionales > Desulfovibrionaceae > Desulfolutivibrio. The sequence goes on along the minus strand of JAVHLG010000045.1, from coordinate 13,550 downwards.
TTCCTGGTCGGCGACGCCGCCAAAACCATCTCGGCCACGATTGTGGACGTGGCCTTGGGGTATAACGCTTCGTACACGGCCTGAGACCGACCGCTACACCTCCACCGGAAAGGAAGGCGCCATGCCGCGAATCCTGTTTGTGCTTTCCCTGGCCCTTTGCCTCATGGTCTCCGGGCAAGCCTGGGGCGCGGGCGATCCCGCCGTGACCGACCGGCCGGACTGGGGACGGCATTTCGCCGCCGCCGGGGTGACCGGCGCCCTGGTCCTGATCACGGACGGCGACACGCCAACGGTCCAGGCCTATGACCCGGCCCGGGCCGCCACGGGCTTTTTGCCCGCCTCCACCTTCAAGATCCCCAACTCGCTCATCGCCCTGGAGACGGGCGTGGTGGCCGGGCCGGACACGGTCTTTGCCTGGGACGGCGTCCAACGCTCCATTGCGGACTGGAACGCCGACCTGACGCTCACAAAAGCCCTGCGCGTGTCCTGCGTGCCCGTCTACCAGGAGATCGCCCGCCGGATCGGACAGGAGCGCATGCAGTGGTGGGTGCGCGAGATGGACTACGGCAACGCCGACATCGGCCAGGCCATCGACACCTTCTGGCTGCGGGGGAAATTGCGCATCTCGGCCCTTACGCAGGCGGCGTTTCTGCGGCGGCTGGCCCATGACCAGCTTCCCTTCTCCGCACAAACCATGGCCGAGGTGCGGGAGATGCTCGTGGAGGAGCGCACCGGGGCGGGCGTCCTGCGGGCTAAAACGGGGCTCACGAGCGGCGACGCCCCCACCCCGAACGTGGGCTGGTGGGTGGGCTGGGTGGAGAAGGGAGAGGGGCGGTGGTACTTCGCCTTGAACATCGATTCCCTGCGCCCCGAGGACATCCCGGCCCGCAAGGCGGTGGTCAAGGCCGTCTTGGCGGCGGAAGGGGTGTGGCCGTAAGACGCACGATGCGTTCGCCGCCTGCCTTCCACGCAGCGAACGCATCGACAGTGCTGGAACTTCCGTCAGTGGATTGTGCGGACACCCTCGCGGACGGCGACCTCTTTTCCAGGGAGGCGCCCCTAACAGGCCCCGCCCGGCAGCTCCACCGTCACCCGCTCCTGGTCCGGCTTTTTTAACCGCTCGATGGTCCCGATGATCTGGGCGTATTCATGCTGGGCCCGCAGCCGCGAGACCACATCCTCGCCGATCTCCGGCGGAACGACCAGCATGTAGCCGATGCCGCAGTTGAAAATCTGGAGCATCTCCGGCCAGGTCAGATTCCCCTGGGCCTTGAGCCATGCAAAGACCGGCGGCACGTCGAAAGTCCCCATGCGGATGCGCGCCCCCACCCCGCGCGGCAGGATGCGGGCCACGTTGTCGTAGAAGCCGCCCCCGGTGATGTGCACCATGCCCCGGATCTCCAGGTCGCGCAAAAGGTTCAGCACGGGCCTGACGTAGATGCGGGTGGGCGCCAGCAGGGCCTCGCCCAGGGTCACGGCGGCCTCGGGCAGCATGTCGTCCGCCGTGCAGCCGGATTCGGCGAGAATCTTGCGGATCAGCGAATAGCCGTTGGCGTGCGGCCCCGAGGACTCGATGCCGATGATCACGTCGTCCACGGCGATGCTGGATCCGTCCACGATGCGGGCGTTGTCCACGATCCCGACGCAAAACCCGGCCAGATCATACACCCCGTCGGGATAAAAACCCGGCATCTCGGCCGTCTCGCCGCCCAAAAGGGCGCACCCGGCCTGCTTGCAGCCCTCGGCGATGCCCGCCACCACCTGCTCGGCCAGGTCCACATCGAGTCGGCCCGTGGCGAAATAGTCGAGGAAAAAAAGCGGCTTGGCCCCCTGCACCAGAATGTCGTTGACGCTCATGGCCACCAGGTCGACGCCGATGGTGTCGTGGCGGCCGAGCATCTGGGCCAGCTTGAGCTTGGTGCCCACGCCGTCGGTGGAGGCCACCAGCACGGGCTCGGCGTAGGCCTCATGGTCGAGTTTGAACAGTCCCCCGAAGCCGCCGATGTCCGAAAGGACGCCTTTGCTGTAGGTTGCGGAAACAAGGGACTTGATGCGCGAGACCAGGCTGTTCCCGGCCTCGATGTCCACCCCTGCCCGTTTGTAGGCGTCGGCCCTGTCGGCCATATACACGGCTCCTTGAACATGGTAATGTGTCAGCCAAAGCGCATATCGTCTTTGCCCTGGAAATACAAGGAGCCGTGGCCATGAACGGCGTACACGCCCAGATGTCCGACCCCGGCGGCGAAGGCCCGGCGGCGGACCGGTTTCTGCACCGGACGTGGCGGGCGGCGACCCTTTTCGCCGTCCTCCTGGCCCTTTTGGCCTGGCCTGACGCCCTGCGGGCCGACGGAAACCAGACGCCGCCCCCCCAGGCCCTGCCCCCGCAACTCCCAGCCGATGCGGACGACGAGGACGACGCGCCGCGCCGGGATGTCCGCATGGGCACCCGGGACAACATGAGCATGGGCCGCGACAAGGAGGGCAACCTGGTCATGGAGGTCTCCCCGCGTCCGCGCAAGCCCCAGGACACCCCGAACATGCCCATGTACATCACGCCCCAGATCTATACCGGCTACGGCCCCTACACCGGCCAGGGGCAATCCGTGGGCCAGGGCCAGTACGTCGGGCAGGGCGGGCAGGGCCAGGGGGCTCAGGGACAGTCCGTCGGCCAGGGCCAGCCCATGCAGGGATCTCAGGGGCAGCCCATGCAAGGATCTCAGGGGCAGCCCATGGGCCAGGGCCAGGGGGCCCCGGGACAGCCGTTCGGACAGCCGGGAGGCAACGCCGGGCGCTCCGCCCCGCCCATGGTCTATTCGCCGCACGGGGCAGGCCCCCAGGGGGCGATTCCAGCCCCGCCCGGACCGAGCCGGGGAGCGCCGCCGGGACAATGATCCGCAAGGGAGGAGACGCCATGCATCAGGCCGCGTTGTGGAAACCCTTGGAAAACGGCCGCGTGCAGTGTCGCCTGTGCGCCCACTTCTGCCGCATCGCCCCGGGGGAGCGGGGAACCTGCGGGGTTCGGGAGAACCGGGACGGCACGCTCATGACCCTGGTCTACGACACGGTGGCGGCCGTCAACCTGGACCCGGTGGAAAAAAAGCCCCTCTATCACTTCCTGCCCGGCAGCATGACCTTCTCCTTCGGGACCATGGGCTGCAACCTGTCCTGCACCTTTTGCCAGAACGCCTCCCTGTCCCAGCCGCCGCGCCAGGGCAGGCCCGTCGCCGGACACGCCGCCACCCCCGGGGCCCTGGTCCAGGCCGCCCTGGACAGCGGCGCGGCCAGCATCTCCTATACCTATTCCGAACCCACGATCTTTTTCGAGCTCATGCGGGACACGGCCATCCTGGCCAAACAGGCGGGCCTGAAAAACATCATGGTCTCCAACGGCTTCCAAAGTCCCCAATGCCTGGACGAACTGGGCCCGCTCATGGACGCGGCCAACATCGACCTCAAGGCCTGGAGCGAGGATTTCTACCGGGATGTCTGCGGGGCCAGGCTTTTGCCCGTGAAAAAAAACCTGGTCCACATCCGCCGTCTCGGCTGGTGGCTGGAGGTCACCACCCTCATCATCCCGGGGCAAAACGACGACCCCGGGGAACTGCGGGAGATGGCCGCCTTTCTTTTCACCGAGCTTGGGGCCGACACGCCCTGGCATCTGTCCCGGTTCCACCCGGACCACCGGATGCTTGATCGCGGCCCCACGCCGCAAAAGACCCTGGAGGCGGCCCGGGACATGGGCAGCGCCGCCGGGCTGCGCTTCGTCTATGTGGGCAATCTGGGCCCGGGAGAACGAAACGACACCCGCTGCCCGTCCTGCGGGGTGGCGGTGGTGCGCCGGACGGGGTTTCGCGCCGGACCGGCGCGGCTTCGGGCCGGGGCCTGTCCGGACTGCGGGGCCGGGGTGGCCGGGGTATGGGGGACATGAGGGCGCGGGCCGCACACCGGGCGCAGGCGTGAAACCGCGCCTTGCCTTGGGCCGGGGAATCCGGTAGTCAGACGGGTCTTCGCGTCGGGGCGTGGCGCAGACTGGTAGCGCGCGTGCTTTGGGAGCACGATGCCGGAGGTTCAAATCCTCTCGCCCCGACCACATACGACTGCAAAGGGACGGTTCCTCACGGGACCGTCCCTTTTTCATGACAATGCCCCGGTTTTAAAAAACCGGGGCTTCGCGCCGCCAGCGGCGGCCAGACCACCGGGCGGAAAGACACAAAAATCCCTCGCGGACGGCACGGACCTTGCCGCGACCTGCCCGTGCTGTTCGAGGCTTGTGACTGTGTCAGCAGCCTCAAGGCCCGACTCCATACGGAACCGCCCCTTTTTCTTGCGCCTGGGGGCTATTCCTGCGGCTTCGTCCCGTCCTGGGTCTTCGGCCCGTCCGCCGGGGCGTCGGCCGACGCCGGAAGGGTCTCGTCCGACTTCTTCTTTTTTTTGCCCACGAAATAGGCCACCCAGATGCCCACTTCATAGAGGATGATGATGGGCCCGGCCATAAGCAACTGGTTCACGGCGTCCGGGGTGGGGGTCAGGATGGCGGCCGCGATAAAGGCCAGAAGCACGGCCCAGCGCCGGAACTTGCGCAGGGAGGCGTTGGTCACCACGCCCATGCGGGCCAGGAAAAAGATGGCCACGGGCAGGTTGAAGATGAGCCCGAAGGCCAGAAGCAGGGTCACGGCCAGGGAGAAATAGTCCCCCACCGTGGGCATGATGGTCACCAGGTCTGCGGCGTAGTCCACGAAAAACTTGAACCCGAAGGGAAAGACCACATAATAGCCGAAAAGCGCTCCGCAGGCGAAAAAAACCGCCGAGGCCAGGGCCGCCGGAAACACCATGCGCCGCTCCTCGCGGTACAGGCCGGGGCCTATGAACCTCCAAAGCTGATAAAAAATGTAGGGGCTGGCCACGAAGATGCCGCACACGAAGGCCAGCTTCATCACCGTGAAAAATTTCTCCGGCAGGGTCAGGGCGATCAGCCCCGTGCCCTCGGGCAAGACCCGGGCCAGGGGTTCCAGCAAAATCCCCAGAAGGCGCTCGGCAAAGGCGTAGCTTATGAAAAATCCCACGCCGATGGCCGCGAAACAGCGCAGCAAGCGGTTGCGCAGTTCGGTCAGGTGCTCAAGCAGGGTGACCTGCCGGACTCCCTCCCCCCCCGGCGGGGAGGACACGCCGTCTTTTTGTTCATCCATGGTCGCGTACTATCCCTTCGTTCCCAATGCCCGCTGGAGGGCCCATCCGGGTTGGAATTCCGCCAACGCCCGGCCACCCTCCCACCCGGGAGGGATGCCGAAAAAGAGCGCAGCCGCCCCGGCAGGCCGGGACACGGTCGCCGCAGGCCTCGCGGGCCGGGGGCGCCATACCCCACAGCGGGCCATCACGCCCGGGAAACCCCGCCACAGACGCTTATGGTCAAATGCCATCCGGGGTCAACAGACAGGTGCTCCCCGAAACCACGGTCACGGGGCCACGACTCCGCACAGACACCTGTTATGCTTGGGGAACACAGGCTGGAAAGGCTACGGCAATGGCGGACATGGGAAGCATGCCCGGCTGTTTCGCACAGATCGCGTTCTCTGACGAAAAAAACTCACCGGTCCGGGGAGGATGCGCCGCCGCCCTGATGGTATCCCTCTTCCTCGTTGTCCAGGGCCTCGCGGACCTGGGTGACCCGAAACGGAAGGCCCAACTCCTCGAGGTTGACATGGGCCTTGGCCTGCTTGACGGCATGGGCCTCGTTGTGGGCGGTGACCACCACATAATCGGTTTCGCTGACGCGTTCCTTGCGCCGAAACCAGGTGGTGAAAACATGAACCTTGGTGGCGAAATACACCCTGTATTTTTTCATGGCGACCTGTCATCGTAACGTTATTTGCTCGCGCCGAGCCCGACCGGGCCGCTGAAGTCGAATCTCACGAGGGGGAGGTGACGGCGAGGCATGTACCGAGGCAGTATGACAGGCGGTGGGGGAGGAGTCAACGCACGGCGGCGCACGGCGGCGCGCGGCGGCGCATGGACGGCCCAGGGAAGCCGCGGACAAGCCCGCCTGCAGGCCTCACGGCGATATCCGCCCCCCTTCCCCGGAAGCGGCAGGGCCGCCCCAGGCTGGCCGCGAATGGACCCGGTCGGGCTTCACTTTTTAACAATCTCACTTTCCGGGCTAGCTGCGGCCCCACCGTTCGACATGCTTGGCAAGAAGCAACACCGCCAAAACAAACGGGATCACCAAAAGATATTTGGTCAGGATCATGGGAACGGCTCCTTTTTCCCATGCATGAGCAAAAGCGATGCCACACCTGGAGACAGGCCCGTCCCCGGCCACGGCCCGCAGAGGATGGCCTTGACCGACGCGCCACTTTATTTTACCCAGACATTCCGCCTTTCGCGGGATTTGTTTTTTTTCGACGGCGCGGCATCCACACATCATTGCGGCACGACAACCACGCGGGTCCACGCGAGACGGGACACGCCAGGGAACGGTATTATGGAAAACATCCCCATCTCCATTCAGGGCTACCGGAAACTTGAAAGCGAACTGGGCAAGCTCAAGAGCGAACGGCCCGAGGTCATCCAGGCCATCAAGGAGGCCCGCGAGGAGGGAGACTTGAGCGAAAACGCCGGATACGACGCGGCCCGGGAACGGCAGGGCCTGCTTGAGGCGCGCATCAACTACATCGAATCCCGGATGGCCCTGGCCAACGTCATCGACCTGGACACCCTAAGCGGCGACCGGATCATCTACGGGGCCACGGTCGAACTTGAGGACATGGACACCGGGGACGTCAAGAAATACACCCTGCTTGGGCCCGACGAGGCCGACCCCAAAAAGGGCAGCATCTCCATCCTCTCGCCCGTGGGCCAGGCCCTGCTCGGCAAGGAGGAAGGGGACGACATCGTGGTGGACGCCCCGCGCGGCAAGATCAATTACGAGATCATCGCCGTGAGCTTCCTGGGATCGGCGGGCCTGCGCCTCTAACCGGCTCCCAAACGGGGGCGGCCCCGTCTTTCACTGCCACAGGCGTCTTTCCGACAAAGACGCCTGTCGCGTTTTCTCCGGGCCTGTCCCCGCCAGATATTTTCCCAGCACGGCGGCCAGGTGCTGCGGATCCACGGGCTTGGCCAGATAGTCGTCAAATCCCGACCCCAGAAACCGCTGCCGTTCGCCGGGCATGGCATAGGCCGTCAGGGCCACCAGGGGCAGCCGGGGCAGCGCCAGACGCGCCTCCCGCTCCCGGATGGCCCGGGCCGCCTCCACGCCGTCCATCACCGGCATCTGGATGTCCATGAGCACCAGCCCCACCTGATCGCCCTCGCCGCCCTCGATCCGGTCCAGACACTCCCGCCCGTTTTCGGCCTCAAGGACGGTAATTCCCATTGCGCCCAGAAAATCCCTGGCCACAAGGCGGTTCACGGCGTCGTCCTCGACCAGCACCACCCGGGCCTCCGGAAACCGGGGCAGGGACGCCAAATCGTCCGTCACCTGGCCGTGTTCCTGCCGCGCTTCGGCAAGCCCCATGGGCAGGGCGCAGGACACGGTCACCCCGCGACCCGGTTCGCTGGCGACAGCGATGGTCCCGTCCATGAGTCCCACCAGGCGCTTGACGATGGCCAGCCCCAGCCCCGCTCCCTGGTACTGCCGGGTATAGGCCCCCTCCACCTGGCTAAACGAGTCGAAAATGGAATCGATCTTCTCCTCGGGAATGCCGATGCCCGTGTCGGACACCTCGAAAATCAGGGTGACCGCATCCGGGCTGGCGGCGGGAACGGCCCAGGCCGCCAGCCGGACCGCGCCCTCAGGGGTGAATTTGATGGCGTTGCCCACCAGATTGAACAGGATCTGCCGCACCCGGACCTCGTCTCCGAGCAGTCGGCCGGGGACCGAGGGCGCGATATCCATGGAAAGTTCGAGCCGCTTTTCCCGGGCGGTCGGGGCCAGCACGTGGAACACGTTTTCCGCTGCGGCCTTGAACGTAAACGGCTCCCTGGCCAGTTCCATCTTCCCGGACTCCACCCGGGCCAGATCCAGGATGTCGGATAAAAGCCCGGTCAGCCGCCTGCCCGCGCGCAGGGCCGCGTCCACGTATTCCCGCTGCTCCTGGCCCGGCGGCATGCCCACCAGCAACTGCAGCATGCCCAGAAGCCCGTTTAAGGGCGTTCTGATCTCATGGCTCATGTTGGCCAGAAATTCCGACTTGGCCAGGTTCGCGGCCTCGGCTGCGGTCTTGGCCGCCAGCAGATTCTCCTCGGCGGCCTTGCGTTCGGAGATGAACCGGGCCTGCTGCACGTTTTGCACGGCCATCTTGGAGAGCTGTCCGGCGATGACCGACAGGGAGTGGCAGATGTCCTCGAAGCGCTGCCGGGACATGCGCGGAACCTGGGCCAGGGCCCGGCGAAAGGCCTCCTCGTCGGCCCCGATCTCCCGGGCGTAGGCCTGCATGGCCTCCAGGTCCGCAGACTCGTCGAGCACCTGCCCCACCAGCCAGTGGGCCACCACCTGCATCCCCACCCGGATGCTCGTCCCACCGTCCAAAAGCCCCCCGGACAGGCACGGCCGCACACACGGCCCCTCTGTGGTCTGGCATCCCAACGCCGCGTCCGAGCGCCGACAGTTATCCAACCCCTTTTCCGTCTTGCGGATGATCTCGGCGCACAGACGGCAGAAATTGCTGGGTCTGGTCAGGGGCGTGCCGTCTGGCGCGGTGACGAGCGAGGCCACGCCCGAGGCCCGGGCAAAGGCGTCCTGGACCCTCTGCACCTCCTCCAGGTCGAAAATATCGGCCAGGGTCAGACCCGAGATGTCTCCCAGGGGCTGGGTCAGGGCCAGGAGCTTGGTCTCCAGTCCGGCGTTGATGGCCTTGATCCGCTCCTGGGCATCCCGCTTTTCCGTAATGTCCGACACGAAGACCAGGTAGCGGTCGTCGCCAAGGGCCACGCCGCTAAAATAAAACCAGCGCCGCACCCCGGCCAGTTCCTCGATCTCCACATCCCCCTGGCTGTGCCCTGCCTCGCGCAGGGCCGCCAGATGTCCGCGCACGGCCTCCCGGGAACCGGGAGTCAGGCTGTCCGCAAACGACGTCCCCACAAGGTCCGCCAGGGGCTTTCCGGCCAGACGGCAGGCCTCCGGGTTGGCCTCCAGGTAGCGTCCCCTGCCATCGAAAACGATCACCCCCACGGGGGCGTTGTCCACATATCCCTGGTAGTTGGCCTCGCTGTCGCGCAGGGCCCGCTCGGTGCGGCGCAGCCTTCGGGTCTGCTCCAGAAGGACCGCGATGAGCGCCGCCTGGACCAGGACCACGGCCAACGCGCCCAGAATCCAGCCCCGGTACCGGGCGAAGACCGAAAACGGCCGGTTGAGGATGTCCGCGTCCTCGGGCAGGCGATCCTCGTCGATCCCGAACCGCACCAGTTGGGCATGGTCGAACATCGGTCTTGAGCGGCTGTGGCGGACAGGCAGGCTGGACGGAGCCTCCCCGTCCAGAATCCGGACCACCATTTCCCCGGCCTGCCTGCCGTCGTCCTCGCCGGACAGCAGGGAGCCGCCCACGATGCCGTGCGCCAGCCGGATATCATGCGTCGAAAAAACCGGCACGGAACTGGCCTGGGAGATCTGGCGGGTGGTTTCCTCGCGCCCGAAGACCACCCCGGCCCCATCCACGACATAGCTGAAAAGCAGCACCACGGCGTCGGGCGGCAACTCCCCCAGCCGTTTCAGGAGCGCGCCCATGGGCAGATCTGCCGAATACTCCACCCGTACCCGATCCGCGAAAAGGGCCAGCCCCTGCCCGGCCTCGTGGCGCATGGCCCGCCCGGTGATCGTATGGTCGGTGACGACGAAGACCTCCTTCGTCCCTGGCAAAAGGTCCAGGATCAGGTCCATGACCCCCCGGATATCCATGACTTCGGCCACCCCTGTGGCGCCGGCCTGGACCGCGCGGTCCACCAGGGACATGTCGTCGATGCCGCAAAACACCACCCTGGCCCCTGGAAACAGGGGGTCACTGGCGTCGAGGAGCAGGGACAGGGCCGGATTGTCCAGGGCGACAAGCACGTCAACCGGCTTGTTGCGGTATTTTTCCCGTAAAAAGGCGGCCTGCCTGTCCAGGGACGCCTGGTCCTGCCAGCGTTTGGCGTCCAGAAATTCAACGTTGGGGATGATATCCGGCCGGGCGGCGCGGATGGCGGCGAACACCCCGGCCATCTCGGAATCGGCCCAGATATCGCCGTAATGGTAGGAGTTGAGGACGACAACCTGGGGAGTCTGGGCGCAGGCGTCATGCTGCAGCCAAGGACAAATGAGGGCCAGGGCCAGGAAAAGGCCGCACACAGGATGCAAAATATCAGCAACTTTACGCGCAATGCCCGGCATGACGGCTCTTCCTCGCCTGGTTTGCAGGATGCCGGAAAATAACGGCGCCAATACGCTCAAAATTTACCTATACCGAACCACGCTGGGAATCCGCAAGGGAAACAAACAGGCTTCCCGAAGAATTTCCCAGGAATCATGTCGACAATGCGGTATCACCTTCGTGATCGATCATCCGGCCAGGAGAGGCTTGACCCGGACATCCGGCTTTGGCATGCCCTGGATGCCGGACGCCGGATGCCGGATGCCGGACGCCGGATGCTGGAAGCCCGATGCCGGACGCCCGATGCTGGATGCTGGATGCTGAACGCTGGACGCCCGATGCTGAACGCTGGACGCCCGATGCTGGATGCTGGATGGCGGATGCTGGATGCTGGATGGCGGATGCTGGATGCTGGATAGCGGATGCTGGATGCCGGATGCCGGATGCTGGATGCCGGACGCGAATTCGCGATGACACGTGACACGCACCACAAGGACACGGGCATGAAGGGCGTATGGGACGGACTGGACAAGGAGCGGATCGCCAAGGCCGTGGTGACCGCCTATATGAGCGACGAATACCTGGACATCCTGGCCGACATCAACAACGCCGAGACCCCGGCCCAGGCCGAGGCGGCCAAGGGCCGCATCAAGGAGGTCATGGGCGTGTGGCGCGAGGAGTGCCCGGACTACGCCTTCATGGTGGATGGGCTGTATCTTTTCGCCGAGCGGCGCATCCGCGACCTCACGGGGCTGTCCTGACCCCGTGGCGCGTCCCCAAAATCCGGGCGACCGGGTTGTGAGAAAACCTGGACGACTTCCCCTTCTTGAACATGCAGGACGCATTTTTCACGGGACGCTTTCCAAACCGTCCGGCGCGCCCCCCGGGCTTCGGACCTCAAGCAGCCGGTCCAGCCCGGCCAGGTCGCGATGCACCGTGACCCCGCCAAACCCGGCGAAGGCCCGTCTGGCCGCGTCCGCCTGGGTGCAGCCCATCTCCATGAGAAACGCCCCGTCCGGGAGCAGGCATTCCCGGACCACCCGGGCCAAGACCGGAAAACATTCGCACCCCGTGGCCCCGTCCGGGGCGTCCGAGGCGGGCACCAGGGCCGATTTCGGCTCGAATCCGGCCACCTCGGGGCTTAAGCCGCCATATTCGGCCTGGCTGACATAGGGCGGATTGGACACCACGAGTCCGAAACGCCCCGGCCGGTCGCACAGAGCGGAAAAATCGCCGTGCACAAATTCAAGGCGCGCTTCGACCCCGTGCCGCCGGGCGTTTTCCCGGGCCACGGCCAGGGCCGCCGCGCTTGTGTCCACGGCCACGCCCGTGCAGGCCGGAAAACACACGGCCAGGGTCACGGCCAGACACCCCGACCCCGTGCCCAGGTCCGCGAAACGCACGTCGGCATTCCGGGGAAAAAGCGCTCGCGCCCGTTCAATGATGCCCTCGGTCTCGGGCCGGGGGATGAGCACATCCGGGGTGACGGCGAAATCCAGGCCGTAGAACTCCCGCCCGCCCACCAGATAGGCCGCCGGTTCGCCCCGGCCGCGCCGGGTCACCAGATCGCGACAGCGGGCCAGTTCGGATTCTGACAGGGGCCGGTCCATGTCCAGAAAAAGGCCCAGGCGCTCAAGCCCCAGCACATGGGCCACAAGCATCTGGGCCGAGAGCCGGGGGGAATCCACCCCCTTGTCCGAAAGATAGGCCTCGGATTTGGCCAGGATGTCCCGCACCGTGGGTCGTTTTTCCATGCCGCCATCCGGGTTGCTGGTCAGTGGGACGGGATTGCATGCGTCAACCGGCTCTCGGCCGGACTCGGGTTCGGCGGCAAACGTCCGGCCCGGCCGACATGGCTCATGGGCGGAAGTCGGGCGGAAAAAGGAACCCTCATCCCGCTCGGGGTTTCCAAAGGGGACGTGTCCCCTTTGGCCGCCGGAGGCATTCCCCCCGCCCTCATTACGCCGCGCGCCCTAGGCCGCGTCGGCCTGGGCCTTCAAGGCCTCGGCCTGGTAGTGGGCGGTCAGGGCCTCCAGGATCTCCCCGATGTCGCCGTCGAGGATGGAGTCCAGGCGGTACAGGGTCAGGTTGATGCGGTGGTCGGTCAGTCGGCTCTGGGGAAAGTTGTAGGTCCGGATGCGCTCGGAGCGGTCGCCGCTGCCCACCTGGGAGCGCCGCGTGGCCTCCAGTTCCAGGCGCTGCTCTTCCTGCTTGGCCGAGAGCAGCCGGGAGCGCAGCACCTTCAGGGCCTTGGCCCGGTTCTTGTGCTGGGATTTTTCGTCCTGGCAGATGACCACCAGTCCCGAGGGGATATGCGTCACGCGCACGGCCGAATCCGTGGTGTTCACGCTCTGGCCGCCGGGGCCGCTGGAGCGGTAGACGTCGATACGCAGTTCCGAGGGATCGATGGCCACGTCCACCTCCTCGGCCTCGGGCATGATGGCCACGGTCACGGCCGAGGTGTGGATGCGGCCCTGGGATTCGGTCACGGGCACGCGCTGCACCCGGTGGGCCCCGGACTCGTACTTGAGGCGGCTGTAAACCTTGTCCCCGGAGATGCTGGCGATGACTTCCTTGAAGCCGCCGCCGCCCGTCTCGCTTGCGCTCATGATCTCCACCTTCCAGCGCATGCGCTCGGCGTACCGGCAATACATCCGAAACACATCCCCGGCGAACAGGGCCGCCTCGTCGCCGCCTGTGCCGGCCCGTATCTCCAGCAGGATGTTCTTCTCATCAAGGGGATCCTTGGGCAGAAGCAGCACCCGCAGTTCGGCCTCAAGCCCTGGCAAAGACTCCTTGAGGGAGCGCACCTCGGCCTGGGCCAGCTCGCGCATCTCCGGGTCGGCGTCCTGGGCCAGTTCCTCGTTCTCGGCCAGATCGCGGGCCATGGCTTTGTAGCGGCGGAAGGACTCCACCACCTCGCCCATGTCGGCGTGGGCCTTGGCCAGCTTGCGGTAGCGCTCCTGGTCGTCGAAGATGCCCGGATCGCTTAACTGCCGCTCCAGTTCTTCGTACCGGCGCTCGATGCTTTCCAATTTCGCGAACATGCTGTGTGCCTCCGGCGGCCAGGGGGGAAACTTTCCCAAAAAAAGTTTCCCCCCTGCCCCCACTTCAAAAACTTTTAACGGTTTCGTTCCGCGTGCGATACGCCGCTGGCCAACCCGCCTTCCACCCACGCGACACACCCCCCCCGGACCCCCCCGGCGGGGG
>JAVHLG010000044.1:27900-31143 GCA_031082225.1 Desulfovibrionaceae bacterium | reverse complement strand
CAACAAGAATAACAAAAAGTATGGTAGAAGAACAGTTTTTGCAATATATTTGCACAATAACGAGCCATGTGATGTGTGAAAAAAGTATTCAGTAACACATAAATATATGTTTTGCAATATATTATCATATGATAACAAGCAAATTGTAGAATTTATAGGGCCTCTAAACAGATTTACGTATGGGGATTGTCGGTAGAGGGTGGAAATATATTGGAATGAGTGAAACTCTTTGGCTGAATCCCGTGGTATCGGGCGGCGAGGGACCGTTTGACGAAAAGGGGGAGAGCATGAAACGCAATGTAATGATTTTGATGGTTTTTATTGTTCTGTGTCTCGTTCCGACGCTGGTTCAGGCGAAACCGACATCGTCGGAACAGGCCAGGCTGGTAGTCGCAGGGTGGCTGTCCCTTGAGGACGGCCCCATGAAGACGGACCTGGGAAAGGCTCCTGCGGCGGTGACCCGGTATGACGACGCTAAGGGCCAGGCCGCCTATTACATCGTCTCCATCACCACCGGCGGGTTCGTCATCGTGCCTGCCGACGACGAGGTGGAGCCGATCATCGGGTTTTCGCCCCACGGCGTGTATGACCCGTCACCGGACACGCCCCTCGGCGCGTTGGTGTCACAGGACGTGCCCGGGCGCGTCGCCCTCGTCCGTGACGACGGGTCCAGGAAGCGGGATGCGATGGAGGCCGTGCGGACGGCCCGGAGCCGGTGGGACATGCTGCTGGCCGCCGCGACGCGGGATAAGTCCGTGGAGACCGGCGTGGTCACCATCTCCGACGTCTGGGTGGCCCCCCTGGTGCAGACCACCTGGGACCAGAGCACGGCCGGCGGGGTGAACACCTACAACATCTATACGCCAAACAACTATGTCTGCGGCTGCGTGGCCACGGCCATGTCCCAACTCATGCGGTTCCACCAGCATCCCACGACAGGCGTGGGCACGACGTCGTTTCCCATCTCCATCTGCGGCACCGACACGACGCGGGCCCTGCGCGGCGGCAATGGCGCTGGCGGGCCGTATTCCTGGGCGGACATGGTGCTTTCGCCCGGGGCTGCGACCACCACGGCCCAGCGTCAGGCCATCGGGGCCCTGACCGCCGACGCCGGGGTTTCGGTGTACATGGACTATTGCAGCGGTGCATCCGGAACGGACACGCTCTATGCCGCCGACGCCTTCAAGACCACCTTCGGCTACAGCAACGCCATCAAGGGGCGGGACAGCTCATGGGGGAACATCCCTGCCGTCAACCGCAACACCATGGTCAACCCCAACCTGGATGCCGGATATCCCGTGCTTTTCGGCATCACGGGGGCGGGCGGACACGCCATTGTCTGCGACGGATACGGCTATGACGCCGCGACCATGTACCATCACCTGAACATGGGCTGGTCTGGAAGCAACGACATGTGGTACAACCTGCCGACGATTGACACCACATATTATAATTTCAATTCCGTCTACAAGGTCGTGTACAACGTGTACGTCACCGGCACGGGCGAGATCATCAGCGGCCGGGTCACGGACAGCCAGGGCAACCCCGTGTCCGGGGCCACGGTCACCGCCGCGCGCTCGGGCGGCGGCACGTATACCGACACCACCGACGCCAAGGGCATTTATGCCCTGGTCAAGGTGCCGTCGGCCTCCACCTACACCATCAACGTGACCAAGTCGGGATATACCTTCGCCTCGAAACAGGCGACCACCGGGACGTCGACTGACAACAACATCAACACCGGCAACGCCTGGGGCGTGGACTTCACGGGCTCCGGCGGATCGAGCGGCGGCGTCGCCACCCTCATGACGCTGGATGTGCCTGCCGCCATTGTCGTTGGCGGAGGTGGCGGCGGCGGGGGGTTCGACGAGCAGTTCACCTCGAATCTGGACAACTGGACGCAGCACGGAGGGACGTGGTCCGTCAGCGGCGGCTACGCCACCATTCCGGGAACGTCTTCCGGCGTCTGGTCGACCTTGAGCTACAACAAGGGAACCTTCGCCAACTTCGACTATTCCGTCCGGATGCGGCGGGCCACAGCGGAAACGAACGCCAACGGCGTCCTCGTGCGGGGCGTGCCCACGCCCCTCGACGCAGGGAACAGGTGGTACAGCGGTTATTATTTCGCGTTTACCAACTCGGGAAGCTACCAGGTCGGATACTATAGCAACGGCAGCGTGTTCACCACCTTCACGGGATGGGTGGGGGGCGCCCCCGTCGTCCCCTACGACTGGAACACCCTGCGGGTGCGCATGTCCGGGTCGACCCTGACCTTTTATCTCAACGGAACCCAGGTCTATACCGTATCGGACAGCACCTTCACCTCCGGCGCCGTGGGCTTTGGCCGTTTTGACGGGGCCGGGGGCGCCTTTGACGTGGACTATGCCACCCTGACGGTCATTTCCGACGGTGCAGGCCCAGACGCCGCACCCCCGGCGGCTGCACCCATGCAGGGGGTGGACGACAGGCAGAGTCCGTAACGTCGGAGGGCTTTTCCCGGCGTATTGAAAGAACGCCCCGGGGGACGTGTCCCCCGGGGCGTTTGACGTGGTGCGTCTGCCTGCGGGGTTTTCCGACCTTGCTCAGTCGGGCCCTCGGTGTCTATGCCGCCGGAAGGCGGCCCGGCCCGGGTTTTTTTGGGGAGCTGGACCACCGACGCCTGAAAGCCGTGCGGACGACATGGGCGATGCCAATCCGCGACGGCGTCGACGCCTGGGGAAAAGGGTTCGGCTGACGTCCTCCTGCCAAGGAAAAATTGTTTTCGCATACAACGTGGCGAAGCGGCATGGCATTTCCGAATTTTCTGCCGGGTGGAGCCGGTTACTGGTCCGGAAAGACAACTCCTGCCCTTGACAAAATCAGTCGTCCAAAGGAAACACTGCACATCACGTGCAGAAAATACACGCGCCGGACAAACGGATGTCTCTGGAAGGGCGCGGTGATCCTGGGCATGGATCCGCCGCACGCCTGGGGCTGGATCGGGATGGCCAGGCCGCAGGCGGCGTGGAGCGTCGCCCCGTGTCACGTCCCGAAAAAAACACGTCAGTATGTAGCAATGAATCTGGCACAGATATGTACCGTTTGATTTCGCCCTTCGGATTTCGAGGACGCGGCGCTCGCCAGGGGACATCCGTGTCCGACTGGCGGGGCGAGGCCGAACATAAGGGCGTTTCCTCCGGCATGACCATCCATCTCCAGTCGCTTGATGTGGCCCGGGATGGGGGGGGTTGGGCAGACCCCTGG
>JAVHLG010000044.1:0-27890 GCA_031082225.1 Desulfovibrionaceae bacterium | reverse complement strand
CCCCTGGGGGATAAAAAGGCAACGCCTGTCAGGATGATGTCGCATCAGGTCTCCTGATGTCCTAAGCGGAAACAAAGAGATGGTGAGCACGCGGAAAAGGCATGTCGCATGATCGTTGTGAAACCGGGAAAATGTTGAGATGGAGATTGTGATGCAGAAAAACCGCAACGCCATAATTCTCGTCATAGGTGCGCTTGTATTTCTTGCGGCGGCAGGCCCGGCCTGGGCTGGCGGCAAGGATCTGGCGTGGAGCCAGATTCCGGCGGAGGCCATGTCCGACGCGGGGATGGCCCGGGTCATCGTGGGCATGTCCGTTGAACACTACGAGGCCCTGGCCGGGGCCTCGGCCCAGTTCAAGGTGGTCACGCCCGGCGAGGAGATGTCCGCCAGGGAGGGGGCCAAGACGGCGGACGCCGCCCTGGAGGCGGCCATCGCCCAGACCTCGGAGGCCGTGCTGGCCTCGCTGCCCAAGACCGGCTACACGGTCAACCGGACCTACTCGGCCTTTCCCTTCCTGGCCCTGTCCGTAACGCCTGCGGCCCTGGACGCCCTGCGGGCGGATCCCAGGGTCACCTCCATCGAAATCGACGCCCCCGTCCCCGTTCCCGATCCCGTGCCCGACGACAGCCGGGCCAAAGAGGGATCCAGCCTGACGACGCCCCCCGCCTCCCCGTCGGCCAAAGGGGCCAATCTCAACTGGGGGCCGCCGAAGGTCGGGGCCGATGTGGCCTGGGACCGGGGATATACAGGTTTGGGCTGGTACGTGGCCATTCTTGATACGGGCATCCGGCGCACGCACCAGTTTTTTGCTGGAAAAACCATCAGGGAGGCCTGCTATTCCGCCCTCGCCAACTGCCCCGGCGGAACCACCTCCGCCACCGGCGTCGGCAGCGCCGCGCATTACGCCAGCACCTACAGCGGCTACGATCACGGCACCCACTGCGCGGGCATCGCCCTGGGGAAGAAGGCGGACGGCAGCGTGGCCGGGGTGGCCAAGGACGCGAATCTCATCGCCATCCAGGTCTTTTCCAAGACCGGATCAACCTCCATCGGATCCTATTCCAGCGACCAGCTTGCGGGTCTCAACTACGTCTATTCCCTGCGCAACACCTACAGCATCGCAGCCGCCAGCATGAGCCTCGGGTCCGGATCCTATACTTCGCCCTGCGACAGCGACTCCCGGAAGGCCGCCATCGACATCCTGCGGTCGGTCAACATCGCCACCGCCATCGCCACGGGCAACGACGGCTACTGCGGCTCTATCGCAATACCGGCCTGCATCTCCTCGGCCATCGCCGTGGGGTCCTCCACCTCCACCGACCAGGAGAGCTCCTTCAACAATTGGGATCCGCAACTGCAAACCGTGTTCGCCCCTGGCTCGAGCATTTATTCCTCCACGGGCGACTCGGATACCAGCTACGCCTCCTGGAACGGCACCTCCATGGCCACGCCACACGTGGCCGGGGCCTGGGCCATCCTGCGCCAGAACCGCCCCAACGACAGCGTGGGCGATATCCTCGGCCGGGTCCTGACGGCCGGAACGCCTATCACCACCGGATGCTCCACGCCGACCGGCAGCAAACCCCGGCTGTACATCCCCGGCGCGCTGCAAGGCGGGTCCGGAAAGGGCGTGGTGAACCTCATGCTGCTGGACGTGCCCGCCGCCATTGTGGCCGGTGGCGGTGGCGGTGGCGGTGGCGGTGGTGGCGGCGGTGGCGGTGGGTTCGACGAACAGTTCGCCTCGAATCTGGACAACTGGACGCAGCACGGCGGACCGTGGTCCATCAGCAGCGGTTACGCCACCATTCCGGGAACCTCCGCAGAAACCATTTCCTCCATGAGCTACAACAAGGGAACCTTTTCCAACTTTGATTATACCGTGCGGATGCGGCGCATCACGTCTGAAACGAACGGCAACTTCCTGCTTATGCGCGGAAGTCCGACGCCGCTAGGAATTTTGAATGGTTGGAATTCCGGATATTATTTCATGTTTACGAACAACGGGCATTTTCATGTGGCCTATGCCGTTGACGGCATGATCTACACGATTTCCGAATGGCAGGCGACCACCGCCGTGGTTCCCTTCGGCTGGAACACCCTTCGGGTGCAGGCGTCGGGAGCGACGCTGACCTTTTATATCAACGGCAGCCAGGTTTACCAGGTTTCTGACAGCACCTTCTCCACCGGCGCCGTGGGCGTCGGACGGTGGGATGCCGACGGTGGGGGCTTCGATGTGGACAGCGCCTCCCTGAGTTCCACGGCAGCAAACACTGCTGCAGAGGATGCCGCCGAGGCCACGACCCCTCCCCGGCAGGGCCGGAGGATGGACGTCCCGCACCGGGCGTTCGATGCCGGGACGCGCTGAGAGGCGCTGTGACGTCCTGAGACGCAAACGCCCCGGAAGACGTCCGTCTTCCGGGGCGCTTCGCGTCCGTTGTCTTTTTTTTCCGCAACTAGACGCTTTTGTCCCGCCGCAGCTTCTTTTCCAGCTCAACGATGCAAAAGACCGCCAGGGACGCCGCCGCGATCTTCAGCCAGGGCGTAAGCCCGAGAGGCGCGCTGTTAAAAAGCGTATTCATGAGCGGCAGGTAGGTATAGGCAAGCTGCAAAGCCACCATGAACACGGCCCCGCCGATGACGTAGGGGTTGCCGAAAAATCCGATGGCGAACGGCGACCGGAAAAAAGACCGGGAGTTGAAGAGATACACGGCCTCGGCCATCACGAACACGTTGACGGCCACGGTGCGCGCCGTTTCCAGGCTCGACCCCAGGGCCAGCTCCCACTGAAAGAGTCCGAAGGAGGCGATAAGGAGCAGCACCCCGACCAGGAGAATCCTCCCGGCCAGAAACGACCCCAGGATGGGCCTGCCCGGGTCGCGCGGCGGGCGTTCCATGATCCCGGGCTCCTTGGGCTCGAAGGCCAGCATGAGCCCCAGGCTCCCGGCCGTGGTCATGTTGATCCACAGGATCTGCACCGGCAGGATGGGCAGGGTGGCCCCGAAGAGAAAGGCGATAAGGATCACCAGCCCCTCACCCAGGTTGGTGGGCAGGGTCCAGACGATGAACTTGATCAGGTTGTCGAAGACCCCCCGGCCCTCTTCCACGGCGGCGGCGATGGTGGCGAAGTTGTCGTCCGTGAGCACCATGTCCGCCGCCTCCTTGGCCGCGTCCGTTCCGGCCAGGCCCATGGCCACGCCGATGTTGGCCTGCTTGAGGGCCGGGGCGTCATTGACCCCGTCGCCGGTCATGGCCGCCACCTCGCCCCGGGCCTGGAGGGCCATGACCAGGCGCAGCTTCTGCTCCGGCGATACCCGGGCGAAGACCGAGGTTTCCTGCACCCGCCCGATCAAGTCCTCATCATTGATGGCCGCCAGTTGCGCCCCGGTGAGGGCCTTGCAGGGCGGCTTCTCCTGGCACGCGCCCATGCCCAGGCCCAGCATGCCGCCCACGGCCATGGCGGTCACGGCATGGTCCCCGGTGATCATCTTCACCCGCACCCCGGCCTTCTGAAAGGCGGCCACGGCCTCAATCGCCTCGGGCCGGGGCGGATCGATCATGCCCTGGAATCCCAGGAACACCGCCCCCGAGGCGATGTCCTCATGTCCGACCTGGCTGGCGTCCCCGGGCATGGCCTTTTCGGCCAGGGCCAGGACGCGCAATCCCTTGGCGGCCATGGCGTCCACTGCCTGGGACATGGCCTCCCGGTCCAGGGGGCCGGGTGTGCCGTCCGGACCCAGGACCGTGTCGCAGCGGGCCAGGAGCCGTTCGGCCGACCCTTTCAGAAAGGCCGTGCGGGTGTCGCCGGTGACGTTCAGGGTGGCCATGTACTGCCGCTCGGAGGCAAAGGGCAGGCTGTCCAGGCGGGGATAGGCCGCCTGGGTCTGGGCCGCCGCGAATCCGCCTTTGGCGGCGGCCACGACAAGCGCCGCCTCGGTGGGGTCGCCCTGGATGGCGGGCTGCTCCGGGCCGCCCTCCACCGAGGCGTCGTTGCACAACAGACCGGCCAGGAGGCAACGGGACAGGGCGAGGTCGTTTTTTGCGGCCCCTTCGGGAAGGATGTCGCCGACGAGGGAATATCCCGATCCGGTGACCTCGAGGTGTCTGCCCCCGGCGAAGATTTCGCGTACGGTCATCTGGTTTTCGGTGAGGGTGCCGGTCTTGTCCGAGCACACCACCGTGACTCCGCCCAGGGTCTCCACGGCCGGGAGCTTGCGGATGACCGCCTTGCGCGCGGCCATGCGCGATACGCCCACGGCCAGGATGATGGTCATGGCCGCCGGAAGTCCTTCAGGGATGGCCCCCACGGCCAGGGCCACGGCGGCCATGAACACGTCCGAGGCGGGCTCGCCGCGCAGGATGCCGATGAGAAAGGTCACGGCGGCCAGGACCAGGATGACCACCAGGAGCACATGGCTGAACTTCGCGATTTTGCGGGTCAGGGGCGTGTCCAGGTCGTCGGCGGCTTCCACGAGACCGGCGATGCGGCCGAGTTCGGTGCTTGAGCCCGTGGCCGTGACCACGCCGAGCCCCTGGCCGTAGGCCACCAGGGTTCCGGCATAGGCCATGCCCGTGCGGTCGGCCAGGACCGCGCTGCGGGCCACGGCGGCCGGGTTTTTCTCCACGGGCAGGGACTCGCCGGTCAGGGAGGACTCGTCCACCCGCAGTTCCCGGGACTGGACGATGCGGATGTCGGCGGGCGTCTTGTCGCCCGAGTGCAGCACGATCACGTCCCCGGGCACGAGTTCGGCGGCGTCCACCCGGGAGGTCTTGCCGCCGCGCACCAGGGTGGCCTCGGCCTTCATGGTGGCGGACAGGGCGGCCAACGCCTTGACGGCCTTGGCCTCCTGCACGTAGCCCACCACGGCGTTGACCAGGACCACGCCGCAGATGACCCAGGCGTCCAGCCACTCGCCGAGCACGGCGGTGACAATGGCGGCCACGATGAGGATGTACACCAGGGGTTGGTGGAACTGGAGCAGGAAGCGTTCCAGGGCGGCCTTGCCGGGTTTTCCGGTCAGGACGTTGGGCCCGAATTCGGCCAGACGGCGTTTGGCCTCCAGGATGTCCAGGCCTTTTTGCGGGTCCGTGCCCAGCAGGTCCATGACCTCCTCGGGGGACAGATGGTGCCAGTGCTTTTCAAGCAGGGAGTCCATGCGTACCTCACAGTCGTCTGGCGCGTCGTCACAAGGACGCGCGCTTTGCGGGAAACATGGCGACCTCGCCTTGCGGCGGGACACCGTGCGGGCGAATGTTCGTGTGGCCTGTGTCCGGCGTCGTGCCGGGCGATCCCCTCACGGGGCGGCGGCCACCACCCGGGACCGCACCGGGCCCTCCACGATCTGGTAGGCTGTCGGCCGGATACGGATGACCCGGGCCTCGGGTCGGGTGAGGATGCCGCCGAGATGCCCGTGGCGGTCGGCCAGCAGACGTTTGGCGGCGGCCTCGCCCTCCGGGTCGGGGAAGGGGGCGTGGCGGCCGGTCACGGTCACGGCGGTCAGGGCCTCGCGGCCCAGGTCGGGCAGCCGTTCCCGGTTGTCCACAAGCAGGCTCACGTCGGGATTGTCCTGGACGTTTCGCCATTTGCGGGTATCCGGCAGGGTGGCCATGCAGATGTGGCCGTCCGGGGCCATGAGGTAGGCCATCAGCGAGCAATGGGGTGCGTCGTCGTCTGCCGTGGCCAGGACGCCCAGGTCGTGCGAGGCCAGAAAGGCCAGGATCGTGTCCAGCATGTGCGCTCCTTGCGGGGTGGGCGGGGTTGGGGGCATGGCCTGGGATTCGGCTTCATGATAGCAGGAGGAGGCCAGGGTGTGAACCTCTTTCGGATTCCCTGCGGAACGGCGGCGGCAGAGTCACGCCGCCGGAAGGTGGAAGAACATGGAGCGGGACAGCAACCTGAAGGGGATGCCCCCTTCCGGTCAGAGTGCAGACGGGGTTGGCGGACGTCTCTCCAGGGCGCTTTCCCGGCGCAGCCTGGCCATGGGCGCGGCCTGCGCCCCGGCCGGGCTCATTGTCGGGGCCTTCGCCGACCATCTGGGCCCGCCGGGCGTGGCGCGGACCATGTGGCTGTACGGCGCGGCGGCGGCCTTCGCCACGGGGTATGCTGTGTGGCGCGGCATGGTCGCCGCCCGGCCCGGCCTTTTTCGCGGCGCATTCGCAGGCGCGGCGGCGGGCGTTGCGGCCCCGGCCGTGTGTTCGGTGTTCATCTCCGCCGTGGAGGGGGTGCAGGGCATCCTGGCCGGAATGCCTGCCGGGCCGGGGCTGTTGTTCAAAGGCCTGGCCATTGCGGCGGGCATGGGCGCGCTGAGCCTTTTTTACGCCGGATGGGTCACGATCCCCGCCGGGGCCATTTTGGGGGCCGTGCTCGGCGCGCTCCAGAAACGCTCGTCCAGGAAAGGCCTGGGGCCAGCATCCTAAGCGTCTGTCGATGTTGCGGGGCGTCACCGGGGTCCACCATCCCTTTGCCGCCGGTCTGCTGCACGGAAGGCCTGGCTACCGGTCAGATGCGCCACCGTCATGCCTCCCAGCCCTGTGTCCTCATTTGATGAGGCCCACACCGAAAAGGGCAACGGAATCAGCCCCGCAGGATCCAGCCGGATTGCGATTCGGATCCATGGCCATGGCCTGGATGAACCGCCCTGTGACGTCGCCGCCCTTGCTCAAAGACTCGATGAACACGGCCCCCAACTGGTAGACATAAATCGTATTGCGGCCAGAAACCTGGGGACGGGATGGATCGTAGAAGGGGATCAACGCCACGCGGGGGCTTTTCATGGGGTCCGAGAACCGGCTGCCGAGGATACGTTTTGAGGCCGTGTCCCATGTTGCGTCCGGATCCAGGGCGAAGACATCGTCCAGTCCCTGCCGGGTCGGGCCGACCATGTTGCCCGGTTCAATCTGGAGTTCGTCGCCGTGGCTTATGAAACCGGCATTGGAGCCTGTGCACCCTGAGATGTTGAGCCTGTAGACCGCTGCGCCGGTCTCAGGCGTTCCCCTGTTGACGGGGGGATAGTCCACGGGGTTGAAGTGTCCGGGAACCACCGTGTCCGAGGCGTCGCCCAGCTTGAGCACGATACGGGTTCCCAGATCGTCGGGGCCGTAGCCCAGGACCACCACCGAGCCTGTCTCGCAGACGCTTTGCGTATCCAGCGCGCCATTGCCGCGAAACTTGACGTTCGTGTCGCAGTCGTCGTTCCAGGTGAATTTGGCCGGGGGCGAAAAAGGCTTGGAGCAGCGCGTCTGGTTCGAACAAAACAGCGACGCCCTGGCCGTGGCCGTCAGATTCTGCGTGTTCCAGCCGAGGGCCGGTCCAAAGAACATATCCACGGCGTTGCCCCGGTCCAGGCTGCGGTTGGCGGTGACTCCCACGGTGTCGGCCGTTCCATCTCCCACGGCGACCGTGCCCAGGTAAAAAAGCACATCGGAATCCGTGACGGCCACTACCGGGTTGTCCTGGTCTCCAAGGTTGGCTTGTCCGAATCGTACAGCGGTATCCGAAGCCGCCTTGCGGTCCCCTCCTGAGCGCACCAACTCGGCGGCCCCGGCCAGGGCGGCGGCGTCAGCGGCGTTTTGCAACTGGCTGCGCTTATATTGCAAATACCCGTAATCCACGGCCATGGTGGCCATTCCAGCCAGAACGATCAGAGTCAGGGCCCCGAAGACGAGGATGGAGCCGTTTTCGTGGAGGCTTCCGCCGTGGCGAAGGGGCATGCCGACTCTCCCGTTAATAGAGCTGCTGGGTGGTGGCGGAACTGACCACCCGTCCCATGTTGCGATGGATGTCCGCCCAAGGAATGATGACCAGGGATGCCGTGTCGTAGGTGATGGTCACGGTGACCGGCTCGGAGGACTCCCGGGAACCCTCGGTGACGACGGTGGTCAGGGACAGATCGTATCCGGCGTTTTGCACGTAGCGATTGACCGCTGTCTGGATGTCCTGGTTCCGGGCGGCGGCCATGGCCCCTTCCCGGGCGGCCCGGGTTATGACGTTCTGGGCATGCAGCAACTGCCCGAAATCGATGATGCCCACAAGAAGCGGCATCAGTACAAAGGTCAGAAGCAGGGCCAGTTCCACGCTGATTGATCCGCGCGCGTCGCGGCAGGCCGGTTGGGCAACGCTCATGTTCATGGCTCCATGGTCATGGTTGCGGATGCCGTGACGGTTTGGGGAAACACCTTTGTCCCAAGGAAGGCCGGAAGGATCAGGGCCTGGAATGGCAGTGTCGCGGTGACGGTGACCGTGTCGCCGGGCAGGCGCACCTCGGGGACGACGCTGATCAACGCGTTTTTGCCGGATTCGTGGGTAATGGGGCCTGCCAGATCCTCTCCCACGGCCTGGGTGATTTCCTCGGTGGTGACTGCAGGCAACACCGCCATTCGGGCGGCGTCAGCAACCGCAGCGGTGACGGCCGAGCGGATGAAGAAATAACGCCCATAATCCACGATACCGAAAACGACCGTCAACAGCACCGGCAAAAGAAGGGCCATCTCCACGACGGCGGCGCCGCGACGGCTGTCTAGGGAGCGGGGCTGTCTCATTTTTCCGCCTGGTTGCAGGAAAGAAGCAAGAAATTGGAATCATGCAATACTATGAATAGTGGCCGGGAGGGGGAACGTCCATGAGGTCGATCCCCCACAATATCAGGGATTTCCCCTATGGATTCGGGGGCACGGACGCGCGTCTTGGAGCGTGGAAGTGAGACCGCCGCCCGGGGCCGGTTTTCCCGGCCGACGGACGGCGTGAAAAAGAAACGGGCCGACGCGCGCCCACAGGAAGACGCGAGGCCCAGGCAGGGACGTCCCGGGGCCTACTCCCGGGGCGCGACCATGATCCGGTCGGCGTCTTTTTCCTGGAAATAGAGGCGCAGTCCGTCGCTGGTGACGCAGACCACGGGATTGTGCCGGGCCAGGAGCATGACCTGTCCGGCGGTGACGTTTAACAGGGAAAGCCGCGAGCCGGGGCGGATGCCCAGGGCTTCGAAGGTCTGCCGGGCGTTTTCCCCGGCCAGGATCTCCGTGACCGTGAAATCCTCGCCCACCCCCACCCTGCAAAACTGGACCAGGCCGCTTGGGGTCTGCCCCAAAAGCTTGGAGGCCAGGCCCTCGCCCAGGCGCACCCGGGACGTGCCGTCCACCAGGGCGTTGTAGGCCATGGGCGGCAGACGGCGCACGCAGGTGATGCGGTCGTTTTCCGTCAGGCCCAGGGCGGCCATGGACTCGGCGACGCGGTCCTGGCCGGTGATGCCCTCCACATGGCCGGTGGCGCCCGGGGGGCATTCCAAAAGCGGCAGGCGGCGGTCGTCGTCCAGGTGCACCACCATCTTGGCCGCCCAGGAGCCGCTTAAGACCGCCTCTCCCAGCGGTCCGCGCACCTTGACCGGCGAAACGCTCACAGCGTCGCCCAGGCGGGTGAGCGTGGTGCCCACGAACACCCCGAGTCTGGCCATGCGTTCGCCAAAACCCCGGCCCACGACTTTATAAACGGCCATGGGAATTCCCAATGGGGCCTTGGTCAGGGGGGTCAACATGCCGCCTCCTCTGTGGAAAGGCTGGATGGTTGCGCCCGCTTCGCCCCGGACAGGGGACGTCCGGCAGCCGCAGCCGCATAGCCCAGGATGCCCACAGTGCTTACGTTGTGCAGAAGCGCCGAGGCCAGGGGCGACAGCCCCGATCCGGCCAGAAACAGGATCAGCGAATTGAGCCCGAGGGTGGAATAAAAGCAATGCTTGACGATGGCATTGGTGCGCATGGCCGCCTCCTTGGCCACGGGCAGGGCGAAGAGGCTCTCGCTTAAAAGCAGCACCTGGGCCGCCTCCCGGGCCAGATCCGCCCCTTTCGGCATGCAGATGCCCACATGCGCGGTCATAAGCGCCGGGGCGTCGTTGACCCCGTCGCCCACGTAGGCCAGTTTCCGCCCCGATTCCTTGAGCCTGGCCACCATGGCCGCCTTGTCCTCGGGCTTGAGCTCGAAATGCACCTCGTCGATCTGGGGCAGTTGCCTCGCCAGGGCGTTGGCCGTCTCCCGGTGGTCGCCGGTCAAGACCACCACCCGGCTGATGCCTGCGGCCTTGAGCGCGTTAAGCACCTCCCCGGCCTCGGGCCGGGGGTCGTCGCGCAGCCCGATCACCCCGACAAGCGCCCCTTCCCGGGCCACATACAACAGCGATTTGCCCTGGCGGCGCAGGGTGTGGGCCGTGTCGTCCATGTCCTGGCAGGGCACGCCCTCGTCCTCGGCAATGAAATGATGGCTGCCGACAAGCACGTTTTGGCCGTCGATGGCCGCGGACACGCCGTGGGCCACGATGAAGTCCACCCGGCTGATCGGCGGCAGGGGGAGGTTCCTGGCCTTGGCCTCGCGCACCACGGCCCGGGCCACGGGATGGTCGTAGTGCTCCTCGGCCCCGGCGGCCAGACTCAAAAGCTCCTCCGGGGTCAGGCCGTTTGCGGGGAGCAGGTCCGTGACCGCGATGTCGCCGGTGGTCAGGGTGCCGGTCTTGTCGAAAACGATGGTGTCCACGTCGTACAGGGCGTCCAGGGCCGACGCGCCTTTTAAGAGCACCCCGGCCTTGCCCGCGGCGTACATGCCCGAACGCACGGCCACGGGGCTGGCCAGTTTGACGGCGCAGGAGAAATCCACGGTCAGCACCGATGTCGCCTGGTTCATGTCCCGGGAGGTGATAAGCTTGATCCCGGCCAGGGCCAGGGTCAGGGGCACCAGATTGTCGGCCAGCTCGGAACTCTTGGTCTGGGTCTTGGACTTGCTGCGTAGCGACTGCTCGATAAACCGGCTGATGCGGGCCAAAGAGGTCTCGGAACCCACCCGGTCCACGGCGATCAAAAGCCGTCCCTCCTCGACCACGGAACCGGAGATGACCTCGTCGCCGGGTCTTTTGTGTACCGGCATGGATTCGCCGGAGATGGAGCTCTGATTCACCGATGCCTCGCCCTCGGAGACGGTCCCGTCCACGGGGACAAGCTCCCCGGCCCCGCAGACCACCACGTCGCCCACCTGGACCGTTGCGGCCGGGATCTCGCTCTCTACGCCGCCTCGCACCACCCACAGGGTCTCGGCCTGGGGGCGCAAAAGGCCCTTGAGCAGGGCCGTGGAGCGTTTCTCCGTGCTGTCTTCCAGGTAGCGGCCCAGGGCCAGGAGCGTGGTGATGGCCCCGGCCGTGAAATAATGGCCGCGTAAAAGCGACAGGGCGATGGCCGCCCCGTCCAGCACTTCGACCTTGAGCCCCCGGGTGAGCAGGGCATGCACCCCCTCGGCGATGGTGGGCAGGCCCAGGGCCCAGCCCACGGCGGCCCTGGCCGGAGAGGTCAGGGTTCCGGCGGCCAGGGTCATGACGGCCTTGGTCCCCACGTCGCCCAGGGTCATGCGCGAGTCGGCCGGGCGTCCGCCGTGCCAGGCCTCGGCCG
Source organism: Desulfovibrionaceae bacterium (assembly GCA_031082225.1). Lineage (GTDB taxonomy): Bacteria > Desulfobacterota > Desulfovibrionia > Desulfovibrionales > Desulfovibrionaceae > Desulfolutivibrio. The sequence goes on along the minus strand of JAVHLG010000044.1, from coordinate 16,475 downwards.
GAATGTCGCCGAGACGTGCGGCCAGGCGCTCCCAGGTGTCGCCCCGGCCGTCGTGGGTCACCACCAGGGCCTTGCCCCGGAGGTTGACCCGGGCCTCGTCCACCCCGGGCACGGCCTCCACCAAGGCCTGGAAATAGTTGCCGTCAAATCCGGGATCGCACAGAAGCGGCGAGGTGAACCGGACCCGGCGGGGCAGGACGTGGGCCACCCGGAAGCGGCCCACGTTTTGCCCGACAGTAACGCGTTCGGAGGTTATGCTCATGCGCGATGTCCCCGGGACTCGGTGCTGCGTTGGTACAGGCTCCAATGCCAGTAGGAGAAGCCCACAAGCGCCAGTCCGGAGGCCAGGTGCACGTTGCGCACCGCCTGCCCGGACTGGCCGCCCATGCGTTCCATGAAACCCGTGGCCAGAAGCGTGCCCAGGGAGACGGCCATGCCGACTTTGGCCAGTTCACGCTTGGCGCGTGTGGTGTCAGGTTTTGTCCGCATCGCCTTTCATGCTCATTTCGGCTTTCACATCGTGGATTTGTTCCTTGACCTCTTCGATGCCGCCCTGGACCGCCGTCCAGACGGTCACCACGCCCTTGACCAGGGCGCGCTGCACCTTCTGGTTGGTCAGGATGTAGGTCAGGCCCGCGCCGAGCAGGGCCCCTTTGAGATAGCCGGGATCGGTGACGGCGAACCAGCCCTGGGTGAGGGATCCGGCGGCCGGATAGCCCGCCGGGTTCGTGGGCGTGGCATATCCGCCGTCAGGGGGATATTTCGGGGTGTGGGACATCCGTAAACGCTCCTTTTGTACGGCCGGAACCGGCCGAATGCGGCCCGATGGGCCGTGTCAGGCCATGCCTGTGGCCTCTGAAAACGCCGAATGGGCGCTTTGTCGCGACGCTAGGCCTTGGCCGGTTTCGCGGTCTCCGCCTTGGCGGCGGCCTTGGTCACGGTCTTGGCCGCGCTCTTGGCGGCTTTGGCCTTTTCGGCAGCCAATCCGGCCACGCCGTCGTAGAGGTACTTGGTTCCCACGCCCACCACGGCCATGGCCGCCAGGCCCAGGACGCCCGAGCGGAAAAACGTTCCGGCCACGGCCCCGGCGGCGGTGGCCAGGCCGCTGCCCAGGGCTTCCTTGAGGATGTGTCCGGCGGCGGCCTCGCGGGTCATGTCGCCTTCCTTGACCTGGCGCAGATCCTTGGCTGCGGCCGCCGTGCCGCCGATGATAGCCCCGGCCGCGCCCATGGCGGTGATGGCCCCCACGGGCAGGCCGGTCTGACGCAGGGGATAGGTCTGTTCCTTCTGCTGGATATGCATGGCTGGATTCCTTTTTTGCAAATTGCTTGCGGCGCGGCCTGAGGGCCCGCCGGTGGTTGGGAAAACCGGCTATTCGCCGCCCTTTGCCGCGCCGAAAACGGCCGAGAAGGTGTCGCCCAGGGCGGACTTCACGGCGCTGTTGGTCATGAGAAAGGTCACGGCCGCGCCCACGATGGCCCCTTTCCAGAAATGGGCCCCGGTGGACGTCAAAAAGGCGGCGATCTTGGAGGGATCGGCCTTGCCCTGCATGATGTCGTTGCACAGCTCGATCATCTGCCCGTAGCGGTATTCCAGGTGCTTGGGGTCTTCGCCGGGGGAACCCGCCGCACCGGCGAATCCGCCGAAGCCGGGAAAGCCGAAAAAGCCGGGCTGGGACGCCTGCGCCTGTTCCTGGTGGCCGCCCTGGCCGTGGCAATGGCCTTTTTTGCCCTCGCCCTCTTCATGCTCGTGGGACGCGGCGGCCTCCGGCCCGGGGGCGTACTGCGGTCCCTGCTGCGGCGCATACTGCGGTCCCTGGGGAGCGGCGTACTGTGCGCCCTGAGGCGCGACATACTGCTGGCCGTATTGCGTCGCATACTGCGGGCCTTGCGGCGCGGCGTACTGCTGGTCGTACTGCGGTCCCTGGGGGGCGGCGTATTGCGCGCCGAACTGGGTTGCATACTGCGGGCCTTGCGGCGCAGCGTGCTGCTGGCCGTACTGCGACGCATACTGCGGTCCCTGGGGCGCGGCATACTGTGCGCCCTGCTGGGTGGCGTACTGCGGTCCCTGAGGAGCGGCATACTGCGGGCCTTGCGGCGCAGCGTACTGCGCCCCGGGGACGGCCTCGGGCCTGCCCGGGGCCTGCGCCTCATGGCCGCCGCAGGAGCAGACATGCTCGGTCGGCGCGCCCGGCCCGACCGGCGCAGCCTGGGGTTTCGGGGCATCGGGCTGGCCCGGGGCAGGCTGGAAATATCCCTTGGCATAGCCGCTGGGGCCCTGGGCTGCATAGCCGCTGGGGCCTTGGGCGACGTAGCCCTGAGGGGCCTCGGGGGCAGGTGTGGCCGTCACCTGGGCTGGGTTCTGGGCCGGTTTTTGGCCCATGTACTGGTGCTTGTTTTGCCCCTCGTCCGTTTCGGAGCTGGGTTCGGCGCCGGATTCGGCGCAGGGCTCGGCAGCGGCCGCCGTCATGGCCGGGCCTTCCATCGGCGCTCCAAGCGGACCCAGGGGGGCGGCTGGACTGCCGTAACCGGCGTAATTGACGGAACCGGCGTAACCGGCGGAACTGGCGGCCTCGCCGCTGCCGTGCTCCGCCCCGGGGGCGTATCCGGCCACTGGGCCTTCGGGCATGGGCATGCCAAAGGCGGGGGAGGCCGGGGAGCACCCTTCCTGATACGTTGCGTTTTCCATTCCTTCGTCTCCTCTACGCTTGGGGTGTCAGGCCGAAGGCCGCAGACAGCTCGTCCGCCAGGGCCGCCGCCTCCTGCGGATCGTCCTGGGTGAAGACGCCCTCCACGAGCCTTGGGTCAATGCGATCCGGGTCGTATTCCAGGACCAGGGACCGGGCCAGAACGTTGAGCCGGGCGCGAAACGCGCCGTTGCCTTTCCCGACCAGGGCCGCCAGGGCCATGGCCTTGGGGTGGGACCGCACGGCCGGATCGAGTTTGAGCCGGATACGTCCGGGCACGTGATGCGCCACGGTGATGAACTGCCGCAGTTCCACCATCTCTTGGATGTGCATGGTCGTGTGTGCTCCTCGTCCGCCTGTTTTTCCGTCCTGGTCCGTCCTGGTCCGTCCTGGTCCGGCCAGGTCCGGAAATGGCGGCGCTTGCCATGCAAATGAAAGTAGGTTCCATTCTCATTTATCCCTTTGAATGCGGGATGCGGTCCGCCGCCATGGCCGGTGGCCCAGGATCCAACCCGGCCGTTATGGCGGGCGGGCGGTGGGCCAGAAGCCGGGAGGAGTTGGCCAGCACCCCCAGGGTGTGCACGATGTGGATGAGCCCGGCGGCTACCGGCGACAAAAGCCCCAGGGCCCCGGCCAGGGCCCCGCCCAGGTTGGTGGAGGTGGCGATCCAGAAATTCTGCCGGGCCACGCGCAGGGTCTGGCGGCTTAAACTCCGCACGTAGAGGATGTCGGCCAGGTCGTCTTTCACCAACGCGATGTCTGCGGCCTCGATGGCCACGTCCGAGCCCCCGGCGCTCATGGCGATGCCGATGTCGGCCTCGGCCAGGGCCAGTGCGTCGTTGATGCCGTCGCCGACCATGATCACCCGGTGGCCGCCGTCCTGCAATTCGCGCACGATGTCCGCCTTCTGCTCGGGCAGGACGCTGTGGCGGCATTGGTCGATGCCAAGCGTCCGGCACAGGGTGAGGGCGGTGTTTGCCGTGTCCCCGGTGACCAGGGCCACCTGGATCACCCCGGTGCGGGTGAGCTCGGCCACGGTTGTTTCCGCGTCGGGCCGAAGCTCGTTGGCGAACCCCAGGGCGGCCAGCACATCGTCGTTTTTGGCCAGGTAGATGACCGTCAGGCCCCGGTCGGCCAGGGGCCGGACCCGGGCCTGCACCTGGTCCGTCATGATGCCCGCCTCGTCGAGGTAGCGGGCGTTGCCCAGACGGATCACGTCGTGGCCGATAGTGGCCTTGACCCCCTTGCCCAGGGTGAAGTCGCATTCGATGTGCGACAGGGGGTCGATGCCCCGGGAGACCGCCTCGTGCTTGATGGCCAGGGCCAGGGGGTGGTGGTTGTGCATCTCCGCGGAATAGGCCCACAGCAACAGCTCGTCCTCGGAGAGCCCGGAGAAGTTCAGGATCGCCTCGATGCGCGGCTGGTTGGTGGTCAGGGTGCCGGTCTTGTCGAAGCAGACCACCTCGGCCTTGCCGACCTCCTCCAGGTAGCGGCCGCCCTTGATGAGGATGCCGCGCCTGGCCGCCGCGGCCAGGGCGCTGCTGACGGCGGTCGAGGCCGACAGCACCGTGGCGCAGGGGCAGGCCATGACCAAAAGCACGGTGAAGGCCCGCCACAGGCTGCCGGTCAGGACCAGCGTGCCCAGGGTGGACCACATGCCGATTTTCAAAAGACGGCGGGCCAGGTCGTCGGCCGTGGACTCGATCTCGGCCTTGTTTTCCAGGGAGTCCTCCACCAGCCGCATGATCCGGGCCAGATAGGTGGCGTCGCCCACGCACTCGGCCCGGACATGGAGGATGCCCTGGCGCACGTAGGCCCCGGCGAACACCTTGTCGCCGGTTGTGCGGTGTTCGGGTTCGGCCCGGCCGGTGATGGGGGATTCGTCCACCAGGGCCTCGCCCGAGACCACCAGCCCGTCCACGGAGATTTTCTCGCCCGTGTGCAGGACCACGATGTCGCGCGGCTTGACCGCCGACACCGGCACCTCCACCTCCACATCCCCGGCCAGGATGAAGGTGTTTTTGGCCGTGAGATCCAGGATGGCCGAGATGGAGCGCCGGGAGCGCTCGGCGATGTAGGCCTTGAGGGTCTCTGCGCCGCTGTGGATCCAAAGGATCTCCAGGGCCGTGACCGCCTGCCCGGCAGCCGCCGCAGCCACGCACCCGGCGGCCAGAAAGCCCTCCATGGTGAAGCGTTTCTGCCGGGCGTGGCGCACCGACTCGCGCAGAAGCGGCGCGGCCGCGACCAGGGCCGCCAGGCCCAGGGGCGAGAACACGGTCTGGGTCACGGCGGTTTTGAGCAGCACCTCCCGGACGAAGACGTAGCTCATGACCCCGGTCAGGGACAAAAAGCGCACCAACTGGCGACCCACGCCAGAGGATTTTTTTGCCGGGCAGGCGCAGGCGCAGGCCCCAGACCCCTGGCCCGCAACCGTGGCGGTCGGCGACTGTTTGGGCGCGGGCAGGACGGCCCGCACAGCGGCCAGGATGGCCTCCTGCCCTGTCTTGGCCGGGTCGTAGCGCACGATCAGGCAGGCGCAGGCCGGGTTGCCCCGGGTGTCGAGAATGCCCGGGATGTTGGCGCAGGCGGCGGCGGCCGTGGACACAAGCGATGCCGGGCGCAGTCTCAGACGCAGACGGCCGGGTAGGGCGTGGGAGATGCGAAGGGTGGCTGTGGCGTGCATGGCGCTTGAAAAATATCCTGATGGTGCAGGGTTAGAGGCGTCTCCAGCGGACGGGCGAGGGGCTTGGGGCGGGACGCCCCGGGGCGATCCGGGCCGTCATGTCGAATACAATAATGATTTCCATTCTCATGATGGAAGCCCACTATCCCATAATTCCAGGTCACGCAAGGGGTAAATCCCGGCGGGGGGCTGCTGCGTCCCTGTCCCCGGCGGGTGCGACCGTCGGCAGGTCGCCGGGGGGGGAGACGTTCGCGCCCATCACGGTCTGGCGGCACGATACCTCTTGACGGGAAATCCCTTTTGGTGCGCCATGTCCCGGTTGGCGTGACGATTGCGCCCGCGAGCGCCGCGTTTTTTGAGATATGCCGGTATTTCAAGAAAAGATGTCGCTATTTCAAGTTGTTATCTTCACTGTTCGCATCCGCCGGTTTGTAAGGACATGCCGCTTGCGGCGAAAGGGGAACCATCATGCGCCATCGTTTGAAAACCATGACCCGCCAGGCCGGGAAACCCATGGACACCCTGGAATATACCGGCGACGCCCCGGCCGTGGCGACCACGGTCGCCACCATGGTCTACGGGCCGCAGGGGGCCAGGACGATCGGTCCGGACAGCGGCGAAACGCTCCCTCCCCTGCCGGGCACGGACGGCGAAAAGATGTGGATCGACGTGGCCGGGCTGCATCAGCCGGAGACGATCCGCCGGGTGGGCGGGCTTTTCGGGGTGCATCCGCTCATCCTGGAGGATATCGTGCAGGTGGGGCAGCGCCCCAAGCTCGAGGACATGGAGGATTACCTGTTTCTGGTGACCAAGGCCTGGCGCTACGACCCCCAGGCCAAGACCCTGAGCGAAAGCCAGATCAGCTTCGTTCTGGGGCGGCAGGCCCTGGCCACCTTCCGCGAGGGCGAGGCCCCTGCCTTCGATGCGGTGCGCACCCGCATCGCCGCAGGCCGGGGCCGGGTGCGGGGCATGGGCGCGGATTATCTGCTGTACGCCCTGCTTGACGCCGTGGTGGATGAGCATTTCGTGTGTCTGGAAAAGGTGGGCGAGGACATTGAGGATCTGGGGGACAAGCTTCTGGCCGATCCCGAACCGGCGGACCTGGAGGCCATCCACAAGCTCAAGCGGGAAACCATCCATCTGCGCAAGAGCATCTGGCCCCTGCGCGAGGTGGTTTCCCGGCTGGCCGAGGGGGAGAGCGAACTGCTCTCCCCCCAGACGCGGCTGTACTACCGCGACCTCTACGAGCACGTGATCCAGATCATGGACACGGTGGAGGGGCTTTTGGACATCGTGGGCGGCATGGTGGACATCTATCTGTCCACCATCAGCTTCCGCCTTAACGCCATCATGAAGGTCTTAACCCTCATCTCCACGCTATTTATGCCCATGACCTTTGTGGCCGGGGTCTACGGCATGAATTTCGAGATCATGCCGGAACTCAAGTGGCCCCTGGGCTATCCCATGGCCGTCGGGATCATGCTGTGCATGTCCGGCGGGCTTTTCGGCCTTTTCAAATGGAAGAAGTGGATCTGATCACTTCCCTGGCTGCGTCACCTGCGTGGTGAACGCACCGTAGCCCTCCGTCTCCATCTCCTCCAGGGGGATGAAGCGCAGCGCCGCCGAATTGATGCAATAGCGCTGACCAGATGGGCGGGGGCCGTCGTCGAACACATGCCCCAGGTGGGAGTCGGCCAGGGAGCTTCGGACCTCGGTGCGGGCCATGCCGTGGCTGGCGTCGGTCCGCGCGGCCACGGCCCCCGGGGCGATGGGCCGGGTGAAGCTCGGCCAGCCGGTGCCGGAATCGAACTTGTCGGCGGAAGTAAAAAGCGGCTCCCCGGAGACCACGTCCACGTAGATGCCGGGACGCTTTTCGTTCCAATAGGCATTGCCGAAGGGCGGCTCGGTGGCGTCCTTGCGGGTGACCTCAAAGGCCAGGGGCGACAGGCGCATTTCCAGTTCGGCGTCGTCCGGCCGGGTATAGCCGACAGACGGTGCGGCCGTTTTCGGAGCGGGCGCCTCGGGCGGAGCCGTCGCGTCCGGAGCGTCCGAAGTGACCGATGCGCCCGGAGCGCCCGGCGCGTCCGGCACGACCTGAGGGGGCGACGCGCCCGTCCCGTCCTTGCCCCACACCGAGTCCAGGTACGGCCCGCGCCCGGAGAAGCGGTGGTAGGACTCGTAGCGCACGGCGTGCTTGGCGTAATAGTCCTGGTGCTCCTCTTCGGCCGGATAAAACGGGGCCACGGGCAGAATGGGCACGTCCAGGGGCTTTTTGAAACGGCCCGAGGCGGCCATGGCGTCGCGGACGTTTTCGGCGATCCGCTTTTGGTTTTCGTCGGCGTAATAGATCGCCGTGCGGTATTGCGACCCCCGGTCGGCGAACTGTCCGCCCGGGTCCGTGGGGTCGATGTTCTTGAAAAATATCCGGACCAGATCCTCGTAGGAGATGGCCTGGGGGTCGTAGACCACGCGAACCGCCTCTGTGTGGCCGGTCTCGCCGGTGGAGACGGCGGCGTAGGTGGGGGCGGGGTCATGGCCGCCGGTATAGCCGGAGACGGCCGAAATGACGCCGGGCTTTGTCTCCATGGCCGCCTCCAGGCACCAGAAACAGCCTCCGGCGAAGACGGCGCTTTCGCTCTTTTCCGTGGTCTTCATAGGGGTATCCGATTGGGTGTGCGCGGTTTGGGTTGCGAGAAGGGCCAGAAGGGCCGCAAAAAAGCCAATCAAAAGGCGAGGTTTCCGCATGGGTCAGTCCCCAAAAATGGTTCGTTGTGAAGGCGTGGCCGGATCGGAATGTCGAAAAAACAGACCTGATTGCTAGGATAATAGGCTGATACGGGAGAAAGTCAAAGGGCAGTCGGGGCAAAAGGCGAAAAAGGGCGACCCAAGCCCCGGTAGGGGCGTGACCGGGCACTGTGCGCGGGGTAGTGCGAGAATTGGGACGTCGGAGACTGGGAGGGGCTGGATCAGGTGCACAATCTGCCGCGCAGCATCTCCAGCACCTCCAGAGCCACGGCCAGCTTGTCCGCCGGGATGCCCGCCAGGGCCTCGCGGTGCACGCTTTCGGCCATGGCGTGCAAGTCGTCGTGGTGTTCGAGGATTTTGGCGGTCAGATGCACCCGGTTGCGTCGTCGGTCCTCGAGCGAGGGTTCCCGGCGCACCCAGCCGAGCTTTTCCAGCCGGTCCAAAAGGCGCACCACCGTGGGACACTCCACGAAGATGCGGTCGGCGATCTCCCGCTGGGACAGGGGCCTGTCCGCCGTGGCCAGGGCGAAGATCACGCTCCACGAGGCGCTGGACAGGCCCATGGGGCGCAGTTGTTCGTCGATACGTGACCGCCAGGCGCGGGCCGTCTCGTGCAGGGTGAGGGCGAAATGCTCCTCGGGGGTGTGGGCGGTGCAGACGGGAAGGGCGATGTCCTCCTGCGTCGTCAGGCCGCTAGGCGAGGCGGTCCTGTTGCAACCCCCGGCGCTCATGATCCCGCCTGCGGCCCGGCGTCCGCCGGACGGCTGCGCCGGAAGAGCTGCCCGATCTTCATGATGAGCGTAAAAAAGACCGGGATGAAAAACGGCGCGATGAACGTGGCCCCGAGCATGCCGCCGATGACCCCGGTGCCGATGGCGTGGCGGCTGGCCGCGCCCGCGCCGGAGCTTATGGCCAGGGGCAGGCAGCCCAGGACGAAGGCCAGGGAGGTCATGATGATGGGCCGGAAGCGCAGTTTCGCCGCCTCCACGGCCGCGTCGGAGAGGTTGAGGCCCTGTTTCATGCGCAGGACCGCGAACTCCACGATGAGGATGGCGTTTTTGGCCGCCAGGCCGATCAGCGTCACCAGGGCGACCTGGAAGTAGATGTCGTTGGACAGCCCCCGGCCCCAGGTGGCCAGGATCGCGCCGAACAGCGCAAAGGGCACGGCCAGGATGACGGCCAGGGGCAGGGACCAGCGTTCGTACTGGGCGGCCAGGATGAGAAAGACCATGACGATGGCCAGGGCGAACACCAAGGTGGAGGTTCCGGCCATGGCCCGTTCCTGGTAGGACGAGCCGGTCCAGGCCAGGGCGTAGTCCGCAGGCAGCACCTCCCTGGCCGCGGCCTCCATGGCGTCCAGGGCCTGGCCCGAGCTGTAGCCCGGGGCCGGGTCGCCCATGAGCTTGGCCGCCGGGAACACGTTGTAGCGCTCCATGACCTCGGGGCCGCTGGACTGCTCCACCGTGACCAGGGCTGTGAGCGGAATCATCTCGCCTTTTTGGGTGCGCACGAAGACGTCGCGCAGATCCTCGGGGCGGTCCCGGAAATCGGCCTCGGATTGCAGCATGACCCGGAAAGTGCGGCCGTATTTATTGAAATCATTGACGTAATAGGCCCCGAAGGTGGCCTGCATGACCTCGAAGACGTCGTTTACGGCAACGCCCATGGCCTTGGCCTTCTGGCGGTCCAGGGTCACCTTGATCTGGGGCACGTTGGCCCCGAAGGTGGTGGACACCCGGCCGAGTTCCGGGCGCTTGCCCGCTGCGGCGATGACCTTTTCGGTCATGGCCGCCAGATCCTTGGACGTGCCCTCGCCCCGGTTCTGCACGTAGGCCTCGAAGCCGCCGGTGCTGCTCATGCCCGAGATGGGCGGCGGATTGAAGGCCAGGACCAGGGCCTTGGGCTGGGTCATGCCCCGGCCGAAGACCCGTTTGACCAGGTCGAACGAACTTTGGCCCGGCTGCGTGCGCTCCTTCCAGTCCTTCATGGGCAGAAACGTGGTGCCGTAGTTGGACCGGCTGGCGCCGCTTATCAGGTCGTACCCGGCGAAGGTCATGACCTCGCGCACGTCCGGGTCGGCCATGTGCATGGCGTCCAGGGCGTCGGTCACGGCCAGGGTGTTGGCCAGGGACGCGCCGTCGGGCAGCACGGTCAGGGCCAGGATGTAGCCCTGGTCCTCGTCGGGCAGAAGGCCGCTGGGGACGTGGGCAAAAAGCCAGTAGGCTCCGCCGCACAGCACCGCGAAAAGGGCCAGGGCCACAATCGACCGGCGCAGGAGGAAGCGCACCCCGGCGGTGTAGCCGTTGGTGATGCGGTCGAACAGGGCGTTGAAGGCCCGAAAGACCCGGTTCGGCTCATGGTGCCCGGGTTTGAGCAAAAGGGCGCACAGGGACGGGGTAAGCGTCAGGGCCACCAGCCCCGAGATGGTCACGGACACGGCGATGGTGATGGCGAACTGCTTGTACATCTCGCCGGTCAGGCCCCCCAGGAAGGCCACGGGCACGAACACGGCGCACAGGACCAGCACGATGGCGATGACCGGCCCCGTGACCTGCTCCATGGCCCGGGCTGTGGCCTCCTTGGGGCCAAGGCCCCGGGTGCGCATGATGCGTTCCACGTTTTCCAGGACCACGATGGCGTCGTCCACCACGATGCCGATGGCCAAGACCATGCCGAACAGCGTCAGGGTGTTGATGGTGAAGCCCAGGGCGTACATGCCCGCAAAGGTTCCGATGATGGACACGGGCACGGCCAGGCAGGGAATGAGCGTGGCCCTGAAATTCTGCAAAAAGAGGTAGACCACCAAAAAGACCAGGACCATGGCCTCAACCAGGGTATGCACCACCTCGGTGATGGACACCCGCACGAACGTGGTGGTGTCGTAGGGAATGGCGTAGCTTATGCCCTCGGGGAAGCGCGTGGACAATTCGTCCATCTTGGCCCTGACCCGGTCGGCGGTGTCCAGGGCGTTGGCCCCCGGGGCCAGAAACACGCCCATGGGCACGGACGGGTTGCCGAAACGCTTGCCCACGAAGCCGTAGTCCTTGGCCCCCAGCTCCACCCGGGCGATGTCTTTCAGGCGCAGCATCGATCCGTCGGGCTCGGCGCGCACGATGATGTCCTCGAATTCCTGCTCCGAGGTCAGGCGTCCCTGGGTGGTGACCATGTAGTTGATGTCCACATGTTCCACCACGGGCTCCTGGCCGATGCGCCCGGCCGCGAACTGGGCGTTCTGCTCGGCGATGGCCGCGGCCACGTCGCCCGGGGTCAGGTGCAGCTGGGCCAGCTTGTCCGGCCGCAGCCAGATGCGCATGGAATAGTCCTTGGCCCCGAATATCTGGGCGTCGCCCACGCCCGGGAGGCGCTTGAGCTCGTCGAGCACGTTCACCAGGGCGTAGTTGCTGATGTAGATGGCGTCGTAGCGGCCGTTCGGGGAGTCCATGGACAGGACCATGAGCATGCTGGAGGACTGCTTGGTGACGGTGACGCCCTGGCGGCGCACCTCCTCGGGCAGGCTGGTCAGGGCGGACTGGACCCGGTTGTTGACGTTGATGGTGGCCTGGTCGGGGTTGGTGCCCACGGCGAAGGTCACGGAGATGGTCATGGAGCCGTCTCCGGCGCTGGTGGACTTCATGTACAGCATGTCGTCCACGCCGTTGATCTGCTGCTCCAGGGGGGCGGCCACGGTGGCCGCGATGACCTCGGGACTGGCCCCGGGGTAGCTGGTGGCCACGGCCACCTCGGGCGGGATGATGTCCGGGTACTGGGCGATGGGCAGCACCCTGAGGGCCACCAGCCCGGCCAGGGTGATGACCAGGGAGATGACCGTGGAGAAGATGGGGCGATTCAAGAAAAAACGCGAGATCATTGCGCGGCCTCCGCCTTGGCCGGCTGGGCGGCCTGGGCCTCTCCCGCCTGGGCCGGGGGTGCGGCGGCCTGGGGAGCATTGGCCGGGGCCGACGGGGCGTCGCCGCGCACGACCACGGTCATGCCCGGGCGGACCTTGATGATCCCCTCGGAGATCACCCGGTCACCCGGTTCCAGGCCGCTTTCCACGATGTAGCCGTTGCCTTCGGTGCGGCCCAGAACCACGGGCCGGGGCGAGACCACGCCCTTGTCGTCCACCACCCAGACCATGGTCCCCTGCTGGGTGGTCAGGACCGCGCCCTGGGGCACGAGCAGGGCGTCCTTGAGGGCCGCCCCGTCCAGGCGCACCCGCACGAACTGCCCGGGCATGACCGCGCCCTCGGGATTGGGAAATTCGGCCCGGAACTTGACCACGCCGGTGGCGGCGTCCACCTGGGTGTCGGTGAAATTGATGCGGCCGACGCTCGGCAGCACGCGGCCGTCGGCCAGCACCAGCCTGGCCTGGAAATCCCAGCCGTCGGCGAAGACGATCCGTCCCTTCTCGCGCAGGCTGCGGAACGCCATGGTCTCCGCGCCGGGAATGGAGAAATTGACGTAGATGGGGTCGACCCGGGAGATGGTGGTCAGAAGGCTGGATTCGGCTGAGGCCGCCACCAGGCTGCCCTCGGAACGGGCCTCCTTGCTGGTCAGCCCCGAGATGGGGGCCTCCACCTTGGTGTAGCCCAGGTTGATCGTGGCCTCCTTGACCGCCGCCCTGGCCGAGTCCACATCGGCGGTGGTCGTCTCGAAGGTGGTCAGGGCGTCGTCGCGATCCTTCTGGCTGATGACGTCGCCCTTGAAGAGCTCCTCCATGCGGGCCAGGTCGCGCCTGGCCTGGGACAACTTGGCCTCGGTCTGGGCCAGACGGCCCTGGGCCTGCTCCAGGGTGGCCTGAAAGGGCTCGGGGTCGATCTCGAAGAGCAGATCGCCCTTTTTCACCGGCGTGCCTTCCACATAGGCCCGGCGCAGGAGGATGCCGCCCACCCGGGCCCGCACCTCGACCTCCCGGGAACCGGCCGTCTGGCCCATGTATTCCATGTTCAGGGGCAGGTTCCCCCGGGTCATGGTCACGGCCACCACCTCGGGCGGCGGCATGCCCCCCCCTCCAGGGCCCTGGGCGGTGCTGTCGCTGCCGCAGCCGGGAAGAAGGAGAAGGGAGAAAAGCAGAACCATGACAGCGGGGCTCGCGATGCGGGATATCTGGGGGATCATGGGGAAACCTCGGCATTCGCCTGGAGTGAAAAACATGCTGCTTCGATAATGAGCATACTACCGGTCAGGAGAAAGAGAAGCGATATCTATGCGTGGATGCCCGATCTGTCAAGCCTCGAAATGGGCCTCGAAATGGGGCTGTGTCGTCCCCGGGAGGACGGGAACCCTGCGCCGCGCCGTGCCGGGGCGGGCAAGGGCCTGGTGGTGCGTTCGGGGATTTCCGTTATGCTTTCATAAGCAGCAACACTTTGAATGTATGATGTGTATTTAAAAAAAGCAGGTATGCTTTTTATTGTGAACGCCCCGCTGGCCGCGCCGGGGACGGAACGCGGCAGGCCGTCAGGCGCGGGACTCAGTCGGCAGGCTTGGCCAGGGGTTTGACCCAGGACACCAGGACAGCGCCGTCGGCCTCCAGACGCACCCGGGCCGTGCCGGTGCGCAGTTCGGAGCCGGCCAGTCCGGCATATTCATAGACCGGAACGGTCATGGTTCCGTCGGCGGCCGCCGGGACGACGTTCATGATCCAGCGCACGTTGGTGGTGGGAAAATCCGCGTCGGTCCACAGAAACCGTCCCGAGCCCATGGGGGTCTCCACCAGGCCCCGGCCGGAAAAGGCCAGGGAGGGCGTCAGGTCGCGGGAGAACCGGATGAGGGTGAAGGAACTGACCGAGACGTCGGACTGGGGATCCTGGGCCAGGATCTCGATCAGGCCGTCGCCGTCCAGGTCGCCTGCGGCCTGGGGCCAGTAGAAGCCGAAGGCCCGGCAGAAAAAGACCGTGGGGTCGCCGCCTGCGCCCTGGTTCGCCCCCTGCCACACGACCTTGCCCGAGGCGTCGGTCAGGGCGGCCTGGGCGTCGCCGCCCATAACCGAGGGCACGTCGCGCAGGATGAGCTTCGCGACGCCGTTTTTGCCGGGGGTCAGGGGGATGGCGCGGGGCACGTCCGGCGGGCAGGTGACCTCGGCCCGGTTTCGGGGGTCGGCCAGATAGGCGGCCTCGGCCCGCACCAGCTTGTCCGGGGTCCAGCCCGTGCGGCCGTCCTCGGTGCGCACGTGCGCGAAGCCGCCCTGGCGGGCCAGCACCGTCACGGCCTGCCCCCGGGACAGGCTGCCCAGGGAGGCGGCCGTGGCGCTGGCGGCCGCCCGCAGGTCGTAGCCGTCGTCGTCGATGACGAAACGGCCCGGTTCGGCGGCCGGGCAGGCCCCGGGCCCGCCCAGAAGCGCGGTAAGGGCCAACGCGGCCACGGCGATCATCCGGAAAACGTTGCGGGGCAGGGACATGGCGGGCTCCTCAGATGGTTTCCACGGCCGCGAACGACGGCTCGTGCAGGGGCAGGATGATGTCCGCCATGTCGCGGACCTTTTTCACGATGTCGTAGGCCTCGTAGGCGTTGACGTGGGTTCCCGGGGGGATGACCTCCATCTCCATGGCCCGCACCTCCTTTGGGGGATAAAAATTCTCCAGGATGGTGCAAAAGCCGGTGATGGCCGCCGTGCCCCCTTCCGTGTCCACAAAGACCGTCAACCCTCCCTCGGTGTGGGCCGGGGTGTGCATGACCCGGATGCCGGGCAGGATCTCCCGGTCGCCGCTGACCACCTCGATCTGCCCGTTTTCCTCCACGTCCAGGATGTAGTCCTCCAGATACCGGAAATCCAGGGGATGGGGGTCGTGGACGCGGGCCAGCTCCTTTTCGTGCACGTAAAATCGGGCGTTCACGCACTTGGCGTCGTTTTCGCAATGGTCGTTATGCAGATGGGTGTGGATGACCACGTCGATGTCCTCAGGAGTCAGGCCGAACCGGGCCAGGCCCGCCTCGAAGGTGTAGATCCTTCCCCCGATGGCCTTCTCCCTGTCCTCGGTGGCCACAGGCATCATCTCGCCCGTGTCCACCAGCACCGTTTTCCCCCCGCCCTCCAGATACCAGCAATAGATCGGGATGACGTACGGCGTGCCGTACCCTTGTTGATAGGTCATCATGCCCTTGTCGAAGCGCTTGGCGCCCATGACGATGGGGTGGATCTTCCAGGCGGCCATGGCCTTGTCCTTGTCGCGGCCCTGTCCGGCCGGGATGGTCGGGGTGGGGCGGTGCCTTGAGGTCTAGCGCAAAGCCCGGAGCGCGGCAAGGAAGGGGAAAGGCGGAGGCGGCGGCCCGAAAAAGGGGCGTTGACCTAAAGAAACCGGAGGGATCGGCCGATACGATACGCAAAGGCATGAAGCGCCGTGCGAGCGGCGAAAGGGGAGGCAGCCCATGACCTCGATGATCAAGATTTCGGAAATGCCCACGCCCCAGGCCTCCATCCGGCAAAACGAGGCGCTTTTGGACTACATGCAGATGCGCGGGGACGAGCGCAACGCGGAACTGGACGCGAACACGGCCGTGGCCGTCACCAGGGAGTCCCTTTTGGAGAACTCCCTCAAGGGATCCTTGCTGGAGAAGACGGGGTAGTCGGCCAGGACCGTTCCCATGGCGACGGACTGTTCCCCGCCTGGGGGGACATGCCCGTGAAGCGGGCCGTGGTCGGCGACGGGTGGAAGATGCATGGCGTCTCGCAGGCGATGTTGAGCAGGTCCGTTCAGGCGATGGACCCGGAGCCGTTCGAAACTCCGGGCAGGAATCCCCGGGATCTTCGTATCAATACAAAACAGGGGGCGTCCGTCCGAGCGGCCGCCCCCTGTCTGTTTCCTCATGGCCTGTTCGTGTCGCAGGCCGACAGGCGCTGACAAATCGTCGTGTCGCCCCCTACTTCAGGGCCGGTTGCCCGACGCGGGCCAGATTCTCCATGACCGCAGCCATGGCCGCCTTCTGCTCGGGGGTGGTCAGGGCCGGGGTGATCTGCTCGGCCATGCGGGCCATCTGCAACACCTTGTCGGCCACCAGAATCTGGCGCACCTCGTCGGGGAGCCGTGCGGCGCGATCCTCAAGGGCCGCCATGCGCGACTCCACCTCGGCCAGGGTCGTGATCTTGTGGTCCAGTCCGGCCACCTTGGCGTCCATGCCGAAATAGGCCGCCCCGGCCAGCAAAATGGCCAGAAGGGCCAGAGCCAGCCCGGCCCGGGCCGCTCCGGCGGTCTCCCGCTCCACGGTTTTGGGGTTGTCCGCTTCCTTGCCTACCTCGTCGCCATATAATGCGTGAATGCGTTTTTCCATGCCAAGCATAGGGCTATCCTCCATAGAAACCTTTGATGCTGTCACACTACCGTAACGCTCCACGCAACGCAACGAAAACAATGCGGGGGGCGCCGC
>JAVHLG010000043.1 GCA_031082225.1 Desulfovibrionaceae bacterium | reverse complement strand
AGCATGGCGGGGTTCGGGGCGGCAGCCCCGATTATTCCATGCCGCAACGTCCGCATGCGCCGCATCCGGCGGCCGGGCATTTTGCTGTGGGCGCGGCGTCATGGTAGCGTCGCCATTCCCGCCGCAGGTAGTCGCGCGACACGCCGACATCGACGATCTCCCAGGGGAAGACCTCGTCCGGATCGCGCTGACGGTCGATATAGGCGGCGGGGTCGCCGTTCCAGGCGTACAGGGCCTTTTTGAAATTGCCGCCGTTTTTGGCGGCCAAAAGGATGAGATCGAAAAGGCGCTCGTCGCCCCGGGCCAGGAGCCCCTGCACCCGGGCGGCGAACGCGCCGTCCAGGCTGTAGCGCATGCCCTTGTGCGGGGCCACGGCCTGTTTCAGGCGCTCTCCGGCGCGCGCGATGTCGTCCTCTGAGGCCATTTTGGCCCATTGCAGGGGCGTAAACGGCTTGGGCACCAGGCAACTGGCGGCCAGGGTGGCGTGCTGGACGCCGCGTTTGCCCCGGCCAATGCGCCCGGCGGCGTGGACGCGGGCCATGAGTGCGGCCAGTTCGTCGTAATCGGCCGGGGTTTCGCCGGGCCAGCCCACGATCAGATACATTTTCAGGTGGTTGATCCCGAACTCCCCGGCCAGGGCCACGGCGGCCAGAAAGGCCTCCTCGGAGAGATTCTTGTTGGCGGCGCACCGGATGCGGGCGCTTGGGCCTTCCAGGGCCAGGGTCAGGGTGCGCGAACCGGCAGCGCGCAGGATGGTCAAAAGCTCGCGGGTGACGCCGTCGGCGCGCACCGAGGCCAGGGAGAACTTCACGCCGCGCTGCGCCAGGGCGTCCAGGAGCGGCAAAAGCTCGTCCCAGTCCGTGAGCGCCGTGCCCACGAGGCCGACCTTTTGCGGACGCGTCCGGTCCACGATGTCCAGCACGTCGTCCATGCTGGCGTGGCGCGGCGGCCGGTAGACGAACCCGGCGGCGCAGAACCGGCAGCCGTAGGGGCAGCCCCGGTTGACCTCGATCAGCAGCATGTCCTTAAATTCCGCCTCGGGGGAGACGAACACGGAATGGGCCGGACAGGACAGGGCCGTGGACGAGCCAGGGGCGCGATGCACGGCCCGGCGCACGGGCAGGCTCGTGCGGCCCGGGACCAGTACGCCCGGCATGTCGGCCACGGCGGCCAGAAGCGAGGGCTTGTCGCGACCGTCCAGGGCGTATTCGCGGATGCGGTCCAGAAAGGCCGCGAACCCGGCCTCGGCCTCGCCCACAAAGGCCGCGTCCAGGGCGGGCAGCATGGGCGCGGGGTTCATGAAGACAAGCGGCCCGCCCGCCAGCACCAGGGGATAGTCCGGCCGGTCCATGGCCAGGGGGGGCAGGTCTACGGACATAAGCGCGGCCACGGCCGTGGCGTAGTCCTCCTCGTAGCCGAGGGAGAAGGCGATGACCGGGAAGTCGGAGAGGGGGCGGCCGGAGTCTTCGGATACGGCCTTGCCCGGGCCGGAAAAAAACACCCGTTCCACGGCCAGGGCGGGATGCCGGGAGACCAGGGCGTAGACCGCCTGCCAGCCCAGGGCCGACAGGGCGGCCCGGGGCGGCCCCGGGAACACCAGGGCCACGGGGAGCCGCCCGCCCCATTCACGCCGGGGCGGGCGATCACGACCGAAGAAGACCGGGGGAGGGGAATCGCGCCTCACGGCAGCGGTCGCCGTCAATCCGCCTGCATGCGGATAAACGACGGAATCTCGAACTCCTCCTCATCGAAAATGAACTCCTCCTCGCCCGGGGCGTGGGCCTTGACCGGCGGCTGCACGGCTGCGGACTCGGGGGTCTTTTTCACGCCTTTTCGGATGTAGGCCGGGATGTTGTAGTCGTTGGCCGTGACCGAGGTCATGATCTTGGCTGCGCGCGGGCTTTGCAGGATGCTCCCCGGGCCTGCGGGCTGGACCGGGACGCCGCCTCCGCCGGGACCGGACGAACCGGGCGTGCGGGTGCGGCTAATGGGGGTCACGTTCTCCACGTGGCGTTCCTCGGCCTGCCGCGCGGCTGCGGCGGCGTTGGAGGCGGCCAGGCGTTCGCTGTCGATGCCCGTGGCGATGACCGTGATGCGCATCTCGTCCCCGGCGTCCTGGTCGAAGACCGTGCCGAAAAAGACCTTGGCGTCTTCGTGCACGGCCTCGGTGATGGTGGAGGCGGCCTCGTCCACCTCCTCGATGGTCAGATCCGGACCGCAGGTGATGTTCATGAGCACGCCGCGCGCGCCGTCGATGGTCACGTCCTCCAGAAGCGGGCTGGTGATGGCCTTGAGCGCCGCCTCCCGGGCCCGGGATTCGCCCCGGGACACGCCGAATCCCATCATGGCCAGCCCCATCTCGGACATGACGGCCTTGACGTCGGCGAAGTCCAGGTTGATGAGCCCCGGCACCATGATCAGGTCGGAGATGCCCTTGACCGCGAAATAGAGCACCTCATCGGCTTTTTTGAGCATCTCCAGAAAGGTGGCCTTTTTGGAGGCCAACGACAGCAGGCGGTCGTTGGGGATGGTGATGATGGAGTCCACCACCTCGCGCAGGGCCTGCACGCCCTTTTCGGCCTGCAACAGGCGTTTTTTGCCCTCGAAGTAGAAGGGCTTGGTGACCACGGCCACGGTCAGGGCCCCGATCTCCTTGGCCGCCTGGGCGATGACCGGCGCGGCCCCGGTGCCGGTGCCGCCGCCCATGCCCGCGGTGATGAACACCATGTCCGCGTCGCCGAGCGTCTCGCGGATGAGGTCGATGCTCTCCAGGGCGGCGTCGCGGCCGACCTCGGGATTGGCCCCCGCGCCCAGGCCCTTGGTCAGCTTCTCGCCGATCTGGAGGCGAAATTCGGCCTTGGACTTGCTTAAGGCCTGCATGTCCGTGTTGGCGGTGATGAAGGTGACGCCCTTTAAGGCCGAGCAGATCATGTTGTCCACGGCATTGCTGCCGCCGCCCCCTGCGCCCACCACTTTGATGCGCGCGCTCGATTCGGTGTCCAATTCGAAATATTCCATGTCCATTCCCTCCCCCTCGATAGTCTCCTTGAATGCTCCCCGAAAAACCCCAGCCGTCCTACTTCACGTCAACAAACCACTTGCGCATCCTCCCCAGGATGCGATTGAAAACATTCTCGTCGCGGATGCGGAAACGCTGCTCCACGCCCTCTTTTTCCGCCCCGTACATGAGAAGCCCCACCGCCGTGGCGTATTTGGGACTGTGCACCACGTCTTTTAAGCCGCCCACCTTGTCCGGATAGGCCACCCGGGTGGGCAGGTTGAAAATCTGCTCTCCAAGCTCCTGGATGCCTTCGATGAGCGCCGTGCCGCCGGTCAGGACCACGCCCGCGCCGATTAGGCCCTTCATGCCGGAACGGATGAGCTCCTGGTCAACCAAGGCCAGCATCTCCTCCACCCGGGGCTCGCAGATCTCGGCCAGCACCTGGCGCGACAAGCGGCGCGGTTCCCGGCCGCCCACGCTTGTGACCTCGATGACCTCGTCTTTTTGCACCAGGTCGGCCAGGGCGCAACCATATTTGACCTTGATGGCCTCGGCGCTGGCCATGGGCGTACGCAGCCCGAAGGCGATGTCGTTGGTCAGGTTGGCGCCGCCCAGGGCCAAAACGGCCGTGTGCTTGATGGAATCGTTGGCGAACAGGGCCACGTCGGTGGTGCCGCCGCCCAGGTCCACCAGGGCCACGCCGATTTCGCGCTCCTCGTCGGTCAAAACGGCCTTGGCCGAGGCCAGGGACTCGAGCACGATGTCCGAGACGTCCAGGCCCGCCCGGTGGCAGGAGCGGATGATGTTCTGGGCGCTGGTCACCGCGCCGGTGACGATGTGGACCTTGACCTCCAGGCGCACCCCGGCCATGCCCAAGGGGTCGGCGATGCCCCGCTGGTCGTCCACGATGAATTCCTGGGGCAGGATGTGGATGACCTCGCGATCCAGGGGGATGGCCACGGCCTTGGCCGCGTCGATGACCCGCTCCACGTCGCGCTGCCCCACCTCGCCGCCCTTGACGGCGATGACCCCGTGGCTGTTGAAGCCCTTGATGTGGCTCCCGGCAATGCCCGCATAGACCGAGCGAATCTCGCACCCGGCCATGAGCTCGGCCTCTTCCAGGGCCTTTTTGATGGACTGCACGGTCTGCTCGATGTTGACCACCACGCCCTTGCGCAAACCGTTGGACTGGGCGGTGCCGATGCCCACCACGTCCACGCCCTCGGGCGACAATTCGCCCACCACCACGCAGATTTTGGTGGTTCCGATATCCAGACCGACAATGAGTTCCGACTTGGCCATGGCCTCCTCCCCTTCCTGTCTCCACGATGTTCGCCGCCCCGTCCCCGAACGCCCCCACGCCGAAAGACGGGACCGTTGCGACTATGACTTTTTTTCCACCCAGACCTTGTCGTCCTGGGCGGTGACGACCCCGACCTTCTCCAGTTCCCCGCGCCGCCGAAGGTCCGCCAGCACGAGGTTTAGGCGCTTCAGATTCTGCATCCAGTTTTCCGAGCCGATGCATAAAAGGATGTCCGAGTCCATGAGTTGCACCTCAAGCCCGCGTCCCCAACTCAGGCGGATCCAGCCCACCTGGCTGAATTTGAACGGCGCGTGGTTCTCGCCCACGGTCTTTTTGAGCTCCGCCAGAAGCGCCAGGCGCTTTTCCATCCCGGCCTCCACCTCGATCTGGGGCAGGGAGACAAAGGCGTCCGGGGCCACCTTGTCGATCAGGCGGCCGGACTCGTCGCAATAATAAAGGCCGCCCTCGTAGTGCACAAGGTAGGCGGGCACGCGTTCCACCACCTGGATGGACAACGACCCCGGCAGAACCCGCTTGACCGTCGCCGTCTCGATCCACGGGTCGCGCGTCAGGGCCTGGCGGATCTGCTCCATGTCCAGGGACAGCAGGTTGTCGCCCAAGGCGATCTCGGACAGGGCCCGGACATGATCCTGGGACAACCGGTTGACCCCGGCGATCTCCACATGGGTCAGATCGAAATAGTTCACCGTGGTCAGCCAGCGGTATCCGGCCAAAAGCCCCACGCTGACGGCCAGGATGACGACGGCGGCGAACCCCATGGTCATGATCCTGGCGAAAAAACCGCCCACGGAACCCAGGCTGACCTTTGGGACGTGGGGCTGGGAAAACCGGGAGGCGGCAAGGGCCCGATTGCGGTTGCCGCCCAGACGCCAGTCGCGCGCCGCGCCCGGTTTGGCTGAAACGGTGGCCGTATAGGCGTTCTTGCGCTTCTTGGAGATGGCTATGCCCCCGGAGATGCCGCCGACCCGCACGCTCATGACACCACCCTTACCTCAAGCTCCAGTTCATGGCCGAATCGGGAGGATACCGCCTCCCGTGCCGCGTCAATCAGTTCAAAGGCCGCCTGGCTCGTTCCCCCTCCGCGATTGACCAGGAAATTGGCGTGCATGGCGGAAAACTCCATGCCCCCAAGCCCCCTGCCCCGAAACCCGGCCAGATCCAGGAGCCTTCCGGCGCTTTGGCCCTCGGGATTTTTGAAGACGCATCCCGCCGTGGCCGCGGCAATGGGCTGGGCAGCCTTTTTTTTCTTCAGGGCCAGGCCAGCCTCCTCCCTGACCGCCGCCTCGGCGGCGGACTCGAAATCGAGAAGAACCCGGGCGATCATGAAAAACCCCGCCACGCCGACCAGGGAAAACCGGCGGTAGCCCGCCGTGAACCTGTCCGGTCCGAAAAACTCCACCCCGGCATCCGGCGTCCAGGCCCAGACCCCGGCCAAAACCCCGGCCATGTCCCGGCCATAGGAGCCTGCGTTCCCGGCCACGGCCCCGCCGACGGTGCCCGGAATCCCGACCATGCCGGACAAGCCCGCCAGTCCGCGTCTGCGGCACCAGACCTCCAGCCGCCCCAGGGGAAGGCCGCCCCAGACGGCAACCCGGACCCGGCCCGCTGCCGCGCCGGGCGCACGCTCCGGGTCGCCGCCGCGCGCAAGGCTGACCACGGCCAGATCGAGCTCCCGGTCTGCGGCCAGGATGTTGCTGCCGCCGCCCAGGGCCAGGGGCCGCGCCCCGACGCGGGCCAGGGCGTCCGAAAGTCCGTCCAGGTCGGCCACAGACGCCGCCCGGATCTCGGCCAGGGTCTTTCCCCCCAGGCCAAGGGTGGTGCGCCGGGCCAAAAGCGGCCCGTCAAGGATGTCAAGCGCCACCTTCCCGCTCCAGGAAATGCTGTCCCACCTGCCACACGTTGCCCGCGCCAAGGGTCAAAAGGAGGTCGCCCGAGGCCACGATGTCCGGCAGGGCCTCCTCCACGGCGGCAAAGTCCGGAAAAAACGTCACCCGGGTCTTGCTCACCTGGCGGATGCCCTGGGCCAGGCTCTCGCCCGAGACGCCGGGGATGGGCGATTCCGAGGCCGGATAGATCTCGGTCAGGACGAGCTCGTCCACCCCCTCGAAGCAGCGGCAGAAATCCCCGAAAAGGGCCTTGGTACGGGTGAACCGGTGGGGTTGGAAGACCACCACCAGCCGCTTGCCCGGATAGCAGGTCTTGGCCGTGGCCAGGGTGGCCCGTATCTCGGCCGGGTGGTGGCCGTAGTCGTCCACCACCGTGACCCCGGCCGCCGCCCCCTTGAGCTCGAAACGCCGTCCCACGCCGCCGAACTTGGCGAAGGCCCCGGCCACGATGTCGGCGGCAATGCCCGCCTCCAGGGCCACGCCCAGGGCCCCCAGGGCGTTTTGCACGTTGTGGCGGCCCGGGTGGTTGAGCCGCATCTCGGCCAGGTACGCGCCGTCGAGAAACACTTCGAAACGGCTGGAGGCGGCCGTGCGCAGGATGTTGCCGCGAAGCCTGGCCTTCTCGGAAAACCCGTAGGTCAGAACCGGGCGGTTCACCCGGGGCAAAAGCCTGGCCACGCCGGGGTCGTCCAGGCAGACCACGTTGACGCCATAAAACGGGATGGCGTTTAAAAAGTGCACGAAGGCATCGTCAATGGCCTGCTGGCCGGAATAGAAGTCCAGGTGGTCGGCGTCCACGTTGGTGACCACGGTGGTGATGGGCGACAGGCACAGAAAGGAGCCGTCGGACTCGTCGGCCTCGGCGATGAGGTATTCGCCCTCCCCGAGCCGCGCCCCGGCCCCGTAGGCGTTTAAGCGGCCGCCGATGATGACCGTGGGATCAAGCCCCGCCTCGGTGAAAACCGTGGCCAGAAGCGAGGTGGTGGTGGTCTTGCCGTGGGTTCCGGCCACGGCGATGCCCGTGCGCAGGCGCATGAGCTCGGCCAGCATCTCGGCCCGGGGGATGATGGGGATGCCCCGGGACCTGGCCTCCACCAGTTCCGGATTGTCGGCGGCCACGGCCGAGGACCGCACCACCACGTCGGCCGCGCCCACGTTTTCCCGGCCATGCCCGATGGCGATGTCCGCCCCGAGCTGCTTTAAGCGCTTGACCACCGGGCCGTAGGCCAGATCCGAGCCGCCCACGTCGTAGCCGAGGTTTAAGAGCACCTCGGCGATGCCGCTCATGCCCGATCCGCCGATGCCCACCATGTGGATGCGCCGCACCTTGGTGCGCATGCCGCCCTTTTTCCCCGTGCCAAGGCCGCTCATGCCCTGCCTCCGTCTGTGTTGCGCCCAGCCGCCAGGTCTGAAAGTTCCCGGGCGATGGTCTCGGCCGCCTTTGGCGCGGCCAGTTTTCCTGCGGCCTGGGACATGGCCGCCAGCCGTCCGGGGTCCGCGAAAAGGTCAATGGCCAGCCCGGCCAGGGCCTCGGGATCAAGCGCCTTCTGATCGATGACGATGGCCGCCCCGGCCCTGGCCAGAAACGAGGCGTTGACCGTCTGATGGTCGTGGGTGGCGTAGGGAAAGGGCACCAGGATGGCCGGTTTTCTGGCGGAGGTGATCTCGGCCAGGGTGCTGGCCCCGGAGCGGGCGATGATCAGGTCGGCCCGGGAATAGGCGGCGGCCATGTCCTCGATGAAATTTTCGATGACCAGTTCCCCGGGAACGGCGCGGCCCGCCGCACGGCGCGATTCGGCCGTCCCGGCCGCCGCCTGGGCCACCCGCTCGAAATCCGCCCGCCCGGTCTGGATGGTCACCGCAAGCCCCGCATCGAGCATCCGGGGCAGGGCCGCCAACACGGCGGTGTTGATGGCCTGGGCCCCCTGGCTGCCGCCCAGGACCAGGATGTTGCGCGAGTGCGGATCATCCTTTTGCGGGGCGTTCCACAGGGCCGCGATGTCATGGCGCACGGGATTGCCGGTCTGGACGGTCTTTTTGGGGTCGAAGACCCCGGCCTCGTCGGGATAGGTGGCGAAGACCCGACGGACGATTTTTCCCAGAAGCCGGTTGGTCACGCCGGGCACGCTGTTTTGCTCGTGCAGGGCCGTGGGGATGCCCACAAGCCGCGCCGCCACAAGCGGGAAGAAGCTGGCGTAGCCGCCGAAACCGGCCACCAGATCCGGCCGAAACGACCGGAAAAACCGCATGGCCAGGAACACGGCCCGGGTGGAGAACAGGCCTTCCACAAGGCCCCTCAGGCCCCGTCCGAACACCCCTCTGGCGGGAAGGGCCACAAATCGCAGCCCGGCCTTGCGGGCCAGCAGGCCTTCCGGACCATGTCCGCCCACGAAGGCGACCTCCAGGCCCGGGTGCATGACCCGAAGGGCCTGGGCCACGGCCAGGGCGGGGAAGATGTGTCCGCCGGTGCCTCCCGTGGCCACGACCATGCGCTTCATGCCGTCTGCCTCCTGGAGAGGTTTAAGAGCACGCCCACGCACAAAAAGCAGGCCACCAGGGACGAACCTCCGTAGCTTAAAAAAGGCATGGCCACGCCCTTGGGCGGCACGCAGCCCAGGACCACGGCCAGATTGAGCATAAAACCCAGGCCCAGCACCAAGGCCATGCCGTAGGCCGTGAACCGGTCGCGCAGGTCGTCCTGGGACAGCGCAATGCGAAAGGCCCGCCACAAAAGGATCGCGATGCACAAAAAGATGATGGACACTCCGATAAAGCCCATCTCCTCGCCAAGTACGGCCATGACGAAGTCCGTATGGGCCTCGGGCAGGTAGAAGAGCTTCTGCTTGCCGGAGCCGAACCCGGCCCCGGTGATGCCGCCGGAGCCGAAGGCGTAGAAGGACTGCACCAATTGATAGCCCACGTTCTGGGGATCCTTGAAGGGATCGAGGAAGGCGAACCAGCGCTTGAAGCGGTAGGGGGACTGGACGATGAGCAGGCCGATGGCCGCGGCCCCGAAGATCACGGACACGAACAGATAGGTCATA
Organism: Desulfovibrionaceae bacterium; assembly: GCA_031082225.1. Taxonomy (GTDB): domain Bacteria; phylum Desulfobacterota; class Desulfovibrionia; order Desulfovibrionales; family Desulfovibrionaceae; genus Desulfolutivibrio. The sequence continues at coordinate 22,791 of JAVHLG010000043.1, read as the reverse complement.
CGGGTGCCGCCCACCAGGCTCATGAGGAAAAAGAGCATGCCCAGAAACACGGCGCCGCCGAAGTCCGGCTGCAAAAGAAGGATGAGCCCAAGCCCGCCGGTGACCACCACTGGGGGGATAAAGCCCACGCTGAAGGAACGCACCAGCTTCTGCTTCTGGCTGAAAAAATAGGCCAGATAGAAGACCAGGGCCACCTTGGCGAACTCCATGGGCTGGATGGACACCCCGCCCAGGGACAGCCAGCGCCTCGCCCCGCCGGCCTTGACCGAGAACGGCGGGATGAGCGTCAGGCAGAGCAGTCCGATGACCACGAACAGCCACAGATAGACCGGGGCGTACATGACCTTTTTGGGCATGGTGGCGAAAACAAGCATGATCACCAAACCCACCAGGGCAAAAATAGCCTGTTTGCGGAAATAGAAGTATTTGCTCTCCATGGCCCGCTCGGCCATGACCCCGCTGGCCGACAACACCATGATCAGCCCCAGACCGGCCAGGACCAGGGTCGCCCCTAAAAGCCAGTAGTCCATGCTGTTTTGCTGGGCGGGAAGTTCGGTTCCGGTCGTCAGGCTCATTTCTTCCCTCCCGTTTTGGACTCGGGAGCGCCGGGCAGGGCGGCGAACGCGGCCTGGAAATCCCGGCCCCTGGCCTTGTAGTCGCTATAGAGATCGAAACTGGACGTTCCCGGAGACAACAGGATCACCTCGCCGGGCGCGGCGGCCGCGTAGAGCCTGCCCACGGCCTCGGCCAGGGTCGCTGACCATTCCAAAGGCACGGCCCCGCGCCAGGCGGCCTCGAAAATCTCCCGGCTGCCGCCGAAAAGGCCCACGCTTTTGACCCGCTCCCGCAAAAGGGGGATCATCCCGTCCAGGTCGCCGCCCTTGAACACCCCTCCGGCCAAAAGATGCACGGGCATATCGAAGGTCTCAATGGCCGCGCGCATGGCCGTGACCGTGGTGGCCTTGGAGTCGTCCACAAAGACCACGCCGCGCTTCTCCCCCACCACCTGGATACGGTGCGGGGCCGGAGCGAAGTCGAAAAAGGCGGTCCTGGCCATCTCCTCGGTGATCCCGAAGGGGGCGCAGGCGGCGAAGGCGGCCTCCATGTCGGCCTGGTTGTGGCGGCCCAGGAGCCGTTGGCAGCGGAAGCGATCCGAGGCGGCGAAGGTCTCGATGCGGGCCTTGGTGAACGTCCGGCCGGTGAGCAGGTAGTCCAGGTCGGCAGGGACCACGGCCAGATCCGACGGCCCCTGCATGGCGAAGAGCCTGAGCTTGGCGGCCAGGTATTCGTCCATGTCCGCGTGCCAGTCCAGGTGGTTGGCGGAAAAATTGAGCAGGACCGCCACCTTGGGATGGAAGGTGTACACGTTTTGGAGTTGGAAGCTGCTGGCCTCGATGACGCACACGTCGGCGGGCTCACCGGCCAGGACGTATTCCGAAAGGGGCGTGCCGATGTTGCCGCCGGTGAAGACCGCGTGCCCGGCCCGGGTGAGCAGGTGGCTTATGAGCATGACCGTGGTGGTCTTGCCGTTGGTGCCGGTCACGGCCACCATGGGCGCCTCCACGAACCAGGAGGCCAGCTCCAGTTCGGCCAATACCTGGGCGTCCGGGCAGGCCGCCAGATACGGGGCCAGGGAGGCCCGGGAAATGCCGGGGCTTAAGACCACGAGGTCCGCCCCGGCGAAATGGCCGGGGGTGTGTTCGCCGGTCAGGATTTCCACGCCCTTGCAGGCCTGGGCCTGGCAAAAATCGGCGGGGATGGCGGCGGGATTTTTTTCCAGCAGGCGCACCCAGGCCCCGAGCCGGGACAGAAGCCGCACGGCGGCCCGTCCCGAGGCCCCGGCCCCCACGACCACGGCCGTATGCCCGGCCAGTTGTCCCGAATGCACCATGTCGCGCATGTCCCCTACCTCAGCTTCAGCGTGCTCAGGGCCAAAAAGGCCAGAAGAATGGACAAGATCCAGGACCGGATGATGATCTTCGACTCCGGCACGCCCATGAGCTCGAAATGGTGGTGCAGGGGGGCCATCTTGAAGATGCGCTTGCCCCCGCTCATCTTGAAATAGCCCACCTGGATGATGACCGAGACCGTCTCGGCCACGAACAGCCCGCCCACCAGGACCAACAGCAGTTCCTGTTTGCAAAGGACCGCCAAAAATCCCAGCACCCCGCCCAGGGACAATGAGCCCACGTCGCCCATGAACACCTGGGCCGGATAGGCGTTGAACCATAGAAATCCGAGCCCCGCGCCCATGAGCGCCCCGCAAAAGACCGTGACCTCGCCCACCCCGGCCACGCTCATCACCTGGAGATATTTGGCGATCTGGACATGCCCGGCCACATAGATGAACAGGGCGAACATGCCCCCGGCCACGATCATGGGGCCGATGGCCAGCCCGTCCAGGCCGTCGGTGATGTTCACCCCGTTGCTGGCCCCGATCATGACCAGCATGGCGAAGGCGATGTACCACAGCCCCAGGTCGGGACTGACGGACTTGAAAAACGGCACGGCCAGGTTGGTGGAATAGTCCGGGTGGGTCACCAAAAGGACCGCCGCCACCCCGGCCACGAGCAACTGGCCGAGAATCTTGGCCCGGACGGAGAGGCCCTTGTTCTTTTTCTTGACCACCTTGAGGTAGTCGTCCACAAAGCCCACCACCCCGAATCCGGCAAAGACAAAAAGCGTCAGCCACACGAATTCGTTGGTCAGATCGCCCCATAAAAGCACCGACGCCATCACCGAGAAGGCGATGAGCAGTCCGCCCATGGTGGGGGTTCCGGCCTTGCACTGGTGGGATTTCACGTCCTCGTGGATGTACTGGCCGCACTTGATCCTGGTCAGCCAGCGGATCATCCGGGGCCCGAGGAGGATGGACAGGACCAGGGCGGTCATGAACGCCGCCGCCGAACGGAAGGTGATGTACCGAAAGACGTTTAAGGCCGTAAACTGACCGGCCAGGGGCACCAGGAGGTGGTAGATCATGATTTCCCCTCCCGTTTGCTTGCTTTCTCCGCGTCCTGGCACAGGGCGCAGGCATACGCCTCCATGCGCATCGATCTGGATCCTTTGAAAAGCACGACGCCTCCCGCAAGTCCAAGGCCGGTAAAGGCCTTGAGGAATTCGGAAGGGGAGGAGACGGCGAAAAACGGCCCGGCATAGCCTGCCCCGGCCAGTCCCCCGGCCACGGCCTGGCCGCTCTGGCCGCAAAAAAACACCGCCGCCGGGCACAGCCCGGCCACATATTCCCCAAGCCGGACATGCTCTTCCCGGGTGACCGCCCCAAGCTCCAGCATCTCCCCGAGCACAGCCACAAACGGCGTCCCCGCCGCCATCTCCGCCCCGGCCTCCAGGGCCCGGCGCATGGACAGGGGGTTGGCGTTGTAGGTGTCGTCCACCACCGTGAAGCAGCCGTGGCGGCGGCAGCAAAACCGCTGTTCGGGGATGGCGGCGGCGGCAAGTCCCCGCCGGATGGCCGCCTCGTCCGCCCCCAGCACGTGGGCGCAGGCGGCGGCGGCCAGGATGTTCTCGGCGAAATGCCCGCCCCGGTAGGGCAGGGCCACTTCCATGGCCAATTCCCCCAGGCGGACGGAATAAAGGCCTCCCTCTTCCCGGGGCCCCAGATACGCCGCCTGGTACGGCGCATCAAGCCCCCTGGCCGACATGCCCAAAACCCGGGGAAACACCCGCCGGGCCTCGTCCCACAGTTCGGGATGGTCCATGCCGGCCAGGGCCTTGCCGCCCCTGGCCACGGCGCGCAGCAGGAGGCATTTCTCCCGGGCCACCCCGGCCACGTCGCCGAAGCCCTCCAGGTGCGCCGCGCCCACGTTGACCACCACGGCCACATCCGGCGCGGCCATGGCCGCCAACTCGCGCATCTCGCCCGGGACGCTCACACCAAGCTCCATGACCCAGAAGGCGTCGTCGATTCCGGCGCTTAAGATGGACAGGGGCAGGCCGATCAGATTGTTGAAATTTTTGTAGTTCTTCGATGTCGGCCCAAGCTCGGACAAAATGGCCGCCACAAGCTCCTTGACCGTGGTCTTGCCCGCCGAACCGGTCACGGCCACCACCTTGGCCGATGTCTGCCTGCGCCAGTATCCGGCCAGGCGTCCCAGGGCGGCCACCGTGTCCTTGACCAGGAGTACCGGGGCCCGGGAGGCCAGATCCGGCATGGGCCGGTCGGCCAGGATTGCGCCCGCGCCCTTGGCCACGGCCTCGGCCGCAAAGTTGTGGCCGTCGAAACGCGTCCCCGGAATGCACACGAACATAAGACCCGGGGCCGCGGCCCGGCTGTCCGTGCAGACCCCGTCGAACACGGGGTTGCCCACGTCGCCCAGGTCGCCCACGGCGCCCGTGGCGGCCAGTATTTCCGAGAGCATCATGCGCACCGGGCAAGCTCCCTCACGACCGTGGCGTCGTGAAACGGCAGTTTCGCATCCCCGATCTGCTGATAGGCCTCATGCCCCTTCCCGGCCACCACCAACACGTCTTCGGGCGTCATCCCGGCCAGGGCCATGCTGATGGCCGCGCGACGGTCGGGGTTTTCCAAAACCCTGGCCGCCCCGGCAAGCCCGGGCCGGGCGTCGTCCATGATGGCCTCGGGGTCTTCGTGGCGCGGGTTGTCCGAGGTCAAAACCGCCACATCGGCGTGACCGGCCACGGCGGCGGCCATGAGCGGCCGCTTGGCCCGGTCGCGGTCGCCGCCGCAGCCGAAGACCACGAACAGGCGTCCCGCCGTCACCTCGCGCACGGCCCGAAGCACGTTTTCCAGGGCGTCGGGGGTGTGGGCGTAGTCCACGAAGACGTTCAGGCCCCGGTCGTTGACCACCCGCTCAAGCCGCCCCGGCACCCCCCCAAACCCCGACAGGGCCGTCATGTCGGCCGGGGACAGCCCCAGGACCAGCCCCACGCCCATGGCCGCCAGGAGATTCTGGGCATTGTAGCGGCCGACAAGGGGCGAGACGATCTCCCAGTCTTTCCCTTCGAAGCTGACGCCCAGGGTCAGACCCGAGCCGTCGTGGCGGCGTATCTCCCCCACAAGCGGCCGCCAGCCGCCCGGAACGAAGGAACCCAGGCCGTAGCCCACGCTCCCGGGCAGCATCTGCAAAAGACGCGGACCGTGCGGATCGTCGAAATTGACCACGGCACGCCCGGGCGCGGCCAGATAGTGGTTGAAAAGCCGGGCCTTGGCCCGGAAATAGGTCTCCATGTCCCCATGGTAGTCCAGGTGGTCCTGGGTCAGGTTGGTGAAGGCGGCGGCGGAAAAGGACAGCCCGGCCACCCGGTCCTGATCCAGGGCGTGGGAGGAGGCCTCCATGACCGCCGCCCGGGTTCCGGCCGCGATCATCTCGGCAAACAGTTCGTGCAGGTCAAGGCATCCCGGGGTGGTCAGGGTGGCCGGGCGCGATCCGCCGGGCCAGCGGTAGGCCACGGTGCCGAGCAGGCCCGTGGGCAGGCCGGCGCTTAACAGCAGATGCTCCACCAGGAAGCAGACCGTGGTCTTGCCGTTGGTGCCCGTGACCCCGACCAGGGAAAAACCCGAAAAATCAGGGCCATGGGCGGCCTTGGCCAATTCCCCCAGGGCCAGGCGGGGATGTTGTGTCGTGACCAGCCGGGCCGCGCCCTCCCGGGGCAGGGCCAGGCCGGGACCGGCCACCACCAGGGACGCCCCCCGGGACACGGCCTCGGCCGCATGCGCACTTGCGGCGGACGGGTCGGCAGCAAGCGCCACGAAGACCGACCCGGGCACGACCCGGCCCGAATGCACGCACAGGGTCGCGCCCCCGGCCACGGCCGCCAGGGCCTCGGCCAGGCCCGTTGCGTCCGTGGAATGTCGGTGCCCCGATGTGCTGTCCATGGTGTCCGCCTTTGCCGCGTTTTTTCCGGTTTCTGATTGCAGCCGTTTCACCGGCCGCCTGGCCTGCCTGTGTCGGATCCTCAAGGCCTGTCCTTAGATGCCGACGCATTCGAATCGTACTGACAACCGCTTGGAATATTTCTTTTTACTACACGATGACGTAGTGTGCACGTTTCGCAAGCCTAGGACGGCCTGGCCAGCCACAGCACGAAATCCTGTTTCTTTTCCGCCCCCGGCCAGGGCGCGCCCGGCGCAGGACTCTGTTTGGTCACCACCAGCCCCTGGCCCTCGATCTTGGGCACAATGCCCTTGGTGACCAGAATCTCCACCACCCGGCGCAGCGGCATCCCGGAAAAATTGGGGATGGCCGGGGAATCGAGCAGGCCAGGCGGGACCGGCACCACCTCCGCAGCGGCGGCGTCGATGCCCCCCGGCAACACAGGCCCCGGCCCGGTGGAGAGCGCATTGGCGGCATCGTCCTGATGGACCCCGCCCCCGGGGGCGGCTGCCGCCTGCCCGTTCCCGGCGGCCAGGAAAACGGTTTCCGGCAGGCGTCCGAGGTAGGACAGGGTCTTTTGCGTGACATCGCGCACGGCCGGGGCGGACACCACGCCGCCGTAGTGGCTGGGTTCGGGTTCGTCCACCAGCACCATGACCAGATATTGCGGCGTCTCGGCCGGGACGAAGGCCACGAACGAGGCCAGGTATTTGTTGCCGTATCCGCCGGTGGGACTGGCCTTTTGCGCCGTTCCGGTCTTGCCGCCGAGTTCGATTCCCTCGATCCGGGCCACCCGGCCGGTGCCCTTTTCCTCGTGCACCACCTCGCGCATCATGCGCTGCACGGCCCTGGCCACCTCGGCGTCGAAAACCCGGACGGGCGGGGCCTCGGTCGTCGCCTGAGGCGGATCGAGCACCAGCTTGAGGGGCTTTTTCACGCCGTCGTTGGCCAGGATCAAAAAGGCCTGGGCCAGTTGGATGGGGGTGACGGCCACCCCCTGGCCGAAGGAGACCGTGGCCGTGTCGATGGGCTGCCAGTCCTTGAGCGACCGGATCAACCCCCGGCCCTCGCCGGACAGGGGCAGTCCGGTGGGCGCGCCGAACCCGATTTTTTCAAAATAGGCGTGCAGCCGCTTGGGGCCAAGCAGCATGCCGATCTTGGCCGCGCCGATATTGCTCGACCAGCGGATGATCTTGTTCACCGAAAGGTCGCCGTAGGAATGGGTGTCCTTGATGGTGCTCGCGCCCACCTTGAACTTGCCGTTCTCGCAATAAAAGCTGGTGTCGGGCTTGACCAGGCCCTCCTGGAGGGCGGCGGCCACGATCAGGGGCTTCATGGTGGAGCCGGGCTCCAGCACGTCCAGGGCGGAGCGGTTGCGCCCTTCCCTGGGATTGACGCTTCGGGCGGCATTGGGATTGAAAAAGGGATAGTTGGCCCAGGCCAGGATCTCTCCCGTGGGAACATGGACCACCAGGCAGGTTCCGGCCTTGCCGTTGTGGGTGGTGACGGCCTTGGCCAGTTCCTCCTCGGCGAAGAACTGGATCTGGGAGTCGATGGTCAGCGTCACGTCGCGGCCGCGCAGGTTGCGCAGTTCATGCCCCTGGGCGTCGAAATAGAGCTTGCGGCCCGAGGCGTCGCGCTGCACGGCGTATTTGGCCCGGCGACCGGCCAGCCAGTCCTCGAAGGAGAGTTCCACGCCCTCCAGGCCCTGGTCGTCCATGCCCACGAACCCCAGCACCTGGCCGGCCAGATGCCGGTTGGGATAGGACCGGCCATGCTCGGCCTCCAGGGTGACGCCGGGGATGTTCGCCTGCCGGATCTCGGCCGAGGTTTTGTCGTCCACGCGCCGGGAGATGTAGACAAACGGCTTGGAGGATTCGAGCTTTTTTTTGATCCAGGCCGGTTTGACCCGCAGGATCTCGGCCAGTTTGGCGGCGGCGGCGTCCAGGTCCGCAAGGTCCTTGGGCCGCACGCTCACGGCGGAAAATTCCACGGTCTTGGCCAGAAGCCGGCCGCTGCGGTCGAAAATCTGCCCCCGCTCCCCCCGATCCGACTCCGAGGCCATGTGCTGGCGCAGGGCCAGCCTGGCCAGATCCGGCCCCTGCACGATTTGCAGATATCCGGCCCGGACCCAGAGTCCCGTCAGGACAATGGCGAAGACCACGCCCACAAAGGTGAGCTTGGCCCTGCTCCAGTCCCTGACGCGCTTCTGGTCGCGCTCGGGTGCTGCCTTTTTCGTGCCGTTTCTCATGCCGTTTCCCGTCGCCGTGGCCGCGCGGCCCGACGACGCCGATCAGTTTTCGTACGCATCCTGGGGTTCGGCAGCCGGTTTTGCGGCCTGCGCAGGGGCCTTGCCCGGCGTGCGCCCTGCCTTGTCCTTGCCGCTCCCGGCTTTGTGCGCCTCAGGCGTGGCGGCCTGGACCTGAACGTCCTGCGTCCGCCGCGATTCCCCCAAGGCCTCCCCGTTTTCGCCGATCCAGCGGATCTGCCCGGACTTGGCCGGTCCCAGGCCGAACTGCACGGCCAACTCCCGCAGACGTCCCGGGGTGATCAATGTGTCGCGCTCCACTTCGAGCTTGGCCGCAAGCGCCGTGGCCTGGTCGATCTCGCCTTGCAGCCGCGTGATCTCGTAGGCCATGTCCACCCGTTCGATGTTGAGCCACACCAGCCCCATGCCGAACACCAGCATGAGGAACAGACTGAAGGCCATGGAAAAGGCCCATTCCCTGGACATGGCGCTCATGGTCTGCCTCCTTCTCGTTCGACGTCCGGCTCAAAACGCACGGCGGCCCGCAGCTTGGCGCTGCGGGAACGCGGATTTTCCGCCACCTCGGCTTCGCCCGGGATGATCGGTTTTTTGGTCAGGATGCGCAGACGGGCCACGTGGCCGCACACGCACGACATCTGTTCCCTGGGGCAGATGCAGCCCGTGGCCTCGCGGCGAAAGGCCCGCTTGACCAGCCGGTCTTCCAGGGAATGGAAGGCGATGACCGCCACGCGCCCCCCGGGGCGCAGATAGTCCGGAATGCGTTCCAAAAACGCCTCCAACTCCGCTAGCTCGGCATTGACGGCCATGCGGATCGCCTGGAACGTGCGGGTGGCCGGATGCTGCCTGGCTGTGGCCCGCCACCTGGCCGGGTAGGCGGCCTCGACGATGGCCGCCAGTTCCAGGGTCCGGGTGATGGGCCGCTTTTCCCGCGCCGCCACGATGGCCCTGGCGATACGCCCGGCCTGCGGGTCTTCCCCGTAGTCACGGATGATCTCCCGCAGGCGCTGGTACGAGGCCTTGTTCAAAAGCGTCACGGCCGGGGCCTCCCCCTCGGTCGCGCCGCCCATGCGCATGTCCAAGTCCCCGTCGGCCAGAAAACTGAAACCCCGCGCCGGATCGTCCAACTGCAGCGACGACACCCCGGCATCCAGAATCACCGCATCCACAGCCTCGACGCCCAGTTCTTCCAAAACCTCGGCAAAACGGCTGTAGCGGCTTTGCACCAATCGCACCCGGTCGCCGAATCTGGCCAGGCGCTCCCCGGCGATGTCCAGGGCGGCCTGATCCCGATCCAGCCCGACAAGCCAGGCCTCGCCCCCCACGGACTCCAAAATGGCCTCGCTGTGTCCGCCAAGTCCCACCGTGGCGTCCAAAATCCGGTCGCCCGGGGCCACGCGCAAAAGCCCAAGGGTTTCGGCGAGCAGCACGGGCACATGTCGGGCATCCATGTCCACGCGGCCTACAGGCGCAACTCGAAACCGGCGGCGGCCAGTTCGGCCATGTCCGCGTCGAGATTCTCGTCCGTGGCCTTGAGCCGGGCCTCAAACCGTCCCTGATCCCAGATCTCGAACTTGGTCACCATGCCCGCCAGCACCACATCCTTGTCCAAGGCCCCGTAGGAGCGCAGATGCGGCGGCACCAGGATGCGGCCCTGCTTGTCCAGGGCCACTTCCATGGCCCCGGCGATGATCCGCCGCTGCAGGTTGCGCAGCCTGACGTTTAAGACGTTGACGGCCATGAAGCTCTTTTCGATCCCCTCCCATTCGGGAATGGGGTATCCGCACACGCACTCGTCGAAGCTGGTGAGCATGAGGCGTCCCTCGGGATCATGGCGCAAGACCTCCTCCCGGAATTCCGGCGGAAGCATGAGCCGCCCCTTGGGATCGAGGCTGCGGTAGGAATGCCCTCGAAACATCGCCCCTCCCGGCTACGGCGGGCCGCTTCGGCCCACCCGGACCCACCACGGGCCACATCTCTCCACTTATTACCACTCTTTCCCACAGTTTCTCTTCCAATCCCTGTTCACTGTCAAGGGGATTTAGTTCACAGGGACATGCAAAACAGGCCATTTTGACGGAATTTTTACCGTGAGGTGGGAGAACGGCGGGAATGCGGCGCACCGGCGGCGAAAAAAGTGGAGCCCCCCCAAGGCGGCCTCCCGGACGGGGAGCGCCCGAAGCGGGGCAAGGCGGCCCCCACACCGTGCCCCCGGTCTGCCGCGGCACGGAGACATCCTGCGGCCCCAGGGGCGAAAACCGCCCGCCGGGGTTGCCATATTCCAGGGAAACCCGTTACATGCACACAGAATCGTTCAGCAATAAACGCGCCCCCGGCCCCCCGGGAAACGGCCGCGCACCGCAGCCAGACGCCACAAGGACGGGCGAACGCACCATGAGCGACGATCTGCCCCAGGACTTCGAGGAAGAATATTACCAGATCAACAGGGATATTCTGCAAAGCTTCAACAAGTTCCGTCCGCCGCTGAACATCTACCGCTTCCGGGAGGACGTGTCCCGGATCATCACCTATTACAAGGTCGGGGAGCGGCTTGCCAGGGAACAGGCCGAGGAGCTGGCGGAACTGGTGGACGCCGGGGTGATCTTCGTCTCCCGGGCCGACCAGTCCGTGTACGTCAAGCACATCAGCCACCAGCTCGACCTGGTGCTTCTGGACAAGCATCTATTGGAACGCGAGATCGCGGACATCTTTCAGATGGCGCTGACCCGCCGCATGCAGGCCTTTTTCGAGCAGCCCGTCAAGGTGGTCTACGACAAGGTGCAGGAGGACGTGTTTACGCTCACGGAATACCTGTGGCAGGATTTCTCACGCATCAAGGCCCTGGCCAGACGCCGAAACCAGGAGCACAACCTCCCCAACCATTCCGTCAACAGCGGCTTTTTGGGGATTTTGCTGCACATCCTGCGCCTGTCCGACGATTTCAACAAGGAACCCAAAAACCGCCAGCCCTTCGACCGCGCCGCCCTGGGTTTTTTTCTGCACGACATGGGCATGAGCAAGGTGCCGGCGTTTATCCGCGACAAGACCAAGCCCCTGACCCCCGAGGAACGCCAGAAGATCCAGACCCACACCTTAAGCGGCTACGAGATGATCGCCCGGCTGGACATCAAGTATCCCGAGGTGGAAAACTGCGTGAACCACCACCACGAGCGTCTGGACGGCAACGGCTATCCCCAGCATTTAAGCGGTCCGGGCATCTCCGACCTGGGGCTTGTCTGCGCCGTGGCCGACTCGTTTTGCGCCATGTGCACCGACCGCCCCTACGCCAGGGCCATGGACCCCATGACGGCGGCCAAGGCCCTGTGCGACGATGTCAAACGATATCCCTCCGAGATCACAAAGCTTCTCATCAACCATCTGGTGAACGAACGACGCTGAGGCCGCACGGACGCAGGCCTCAGATCCCGCGCGACGTCTCGGCCAGCCGGGCAAATTCCCCAAGGATGTCCCGGGCCGACAAAAGCCCCAGCACCCTCCCCCCGTCCACCACGGCCGCAAACCGCGCCCCGGCCTGCCGCATGGCGTCCAGGACCAGCACCAGGGCGTCCCGGGGGCCCGCCACCGGGGTCTCGCCGTCACGCGCGGCGAGCATCTCCAGGGCCGGACGCCCAAGGCAGGTGCGGCACTGGGCCGCGAACACCGGCTCGAAATCCGAGGCCCCAAGGCTCAGGCGCAGCCCGTCGTCCACGGCGCAGTCGCCAAGCGCCGCGAGCATGTCGCTGCTGTCGGCCACGCCCACAAAGCCGTCCGGGCCCACCAGGGCCGCCGCGTCCATGTCCGGGGTATGGGCCAGATGCGTAAAGAGCCGCCTGACGGCATCCCCAAAGCTGTCCTGCGGGCCGATGACCACATAGTCCGTGCGCAGGATGTCGAACGCCCTTTTTCGCAGCATGGAGGTCTCCTTGTTCCCTGGCGGTTTCCCATCCGTTCCGGTCTTCGTGCCGCGTCCTCACCATCCGTGCGGCAAGATCGTGAAATAACCCCTTGGAGGCGTGCCTCGTTGGCGGCGGAAAACGAGACGTCTCCGGGCCTGCCGCCTCCCGGACAACTCAGTCGAAATCGGCGAATAGCGCGCCCACATGGACCCGCCCCCCGGCCAGCACCGCCTGGGCGTAGTCCGTGCGGATGCGCCAGATGGCCCGCATAAGCTGGTCCGAGGTGATGCCGTTGCGCATGGCCGTATAGGCCTCGATAAACGCCGCCAGGCTGTCGCAGACCTTGAGCAGGTAGCCGTCCTTGGGATCAAAGGCGTCGTCGTTGCAGGCCCCGTCCAGGGCGGCCTCGTCCAGGGCCGCCACCTTCCCGTCCACCACCGCCGAGGCCTGGAACTCCGAGCCCACCTCCATGCCCAGGAAATAGGCCAGCCGGTCGGCCAGGACGGAATAGCCGCCCTGGGTCAGCGGCGTGAATATCCGCTGGTCGAGCTCCTGGTTTTCGTATTCCTTGATCATCTCCCCGATGTGGCGCACGGATTTTTTCACCGGCGAGATGATGTCCCGGGTCAGAAGCTCGGGCAGATCGTGGAAGAGCCCGGCGAAGAAGTTGTTGTTGCGCCGGGCCGGACAGGCGTCCACGGCCAGGCTGAAGAAATAGGCGTAGCAGGCCACGATGAACATGTGCCCCAAGACCGAGGTTTCGGGGATGCGCGGGGTCTGGGACCAGCGGGTCTGGAAGCGGAGCTGCCCCAGGATGCGGGCGAATCGGCCGATGGCGTTGCGTTCGCCCGAAAACATGGCCCCGGCCAGTTCCGGTACGCCCTCCAGGTCGCGGTAGGCCAAAAGGCCCTCCCGAAACGAGGAGTCGATGTCCAAAAGCTCCTCGTCCCAGGGGTTTTCGGCCTTGATCAGGCTGTATTCCCAACTGCTGGCATACAGATGGGCGGCGCTTAAGATGCGTCGGGCCGGGGTATCGGCCTCGGGCACGGACAGGTAGTCCGTCAGCCGCCCCCAGAAGGGCTCCCCCAGGGAGCGCACCCGGGGCTCGAGCTGTTCCAGCACCCAGGCCGTGAGTTTCTCGTAATGGGCCGGGTTGGCCTTGATGCGGTAGAACACCGGCGGTTTGATGTCGGTGATGACCAGACGGTAGAAATAGTCGAAGATGCCGCCCTCGATGATCTCCCCGGCCAGGGCCGTGCGCTCCCTGGGCGGCAGATGCCGGGAGTTCAGCGAAAAGAGCATCCAGGCCACCATCATCTTGTGGGCCTGCTTGTCCACCTCCACCAGATCCATGGACCGGTGCTTGTCGTTCCAGCGCTTCATGAACGACCCGGCAAACACCAGTTGCAAAAGGCTCTTGCGCACGCTGACCATGGCGGCTCCTTGGGGGACTGTCGGCTGAGGCCATCCTAGCCCCGGGACAGGCAAACCGCAACGCCCGGCTGACGACGGCGGCATTCTGGCCAGCGTCCCCAAACGCCAATTCGGCGTGGCCTCGGGCATGGTGGGCTCCATGCGCACCCTGGGCATGGCCGCCAGCATGACGGCGGTGACGCTGATCTTCTCCCTGCTTCTGGGCGGCGAGGCCGTCTCCCAGGATACCCTACCCCGGTTCATAGACAGCATGCGCCTGGGCCTTTCGGCCTTCGCAGCCTTTGCCTGTCTGGGGGTGCTGGCCTCCTTCGGGCGGGGAAAAACGTCAGCGTGATCCCCCGGCAGGCCCATGACCGCGGCCCCGTCGCAAGGCGCCCCCTCAGGGAAGACCCGCACCGCCACCGGGGAAAGTCCCGGGAGGACTCCACATATACCGTACCCCGGTTCAATAAAATCACTCGCAGCGGTCTCACGCCCTGGCCGACCCCAGCCCCCCGAGGAGTGACGGCATCCCCGTAACATTTCGTAACCTCACAGCATAATAGCATTCTCTCTGGATTTACCGTGCCTTTCCGTCTCCATTCCGGACACCGTCCACCCGCCCGCCCCAATCCCATTTCATAGTGTTTTCCTTCAATAATTGGCGAAAATACTTGATTCAAAAACCCCTCGGGGGTATTGCCAACGCCCTTGAAAATCCTGTATCGTCTGCCCCATCTTCTCCCGATGTGTGAAGACGCAAAAAAAACCGTCGAGAACATTTCTTGTGTCGCACATTGCGGCGCGCCGGTTTGCCGGAACCGCAAAATGGGATATGTCGGAAAAGGTGTGCGGGGTGTCCGCCAGGCGCGGATATGACCGCAAGGCGGGAGCTCCGTGGAACTCGGGCACGGAACAGGAAAGGAGGGCTTATGCGGCAAGGGACACGATCCTGGTTTCTTGTAGCGGCGCTTGTCGGCACGGCCGCCCTGATGGCCCTGGGGCCGGTGGGGGCCTCGGGCCCGGCAGAGGTGGCGGGCGATGCGGCCCCGGGACGGAAACTGGCCCAGAACGCGGTCATGGCCCCGGGCGGGCGCTGGACCACGGTGGACCACTCCAAACTCGAGGCCCTGCAGAAGGACTTCGCCTCTCCCGAGGAGGTCACGGCGGCCTGCCTCTCCTGTCACACCCAGGCCGCCGAACAGATCCACCACTCCATCCACTGGACCTGGCTGTGCGACAACTGCGGCGACGGAAAAAACATGGGCAAGTACGGGAAAACCATCAACAACTTCTGTATCGCCGTGCCCTCCAACGAGCCGCGCTGCACCTCCTGCCACATCGGCTACGGCTGGAAGGACAAAAACTTCGATTTCACGTCCAACACCAAGATCGACTGTCTGGTGTGCCACGACACCACCCACACCTATGAAAAGTATCCGGCCGGGGCGGGCAATCCGGTCAAGGAGCCCACGGTCTTCCCCGAATCCGGCAAGACCTACCTGCCCCCGGACTACAAAAAAATCGTGGCCAAGGTGGGCAAGCCCGACCGCGTCAACTGCGGCACCTGCCATTTCTACGGCGGCGGCGGCGACGCGGTCAAACACGGCGACCTGGACAGTTCCATGGCCATGCCCAAAAAGAGCCTGGACGTGCACATGGATGCCGAGGGCCTAAACTTCACCTGCCAGCGCTGCCACACCACCAAGGACCACCAGATCGCGGGCCGTCTCTACACCACCCCGGCCGCGCCCGAGCGCATCAGCCTCACCGAGGCCGACCTGGCCTCCAAGATCGCCTGCGAGTCCTGCCACAGCGCGACGCCCCACAAAAACGACGCCAAGTCCAACGACCACACGGACAAGGTGGCCTGCCAGTCCTGCCACATCCCGCACTTCGCCCGGATCATCCCCACCAAGATGGTCTGGGACTGGTCCACGGCGGGACAGAAGAACGCCGAGGGCAAGCCCTTCAAGAAGGACGGCCCCCTGGGCAAGCCCATCTACGATTCCAAGAAGGGCGATTTCGTATGGGAGAAAAACGTGGAGCCGGAATACCGCTGGTTTAACGGGGCCATGAGCCACAAGCTGGTCACCGACGTCATCGACCCCTCGGCCGTGGTGTCCATGAACCAGCCCGTGGGCGGCCCGGACGACCCCAGGTCGCGGATCATGCCGTTTAAGGTGCATCGGGGCAAACAGCCCTATGACACGGTCAATATGACCATGGTCATCCCCAATCTCTTCGGGGGCAAGGATTCCGACGCGTATTGGGCGAAGTACGACTGGAAAAAGGCCATCACGGCCGGCATGGCCTATGTGGACATGCCGTTCTCCGGCGAGTTCGGCTTCGTGTCCACGGAATACTACTACCCCACGACCCACATGGTGGCCCCGCGCGAACAGGCCGTGCCCTGCGCCGAGTGCCACTCCCGGGACGGCCGCATGAAGGGCGTCCCCGGGGTGTACATCCCCGGCCGCGACACCTCCGCCGCCGTGACCGATCTGGGGTTCGGGGCCTCGGCCGCCGCGCTTTTGGGCGTGGCCGGACACGGGTTCATCCGCTTTTTGTCCAGAAAAAAGAGGGAGAAGAAGTGATGTCCGACAACCATTCGCGCCCCATGCGCACCATCTACCTGTACACCCGGTACGAACGGTTCTGGCACTGGTTCCAGTCCCTGCTCATCCTGCTGCTGCTCGTCACCGGCTTCGAGGTCCACGGCTCAATCACGCTTTTCGGCTTCGAACAGGCCGTTACGATCCACAACTTCCTGGGACTTACCTGGCTTGTGGCCTTCGCCTTCTTCGTCTTCTGGGTCTTCACCACCGGGGAGTGGAAGCAGTACGTGCCCACCAGCAAAAAGATGGTCGAGGTCATGATCTACTACGGCTACGGCATCTTCTCCGGGCAGCCCCATCCCTGCCCCAAACGCCATGACGCCAAGCACAATCCGCTGCAGCGCATGACCTACCTGTCCCTGGCGGCCGTGCTTCTGCCCTTCCAGATGGTCACCGGGCTTTTGTACTACCTCTACAACTCCTGGGCGGACATGGGCATCACCGGCCTGTCGCTGGGCGTGGTGGCCATAGCCCATCTGATCGGGGCCTTCGCCATCCTCATCTTCCTCATCGTGCACGTCTACATGACCACCACCGGGCACACCGTCTTCGCCCACGTGAAGGCCATGTTCACCGGCCGGGAGGAGGTCGAGGACGTCTGCGACGTGGCCGAATGGGAGAAGAAGAATCCGGCCTAGTATGGCGTTCACAAAAAAAACATGTATGTATTTTATGAATAAAAATCATACATTCAAGGTGTTCCCCCTTGCGAAACCATAACGGCAGGTACCGGACGCAACATTAGGCCGACGACGGGGAAGGGCCCCCAGGGCGTATTCCCATCACCTTTGGCGCACTCCTCGCGGCGTATTCCTCCGGGGGCATCGGTTCGCAGACCATGCCCCCGACGCCGCTTCGGGCCGCGCCCGTGGCCACGCCCCGTCTGCAGCACCGCCGCCTTGTCGTGTGGCGCCCGAACCCCTCCCCGACCTTTATGCCGGGGCCGATCCGGAAATCGCGGCGCGAAGGGTTGACAAGATGCCACGATGGAGATAGACAATCCGCCTTTCGAGCACATTTAAGGAGCGGTCATGAAAACGTTCTCCCCTTCCAAAAAAGATATCCAGCACGACTGGTTGATCGTGGACGCCTCGGACAAGATCCTGGGCCGTCTGGCCAGCGCCCTGGCCGGCCGCCTGCGCGGCAAGCACAAGCCCGAATTCGTCCCGCACATGGATGGGGGCGACTTCGTGGTGGTGGTCAACGCCGACAAGATCCGGTTCACCGGCCGCAAGCTGGACCAGAAGATGTACTACCGCCACTCGGGCTACATCGGCGGCCTCAAGGAAACCACGCTGCGGACCATGATGCAGACCAAGCCCGAGCAGGTGATCATGAAGGCCGTGCGCGGCATGCTCCCGAAAAACAGGCTCGGCCGGGCCATGCTGAAAAAGCTCAAGGTCTATGCCGGAACCGAGCATCCCCATACGGCCCAGCAGCCCAAGCCCATCGACCTCTAAATCCCTCGGTATCGGGAGACACGCATGAGCGACGATTTCTTCTACGGCACCGGACGGCGCAAAACCGCCGTGGCCCGCACCCGCCTCTACAAAGGCAACGGCCGCATCCTCATCAACAACAGGCCCTATGAGGAATATTTTCCCCGGCCCACCCTGCACCTCATCGTGCGTCAGGCCCTGGCCGTGGTCCGCAGCGAAGGCAAGTACGACATCAAGGTCAATGTCTGCGGCGGCGGCCTCACCGGTCAGGCCGAGGCCGTGCGGCACGGCATCGCCCGGGCCCTTTTGCGGGTCGATCCCGAACTGCGCGCCCCCCTGAAAAAGGCGGGCCTTCTGACCCGCGATCCCCGCGAGAAAGAGCGCAAAAAGTACGGCCAGCGCGGCGCCCGCGCCAGGTTCCAGTACTCCAAGCGTTAATCCGGGTTTCCCTCACGCTTGTTCGGCGGGACCGCGCCTGGCGCGGTCCCGTCTTTTTTCGCGTCCGGATTCTTTCCGGGGTTGTTCCCGACACGCCCCCCCCTGCCCGCCGCCCGCCATTCCCATCGGGACGCGAAAACGCTATCCTCCCCGGATCGGCCCCGAGGCTGACGCCACCATGCCCCACTAACCCCCGACACGCCCATGAGACGATTCATCGACTGCCTGACCCCCCTGTGCGGCCGCCTGTCCCGGGGCCGGGGGATCATCTTCCTCACCGGCGTGGCCGTCACCCTGTGCATGGCCGCCTTGTACGTCCTGCGTCCGGGCTGGCTCCAGTTCCAGGAACTCAAGCTCTATGACGTGACCATGCGCCGGGAGCTCAAAAGCGTCCCCAGCGGCCTGCCCGTGGTGGTGGACCTGGACGAGAAAAGCCTGGCCGCCTACGGGCAATGGCCCTGGCCGCGCTTCCGGGTGGCCCTGCTCCTGGCCCGCATCAAGGCCGCCGGGGCCCTGGCCGTGGGCGTCGACATCGTGTTCGCCGAGCCCGACCGCACCTCCCCGGAGATCATGCGCCGCGCCTTCCGCGAGGAGCTCAAACTCGACGTCTCCTTCGACGGCCTGCCCAACGCCCTGGGCGACTTCGATGCGGTGCTGGCCGGGGTGTTGCGCGACGCCCCGTGCGTTCTGGGCTACTACCTCGAATTCGCCCCGAAAACCGATGCGGCGAAATCCCCCGGACCGCCCTGCGACCTCCCTCCGCTTCGGGCCGCCACGATCACCGCCCCGGGGGCGCGCCCCATGCGCGACTATCTGCAAAACGCCCCAGGCGCGGTCTGCCCCCTGCCCCGCCTTCTGGCGGCCGCCGCCGGAGCGGGCTTTTTCAACACCATTCCCGATCCCGACAACATCGTGCGCCGCTCCCCCATGCTCCTGGCCCACGGGGAGACGGTCGTGCCCAGCCTGTCCCTGGCCACCACCATGCTGGCCCTGGGAATCAAAAACGCCGTGGTCCGGGTGGACGACGGCGGGGTGGAATCCCTGACCCTGCCGTTTCCTGACGGCCAAAGGCGGGTCATCCCCCTGGACGGCCAGGGCCGGGTGCTTATCAACTACCGGGGCCCCGGCGGGACGTTCCCGCGCATAAGCGCCGCCGACGTGCTCACGGGGTCGGCCGATCCCCAGGCCCTGCACGGCAAGATCGTCTTTATCGGGGCCTCGGCCGCCGGCCTGCGCGACCTGCGGGCCACCCCCCTGGACCGGGCCATGCCCGGGGTCGAGGTGCATGCCACCCTGGCGGATATGATCGTCAGCGGGGATTTTCTGTTGCGCCCGGACTGGGCCCCCGGACTCGAACTCTGCGCCGTCCTGGCCGTGGGCCTGGCCGCCGCCGCCCTTTTGGCCTGGACCAGGGCCATGTTTTTGTTGGCCCCCTTTGCGGCCCTGGCCCTGGCCATGTGGTTCGGGTCCGCCCAGGCCCTGGCCACGCACCGTTTCGTCATCTCCCCCATCGCGCCCCTTTTGACCCTTCTGGTCAATTTCACGGCCCTGACCTTTCTCAAGTTCTGGCGTGAGGAACGCCAGAAACGCTTCATCCACGCGGCCTTTTCCCACTACCTGCCCCCGGCCGTGGTCAACGACCTGGTGGCCTCGCCGGACCGCCTGACGCTGACCGGCGAGGAACGCGAGGTCACGGTGCTTTTTTCCGACGTGCGCGGCTTCACCAACATGTCCGAGAAGCTCACCCCCACCCAGGTGGTGGATCTTTTGCACCGCTACCTGACCCCCATGACCGGCATCATCACCGGGCATATGGGCACCCTGGACAAGTTCATCGGCGACGCGATCATGGCCTTCTGGAACGCCCCACTGCCCGTGCCAGGGCATGCGGCCAAGGCCCTGGCCGCGGCCATGGCCATGCACGAGGAACTGGCCCGCATCAACGTGGGCTTCGAGGAGACCTACGGCCTGCGTATTGACATCGGCGTGGGCCTGCACTGCGGCATGGCCCGGGTGGGCAACTTCGGTTCCGAAGACCTCTTCGACTACACGGTCATCGGCGACACCGTGAACCTGTGCTCCCGCCTGGAAGGGCTGACCAAGTATTACCGGAAAAAAATCCTGGTCACGGAGTCCATCGCCGCCGCCGCCCCGGACGACGTCTTCTTCCAGGAGGTGGACCGGGTTCTGGTCAAGGGCAAGGCCGAGCCCGTAACCATCTATTGCCCCCTCAGCCGCCAGGAATACGCGGCACGGGCGGACGAACTGGAAAAGGCCGCCGCCGCCCTTGTCCTGTACCGGGCCGGACGCTTCCCCGAGGCCCTTGCCGCCTACGAAACCCTGGCCGCCGCATACCCCGACGCGATCTACGCCCTCCAGGCCGAACGCTGCCGGGCCCTGGCCGCCGCGCCTCCCCAGGGACCGTGGGACGGCGTCTTCAAACACACCACCAAATGAGCCCAGAGACATCCCCCACCGGCCCCGGCCGGGACATGATCGTGGCCCGGGCCACTCCCCCGGGCGCGGGCGGCGTGGCCGTGATCCGCCTTTCCGGACAGGGCTGCCGCCAGGCCGCCCTGGCCCTTTTTCGCTCCTCCCGGCCCGGGTTCACGACCCTTCTCCCCTACCGCCTGCACCACGGCTGCCTGCACGCCCCGGACGGCCGCCGCATCGACGAGGTGCTGGCGGCGTTTATGCCCGGCCCCGGTTCCTATACCGGCGAGGACACGGTGGAAATCTCCTGCCACGGCGGCCCGGCCACCACCGACGCCATCCTGGCCGCCTGCCTGGCCATGGGCGCACGCCCGGCCGGTCCCGGGGAATTCACCCTGCGGGCCTTTCTAAACGGCCGCATGGACCTGTCACAGGCCCAGGCCGTGGCCGAGCTCATCGCCGCCGCCACCCCGGTCCAGGCCGACATGGCCCTGGCTAGGCTGGACGGGGCCATGGGCCGACTGGCCCGGGAACTGCGCCAGGGCCTGGAGGCGCTGCGGGCCGGGGTCTGCCTGGCCGTGGATTTCCCCGAGGAGGACGTGGAGTGCCTGTCCAGGGAGGCGTTCGCCGCCGGGACGGCCGACGTCGCCGCCCGGATTCGTCAGCTTCTTGCGGCCAACCGCCAGGCCAGGCCCTTTCGCGAGGGCGCGTCCGTGGTCCTGTTCGGACGGGTCAACGCCGGAAAATCGCGTCTGTTCAACGCCCTTTTGGGCCGCGAACGGGCCATCGTCACCGGCATACCCGGCACCACCCGGGACTATCTGGAGGAAACCCTGGACCTTGGCGGCATGCCCGTGCGCCTGACGGACACGGCGGGCCTGCGCGAGACCGGGGACGAGGCCGAGGCCGTGGGCCGGGACCGGGGGGAAAAGCGGGTCCAGGCGGCCGAACTGGCCCTTTTCGTGGTGGACGGCGCACATCCCCTGGCCCACGGCGACGACGACGCCCGGGAACTGGCCCTGGCCCGGACCCTCGGACCGTCCCGGGTCATGGCCGTGGTCAACAAGGCCGACCTGCCGCAAGGCGACCCCGATCCCGCCGCCGCCCTGGCGGGCTTGGGCTTCGAGACCCTGCGGGTCTCGGCCGCAACCGGCCTGGGCCTCGACGCCCTGACGGTCGCCATACGCCGCCGCCTGGGCGCGGAAAACGCCCCGCCGCCTGTCGCCGTGTCCCCCAACCAGCGCGAGGCCGCCGCCCTGGCCCGGGCCCTGGACGAACTCACGGACCTGACCCGGGACATCGCCCGGGACGTGCCCTACGACCTTCTGGGCGTGCGCCTGGAGACGGCCTGCGCGGCCCTTGCCGACATCACCGGCGAGATGACCCCGGACGCGGTGCTCGCGTCGATTTTCGAAACCTTTTGCATCGGCAAATGACGCCGCCCGGCCTCACCGCCCGGCCGCGAACCGGCCACGGGATGGCCCGATGGGCGCACGGCGCCGCCTTTCAGCGACCCGGCACGAAAAGGAGACGCAATGCTTGAGCAGACGTTTTGCCACCTCACCGGCATCGGCGGGACCAGGGAACGCCGCCTGTGGGAACGTGGCGTGACCTCGTGGGACGACCTGTCGGCGGAAGCGGACACCGGGAAGGCAGGCCGCAACGCGGCCCTGTGGCGCAACGAACTGGCCGGTTCCCGGTTGCGCCTGGCCGTCGGGGATGCCCGATACTTCGCCAGCCGCCTCAAACCCGCCGACACCTGGCGGCTTTTCCCGGCGTTTCAGGGCCAGGTGGCCTATGTGGACATCGAGACCGACGGCGGACCGGAGCAGATCGTCACCGCCGTGGCCCTCTCCGACGGCAAAAACGCCCGGACCTACGCCCGGGGCCGCAACCTGGACGATTTCGCGGCCGACATCGCCCGCTATCCGGTGATCGTGACCTACAACGGCCGCTCGTTCGACGTGCCGGTCCTGCGGCGCAACCTCGGCCTCGGCCTGCCCCAGGCCCACATCGACCTGCGCTGCGTCCTGGGGGCGCTTGGCATCAAGGGCGGGCTCAAGGCCTGCGAGAAACGCCTCGGCATCGACCGGGGCGAACTCGACGGCGTGGACGGCTACTTCGCGGTCATCCTATGGCGGGAATACCAACGCACCGGCGACGAGGCCGTGCTGGAGACGCTACTGGCCTACAACGCCGCCGACGTCATCGGCCTTGAGACGCTGCTCGTCCACGCCGTCAACGCCTGCCTTCTGGAGACGCCCTTCGCCCATCTCCATACCCTGCCCGTGCCCCGACCCGGCCACAATCCGCACCAGCCGGACACCGCCGTCCTGCGCCGCCTGGCCCGGCGCTACCTGGGCGGCCGCCCAGGCGGCTGGAGATAGCGGGGAGCGTGCCTCCGGCGGCAAGGGGGGAAACCTTTTGAAAAAG
>JAVHLG010000042.1 GCA_031082225.1 Desulfovibrionaceae bacterium | reverse complement strand
CCGACGCCGCGCCCATCCAGGCCAGGCCCCAGCCGCCCGAACCCGTGGCGGCGCGGCCGCCCGAGCCGCCCAGGCCGCCCGAACCCAAGCCCGAACCCAAGCCGGAGCCCAAGCCGGAGCCCCAGGCCGCGCCCATCCCCAAGGAAGACGCGAAAAAAGAGCCCCCCAAAAAGGCCGAGGACAAGCCCAAGCCGCCGGAACCGCCCAAGGTCGCGGACGCCAAGCCCCAGCCCGAGGCCAAGAAGCCCGATCCCCGGGACGTCATGGCCGAGGCCCTGAAACAGGCCCAGGCCGACGCCAAGAAGGCCGCCCCCGCCGCGCCGAGCGCCAAGGACGTCATGGCCGAGGCCCTCAAACAGGCCCAGGCCCAGGCCGCCAAGTCCGGCCAGGCCTCAAGCGGGTCTGCCTCGGGGCCGTCCGGTTCCTCCGACGCCATGTCCCGGGAACTCGCCGCCTTGAAACGTTCCGTGAGCGGCGGCGGCGGCGGACAAGGCGGGAGCGGACCCGGCGGCGGCGGTGGCGGCGGGGGAGGCGGCGGGGCCACGCTTCAGGTCTATGCCGATATCGTCAAGAAGATCATTAAGGAAAATTGGCGGTTCGCCCAGACGCGGGACAATCTGCTGGCCGTGGTGGAATTGCATATCGGCAAGGATGGCCGTATACTCAAATATGTGTTGGTGCAGTCGTCCGGCATGCCCGCGTATGACACGTCCGTGCTCAACGCCGTGAGGGCGACCGAGGCCCTGCCGCCGCCGCCCTTGCCGAGCTTAAGCGTTCTGAATGTGAACTTCAGCCCGAGCGATGTCGCCCGATGACGGCCATGCGAAGCGGTATCGTTCTTGTCGCGGTGGTGACGGCCATGGCGCTTTGCGCCCCGGGCCGGACCCTGGCGGCCGACGACGCGCCCGGTGGCGGGGCCACGCCCTTGGTCATCACCCTGGAACCGTTCTGGTCCGAAGCCCAGGGAAACGCCCTGGAAAGGCCCGGCGATCATGGCGCCAAGCCCGGTGACGTGCCGCAGAACCAAGCCGACGCCGCAAAAAGCGACCCGGAAAAGCCGAGCGCCAAGGACGTCATGGCCGAGGCCTTGAAACAGGCCAAGGCCCGGGCCTCAACGGCGGGGGCGGCCCCGGCCGAAACCTCGTCGGTGCAAGCGGGTTCCTCAGAGGCCCTGGCCAGGGAGCTTGCCGCCCTGAAGCGTTCCACAGGCAGCGGCGGCGGACAAGGCGAAACCGGACCCGGCGGGGGCGGCGGCGGAGCCACGCTTCAGGTCTACGCCCATATCGTCACGATGATCATCAAGAAGAACTGGCGGTTTTCGAGCAAAGACGCTGGCGGCAAGCAGGGGGCCGTGGTGGAATTGCATATCGGCAAGGATGGCCGTATACTCAAATATGTGTTGGTGCAGTCGTCCGGCATGCCCGCGTATGACACGTCCGTGCTCAACGCCGTGAAGGCGGCCGAGGCCCTGCCGCCGCCGCCCTTGCCGAGCTTAAGCGTCCTGAATGTGAACTTCAGCCCGAGCGATGTCGCCCGATGACGGCCATGCGAAGCGGTATCGTTCTTGTCGCGGCGGCGACGGCCATGGCGCTTTGCGCCCCCCGGAACGTAAGCGTCCTGCAACTCACCTTCAACGCACGGGACATTCGACAATGAGCCGTATTCTCTCTGTTTTTGCCCTGATGGCGGCGTTATTCGCCGCATCCCTTTTCGCCCCCGTCCGGTACGCCATGGCCCAGGATTCCCTGACCGTGAACATTCAGGGCCCCGGCCAGGCCAGGATGAATCTTGTCCTGTCCCAGCCCTTCGCCGGGGGCGGCCAGGACGCCGCGTCCAGCAAGCTCCAGGATCTCATCAATAAAAACCTGGCCTTCATGCCCTTTTTGCAGGTGGTCCCCCAATCCCAGGTGCTCGGGCAGATATCCGGCCCCCAGGCCGATCAGATCGATTTCAAGCCCTTCGGACTGGCCCGCGTCGACATCCTGGTCACCTCCAACTGGACCCCGGGCGGCAACCTCGGCAACGTGGAGCTTCGGGCCTTCGAGGTCTATTCCCAGAAAATTCTCGTGGGCAAGGGCTTCGATGCCGTCACCGACGCCCAGCTCCCGGACATCGCCGACCGGTTCTGCATGGAGCTTATGCTCAAGCTCACCGGGCAGGGCGGTTTTTTCAATTCGCAACTGGCCTTTTCCAAGCCAAACGGCCCCAAAAGCAGCGACATCTGGGTGGTGCGGCCCATGGGGCGCGGCCTGACCAGAATTACCAGCTACGGGGATCTGGGCATGGCCATCAGCCCCTCCTGGTCCTTTGACGGCGGCAAGATCGCCTTCACCCTCATCGGTTCCCGGTCCCACTACCTGGGCGTGTGGTCCGGCGGCGGCAAGCCCGCGGTGCACACCCTGCCCTGCACCAGCGTGGTCAGCCCCCGTTTCCTGCCCAACGGACAGATCGCCGTGGCCCTGAATCTGCGCAGCGAATCGGCCATCTATATCCTGAATTCGGCCTTCCAGCCCACCACGCCCACGGTCAAGACCAACGGCATCGCGGTCTCGCCCAGCTTCGACAGGACCGGGCGGCTCATGGCCTACGTCTCGGACGAGTCCGGCAGCCCCAACATCTATCTGCGCGACATGGGTTCAGGCTCCACCCGACGCCTCACCAAATTCGGCTACAACACCAACCCCAGCATGAGCCCGGACGGAACCCTGGTGGCCTTCACCCGCCAGACCGGCGGCGGCCAGAAGGTGTTCGTCCTCGACATCGCCACCGGGGCCGAACAGCAGGTCACCTCGGGCGGGGGCTCGGACGAAAATCCGTCCTTTGCGCCGGACGGCTATTTCATCGCCTTTGCCTCCACCCGGGGCGGGGCGTCCAAGATCTACATCACCACCCGGCACGGCACACAACCGGTCATGGTGCCCACTGGAGACGGCCCGGCCAGGATGCCCTCCTGGGGGCCTTTACCGGGGAAATAGGAAGGCCGGTACATTGGCGTGTGATGCGCGAGGGCGTACCATGCTGCAACAAGGATCACCTGCATCAGGGAAAAACAGTGCTGCGGCATGTGATTACGCCAAAGAGCCTGTGCGATAAGAAGGAGTTGCAATTCCTGGCGGAAGGCGTAAACAGTCTTCCGCCCATCGGGCAGGGTGCTGGAAATCATTGTAAAGCCGCACGGGTGGCAGGCGTGTTGCCCGTCAGCCTGTTTTGCATGCGGAAATCTTGAGGAGGAGAGAACCATGAGAGGAAGGATCGTCAGTCTGTTTTTGGTGGTGTTGATGGTGTCCCTTCTGGGCGCGGGTTGCGCCAAGAAGGCCGCCGGTCCCGGCGACGGCGCGGACGCCAGCTGGGAGGAGCAGGAGAGGCAGCGCCTGGAGAAAGAGCGTCAGTTGCGCGAGATGCTCGGCCAGGCCAACACCGAGCTGTCCCAGATGGTCTATTTCGCCTTCGACAGCTCGTCCCTGACCCCCGAGGCCCGGCAGATTCTGACCCGCAAGGTCGAGGTGCTGCGCAAGTACCCGCAGGTCAAGCTGGTCGTCGAGGGCCACTGCGACGAGCGGGGCACCGCCGAGTACAACCTGGCCCTGGGTGAACGCCGCGCCCAGGCTTCCGCCCAGTACCTGGTCAACCTGGGCGTCGAGGCCAGCCGCATCTCCACCGTGAGCTACGGCAAGGAGCGTCCCCTGGATCCGGGTCACGGCGAGTCCGCCTGGGCCAAGAACCGTCGCGACGAATTTCGCGGCACGCTGTAATACGCCGTTTCAACGGTTTTCGCTCAAAACGCCGTCCGGTCTCTGCCGGGCGGCGTTTTGCCGTTTGTGGGGATCGCTGCCGAGGGGCGGTTGTCTCGGCTTGCCAGGGCCGCTCCCGGCTCGTGGTCCCTGGGCTGCTCCATGGGCACAGAGACGAGAGGGGACGGGGGGTACGCCTGGGGCCTTGTGCGGCACTCGGGAGAAGGGGGTGCGAAATGCGTGTGGTGGTTGCGCCGGAAAATCATCTTGCGCTTCGATAGATGGGATTTTGTATTGTTGCAACCCATAAAACGGCGTAGCTTTGGCAGCCAGTATGGAGGAACCTGGAGGAGGTCGAGACTATGGCCTTTCCATCGGATGGCCACAGGGGCGGCGGATTGCGCGGCAGCGGCGGGTGTTCGCGGCGCGGATGGGCCCCGGCGCGGGGCGGCCTGTCCGGAGGCATGTGGCTGGCGCTGTTCGTGGTCCTGGCTCTTTACGCCCCGCAGGAGGCCCTGGCGATCCAGACGCATGGCGGGGCCGAGGGCCTGTATTCCCACCAGTTCGGACATCTGCTGTTTCTTCTGGCGATGGTGGTGCTGTATTTCCGCCTCAGGCGTCATGTGGAATGGACGTCCCGGGGCTGGAAATACATCGCCGCATCCTGCCTGCTGTTTGCCGCGTGGAATGCCGTGGCCTTCCTGGGGCATTGGCTGGAGGAACTCATGCCCTCGCCGGCCTTTGCCGGAGGGACGAATCCCTGGGACCGGGTTCTGGTCGCGGCCCCGGCCTGGCAGGCGCTGCTTTATTACGCCTGCAAGCTTGACCATCTGATCGCGGTTCCAGCCATGCTGTTCTTCCTCCTGGGGCTTCGGGCCTTTTGCAAGGAGCGCCCATGAACCTGCCGCTTCCCGTACTGCCCGTCTATCTTGTCGATTTTTTCGGGTCGGCAATGATGATCGTTCTGTCCTTTGCCGCAACCCGGTATGCGCACAGGTTGATGCGCCGGGAGCCGCGAGAACTTCTGTGGTCGTACATCTATATGCTCACCTTGGCCCTGACGGCATTTTCCGTGGGTCGCGGGGTTGGGCATATCGTGCGCGATATTCTTGTGAACACGGGGCACAGGGAAATATGGGAGTCCATCAGTCCGGTGAGCGGGGCCATCAATACCATCACCTTTGTCTTTATTTCCGCTGTGACCCTGTATTATTCGTTTGTGGAAAAAGGATTTTTGTTGCTCCGTCAGGCCAACGCAAAACTTTCCGAGGCGCTCGACGAGATCAAAAGGAGCCGGGATCAGGCTATCTTGCTGGAACGGCACGTCATATCCGACCGGATGGCCGCCACCCTGGCCCATGAAACGCGCAATCCGCTTTTTACCATCGCCAACTTTGCGAAATCGCTGCTTCGCAAGTGTGACAAGGACGAGCCTGTCTCCTCGCGACTGCAGATCATCGTTGAGGAGTCGCACAAGCTTGAGGGGTTGATCGACGGCATTTTGAAGGTCAAGCATGATGTGCCGTATCTCATGCATCGATTTTCCGCCGCCGACGTTCTGGCCGGACTGGAACAAAACGGCCGGGACAAGGCCGAGGTGGCCCGGGTGCGCCTGCATGTCTCCCCGGGTCCGGAAGAGGTCTGGCTGCGGGCCGACCTGGAGAGCGTGCTGGTCGGTCTCGGCGAGATAGTAACGAACGCCATCGAGGCCTCGCCCAAAGGCGGTGTGGTCGAGGTCGCAGCCGGGCGTGAGGGAGACATGGCGACCTTCCGCATAGCGGATGCGGGCAAGGGCATTCCGGCGGCGATCTTGCCGAAAATTTTCGAGCCGTGTTTCAGCACCAAGGCCTATTCCGCCGGACTGGGACTGTCCTTCGCCAGGGAAATCCTCGAGGCGAACCACGGGTTTGTCAAGGTGGCGTCGGTTCCGGAAAAGGGAACCACGGTGGTCGTGGCCTTTCCGGCGGCGGCGGGCGAAGACGCCGAAGCGCCAACGGCCGTCGGCGCTGAGGCCGGGCGATGATTGATGGAGTGGGGTCGGAGCTGGGTTCTGGGACAGGGCTTTTGGCTGCGCCGCAAAGGTCGTTTGCAGACTCGGATCGTGGGAGTGTGCCGTGCGGCCATGGCAAGGAAAGATGACCGAATGAGGCAGTACACGAATCGACCGTTCATCCGGAGCATGGGCAAGTGAGCCGTTCGGCGTGTCAATGACAAATGGAAATGACCGATTTAGATAGCACACGAATTGACCGGTCACCTGGGGGCCAAGGGAGCCGTTCGGCGTTGACAAAATGGGGATAGTTGGACAGCCTTGGGGGTATGAGCGCCGTTGCGGCGCGACGTTTGCCCCGGTTTCCGGCTGCAGCAAACCACAAGGAGCGGAGATGTCGGTTCTTTTTTCGCGAGATCTCAAAGAGTCCCTGGGAGACGAGCAACTCGTCACGGCGCGGGCCTTGCGGGCATGCCTGGCTTATCCGTCCACGCGTATTGATACGGCGCTCGGACAGGTGGAATACGCCACGCGCGGAGAGGGGCCGGTTGTCCTGCTGGGGCACGGCGGACCAGGCGGCTACGATCAGGCGCTGGTGCTGGGCGAGCTGTTCCGGATCAACGGATATCGGATCGTCGCGCCGTCGCGGCCGGGATATCTCGGGACGCCGCTGCATGTTGGCAAGACGGCTGAAGAGCAGGGCGATTTTATGGCCGTCCTGCTGGAGGCCCTGCATATCCCGGACGCCATCGTGGTCGGCGCTTCCGGCGGCGGCCCGGCGAGCTATCAACTGGCCCAGCGCCACCCCGGGAAAGTCACGGCCCTGGTGGTGATCGACGGCATAAGCATGCGGTATGCCAAGGGGGACGACATCAACGCCATTGAGGAGTGGATGTATCTCAGCAGATCCGGGCAATGGCTGCTGGGATTTTTTTTCAAGCACTTTCCGGCATCCGTCGTCAAAAGCTTGTTGCAGACGGAAAGCACGCTTGCCAAGCATGAGATCGGAACGCGCGTCAAGGAGATCCTTGCCGACGAAAACAAATTTGCGGTTTTCGATGCCATATTCCAGACCATGAGTTCCCGGTTTGAAGAACGAAAGTCCGGGGCGGAAAACGATATCGCCCTTGGTGCGGCGATAGACAGGCTGCCGCTGGATGCCATCCGCTGCCCGACATTGATCATTCACGGCGACGCGGATAACGACGTGCCGCCGCGTGATGCAGAATATGCCCATGGGGCCATTGCCGATGCGCAACTGCTGTGGATCGACAAGGCGTCGCACATCGGTTTCTGGACAGCCCCCGATGCCTACAAGGCACAGCGATATGCGCTTGATTGGCTTCGCAGCCGGTAGGGCTTCGCTGGGAAAGGTCGGTCGTCGTGCCGGAGTGCGACAGCGTCCCGGGATATGATCAAGGCGCACCCCTCCCCTTGATGCCCCGCCCCTCCCCGGTCTACATGGGCGCTGCCTCTCATATACTTGTTTCGCCTGACTGGCGAGAAACGTGGGCCACCACGGGGAAGCGCGAAACCTCTTCATGCCGCTCGCCTGGGCTGCGTCGCACCCGACGCCAACCTTCCTGACAAGGAGGAGCCCATGCGCGCCCTGCGAGACCTGCTTTCCGCCACCGACCCCGAAGTGTCCGCCACCCTGACCGGCGAGGAAACCCGGCAGCGGCTGGGCATCGAACTGATCCCGTCCGAAAACTACACCTATCCCGAGGTGCTGGCCGTGCTCGGCAGCGTCTTCACCAACAAGTATTCCGAAGGCCATCCCGGGCGGCGCGACTACGGCGGCCAGAAATGCACAGAGACGGTGGAGCACCCGGCAGGAAATGTTTTCACCGTCCCCGGCCGCATGAAAATCCCGTTGGTCTTTGTATCCTGGAGCGGAACAATCGCATTGCTAAGATCTTCATGACCTCCACCATACGTGTATAACCTTTGGTGTTCTTAGGAAAAATATGGATCAAACGGTGCAGGTATCACCATGGGGAGATTGGCGCTTGACGAGACTCTATGGCATGTTCTATTTCTCTCATAAGGATGACTATCCTTTGTTCGGAAAAATGTCTCATATCCCGTATGCGGTGGTTCTATTTAATGATGCTGAATGATTGAGAGAACAAATTGGCACCGTTGCATAACGAAAGAATGTCATGACGGAGAGACGTCGTGAGTTCTGATGGCATATGAGATTTGGCCAGGATATTTTTAAATTGTGATTCTTAAGATATGGTTGCCGGGGAAAAGCATGATGCCAAATAAAGATCGTCATGTCTTCGTACTGGTTTTCGTGTTGTATTTCATAGGCGCACATTCCATGTGTTGCAATAACGCTTTTGCCCAGACTGAGGCGGAGGGTGATGTTCTGCTCTTGATGATTCCAGCGGTCGTTGCGGCGGCAAGTCCCTCGGCACGCGCCGCTATTGGTTCCGCTGGCGGCGTCCTGGCCGTGGGCGAGGTATCGGTGACCGTTCCGGCTGGGGGATTTGCATCGGCAACCCAGGTCGCGCTTTCCGGCCGACAGGTTGACCCCGACTACCTGGGCAACCGCCAATCCCTGGTCTGGACGCTCCGGGTGGAGGCGCAAGGCTGGAACCGACCACTGACACTCTGCCTTGGTTTCGTCGGAGGTCTGGACCGGGAAATACCTGTGGCCTTGGCCGACAACCTGATTGTCGGCAGTGATCGAAGCGACGTCCGGCCGACCCTGGTCATGGGCCGGGTGGTTTCCGGGATGCTCTACGTCGACATCGGCCCAAACGACAGCGAATCGCTGCCGGCGGCCAATCGCAGGCAAGACGCGCCGCTCGACGTCGCCACCCGGCGTGAGGCCACCTTTTGGCGCATCACCGGTTTCGAGACACTGCGCAGCGACCATTTCCGCCTGTATTATCCGGCCTCGATAGCAGCCCATCCGGAAGACATCCCGCAGCAGATCCTCAATTTTGCGGAATCCGCCTATGCGAAACTGGCGGACATGGGGTTTGCCACCACCGGCCTGCGAAACCCGGTGAACATCACCGTGGAGCGGGGCATGGGCGAGATCGACGGCGAGGTGGGCGTGCCGCTCTCGGGCAAGGGCGGGCAGTACATGAACATCAACGTGGAAATCTGCACGCCGGAACACCTGGAGCGCCTCAAGGCGACGATCGGACACGAATACTTCCACATCATCCAGAATCTCTACAACCCGAGGTCCGCCCTGGCCCTGCGTCATCCTTTGGCCACGCCGCATTTCCTTCTCCTGTCCGAGGCCTCGTCGGTGTGGTTCGAGGGGGTGATGCTGGGGTCGTCCACCTACGTCTCGCAGGTGTTTCTCAACACCCTCCCGGATTACCAGTATGGGCTGGCGACCGGGGGGGGGCATACCGGCATCCAGAATCTTGGATATTGGGCGTCGGGGTTTTTGCGCTATCTGCGCGACGCGCGTGGCAGTGACGTGTTCGTCTACGACCTGTGGCGCAACATCCAGGCCCAGGGAACGGGAACTTCCGGGCTGTCCGACCTGGGCGCGCTCATCGAAACCGAGGGGGGCATGACCACGACATCGTCCAAGTGGATAAATTTTTTGGAGAAAGCCGCTTCGAAGACCACGGCCTATTCCGCCTGGCCAGCCTTGCCGAGCAGCATCACCAAGTATCTCAAGACCCCAACCGACGGCTACCAGCCATACGGCATATTTTCCGACAGCATCGAGCCGTTTTCGGGACGGATCTGGAGGGTCATGTTCAACCATCTGGAGTCCGGCGACACGAAGTGGGCCGCTGTGGCCAAAGAGGCCGACAACATCAGTTATGCGCTGTACAAGATTTCCTCGGGCGCGGGCTATACGCGCCTGGGCGTCATCACGCCGGGAGAACCGCTGCATTTCAGCGTGGGCCAGGGGGATGCGGTCATCGCCGTGGCCAGCAACGGCGACACGTCCTATCCCTACCGGACGGCGCATCTGGCCACGGTCCAGATCCGGCTGGACGGCGAACCGCAGTATTGCCTGGACGTGCCGCCCAGGTGGCCGATGCAATATGTGGGGAGCATACGGACCTGGAAGCATCCTACACTTGGATTTATTGTCGCTGAAGAGAGATACGATAACGACGACAGCTCAAAGCCGATATCGGCATATTGCTATGATGTCGCAACCGGGGAACGGGAGCTTGTCATCACCTGGCATGAAAACTTCAAGAAGGCGTCGCATATCGAGTACAAGGGAGACGTTTATCACGGAAGTTTCAAATGGTGGTGGGAGAACGGGAATCCATGGGTTGAACGCCACTACACGGATGGCGAGTTGACGGGCGCGTACAAGTCGTATCTTTTGGATGGGACGCTGGAGATATCTGGCATGTATTGCGATGACAAAACAGGCAGGATAGGGGAGTGGTATTTCTATAACAACGGGAGTCCGTATACCTGCGTCCATGAGACGTGCGGCGACACGCCGGTCTGCCATTATTGACAGGAAGGAGTACAGACGCTGCGGTTTTTTTGCGGCCTCACGTTCAATGCGGCGACTCGACGGGTGATGAACGCGGGTTGGGTGCTGTCCGGCCTGGGGCGGCGGCAGCCGGTGAATATTCTCGATGCTTTGGGCATGGGGGCCAGCCGAAAGGGCGGTGGATCGGCGCGCGCAACCCTGGGGATACGGTTGTCACCCCATGGCTGCCGGTGCGGAAGCGCGCTGCCGCCGCACCCTTGACGCCCCGCCCCTCCCCGGTCTACATGGGCACTGCCTCTCACACAACCGTTTCGCGTGACTGGCGAGAAACGTGGGCCACCACGGGGAAGCGCGAAACCTCTTCATGCCGCTCGCCTGGGCTGCGTCGCACCCGACGCCAACCTTCCTGTCAAGGAGGAGCCCATGCGCGCCCTGCGAGACCAGCTTTCCGCCACCGACCCCGAAGTATTCGCCACCCTGACCGGCGAGGAAAACCGGCAGCGGCTCGGCATCGAACTGATCCCGTCCGAAAACTACACCTATCCCGAGGTGCTGGCCGTGCTCGGCAGCGTCTTCACCAACAAGTATTCCGAAGGCTATCCCGGGCGGCGCTACTACGGCGGCCAGGAGTTCACGGACCAGGTGGAAAACCTGGCCCGGCAGCGCGCCTGCCGCGTGTTTCGCAGCGAACACGCCAACGTGCAGCCCCTGTCCGGTTCGCCCATGAACCAGGCCGTGTACCTGGGGCTGCTCAACCCCGGCGACACCATCCTGGCCATGGACCTGTCGCATGGCGGGCATCTGACGCATGGCGCGCCCGTGTCGCACATGGGGCGGCTTTTCACCTTCGTGCGCTACAAGACCGATCCGGCCACAGGGGCCATCGACATGGACGCGGTGCGGGAACTGGCCCGGCAGCACCGGCCGAGGCTGGTCTTGTGCGGCTACACCTCCTATCCGCGCGACCTGGACTATGCGGCATTCAAGGCCGTGGCCGACGAGGTGGGGGCGTACACCATGTGCGACGCCTCGCACTATGCCGGGCTTGTGGCCGGGAACGTGATGCGAAACCCCCTGGATTTCGGCTTCGACGTCATGACCACCACCTCGCACAAGTCCCTTCGCGGTCCGCGCGGCGGCATGATCCTGTGCCGCAAGGACATCGCGGCGGCCATCGACAAGTCGGTCTTTCCGGGACTTCAGGGCGGCCCGCACATGAACGTCATCGCGGGCATCGCCGTGACGCTGGGCAAGGCCCTGCAACCCGAATTCGCGGACTACGCCGCCCAGGTGCTGGCCAACGCCAGGGCCATGGCGGCCACGTTCAACCAGCGTGGCGCGGCGCTGGTGACCGGCGGCACGGACAACCACATGCTGGTGGTGAACACGCAGCAAAGCTTCGGGCTCAACGGCCGGACGGCGGAAGAGCTTCTGGACGCGGCGGGCATCACCACCAACAAGCAGATCATCCCGGACGATCCGAACCCGCCGCTTCGGCCCTCGGGCATCCGGGTGGGCACCCCGGCGGCCACGGCCCGGGGCATGAAGGAGCCGGAGATGGCGCAACTGGCCGGTTGGATGGCCGACGTGCTGGCCAGTCCCGATGATGCGGCGCTACGGGCGGACATACGGGGACGTGTTGCGGATGTCTGCCGTCTCTTCCCGGTGCCGGGGCTGGACGCATAACCTTCCGAGATAGTGCACAGGCCGGGCGGGCGCGGAGGGGCGTCCGCCCGGTCTGCCCCGTCCGGCGCAGACGCATGGCGCGACGCATGGCGCAGACGCACGGCACGGTCGCATGGCGCAGAAACATGGCGCTGAAGCATGGCGCAGAAACATGGCGCTGAAGCATGGCGAAGGTCGGGGAGACATGACTCCCTCATAAGCAGCGACTCGGCGTCGCGGTGAACCGGATTTCCCTGCAAACGCGCCAGGGATGCGCCCGGTCCACGGAACACGCGCAGTCGTGGTGCCAGCGGCGTCGACGAAACCGGCGGCCCTGCGACTACGCCCCTGTCCATACGGGCGGCCGCTTTTCGAGAAAGGCGCGTGGGCCTTCCGCCGCGTCGGCCGAGGCGGAAATTTTCGCCCACAGGACGTCGTTTTCGGCCCACAGCCGATCCGCGTCGGCGTCGCGGGCGGCCCGGGCCAGCCGCAGCGCGGCGCGCACCCCAAGCGGGGCCATGGCCGCGATCTCCCGGGCCAGATCCAGGGCGGCCGCCAGCGCCGTTCCGGCCGGGACCAGCCGGTTGACCAGGCCGAAGCGGTGCGCCTCGGCGGCGGAGAGACGTTTTGCGGCGCACAGCATCTCCATGGCCAGATTGGGGGGCAGGGCGCGCATGAGGCGGAAAGCGCCGCCCGCAGCGGGAAAAAGCCCCACCCGCACCTCCGGCAGCCCGAAAAAGGCGTCCTGGCCAGCCACGATCATGTCGCAGGCCAGGGCCATCTCAAATCCGCCAGCCAGGACGGGGCCCTCCACGGCGGCCAGCAGGGGGATGTCCAGGGTGTGGGCGGCCACCCCGGCAAAGCGTCCCGGCCCGGAGTTGGTCTCCTGCCCCTGGCCGTCCAGAAAGGCCGCAAGGTCCATCCCGGCGCAGAAACAGGCTGCGTCGCCGGTCAATATCGCCACCCGCACGGTCGGGTCCGCGCCGATGTCGGCCAGCGCCCGGCGAAGCTCTCCGGCCATGGCGGCGTTGACGGCGTTGCGGCGCTCGGGGCGGCGCAGGGAAATGACGGCCACGGCGTCGTGGCGGGCAAGGTCGATTGCGGGGGCGTCGGACATGGGGACCACCTTTTGGGGCTGGATCGTGCGGGGAGGGGCGGCCAGGACGAGGCTAGCCCGTCGGTGCGGTTTCAGGCGAAAGGCCGAGAATAGGCGAGAGGCGGCGAGGGCGCAATGGGCGGCAGGGGTACGGGCCGGGAGGGCGGACATGCGGGCGGGGTGAACGACCTCCCGCCTTTCTTGTTACTGGGCTTTGAGGGCTTCCACCACCTCCGCCAGCGGCAACCCCACCACATTGGTATACGACCCGTTTATCCTGGTGACGAAGCAGGCGGCGCGGCCCTGGACGGCGTAAGCCCCTGCCTTGTCCATGGGTTCGCCGGTGGCCACATAGGCCTTTGCGGCCTGGGGCGAAATCTCGGCCATGGTGACATCGGTAGACACGAAAAACATCCGGT
Organism: Desulfovibrionaceae bacterium; assembly: GCA_031082225.1. Lineage (GTDB taxonomy): Bacteria > Desulfobacterota > Desulfovibrionia > Desulfovibrionales > Desulfovibrionaceae > Desulfolutivibrio. The sequence goes on along the minus strand of JAVHLG010000042.1, from coordinate 21,181 downwards.
CCTCGCGTCCTGGCATGACCACGCACACCCCCGTCACCACGCGGTGCGTCCTGCCGGACAGCATGCCCAGCATGCGCTGTGCGTCGGCCTCATCCACCGGCTTTCCCAGGATGTCGTCATCCACCACCACGACCGAATCCGCGCCGAGCACCACCGCGTCCGGGTGTCTGCCGGACACCTCCACGGCCTTGATGCGGGCCATGGCCTGGGCATATTCTTCTGGAGATTCGCTCTCGTCCGGCAGCGGCTCCAGGGCGTGGCTGGGCATGACCTTGAAATCCAGGCCCGCCAGTTCCAGCAACTCTTTGCGACGCGGCGAGGTCGAGGCCAGGATCAGGGGGCGTTTCATCACAGTCGTCCTTCTTTCTTTGCCGTTACGGGAGCATAAAAAAGGAAGGTTTCCCTTCCCCGGGGACGCCAGAGTCCCTGTTTTTCAAGCCCGGGCTGTGCGCCGCAGGCGACGGCGGAACCGCTGGTCGGCATGGCGGAATCATCGGCTGGCATGGCGGAAGAATCGTTCACATCCGGGGCAAAAAAAGCGCATCTCACCACTTTCCGGAAACGGGTGCCCAAACGGTTTCCCTTCCTCGCGCCCAGCCATGCCGCCCCCATTGAAAGTTCTTGAAGGGGGGCGCGGGGGGAAACTTCTTTCAAGAAGTTTCCCCCGTCAGTCATTGATGACAAAGCCCCTGGCGGGGCTTTGCGCCGCCAGCGGCGGCCAAGCCGCCGGGCGGAGAGGCACGAAAATAACTCGCTTACGGCGCGGCCAAGCCGCGACCTGCTCGTAATTTTCGGGCTGCTGACACTGTCAGCAGCCTTTCCTCCCCCTCCTCCCCCTTACCCCTTCTTCCTGCCCGCCAACAGCGCGGCGCGCAGGGATTCATCGAGGCCTGGGTGGGGGAAGATGGTTTTTTCGGCATCGTCGCGGGTAAAGCCCTGGTTGACCATGAGCGTGGCCAGGGTTCCCATGGCGGCCACGCCGCGCCCAACGGCCGTAACGCCCGCCACGCGGCCGTCAAGCCAGACCACGCGCACGAATCCGGCCGTGGCGGCATGGGCCTGGGCCATGGGGTTGGCGGCCAGTTGGACCTCGGAGACTTCGGGTTCGAGACCGAGCGTGCTGAGTTCGCGGGACAAACGGCCCACGCGCAGGGTCTCGGGGTTGCCGTAGATGCAGCCCGGGATGGCCCCGGGGGCGTAGGCCTCGGCGGTTTTTCCGGCGGCGTGGCGCACGGCGTAGCAGGCCTGATGCGCCGCGGCATGGGCCAAAAGCGTGCGGCCGTTGACGTCGCCCACGGCGTAGATGCCCGGGGCGGCCAGGAGGTGGTCGTTGACGTCGATCCAGGCCCGGCTTTGGCCGTCGCCTAAAAACCGCACCCCCAGGTCGGCCAGGCCCGGGATGTCGGAATTGGGGAAGCGGCCCACGGCCACCAGGGCCTTTTCGGCGTGGATGTCCTCGCCGGTGTCCAGCGTCAGCACGGCGTGGCCGTCCACGGTGGCCAGGTTTGCGACCCGCACCCCGGCCCGGACCACGCAGCCCTTGCGGGAAAGCGTCTGGGTGAGCACCTTGGACACGTCGGGGTCTTCGGCCGGGGCGATGCGCTCGGCCCCTTCGAGGAGGATGACGCGCGCCCCCAGGCGGTGGAAGATGTCGGCGAATTCCAGCCCGATGGCCCCGGCCCCGACGATGATCAGGCTTTCGGGAACCTGGGTGAGGCCCAAAAGGGCCGTGGAGTCGAGCACGGCGCGGCCGTCCGGGGCCATGGACGGATAGACGGCCGGGCGAGACCCCGTGGCCAGGATGCACAGGCAAAAGGGCACGCTGTGGGGGCCGTTTGGGGTGTCGATGCGGGCCGAGCCCGGGGAAAGGCGGGTGACGCGTCCGGTCTCGAGGCGGACCCCGGCCTTGGCCAGGGCTTGGGCCAGGGCGGTGCGGGTTCCTGAGATGAGGCGGTCCTTGCGGGTTTGCAGCGCCGCCAGGGAGTAGGTAATGCGGCCCTCGGCGAGTTTGAGGCGGCTTTGGGCGGCCAGTTCGTCCGTGGCGTCCGTGGCCCCGAGCAGCACCTTGGTGGGGATGCAGCCCCGGTTGAGGCAGGTTCCGCCGAGTTCGGCGGCCTCCACGAGCACGGTTTGCAGGCCGAGGGCGGCCGCGGCCAGGGCCGCATCGGTCCCGGCCGGGCCGCCGCCGATGATGAGCAGATCGGCCGGATCAGCCGAGGTCATCGGTGATCTCCATGGCCCGGGCGGCGCGGGTCTCGTCCAGACGTCCCACGGGCAGGGTCACGGGCGCGGCGGTGATGGCGGCCGGATTGGTCTCGGCCAGGGCCAGTATCTCGCGCAGATCGGTCACGAAGGCGTCCAGGGTGTCCTTGCTCTCGGTCTCGGTGGGCTCGATCATGATGGCCTCCTTGACGATGAGCGGGAAGTAGATCGTGGGGGCGTGGTAGCCCCGGTCGAGCAGGGCCTTGGCGATGTCCAGGGCATGCACGCCGTTTTTGCCCTGGCGTTCGGCCGAGGCCACGAACTCGTGCATGCAGGTGCGGTCAAACGGCACGTCGAGAAGGTCGTCCAGGCGCTTTCGCAGGTAGTTGGCGGCCAGGACGGCGTTTTCCGAGACGCGGGTCAATCCCTCGCCGCCCAGGCGCAGGATGTAGGCGTAGGCTTTGAGCATGACCCCGAAGTTGCCGTAGAAGGGGGCCACGTAGCCGATGGACTTGGGATAGTCGTAACGCAGGCTGAAACGCCCGGCCTCGTCCTTAAAGACCCGGGAGATGGGCAGATAGGGAATGAGCCGTTCGGAGACGCCAACCGGCCCGGAGCCCGGGCCGCCGCCGCCGTGGGGGGTGCCGAAGGTCTTGTGCAGGTTTAAGTGCACCACGTCGAACCCGGCGTCGCCCACCCGCAGCTTGCCCAGGATGGCGTTTAGGTTCGCGCCGTCGTAGTAGAGCAGGGCGTCCGCTGCGCGGCACAGTTCCACGATGCGCGGCAGATGGCGCTCGAAAAGTCCGAGGGTGTTGGGCACGGTCATCATCACCCCCGCCACCTGGTCGTCGAGCACGGCGGCCAGGGCCTCGGGGTCGATGATGCCGTCCTTGGAGGCGATGCTCACCACCTCGTATCCGGCGATGGCGGCCGAGGCCGGGTTGGTGCCGTGGGCCGAGTCGGGGCAGATGATCTTGGTCTTGGCGTGGCCCTTGTCGGCGTGGTAGGCGGCCATCATGAGCGCGCCCGTGAGTTCGCCGTGGGCCCCGGCCATGGGATGCAGGGTGAACGCGGCCATGCCCGTGATCTGGCACAGGAGTTGCTCGGTCTCGTACATGACCTCGAGCGCGCCGGGCACCATGTCGCCGCCGCCGGGAAGCTGCGGGGCCAGGGGGTGCAGCCGGGAAAACCCGGGCAGGGCGGCCACCTCCTCGGTGAACTTGGGGTTGTACTTCATGGTGCAGGAGCCAAGCGGATAGAAATTGGAGTCTACACCGTAGTTTTTCGACGACAGCCGGGTGAAATGGCGCACCACGTCAAGCTCGGACAGGGACGGCAGATTGGCGTCCCGGCCGCGCAAAAGCCCTTCGGGGATGAAATCCACAGGCTCGGTGCGGGGTTTTTCAGGCCAGACGCCCTCGCGTCCGGGAACGGATTTGGCGAAAACGGTGCTCATAAGGCCTTCTCCACCTTCCTGGCCAGCCGGTCGATCTCGTCGCGGCCGTGTTTTTCCGTGCAACACACCAAAAGGGCGTTCTCCAGGCCCGGATAGTAGCGTCCGAGCGGAAATCCGGCCACGATCCCCTCGTCCGCCAGGGCCCGGACGATCTTTTTCGCATTGATGGGGAAAACGGCCGTGAACTCGTTGCCGTAGGGCAGATCGCGGTTGAGCAGGGTGATTTCCGGGATGCAGCACAGGCGCATGGCCGCGTAGTGGGCGTTTTCGATGGACAGGGCGGCCTGGCGGGTGAGGCCCTCCTCGCCGGTCAGACACAGGTTGACCAGGGCGCGCAGGGCGCACAGGGCCTGGTTGGAACAGATGTTGGAGGTGGCCTTCTGGCGGCGGATGTGCTGCTCCCGGGCCTGCAGGGTCAGCACGTAGCCCGTGCGGCCCGAGGCGTCGGCAGTGCGCCCGGCGATGCGGCCGGGCATCTGGCGCACCAACGCCTTGCGGCAGGTCATGATGCCCAAGTACGGGCCGCCAAACGACAGGGGCAGCCCCAGGCTCTGGCCTTCGGCCGTGGCGATGTCCGCGCCCATGGCCCCGGGGGTCTTGAGCACGGTTTGCAGCACCGGATAGCCGGACAGGATGGACACCGCGCCCTGGTCCCGGGCTGTGGAAAAAAGGCTGGTGAAATCCTGGATGGTCCCGAAGAAGTTGGGATTTTGCACCACCACGGCGGCCGTTTCGGCGTCCACGGCCTGGGTCAGGGCGGCCATGTCGTCGCTGCCGCGCATGTGGGGCACGGTGACCAGGGTCAGGCGCAGGTTCTTGGTGTAGGTGGCCAGGACGATGCGGTAGATGGGATTGACGGCCTCGCTGACCACCACCTTTTTGCGCCGGGTGTGGCGTACGGCCATCATCACCGCCTCGTACAGGGCGGTGCCGCCGTCGTAGACGCCCGCGTTGGCGCACTCCATCTCAAACAGGCGGGCGACCGCCGTCTGGTATTCGAAGATGGCCTGGAGCGTGCCCTGGGAGGCCTCGGGCTGATAGGGGGTGTAGGCGGTGTAGAATTCCCCCCGGGCCAGCAGCATGTCCGCGGCCGAGGGCACGTAATGGTCGTAGAAGCCGCCGCCCAGGAAGCTGGACATGTCCGTGCGGTTTTTCGCGGCCAGCCGCTCCAGCCGCCGCCGGACCTCCATTTCCGTGAGCCCTGGGGGGACGTCGAAGCTTTTGGGGCGCAGTTCGGCGGGAATCTCGGCGAAAAGCTCGTCGATGCTCGCGGCGCCGATCACGTCGAGCATCTCCCGGACCTCGTCCGGGGTGTGGGGAATGTAGGGCATGGGACGCTCCGGATCAGTGTTCGGCCTGGGCGATTTCCGCGTATTCCTCGGGCGACATGAGGTCGATGGGCTCGTCGGTGACCTTGATCTTGATCATCCAGCCCTCGCCGTAGGGGTCGGCGTTGACCTTTTCCGGGGCGGCGTCAAGCTCGGGATTGACCTCGAGCACCTCGCCGGACACGGGGCAGTACAGTTCGCTGGCGGCCTTGACCGACTCGATGGAGCCCATCTCCTGTCCGGCCTCGAACACAGCGCCGACCTGGGGCAGATCCACATAGGTGATGTCGCCGAGCTGCTCCTGGGCGAAGTGGGTGATGCCCACCACGGCGACGCCGCCCTCGATCTTGGCCCATTCGTGGCTTTTGGAATATAACAGATCCTTGGGAATCATGGGGTTCCTCCAAAGCAAGAGTTGGCGCGGGGAACGTCGCGCCGAAAGGCGATGTAAACCCATTGTGGGCCGGGGGGCAAGGGGTATCCTGGCCTTCGTCTCATGGTTGATCGCGGCAGCGAGCGGCGATACGCCGGATCGTCATTTCCGGCCGCAGCCGGGATTCGGGCCGCCGCCGCACCTCTGGACCAAACAGCCCGGCGGGGATACAGCACGCCTGTATCATTTTCGACACACCACAGCCGCATGGAGCGCACATGAGCCGTACCACCCTGTGCCTGGACATCGGTTCGGGCACCCAGGACGTCCTGTATTACGATCCCTCCCTTGACCCCGAAAACTGCCCCAAGTTCGTGCTGCCGTCCCCGGCCCGCATGGTGGCGGGCAAAATCCGCGAACTGACGGCGGCCGGGCGGGACATCCATCTTTTCGGCACCAACATGGGCGGCGGCTTCACCCGCGCCGTCTCGGCCCACCTGGGCGCCGGACGGGCCGTGTCCTGCACGCCTGCGGCGGCCTTTTCGCTGGGCGACGACATGACGCGCCTTGCGAAAATGGGCATCGAACTGACGGATGACTGTCCCAAGGGTCACGCGGCCGTGGCCCTGGCCGACTACGATCCGGGGTTCTGGCGGGCGTTTCTGGGCGCGGCCGGGCTGCCCATGCCGGACCATGTGGCGGCGGCGGCCCAGGACCACGGGTTCGCCCCCGGGGTCAGCAACCGCCGCAGCCGGTTTTCGTTGTGGGAGACGTTCCTGGCCGAGGCAGACGGGCGGCCCGAGGCGTTGGTTTACGAGACGCCGCCGGTGATGCTCACCCGCTTAAAGGCCCTGCGGGACTGCATCGGCGGCGGATTGACGGCGGATACGGCCTCGGCCGCGGTCCTGGGGGCGCTCTACGATCCGGACGTGGCCGCGGCCTGCGACGAGGCCGGGGCGGTGATCCTTAATATGGGCAACAGCCACATCCTGGGGGCGCTGGTGTTTGGCGGCCGCATCTTCGGTATCTACGAGCAGCACCAGGGCATCCGGGAGCCTGCGGCGGTGTGGGAGGATCTGGAGCTTTTCCGACGCGGCGGGCTGACGCTGGATGCGGTCTTCGACGCGGGCGGGCATGGGTGCATGACGCTGCCGCTGCCGCCGGAGGCCAGGGGATTCCGGCAGACGTTCATCATCGGCCCCCGGCGCGGGCTTTTGCGCGGGCATGATGCGGTTTTTCCCTGCCCCGGCGGGGACATGATGCTGGCCGGGTGTTTTGGGTTGGTGCGGGGGATGGCAGGGGCGACTGAGCCGTAACGCCCCCGACGTGTCGCAACATGCGTTCCCTGGGAGCGCCGGGATAACTGCGGCCGCCGGGACGCCCTTGTCGGCGCAAGCCGGTGGCGACGAAACGGCGCATGGATTTATATTTGTATACATGTAACAGATGACATATTTTTATCCTTCCATCTGAAGGCGGCGTGACCGGCCGGATATGTCGTCGCCGGTCGATTTTCCCTCCTGATATTGCCTGCTGATCACGCGTCTCAGACGGGATACGCGGGACGTCGCCGTTACTTTTCGGCCGAAATGACCTCGGGGCGGGGTTGACATTTGTCGCGCCAGTATATATAAATTTATCTAATTAAATAATGCTAAACGATATAGCTGGACGGACGCATGAAGACAGGGGGGGATGGCGATGAATGTGATCTTTAACATTTCGGTGTTTCTTTTGTTGTGCGCCGTGGTGTTTATGATTTTGATGATAATCTGCGATTCCCGGAAGAAACTGATTCAGCCTGAAAATGAAGTAAAAAAAATGGAAGATAATAAGCTGGCTTTTTCGATGTATCAGGCTGATTCAGCATTCGCCATGCAGGAGGCTTCCCTTGTCTGGAGCAGGTATACAGGATTTATCATTATCGATGGGTTTCTTGTGACAGCGTTTGTTGAATTGTGCATGAAGGCAGATGCGAACGCAATTGTCACAGGATATATCTATCTTGCTGTCGGATTGGCAGGGTTGTTGATCAATATGGCCTGGCATATCATAAATTATTCCGGGTGGTGTAACCAATATCTCTGGTTTCACTATGCAACGACGCATATCCCGAAAGACAACATATCGAGTCTGATTGAATTTTTTACAGAAAAGAAAAATCTCAAGAAATTCGGAAGAATATACCAGATTGCGCAGGTTCTTCCGGTACTTTTCTTTGTGGGGAGCGTGGCGAGTTTTCATAAAGGAATCACCATCATGCAAAAAAATCTACAATCTGACAGCCACGATTCTGTCTTCATCACGTTGTGTGTCGTGCTCGCATGCATCGTCATCGCGTTTACCATTGAAAGAATCGAATTGGCGAGTGTCGGCATAAAGGAAAGCAACAGGAATGTTGCCTGATCCGATGGCGTTCTCTTTTGAAATTCAAATTACGAGTCCACCTGGCCGCATGCGATGGGTGGGCGTTGTTTGAGCGGTCGACGGATTCCAGGTTGTTCAGACCCGTCAGCGCAGGGTTGCATGCGCCATGTGCCGCCTGGGACGAGCGGCCGGTACGGTGCGTTGTGGTTCAGGATGTCGCGGATCAGGATGCATGCCACGTCAATGGCGATACAGACTGTCAGAAAGTTTGTCTCCAAATTGACAGTGTGAAACAAGCAATGCGAGACCAACATGGTGTCGCTATTGTCTAAGGTGAGGATCATGAAATACCAAATTTCATCAGATGGAATTTATATTTTAGAACACACGCCAATTGGCGGTGGAAAGCACCAAGTCAAATTAAGACTCACTTTAAAGAATGGTGAGACAAGGGAAGAATCCGTCGAGATGGATCAAGATGATCTTGATGATTTGCTTGGGCTGCCATACTGCGACGTGAAAGAGACGGAAACACTTCTTGGACGCATAATGTTTGAATATTTCTAGGCGTCTTGCAGTGTCTGCATCCGCGCCGCCTTTGACGGTCAGGCCGGGGGCGATGTGTTGCGGTGCTGGATGTAGCGGCTCAGGATGAAGGCCACCACGATGGCGATGTAGAACTGGCCGAAAATGGCCTCCAAAATGGCGATATGGCGTATAAAGGGCGCAACGGGGACGATGTCGCCATAGCCGAGGGTGGTGATGGTGGTGAAGCTGAAGTAAAGAAAAACGCTGTGATTTCCGATTGATCCTGTTTGGAATGAAAGCGAGGCAGGGTCTAAAAAGTATGAAAGTTCATAAATGAAGGAGAAAACGGTACCTGCGATGAGATAGCAGTTGATGAGGGCAAAGATTTCGTTTTTGGTGACCTCCTTTGACCGCAGTAAGTCGTTTATGACAATAAAAATGAAGAGAAAATAGGTTGAAGTGCACAGAAGATAGACGAATATCCGGTGCGTGCCTTCATGTACGTTCCAGAAGACGGACCACAAAAGCAGGGCGCTGGCCACGTAGAAATAGATGCGCAGTTTGCGGTCCCGGTGGGTGATGGAAAGAGAGAGCGCCCCCAGGGAGGCCAAAACGAAAAGAAAGGCCCCGATGCGCGCGGACACGAAGGGATGCACGAGCAAAAGGCCGATGAGCACCGCGGAGACCCATGGCTGGGCCTTGCGGGCGGTCAGTCGCATGGGATGCCGTGCGGCATGTCGCTTTGGTGCGGGCCGGGTGTCGTGTGCATGGAGACCGAGCCTATATCACAACCGGGCTGGTCGAAAAGGGGGAAGTGGAGGCCGGGCCCCCTGCGGACCATGGGCCGATCCCGGCCTGAGCGCGGCGAAGCGTCCGTCCTGGCTGCCCGGAGAATCCCAGGCCTGACTGCCGCCGTAGGTTCCGGCCTCCCGGTCGGCCCCGGGAACATGCCGGTGGCCACGCAACGCCAGGCCGTCCCCGGCCGCTAGCCCATGGCTGCGAAGAGAAAGAACAGTCCGGCCCCAAGGACCATGGCCGCCGGCAGGGTCAGCACCCAGGCCAGGGCGATGGAGCGCAGGGTGCGCATCTGGAGGCCGGATTTCCCGGCGGCCATGGTCCCGGCCACCCCCGAGGACAGGACGTGGGTGGTGGACACGGGCAATCCCGCGAAATCCGCCAGCCCGATGGTGCCCATGGCCACCACCTGGGCCGCGCAGCCCTGGCCGTAGGTCAGCCGGGTCTTGCCGATGCGTTCGCCGATGGTCACCACGATGCGCTTCCAGCCCACCATGGTGCCGATGCCCAGGGACAGGGACACGGCCAGAAGCACCCAGTCCGGGGCGTATTCCGTGGGGCCGCGCAGGGCCGTGCGCCAGTCTTCCAGGTGTTTGATGTCGGCCAGGGGCGTGTCCGGCAGAAGCTGCATGTCTGCGGCGGCGTCGTCCAGACACAGGATGTTGGTGCGGGTCTCCCAGCGGGCCTCCTCGGGCAGTTCGGACAGGGAGGCGATTCCGGCCAGACGCAGTTGCAGGGCCTGGGCCGCATCCACGGCCTGGGTGATGTCGCAGTCCACGGGTCCCCCCGGCCGGGTCACGGGACGGTACAGGTCGCCGTCGACCAGTCCCTTGCCGATTTCCTGGCGGTGGGCGTTGAAATAGTCCGTGAGTTGCCCGGCGGCGTATTTCACGGCGGCGATGTCCTTGGCGTCGGTGTCGAGGTTTAAGGCATAGGCCCCGGGCAGGATGCCGATGAGGATGAGCATGATCAGGCCCACGCCCTTCTGGCCGTCGTTTGATCCGTGGGCCACGCTCACCCCCAGCCCGGAGACGATGAGGGCCGTGCGCATGGGCCAGGGCGGCGGTTTGTCGCCCGTGGGCGGTTGGTTGATGATGGAGGCGTGGAGAAATTTCGACAGCAGAAGAAGCAAGCCCCCAGCGCACACGAAACCGATGACCGGGGAAAGGAACAGCGACAGCCCCACCTCGGCGGCCTTGCTCCAGTTGACCCCGGCCTCCAGGGGCAGACCCTCGCGAAAGGCGTTGGCCAGCCCAACTCCCAGGATGGAGCCGATAAGGGTATGGGAGCTCGAGGCCGGAAGCCCCAGGTACCAGGTGCCGAAGTTCCACAGGATGGCCGACACCAGCAGGGCGAAGACCATGGACAGTCCAAGGTCGGTGTTCACGGCCACCAGCAGGTCCACGGGAAGCAGGTGCACGATGGAATAGGCCACGGCGATGCCGCCGATGTGCACGCCCACAAAGTTGCAGACGCCCGAGAGCACCACGGCCGTGCGCGCCCGCAGGGACTTGGTGTAGATGACCGTGGCCACGGCGTTGGCCGTGTCGTGGAAGCCGTTGACGAATTCGAAGGACAGGGCGATCCCCAGGGAAGACACAAGCAGGAACAGGGTGTAGCCGTCGATCTCGGTGAAAAAGGGCAGCGACATGAGGCTCCTTAGGCGGCGCGGGGCGGGGAAAAGAGGTCTTCCCGTCCGCTCGCGGCGGGCTGCTGGTTCAAATCGTGTCGGCGGAAACCGTGTCCGGGCGACGTGGCTCGTGTTGCATTTGCTACGTTCCGTTATGGTTTGCCAGGAGGCAATACCTTGAATTATAATCTTTTTTCACAAAAATACATGCAGGCTTTTTTGTGGACGCCGCACTAGGTGCCGTTGATCAGGTGCATCAAGGCCTGCCTGGCCTTGAGTTCCTCTTCGGTGATCTCGAAGCCCTTCATGGCTGCAAAGGCCACGATTTCCCGGGCCAGCATGGCATGAACCCGTTGCATTTCCTCGGGGTGCTCGCGAAGATAGGCCAAGAGGCGGTCTATGTCGTCCTGACTCATGCGGTGTTCTCCTTTGGAAGCGGAAAATGGGGCGGCCAAAACGCCGCAAGGGCCGTCCGGAGACTGTTTTGCAGACGATGACGCCGACACTGCCCCATATTTCCCATGACGTCGAGGCGAAACGTCCATTTCCTGTCCCGGTGACAGGTCCGTCAGCCGGTGGAGGCGGCAAGGGACAGAGAACGGCTGCACGGTTGTGGCCCATCCGACACCTACGTACCATACGGTGAAAATGATGGCGCTTTCATGATGAAGGGATGAAAATAAGGCCGCAGGCGCGGGGCAAAGTTCAAACAGGCCCGGCTGGCCGCCCCTGTGCATGAACATGGTCGTGCGCGCGGGGAAAAACCGCCCGGTTCCCGACGGGCGCTTTGGTGGTGGCGGGGTTCTTCTTGACAAAGACGACATCTCATTGAAGGGTCGTCGCGACCTTGCCGAACCGTGTGAACCACAGCCATGACCAAAAAACCGATATCCCAGACGCCGCCCCTGGCCGCCTGCGCCGTGACCCGCGACGGCGGGGCGGTGCGCGTGGCCCTGGCCGGGGACTGGCGCATGGGGGCCACGATCCCGGATGTCCAGGCGGTGGCTGCGGCCTTGCAGGGCAGCGAAAAACCTGCCTCCCTGACCTTTGAAGCCGCCGGGGTGACGGGCTGGGACAGCAGGCTTCTGGCCTTTTGCCTGCGGATCATGCGCCTGGCCGAGGCGGCCGGGGTGGCCGTGGACACCTCGGGACTGCCGGAGGGCGCGGGCAGCCTGATGGACTTGGCGGTCAAGGTGCCGGAGCGCAAGGGCGCGGCCAAGAAGGAGACTGCCGAATCCTTCCTGGAACGGGTGGGCGAGGTGGCCCTGGGCATCGGCCAGGCGGTGGGCAATCTTCTGGAATTTCTGGGGGAAGTGACCCTGGCCTGCGGCAATCTCCTGCGCGGCCGGGCCGTTTTCCAGCGTTCGCAACTGGCGTTGCTCATCAAGCAGGCCGGGCTGGACGCCCTGCCCATCGTGTCGCTCATCAGCCTCCTGGTGGGGCTGATCCTGGCCTTTGTGGGGGCCATCCAGCTCCAGCAGTTCGGGGCCCAGATCTACGTCTCCACCATCGTGGGCATCGCCATGGTCCGGGTCATGGGGGCGATCATGACCGGCATCATCATGGCCGGACGCACGGGCGCGGCCTACGCCGCCGAGCTTGGCACCATGCAGGTCAACGAGGAGATCGACGCCCTGCGCACCTTCGGGTTCTCGCCCACGGAGTTTCTGGTTCTGCCGCGCCTGATCGCCCTGGTGCTGATGATGCCCCTTTTATGCATCTACGCCGACCTGATGGGCGTTTTGGGCGGGTTCATCGTGGGGTCGCTGATGCTGGGCATCAATCCCGTGCAATATTTCTCCAACACCTGGCAGTCCGTGCCCCTGGCCAATTTCTGGATCGGGCTGGTGCACAGCACGGTTTTCGGGGTGCTGGTGGCCCTGGCCGGGTGCTACCGGGGCATGCGTTGCGGCCGCAGCGCCCTGGCCGTGGGCCAGGCCGCCACCTCGGCCGTGGTCACCAGCATCCTGGCCATCATCATCGCCACGGCCATCATCACCGTGGTGTGCAACATTCTCGGCATCTGACCCCCGGACGGGGACGACGCCAGGACGGGAGACGGGAAAAAGGCCCATGGTCATGGACGCAGCCCCGCCGCGCATCACGGTGAAGAACCTGGACATGTCCTATGGCGATTTCGTCATCATGCGCGACCTGGATTTCACCATCCGGCGCGGGGACATCTTCATCGTCATGGGCGGCAGCGGCTGCGGCAAGAGCACGCTTCTGCGGGTCTTGGTGGGCCTCAAGGAACCCGCCAAGGGGCAGGTTCTCTACCAGGAGGGCAGCCTGTGGGAGGTCGACGAGGACAGCCGCGACGCCATCCTGCGCAAAACGGGCATCCTCTACCAGCGCGGGGCGCTTTTCAGCTCCATGACCCTGGCCGAGAACATCGCCATGCCCCTGCAGCAATACACCAGGCTGCCCGCCAAGGAGATTCGCGAGCTGGCCTCGCTCAAACTCGCCCTGGTGGGGCTGGCCGGCTTCGAGGACTTCTATCCTTCGGAAATCAGCGGCGGCATGGTCAAACGGGCCGGACTGGCCCGGGCCATGGCCCTTGATCCGGACATCCTGTTTTTCGACGAGCCCTCGGCCGGGCTCGATCCGGTCAGCGCCCACCTTCTGGACGAACTGATCCTGGAGATCCGCGACAGCCTGCACGCCACCATCGTGGTGGTCACCCATGAGCTGGCCAGCATTTTCGCCATTGGCAACAATTGCGTGTTCCTCGACGTGGAGACCCGGACCATGACCGCCAGCGGGGATCCCAAGGAGCTTTTGCAAAACACCACCGACGCCAACCTGCGGCATTTTCTGACCAGGGGCGAAAAGTAGCCGTCCCGGCACATCAAACGGAGAACATGGTCGTGGCCAGCAAAGTCAAAAAAAGCATGATCGGGGCCTTTGTCCTGGGGGCCGTGGCCCTTGGCGTGGGCGCGGTCATCGTGTTCGGATCGGGCATGTTTTTCACCCCGAAGTTCCAATTCATCATGTTCTTCGAGAATTCGGTGAGCGGCCTGCAGGTGGGAGCCCCCGTGCTGTTTCGCGGCGTGCCCATCGGCCAGGTGACGGGGATCAGCATCGACGCCGACGCGGGCGATCTGCATTTCTATATTCCGGTGGTGGTGGAGATCGAGGGCGGCAGGGTGCGCATGACCGTGAACAAGAGCTCCAAAGCGTCCAAAGACGAGAGCCTGCTCCAGGCCAGCCAGGAAAATGCCCACGAGCTTGTGAACAAGCTGGTGCAGCGGGGCCTTCGGGCCCAACTCGTCACCCAGAGCTTCGTCACCGGGCAACTGGCCGTGGCCCTGGACATCATGCCCGACACAGCGGTGAAGCTGGTGGGCGACAGCACGCTGCCCGAGATACCCACCGTGCCCTCGGCCTTCGAGAAGCTGACCCAGACCCTGACCAAGCTGCCCCTGGAGACCCTGGTGGACAGGCTCACGGCCACGGTGACCGGCATCGACAAGCTGGTCAATTCCCCGGAAATCCAGGCCCTGCCGGTCAAGCTGGACAAGACCCTGGACTCCGGCAACGAGCTTCTGCGCAACCTCCGGGGCAAGGTCGATCCCCTGGCCGAGAACCTGGACATCGCCATCCAAAGCTATACCGAACTGGCCAGGGACTTAAACCAGCGCACGGCCGGGCTGTCCACGACGGCCGGGAAGACCCTGGCCATGCTGGACACCACCCTCAAGGAGGGATCGGCGGCCCTGGCCTCCATCCAGAAGCTCACCCGGGGCGATTCTCCCACGGTGACCGATTTGAACGCCGCCCTGCGCGAGATAGCCACCGCCGCCCGGTCCCTGCGGGCGCTGGCCGATTATCTGGAGCGGCATCCCGAGGCGCTTATCCAGGGAAAAGGACCGAGGAGATAGACCATGTCCCACAGGCAGACACAGTGCGGCGGCCCGGCCGCCTTGGCCCGGCCGGCCCCCCTTTGGGCGATCCTGGCGGCGGTTGTGCTCGTGGCCGGATGCGGCAAAAGCCCCCCCACCCGGTTCTATTCCCTGACCGCCATCCCGGCCGCCGTGGAGGGGGCGGGGGCGCCCCCTGCCAACGCAGGCGCCTGCCCGTCGCTTGGGATCGGGCCGGTGGAGTTCCCGGCCTACCTGGACCGCAGCCAGATCGTGACCACGGGCCAGGGCACGGTCATGCACCTGGCCGAGTTTGATCAGTGGATCGAGCCGGTGCGCAACAATTTCGAGCGCATCCTCATGGAGAACCTGTCGGGCATGGTCTGCGCCGGGCCTTTGGTCTCCTCCCCCTGGCCCTCGGGGATGCGTCCCGAGCGGCAGGTGACCATCCAGGTGCGGCGTTTCGACGGGACGCTTGGCGGCCAGGCCGTGCTTCGGGCCGACTGGGCGGTGCTTGATGCCCGGGGCGAGGTGATGCTGTGGCGGTCCTCGCAGTTGACCGAGGCGGTCCAGGGGCCGGAGTACGCCGCCCTGGCGGACGCCCAGAGTCGGCTGGCGGCGGCCCTGGCCCGGGACATCGCCGCCGGGCTGGCTGAAGCGGCGGGGCTGCACAAGCCCTCGCGCCGCGTTCCCTAAAGAGCCGGGTCGTGGCTTGTGGTCGTGGCTCCTCGGCAATGGCTTGAAAATGCTGCTTTCGGCCAAACGAAGCACATGTGTATGTGTTGAAAATCACACGAGTTTTTTTCCACGGAAACAGGCGGCAGGGTGTTTCCGGGAAAAAGGCGGCGGGCAGCGAGTTTGCCCTGCCATTGGCCGATACGGATTTCGGGGGCTCGGCCCGGGGCCGTGGTTGGCGCAGGCGCTTCCCGGCGGCCGACGGAACGCAGGGGACAGGGCGAGGGGGCCGCTTTTTGGCGTGTCGGCCGTGTTTTTTCGGTTTCTGTGACGTCTTTTCACTCTCCCCGGGACGGCTGCGGCCTCGGGACGGCGGTATGTATGGCTGTTGCCACCGTGTCGGCTTTCTCTGAAGACGATGAAGGATCTGGCCAATTGACCTTCCCTCTTGTCTCACCATCCTGAATGGTCTCTCCCTCTGTCGTGAATTTGAAATTCAACATCGTCGGTATGGCGAGTCTTTTTCCGGGCATGGCGACCGCCATGGCGGAAGAGAGATATTTCCATGCACAAGAGGGATTCGTGCTGACCGTAATGAAATATGTGTGGAATGTTTTTTTCTTGCCGTATAGGCTGTTGTCTTGACATGCATGTTATACTTTGTGCAATTTGGAGGTTGTTCGTCGTTCTTATACCAACTCCTTGCCTGTAGGGATACGCCATGACCCTCAAGATGAAATTCATCCTTCCCACACTGGCCCTGATCATTATCGGCATGTCCGTCTCGACGTGGCTGACCTACCAGCGCAGCACCAGGTCATTATCCTCGCTGGCCGTTGAGAAGGCAAAAAGTTCGGCAATCTCCCTGCTGTCCGCCGTGGAGCTCTGGGTGGACGGGGCGCAAAGCGAAATCATCACCCTTTCCAAAACCGACGAACTGGCCAAGGCCCTGACCGCAGGCGCACACGATCCCGGGGCGGTGGAGCGCGCCGTGGCGCTCCTCAAGGACAGCGCCTCCCGCCATCCCACGTTCGACAGCATTTTGTTCGTCAATACCCAGGGCGTCGTGGTCAGCAGCACCAACGTCAAACTCATTGGCGCCAATCTGGAAAAACGGGAATATTATCAAAAAGCCATAGCGGGGCAGAATTTCATATCCAATCCGCTTTTCAGCGTGGACAGCGGGGAGGCCGTCTTCGTCATCGCCTCCCCGGTGCGCGACGGCGGCAAGATTGTCGGCATCCTCGCTGCGGGCGTCAAGATCGGGGTCTTCACGGACGACTTCGTCAAACCCCTGGACACCCCTGCCGGGTATGCCTTTGTGCTGGCCCCTGACGGCCTGGTTCTGGCCCACCATGACAGCACATTGATCGGCAAGTTCAACATCCTCAAGGAGACGGACTACGGCGGGAAAATCGCCTCCCAGCAAAGCGGCAGCCTTGATGTCGTGTCGCAAGGAGGTGAGGAACTGATCATTTTTGAGAAATCCAGGCTCACCGGCTGGATCATCGGCATGGTGGTCAACAAGGACGCGGCCTTTGCCGACGCCCGCAGCCTCGGTGTGCTGATCCTTTCCATGTCGGCCGGGCAGGCCGTGGTTTTGGCTGTCGGCATTTTGATCATCCTGTCCATCAACGTGCTTCGTCCCATCGGCGACCTGGTCGGCGTGTCCACGTGCATTGCCGATGGCGATCTGGACGCCCCCCTGGACGTCGACCGCAAGGACGAGATCGGCCGCCTGCAACGGGCCATGGCCAAGATGGTGGGCAACCTCAAGGCCAAGATCGGCGAGGCCGAGGAAAAGGGCCGGGTGGCCGCTGCCGCGTCCGAAAAGGCCACTGTGGCCATGGCCGAGGCGGAAAAGGCCCGGGAACAGGCGGAAAATGCCAGGGAGGAGGGGATGCTTCAGGCGGCCGAGCAACTGGAAGGCGTCGTCGACGCCGTCACCGCCGCGTCCCAGTCCATTTCCGGCCAGATCGAGCAATCCAGCCAGGGTTCCCAGGAGCAGTCGAGCCGGGTGGCCGAGACCGCCACGGCCATGGAGGAGATGAACGCCACGGTCATCGAGGTGGCCCAAAATGCGGCCCAGGCCGCCAACACCGCTGCCGACGCCCGGCAAAAGGCGGACGAGGGGTCGAGCGTCGTGGCCCAGGTCATCCGCAGCATCGGCGACGTCCAGACGACCGCCCTGCAACTCAAAGAGGATATGACCCGGTTGGGGCAGCAGGCCCAGGGCATCGGCCAGATCATGAACGTGATTTCCGACATTGCCGACCAGACCAATCTGTTGGCGCTCAATGCCGCCATCGAGGCGGCCAGGGCCGGGGATGCCGGGCGCGGTTTCGCCGTGGTGGCCGACGAGGTCAGAAAGCTCGCGGAAAAGACCATGGCCGCCACCAAGGAGGTCGGCGACGCCATCGTCGGCATCCAGCAGGGCACGAGCAAAAACATCGACAATGTGGATCAGGCGGTGCGGCGCATTGACGACGCCACGGGGCTTGCCGGGCAGTCCGGCCGCGCCTTGGAGTCCATCGTGGACCTCGTGGTCCAGACCACGGATCAGGTGCGCTCCATCGCCACGGCCTCTGAGGAACAGTCCGCCACGACGGAGGAAATCAACCGCAGCGTCATGGACATCAGCCGTATCTCCGCCCAGACGGCCGACGCCTTGCATCAATCCGCCGAGGCCCTGACCGGGTTGACCGAGCAGACGCAGATTTTGCGCCGCCTCATCGACGACATGCAGGGGGGAGGCGGCAGACGGCAGCGTGCGGTCGCCACGGATCAACGTCCGAAGTTGCCCGGGCGATTCGGCTGATCCTCCCGGCCCGCCTTCTGATGAAACAGGGCAGCGGACCCGGAAGCGCCGCCTGGGAAGGCGCAAAGGGACGGCTTTGAAAGAATGACGGGATGCGGGCGGGGCACAGAGCCCGCCGCTTACGGAAACAGATGCAGCCCGTAGCGGGCGTACACCAGTTCCTGGAATTCGGCCACGGCGCGCAGGCCGTCCTTGAGGCGGTCGCGTTCCAGGTCGTCCAGGTCGTCCGGGAATATCGTGTTGCGCGGCGTTTTGCCCTGGCGGATGGCCTGTGCCTGGAAGCGGACCCGCAACGTCTGCAGCGCCTCGTAGGCCCCGTGCAGGCGCTCGGCCAGGGGCCGGGAAAAGATCCCTGCCTCGGTCAGGGCGGTCAGCCGTTCGGACGTGCCGACGACCAGGAGGCGCTGTTCCAGGGCCAGGGTGCGCAGACCCTGGACCAGGGCGAAAATCCCTCTCTTTTTGATATCCAGTCCGCCCTTGTCCGGGCCGGACCGCTCCACCGCAAGCGTGTTGAAAAAGCCCAGCGGCGGCGGAAAGCGCAGGGCCTCCCGGGCCATGTAGCCAAGGGTCACGGGCGAATCCGCCACCCGCCTGCGCAGATGCGCCGCCAGCCCGTGGCACAGGGCCGCGTCGCCGGTTATGGTCCGGGCGTCGGCCAGAAGCGACAGCACCAGGATGCCCGGGCCGTCCGGCTCCCGCACCACGTCGTCCACGGTCTCCTTCCAATCCTCGAGCCTCTTTCGCCAGTCGGGATTGTCGATCATCACCCGGTTTTCGCACGGCGGAAAGCCGATGGCCGTGAGCGCCGCGATGAAGTCCCGGCAAAAGGCGGCCACGGAGGACCCTTCCCTGCCGTCCTGGGCGCTGTTTTCTGCCAGGATCAGGCCGTTGTCCTGGTCCGTGGCGAAAAACTGTTCCCGGCGGCCTTCGCTGCCAAGGGCCATCAGGCAGAAATCCCGGGGCGGCCGGTCCATGCCGCCTGCGACGATCCCGGCCGCCCGGGCCAGGATATGGTCGCTGGCCTGGCTTATGAGCCGTCCCAGGGTTTGGGAGGCGATGCCCGCATCCACGCCGCACAGGGCCATGCGGCGCAGGTCTGCGAAAAGGACGGCCAGGGCGGAGATGCTCTCCGCCCTGGCGATGGCCTCCGGCAGAGGCCCCGGATCATGCCCCTCCCGGGCCAGAAGCCGTGCGGCCTGGTGCAGCGCATCGGCCGGATCGTCGGGGGGAGGTGGCCCGTCCGTCCTCATCCCGTCCTCATTCGGCGCCCATGCCCAGATAGTTGCGGATTTTCTGCTGCTCGTACTTTTCCTCGGCGTCGGGCTCGGGCCGAAGAACCGACCCCAGCCACCCGGCGAAAAAGGCCGCGGGAAGCGAGATCAGTGCCGGGTTTTTCCAGGGGAAGATGGCCTGCGCGTTGCCCAGCACGTCCACCCACACCGTGGGACTGATGATGATAAGCCCCACGGCCAGGACAGAACCGGTGTAGATGCTCATGGTCGCTCCGAGGGTGCTGAAGCGTCGCCACAGGATGGACATGAGCAGGGCCGGGAAGTTGGCGCTGGCCGCGATGGCGAAGGCCAGGCCGACCATGAAGGCCACGTTTTGCCCCTTGAAGGCGATGCCCAGGAGCACGGCCAGGATTCCCAGGAAGATCGTGCCCCGCTTGGCCATCTTCACCTCGTCCTCCTCCGTGGCCTTACCGGATTTGAAGACGTTGACGTACAGGTCGTGGGAGAAGGTGGAGGCCCCGGCCAGGGTCAGCCCGGCCACCACGGCCAGGATGGTGGCGAAGGCCACGGCGGCGATGAATCCCAGGAACATGGTGCCTCCCGTGACCTCGGCCAGGAGCAGCGCGGCCATGTTGCCGCCCTTGTCGAAGGTGGTCACCACCTCCTGGCTGACGATGACCATGGCTCCGAAGCCGATAATAAACGTCAGGATGTAGAAGTACGAAATAAAACCCGTGGCGTAAAACACGGATTTTCGCGCCGCCTTGGCGTCGGGCACGGTGTAGAAGCGCATGAGGATGTGCGGCAGCCCGGCCGTGCCGAACATCAGCGCGATGCCAAGGGACAGGGCGTCCCAGGGGTTGGCCACCAGCCCGCCGGGCGAAAGCACCTTGTCGCCGTATTTTTCAGCGGCGGCCGCGAACAGGTTCGAGGGGTCGAAGCCGTATTTGGCCAGGACCATGAACACGATCACCGACGCGCCGCCCAAAAGCAGGACGGCCTTGATGATCTGCACCCAGGTGGTGGCCAGCATGCCCCCGAAAAGCACATAGGCGATCATGATCGCGCCCACCACCACCACCGCCGCCTCATAGGGCAGCCCGAACATGAGCTGCACCAAAGACCCCGAGCCCACCATCTGGGCGATGAGGTAGAAGGCCACGGTCATCAGCGACCCGCACGAGGCCGCCACCCGGATGGGCTTCTGGGACAGGCGGTAGGCCACCACGTCGGCGAAGGTGTATTTGCCCAGGTTGCGCAGGGGCTCGGCGATGAGGAACATGATGATGGGCCAGCCCACCAGAAAGCCGATGGAATAGATGAGGCCGTCGTAGCCCTTAAGCGCCACCAGCCCCGCGATGCCTAAAAAGGAGGCCGCGCTCATGTAGTCGCCGGCCAGGGCCAGGCCGTTTTGCAGGCCGGTGACGCTGCGGCCGGCGGCATAGAACTGGGAGGCCGACTTGCTTTTTTTGGCCGCGAAATAGGTGATGACCAGGGTGGCGGCCACGAAAAGAAAGAAAAACGCGATGGACACGGCATTGGGCTTGCCAAGGGTCGAAGTGAAGTCGGTCATGGGCTTATTTCCTTCTCATGGAGCGGATGATGTCGCGTACCGAGGCGTCGTAGGTCCGGTTGGCCCAGAACACGTAGATGCCGGTCAGCAGGCAGGCCGCGAGGATCACGCCGAGGCCCACGGGCAGGCCCAGGGTCATGTGGACGCCGATCTTGGCCGTCAGCACGTCCCGGGAAAAGGCCAGAACCAGGATGAAGCCGAAGTAGATGCACAGGATCAGCGCGGTCAGAATCAGGGAGATGGTCCACTTGGCGCGGACCAGTTTTCGAAATGCGGCCTCGTCGATGTGTCTGGCGGATTCAGCGGACATGGGGCCTCCTCTCGTGGTCTGGTGTGTTCCGGAC
>JAVHLG010000041.1 GCA_031082225.1 Desulfovibrionaceae bacterium | reverse complement strand
CGGGGCCATGCATTGCATGGCCCCGTTTTGACGGGATTCCAAAGGGCGAAGCCCTTTGGCCGCCGGAGGCATCCTTCACCCCAGTCCCACGCTCTTGCCCGGGCCGCCGGAGGCATTCATCACCCCACGCCTCCCCTCCGCTCCTCACCTCACTTCCCCACGATCCGCTCCACGGCGGCGGCCAGATCCCGGGCCAGGACGTCCGGCCAGGGACGGCCGTCCGGGGTCTCGCCGGTCAGGTCCATGGCCTCTCCGGCCAGGGGCGGCAGGCCAAGGCTTTGCGCCTGCTGCTCGCCGTGTCCGGTGAGCACCAGCACGGTGACCGCCGCGCCCAGGGCGTGGCCGAAGGCCACATCCGAGGCCTTGTCGCCGATGACCGCCGTGGTGGCCGCATCCAGACCGTGGCGGTCGCGCAGGGCCTCCCATTGCCCAAGCCCCGGCTTGCGGCAGGGGCAGCCCGCGTCCGGGGCGTGGGGGCAAAAGGCCGCGCCTGCCAGGCGCACGCCGTGTTCGCAAAGAAGCTCCTCCAGCCGGGCCTGAACGGCCAGGTGCCCGACCTGGGTGAAATAGCCCCGGCCGATCCCGGACTGGTTGGAGACCAGGAAAAGACGCGCCCCGGACGCCGCAAGCCGGGCCAGGGCCTGCCCTGCGCCGGGAAGAAGGCGCACCCGGGCCGGGTCGCACAGGTAGTGTTCGTCCACGATGACCGTGCCGTCGCGGTCGAGAAGGACGGTGTCGATACGGGGCATGAATCTTTCGCTGGAGACGCGGCGCGGGCCGCGTCCCTTTCCGTTACGGGTTGGCGCTCCCGGGCGCATCCGGTCCCTGGCCGCCTTCGGGGGGCGACGGGGGCGAAACGGGCCCGGCCTGGCGGGAAAACCGGGGCAGCCGGATCACGGACCGACGCCAGGCCCCGTCCTCGGTGAAACGGGCCACGCCCCACTTGAGCCAGGACAACAGGGCCAGGGCCATCCACAACGACCAGGCCAGCATGGCCAGCCGGTAAAAGACGAGCGGGGCGCTGACGACCATGGTGTCCGGGACCATGCCCGCCACCCGGTCGAAGGTGAAGCGCAAAAGGCGCGCCGAGGAGCCGTTCCCGGCCACCTGCATGAGCGGATCGCCCAAAAGCCCGCGCTCGATGGCCGTATACAGGCAGAAAAGGCCCACGGCCGTCAGAGCCGCAAGGCCGGTCTGCATGGCGTTGAAGGCCAGCCAGCCGTCCCTGGGGGCGTAGCTGCGGCGCAGGCCCAGGGCGAACAGCCAGGCCGCGGCCAGCATGGCCGCCGGGGCCGGAATCTGGGACAGGCCAAGGGCCAACAGAAACCACTGCGTCCTGGAAAGCGGCGTGGCCTGAAAACCCCCCAGGATCAGGGCCGCCGCCAGGATGAAGGCCAGATAGCTCCAGAAACCCACCACGGGCGAGAGCGGCGTGTCCCCGAAGACCAACAGCGTCCAGCGGTCCCGGGGCAGTTCGATCTCAACCAGCACGTTGACCGCCGCATGCCCCAGGTCCACGGCCGGGCCATGGGCCACAAGGGACATGCCCGCGTCCTGCCGCCAGGTCACCTGCACGTCGTGGGCCCCGGGCTTTATGGGAAACTCCACCCGGCCGGGGGCCTGCCCGGCGTCTCCGGCGGCGGGATCGCCGCCATAGGCCGTCTCCCGGCCGTCGACCACGAGTTTGATCTGCGCGGCGTCGGCCGGAAGCGTCAGGACGTGGCGCATCCCCCTGGCCGCGCGCAGGGTAAGCGACAGGGACGATTCGGCCAGCCGTTCGCCCCGGCTGACGCGCAAATGGGCCGAATCGATGGTCAGGGTCTCTCCCGGGGCCGGACCCGGGCGGGCCACGCCAACGGTCAGGGTCTCGCCGGGCCAGGGCCGGTAGACGGGCTGAAATATCCCGGCCGGATCGAAGGTCCGCGACGGCGGCACGCCCGAGGGGGTCACCTCCCAGATGGGCGATGGGGCCAGGGTCCAGGTCTCGGTGAAGGGCGCGTCCGTCTGGGCGACGAGGGCCAGTTCCGGGGCCACGGCCAGCTTGGACGTAAACGACAGGCGTTGCTGGTCCGGTTGCAGGGTGACCAGGGCCTTGCCGCCCACGGCCTTGACCGTCTCGTCCAGCACGGCTTCGCCGGGCAAAAGGGCTATCTCCGCCGCCACGGCCTCGCCCGGCGGGCTGACGCGGGTCACGTCGGTGACGACGCCCCAGGTCAGGCCCATGGTGATGGTTCGCGAGACGTGCAGAAAGGGGGCGAAGCGCGAGGTGGCCGCTTCGGACGGCGGCGTGTCGCTGCCGGCTGCGGGGGGGGCGTCCTTTTTTTCGCGGTCCAGGCGCACCACGCGTTCCGGGATCCCGTCGGCGGACAGGCCCCGGGTCTGGAAGCCCGGCGCGGTCACGGCCAGAAATCGTGGCGGCAGGGGCCAGTCCACGGCAAAGGAGTCGGCCGTGGGCAACGGCCCGGACAAAACGACCCGGTGTACGCCCCGGGGGAGCAGCAGATGCGCCTCGTCGCCCCGGCGGGCCAGTTCCCGGGCCGGGGCGTCGTCCAGGCTGACGCTGTCCGGCCGCCAGCCGTCGGACACCCGGGGCAGGGGGGCCGTGGTCCGGGCGGCCGCGTCCAGGCGGAGCATGATGGTCAACCGGCCGTCCCGGGCCGTGATCTCGGCCCGGGGGCTGCCCAGACAGGCCGGGAAGCAGGCCGCAGGCTTGGTCAGCCGGGCCTTGTAGGCCTCTAAAAGCTCCCTGGGCGGGAAGTCCTGGGCGGCAACCGGTGTTGCGGCCGCCAGCAAGGCCGCCAGGGCCAGCGCCACGGCCGAGGCCGTCCCGGCGGCGGCAGCAGGCGCCGGGGCCGGACCATCCGGCAATAACATCCTGTCCCGGCGGGCCAAAAGGAACAGGGCGGCCAGAAGCAGGGCGCTGCGGACAAAGGCCAGGATCAGGTTGGCAAAGGGCGGGATGAGCCACAGCCGCACGCTCTGGGTGCGGGACACGGGGCCGTCGAAGGACAGGTTCAGGGTGTGAAAGGACCAGTCCGGGAGCCCGGGGCCGGTCTGGATCAGGGCCTCGGGGTCGTAGTCCAGGGAGGCCCGTTCTCCCGGCGGGGCGGCCCCGGCGGCCATGGCCATGGGCGCGGCCTTGGCGGCCCGGGAGACCTTGCCCGCCGGGCCTGGGGGCGGGGCGGGGGGCGCGTCTTCGTCCAGGTATTCCATGTCCCCCTGGGCCATGTTTCGGCTCGTCTCGGGGGCCATGGCCGGGGCCAGGTCGACCTGGGGGGCAAAGAACTGCCCACGGTCTTCCAACTGGGGGTGCATCCCCTGGCGCAACTGGGCGGGGATGAACTGCACCGTGGCCACGAGCATGACCAGCCAGGCCCCCCCGCGCAGGATGCGCGTCAGGCGGCCAAACCAGGGCGCCCGCTCGGCCACGCCCTTTGCAGCGGCCAGCCTGGCCAGGGCCAGGGCGGCCAGGAGGAAGATCCAGGCCGTGCCGGGGGCGTCGGTTTCGTGCAGGGACAGGGCCGCAAACACGAACACGCAGCCCCCGGCGGCCAGTCCGCCGAGTTTGGCGGCGGCCAGGGCGGCCAAAAGGATCAGGAACAGGTCGAGCAGGGTGAACTGTCCCACGAAGGTAGGCGAGGCCGCATCCGCGCCCCCGGCGGCCAGGACCGTCCAGCCCGGCGGCAGCCGCACCTCGGCGGAAAGGCGGGCCACGTCCAGGTCGAAGCCCACGGCCGGGAAGACGCCGGAAAAGTCGTCCAGGCGCGATTCGGCCACGGCGTCCAGGCGCGATCCGGGCAGGACCACCCCGGGCGTCGGGGCGGCGTCGGCCGATGCCCCTTCAGGGCGCACAAGCACCACCGGGGCGTCGCGTCCGGCCAGGGTCACCCGGCCAAGCGCGCCCGGCAGGGGCATGGTCAGGGTCCGGGCATGGCGTACCTCCCCGGTGAGCCGGTCCTGCACCGTGGCCCCCCGGCCGGAGAAATCCAGCCACAGGGTGCGCGTCAGGGACACCGCGTCGGGACCGGCGGGCGGCTCGCCCCGGTGGGTCTCGGTCAGGGTCAGGACGGTTCCCGGGGTGACGGCCAAGGCTGCAAAGCCCTTCCAGGCCCCGGGCAGATCCGTGTTGCGGGGATCGACGGCCGAAGCCCCGGCCAGTTCCACCTCGCGCAGGTCCGGGGCCGGGGAAAAGGCCCAGGTCTCGGGGCCGAAGGGGCAGGGGGCGGGGCCGATGGCCGTGACCCGCCCGGGCATCCGGGAGGTCACCTCCACCTCGAACCGCCCGGGACCGGCCTGCACGAAAAGTGTTCCGTCCGGCCCGAAGGCCACGGGCAGAGGGCTTTTGGCCCCAAGCGGCACGGACCCGGCAGGCAGGAGCCGCTCCAGGGTCAGGCGGCGGGCCATGCCCGACACGTCCAGGCGGGCCAGGGTGGTCACGGTCAGGGGCGAACCGTCGCGTACCAGCCGAAAGACCGTGACGGACAGGGCGTCGCCGTCCTTTTTTTCGGTCCTGGCCACGGCGGTGCGCATCTGGCCGCCTGGGCCGAGTTCGAAGGGGACGGCCGCGCCGTTTCTGGTCATCTCCACCAGGCCCGTGCGGGCGTCGATGGAGATCACCTCGGGCATGCCGGAGAAGGTCAGGCGGCCGGAAATCTCATGCTCCCCGGCAGGCAGGACGACCCGGGGTTCGGCTGTCCCGGTGGGCGGCGTCCCGGGCTGGCCCTTTGGGGTGGGCGGCGTCCCGGACCCGGCCCAGGCCACGGGCAGGGGCCGGCCGTTGGCGCGTACCTCGTCGGGCCAGGCCCGGGCGGTGCGCGGCAGGGCCACGCCGGTCTCGGCGAAAACGGTTACGGTCATGACGAAGGTTGCCCCGGAGTCGTCCAGGGCCAGGGAAAGCCGGGTGGGAAAGGCGCATTGCCGCGTGCCCGGGTCGTTGCCCACGGTGGGGCAGGCCGCTTCCGGCTCGCCGCCAAGCACCCAGTCCTTCCAGACGGCCAGGGACTCGGGCGCGCCCGTGTCCGGGGCGGCCGCCTCCAAGGCCCGGAGGGAGGGAGCTGGGACGGCCGACGGCGCGGCATGGCTGTGCGGCGCGTTCGCCAGCAGCAGGCACAGGGGCGACAGGAACAGGGCGATGGCCGTGAGGCCGATCAGGGTGCGACCGGTGTGTCGTTTCGGCATGGCGGGCTCCGGCGCAGGGCCGTGGAGCAGATGGTTGCAATGACGCGAAGGGGCTCCGTATCGATATGGGAGGTATCCCAAGGCGGGGGCGGTGTCTAATGCAAAGCCCGCATGGTATGGGCGGCGCGGGGGGGACGCGGTTCGATAGAAAGAAAAAATGTTTTAATTCAATGAATTAGATATATAATTTTCCGCGTTGTCCTTGACAGGCGGCCATGCCGTTGTTACCCGTCTGGCACTCTCGCCACAAGAGTGCCAGACAGGGGACGCCATGCCGCTTCTCGAACGCGAACGCCAGGTGTTGACCACCATCGTCGAATCCTACATCGCCGACGCCGCCCCCGTAGGATCGCGCACCGTGGCCAAAAAAAGCGGCCTGAACCTGTCCCCGGCCTCCATCCGCAACATCATGGCCGACCTGACCGAGCAGGGATATCTGGAGCAGCCCCATGCCTCGGCCGGGCGCATCCCCTCGGCCCGGGCCTTTCGGCTCTACATCAACGAGGTAATGCGCCTGCGGCCCCTGGCCGAGTCCCAGAAAAACAGGATCGCCACGCTTCTTGGGGCCGCCGGGCCGGAGCTTGGGGACATCCTGCGCCAGGTGTCGCGCATCCTGTCCGGGCATTCCCTCCAGGTGAGCCTGGTCATCGCCCCCCGCCACGCCGACGCGCGCTGGAAGCGCATCGAATTCACCCTGATCAAGCCCGGACTGGTCATGGCCATCCTGATCCTGCAGGGCGGCATGGTCCTGGACCGGCTGCTTGAGACCAGCCCGGACATCACCGCCGACGATCTGGTCGCCTCGGCCAACTATCTCAATCATCTTTTCGGCGAGATGACCGTGTCCGAGGTGCGGGCCAAGCTTCTGGCCGAGCTGCGCAAGGCCGAGAGCCAGTTCGGCGAACTGTACCGCCGGGCCCTGACCCTGGCCGCCGAGGCCTTCGCCCCGGAATCGACCCGGGAGCTTTTCGTGGACGGCACGGCCAACATCGTCAACCAGCCGGAATTTTCCGATGTCGGGCGCATGGGCGAGTTGTTGCGGGTTCTGGAAAATCGCACCAAGCTTTTGGAGCTTTTGGACAAAAGCATGGACGAATTCAAAACCGTGTTTATCTTGGGCGAGGAGTCGCAACTCGAGTCCTTCCGGGATTTCGGGTCCATCTCCACGCCGTACGGCCCGGGCGACCACCCCCTGGGGGCGCTTGGGGTCATCGGCCCGGTGCGCATGGATTATGCGCGGCTGGCCCCGGTCCTCAATTATACGGCCCGGGTTTTAACCAAAATGCTCGACCGGCGGTTTTGACCGCCAGGTTTTCGGGGGATGCCCCCCGGGGACGTTTTTTCGGCCCGGGACTTCGCCAGAGGGAGTGTCGGGCCACATGTTCGTCGAAATCACGTGAAGGAGCATGTCCGGCATGGAGCACAACGAGGAAAAAAACCGCATGGACGCCCCCCAGGCGGGCGGCCCGGGCGACGCCGCCATGGACCCGGCCCAGGAACTGGCCCGGTGCCGCGAGGAACTGGCAGCCGAGAGCGAGCGGCGGCTGTACATCCTGGCCGAGTCCGAGAATCTCAAGAAGCGGCTGGTCAAGGAAAAGGAAGAATACTTCAAGTACGCCACAGAGAGCATCGTCTCCGAGCTTTTGCCGGTGTTGGACAACCTCGACCTGGCCCTTTTGCACGGCCGGGGCGCTGCGGGGTGCAAGGATCTGGTCATGGGCGTGGAGATGACCCGCAAGGTGTTCGTGGACATCCTGTCCCGGCATGGCGTGGAGGAGTTCGGCGCGCCGGGGGAGGAGTTCAACCCCGAACATCACGAGGCCGTCGGGATGGAAGAGTCTCCGGATGTGGCGGCAAACCACATCAGCCGGGTGCTGCAGAGGGGATACCGTCTGCGCGGCAGGCTGTTGCGTCCGGCCAAGGTCATGGTTCGGCAGGGATAAATCGCGGCAAGGCCCCTTTACTGCGGGCGGCGCGGACTTATACTTCACAATTGTTCGGGCGCGGCGGAAACCAGGCCGCGTCTGGCGGAAAGAAGAAAGAGGGAGGACAATATGGGCAAAATCATCGGGATCGACCTCGGGACGACCAACTCGTGTGTGTACGTCATGGAGGGCAAGGATCCGAAGTGCATATCCAACCCTGAAGGCGGCCGCACCACCCCGTCGGTGGTGGCCTTCACCAAGGAACGTCTGGTGGGCGAGATCGCCAAGCGCCAGTCCATCACCAACCCCGAGCGGACCATTTTCGCCATCAAGCGCCTCATGGGCCGCCGCTTCGACGCCCCCGAGGTGCAGAAATGGCTGGCGCACTGCCCCTACCGCATCGTGGAGGGCCAAAACGGCGACGCCAGCGTGGAGATCGAGGGCAAGAAGTATTCGCCCGCCGAGATCTCGGCCATGATCCTGCAGAAGCTCAAAAAAGACGCCGAGACCTACCTGGGCGAGACCGTCACCGAGGCGGTCATCACCGTTCCGGCCTATTTCAACGACTCCCAGCGTCAGGCCACCAAGGACGCCGGGCGCATCGCCGGGCTCGAGGTCAAGCGCATCATCAACGAGCCCACGGCCGCGTCCCTGGCTTACGGCTTCGATAAAAAGGCCAACGAGAAGATCGCCGTGTTCGACCTGGGCGGCGGCACCTTCGACATCTCCATCCTCGAGGTGGGCGACAACGTGGTCGAGGTCCGGGCCACCAACGGCGACACCTTCCTTGGCGGCGAGGATTTCGACCACCGGGTCATCACCTTCCTGGTGGACGAGTTCCGCAAGGAGAGCGGCATCGATCTCGCGGCCGACCGCATGGCCCTGCAGCGCCTCAAAGAGGCCGCCGAAAAGGCCAAGAAGGAGCTGTCCACGTCCATGGAGACCGAGGTCAATCTGCCGTTTATCACCGCCGACGCCTCGGGCCCCAAGCATATGATGATCAAGCTCAGCCGGGGCAAGCTGGAGTCGCTGGTGCATGACCTGGTGCAGCGCACCGTGGAGCCCTGCCGCAAGGCCCTGGCCGATGCGGGCTTAAAGACCACGGAGATCGACGAGGTGGTGCTTGTCGGCGGCATGACCCGCATGCCGCTGGTGCAGAAGTCCGTGCAGGAGTTTTTCGGCAAGGAGCCCAACCGTTCGGTGAACCCCGACGAGGTGGTGGCCATGGGCGCGGCCATCCAGGGCGGCATCCTGGCCGGCGACGTCAAAGACGTGCTTTTGCTCGACGTCACGCCCCTGTCGCTTGGCATCGAGACGCTGGGCGGGGTGTTCACCAAGCTCATTGAGCGCAACACCACCATCCCCACCCGCAAAAGCCAGGTCTTCACCACGGCGGCGGACAACCAGCCCTCGGTGTCCATCCACGTGCTCCAGGGCGAGCGGCCCATGGCCACGGACAACATGACGCTGGGGCGTTTCGAGCTGACCGGCATCCCGCCTGCGTCGCGCGGCGTACCACAGGTGGAGGTGGCCTTTGACATCGACGCCAACGGCATCGTCAATGTCTCGGCCAAGGATCTGGGCACGGGCAAGGAGCAGTCCATCCGCATCACCGCCTCCTCGGGCCTGTCCGAGGCGGAGATCCAGCGGCTGGTCAAGGACGCCGAGTCCCACGCCGAGGAAGACAAGAAGAAGCAGAAGCTCATCGAGGTCAGAAACCAGGCCGATACGCTCGTCTACACCACGGAGAAGTCCGTGGCCGACCTCGGGGAAAAGATCGATCCGGTCTTGCGCGGCGAGATCGAGGCCAAGGTGAATCACGTCAAGGAAGTGCTCAAGGGCGACGACGCCGACGCCATCAAGAAGGCCTCGGACGAGCTGGCCCAGGCCGCGCACAAGCTGGCCGAGCAGCTCTACCAGCAAAAGGCTGACGCGGGCGGCGCGGCTGGTCCCGGCGGCCCCGGCGCGGCGGGTGGTCCTGGTGGCGGCCAGCCCGGCGGCGGTGACGACGACGTGGTGGATGCGGATTATACCGAAGTGAAGAAGTAACAGCCGCTTCTCGGCTATCGGGAATATCGCCCCCGGCCATGGGACAGCCCATGGCCGGGGGCTTGACGTTGGCCTCCCGCATACGCATGGTGGCTCCATGGCCAACACCACTTTCGACACCTTGGCGTTCGCCAAAAGGCTTATGGAGGCGGGCTTCACCGAACGGCAGGCCGAGGCCCAGGTCACGGTGTTGCGCGAAATCGTGGAGTCGGAACTGGCCACCAAGCGGGATCTACGGGAGCTGGAACTGCGCCTGACGACGGAGGTTGTCAAAACCAACGCCGAGACCAAGGCCGACATCCTGAAGTGGGTGGCGGGGATGCTGGTGGCTCAGGCGGCGTTGATCGCCGCGTTGGTGAAGCTTCTGTAGTCGGCAAGCCGTCGCGTGAAGGCGTCCGCATTGGCTTTCGTACGATCGACTTGGCTCAATCTGAAAGACATCGCCCCCGGTCATGGGATAGTCCCATGGCCGGGGGCTTGACGTTGGGCGCAGGCTTGCCTTCCCTGGCCGGGGAATATAAACAGTGGACCAATGGCGGTCAGGACAAGGAGATTTTCATGACGCTTCTTTTCGACGATGCCAAAAAGCTCGAAAAAACCCTTGGCCCCGAGGCTGCGGAGGTTATCGCCAAACTGTTCGAGGCCCGGGACGAGGCGATTCAGAAGGAAGCGGCCTCCAAGCATGACATTGCCCTTATCCAGAAAGACATCGCATTGTTGCGGGCCGATGTGGAAACCAGACTGGCCGAGACCAGAACCGAGATCATCAAGTGGGTGGCGGGGATGCTGGTGGCCCAGGCGGCGCTGATTGCCGCGTTGGTGAAGCTTCTGTAGTCGGCAAGCCGTTGCGTGTAGGCGTCCGCATCGGCTTTCGCACGGTCGTCTTGGCTCAATCCAGATATCGCCCCCGGCCATGGGACAGTCCCCTGGCCGGGGGCGTTTTGTTTTCGCGCCGTGGGCGCGCCTGGGCCGCCCAGGGCCAGGGATGCCCATGGCGGCCGTGGCCGTCGTCGCCCGTCCTTGCCTTCTCCGTCCCATGCGTATAAGGAAATTACCTGCCACGCCCCAAGTGAGCGGTTTTCCCGTTTTTCAAAAAACGGCGGCGCGCCTGTGCGGCCTGCCGAAACCCCCGAAATGGTCATGAAATTTCCCACACATGCGTTTTTTCGCGCCGTCGCGGTTCTGTCGCTTCTTGCCGCCCTCACCGGGTGCGCCGGCATGCAGGGCCCGGAAGAACCCGGAAAACCCTCGGCTGCCGCGCGCGACCCCCGCTGGGCCGAGGCCGACGCCGCCTGGCAGGGCGGGCGGCATGAGCAGAGCCGCAACCTCTATTCCCAGCTCATGACCCAGCGGTCCCTGCCCCAGGACTTAAAGCTTCTGGCCATCAAGCGCAGCGCCTTAAGCGCCCTGTTCATGGGCGACGGCAAGGCCGCCCTGTCCGGCCTCGAGGCCTGGGGCGCGGCCGATCCGGCGGCTCTGAACGGATGGGAATGGCACTACCGCTATGCCCAGGCCCTGACGGCCGTGGGCCAGGATGATCGCGCCCGGGAGCACCTGACCCGGCTCATCCAGGAGAACCGGTTGCCCTGGATGGTCCAGGCCGAGGCGGCCATCGACCTTTTCATGCGCTACGCCAAATCCGGCGACGCCGCGCGCGGGGTGCAGGTCTTAAGCGAGGTGCGTCGTCGCGGCACGGACCCCGCCGCCCTGGGCAGGATGGAGGAATACCTGGCCAAAAATCTCGGCAATCTGCCGGACGCCGCCCTGGCCAAGTGCGACGCCCTGGTCTCCGACGCCATTTTGAACACCTTTCCCTACAACCTCATCGCCCTGGAGCGCGCCCGGCGCGACGCCCTGACCAGGCCGGACAAGCGGCCCTGGCTGCGGGAGTTGGTGGACCGGCTGACGCGCATGAGCGATCTGGCCGACAAGACCCTGCCCCAGCGGGTGATGAACCGCGGTCTGGACAGTCTGGCCGCCTCGTCACTGGCCCCGGCCAGCCAGATCGAGACCCAGGGGCCGTCCGGGCACAGCGTGGCCGTGCTTCTGCCCCTTGGCGGGCAGTTCCGGGAGTTCGGCGGCAAGGTGGTCAAGGGCATCCATGCCGGGCAGGCGGAGCTGGTCCAGGCCGGGACGCCTGTGGAGGTCACGGTTATCGACGTCACCCAGCCCGACTGGCTGACCCGGCTGCAGAGCCTGCCTCCCGAGGTGATGCTTGTGGGCGGCCCCATGCACCGGATTTCGTTCCAGGAATTGCAGAATGCCGGGGCCATCCCGGGCGGGCGGGTCTTTTTGGTGTTCATGCCCACCCTGGGCGAGTCCCTGCACGAGGGCGTGGAGGCCTGGCGCTTTTTCAGCAGCCCCAAGGACGAGATCGACGCGCTTTTGAACCTGTCCCTGGGCTCCTTCGGCATCCGCCATTACGGGCTTCTGCGTCCCGAGGACCGCTACGGCCAGGCCATGGGCGATCTCTTCGCCCTGGAGGCGGCCAGACTCGGCGGACAGGTCACGGCGACGAGCATCTACAATCCCGCCGACGCCACGGGCTGGGACGTGGCCGTGCAGCAGATGCTGCAGCAGGCCGAGGCCGGGGGCGCTTTCGGGGCGGTGTTCATCCCCGACGACTGGAGCCGTTCGGACGGCGTCCTGCCGTATTTTTTCCACAACAACGTGCAGGACCTGCTGATCATGGGACCGCAGTTGTGGACCGAGGCCCTGAGCCGGGCCGCCGCCAGCAAAACCAGCATCAACATCCAGAATTATCGTCTGGCCGTGTGCCCCGGCGCATGGTGGCAGGAGAGCGAGGCCCCGGCCACGCGGGAACTGGTGCGCCTGATGCACGCCGAAGGCCAGCAGCCTGCGGACTTCTGGGTGGCCCTGGGCTACGACTTCATCCGCATGGCCGCCCTGGTCGGCCCCCTGTCGCCGGGAATCTCCCCGGGCGACGTGAGCGCCAGGCTGGCCCAGTCCGCCGCCTCCATGCAGTGGAGCATGGCCCCCCTAAGCTACGACGCCACGGGGCAGGTGCATCAGTCCATGTTTCTGTTTAGGCCCTCGGTGGCCGGTCCCGTGCCCCTGGATCCCGAGGGCTTCCGCGACCGCCTAAACACCATCCGCAGTCGCGGGGCCGCGCCTGGGGCCGTCCCGGAATCCGAGAGCGCCTATGCGGCCGGCCGCGAGGAGCAGATGGGCCTCGCCCCGCTGCCGCCGGACCAGGGCGCGGCCGGGGAGATGCTTCCCCTTGGCCCGACCTCTCCGGCCGGGGGCCCAGGTGCAGCGACCCCGGCCCCGGCGACCGCCTCTCCCGGCCGTGCGCCGTCTTCCCCTGTCCCCCCGGTCCAGCCCGCTCCCCAGGCGCCTGTCCCGGCCCATCAGCCCGCGCTCTAATCAACCGACACGGAGTCATGCCAGCCATGGACGTTTCCCCCGAATTCGCCGCCAAGATCGCCACCCTGGCCAGGCTGCGCCTGGATGCCGACAAGCTCGAACGCTTTGCCGGACAGATGGGCGACATCCTGAAGTATATGGAGACCCTTGCCGCCGTGGACACCACAGGCGTCGAGCCGCTCTACGGTCCCGTGGCCCACGTCTCGCCCACCCGTCCCGACGAGGTGGTGCGCACGTGCACCCGGGACGAAGTGCTGCACAACGCCCCGGAAACCGACGGCCGGTTCTTTATCGTCCCCAAAATCGTCTAGTGTCCTTCGCGTTCGAAGATGCGAAATGTGAAGATGACAGATGAAGCGAATTCTTTTTTTCTCAATAGTACGCCCATAGTTTTCAGGGATGCGACATAAGAGGATGCCGGTTATGAGCCACGAGCTGTGTTCCCTGTCTCTGACCGCCGTGCGTGACCTGCTGCGCAGCGGCGAGATCACGGCGGTCTCCGCCACGCGGACCTGCCTGGCCCGCATCGCGGCCACGGAGCCGAAGCTGCACGCCGTGCTGCATCTGGCCGCCGACGCGGCCCTGGCCGAGGCGGCCCGCCTGGACGCGGCCGGACCCGACCCGGACAAACGCCTGTGGGGCGTGCCGGTTCTGGTCAAGGACGCCATCTGCACCAAGGGCCTGCCCACCACCTGCGGCTCGAAGATCCTGGAAAACTTCGTCCCCTTTTACGACGCCACGGCCGTGGCCGGGCTCAAGGCGGCCGGGGCGGTGATCCTGGGCAAGACCAACATGGACGAGTTCGCCATGGGCTCGTCCACGGAGAATTCCGCCTACCAGACCACGGCCAACCCCTGGGACGTCGCCAAGGTTCCGGGCGGTTCCAGCGGCGGTTCCGCCGCCGCCGTCAGCTCCGGCCAGTGCTTCGGGGCCCTGGGCACGGACACGGGCGGCTCCATCCGCCAGCCCGCGTCGTTTTGCGGCATTGTCGGCATAAAGCCCACCTATGGCCGGGTGTCGCGCTACGGGCTGGTGGCCTATGGATCCAGCCTGGACCAGATCGGCCCCATGACCCGCACCGTGGAGGACGCCGCGGCCATGCTCACGGCCATCGCCGGGCATGACCCCAAGGATTCCACCAGCGCCCCGGAAGCGACGCCGGACTATGAGGCGGACCTTGCCGCCTGGGCGGGGAAGGGCGATCTGGCGGGCGTGCGCCTGGGGCTTCCCGACGAATATTGGGGGGAGGGCGTGGACGCCGAGGTGCTGGACTGCTGCCGGGCGGCCGTGGATGCGGCCAGGGGGCTCGGAGCCGAGGTGGTGCGGGTGTCGTTGCCGCACACCCCGTACGCCGTGGCCACCTATTATATCGTGGCCATGGCCGAGGCCAGTTCCAACCTGGCCCGGTTCGACGGGGTGCGCTACGGATATCGCGACGCCTCGGCCACGGATCTGGCCGGGCTCTACGAGCTGTCCCGGGCCAAAGGGTTTGGCCCCGAGGTGCAGCGGCGCATCGTCATCGGCACCTATGTGCTCTCAGCCGGATATTACGACGCCTATTACCGCAAGGCGGCCCAGGTCAGACGGCTCATCCGCCAGGACTTCCTCGACGCCTTCGCCTCCTGCGACGTGATCGTGGGGCCGACCTCGCCGTTTGCGGCCTTTGGCATCGCCGAGAAGACCGAAGACCCCCTGCAGATGTATTTGAGCGACATCTTCACCATCTCGCTCAATCTGGCGGGCCTGCCGGGCATGTCCATCCCCGTGGGGCTTGGCGCGAAAAGCGCCATGCCGGTGGGGCTTCAGCTTTTCGGCCCGGCCTTTGGCGAGACGCGCCTTTTGTGCACGGCCAAGGCCGTGATGGATGCGGTCAGGCCGCCCATGGTCCCGAGGGGGATTTGATTTTTTACATTTCATGCCCATGGTAGAAAGAGCGGGGGAGACCTCGCGGGAGAACCAACATGGAGTGGCGTGAGCGCATCATCCTTGACCCCGGAATATTGAGCGGCAAGCCCCTTGTCAGGGGAACACGGCTTTCCGTGGAATTCGTGGTGGATCTCCTGGCCAAGGGCTGGTCTCCGGCGGAAATCCGGGAGAATTATCCCGGTCTTGATCGGGAGGATGTCCTGGCCTGCCTGGAGTACGCCTCGGAGATGCTCCGCGCCGAGCGGGTCTACCCTTTGGCGGTCTGAGAGAATCCCGTGCGAGTCCTGGCCGACGAGAATATTCCGAAAGTACTGGTAGCGGCATTACGTGAATCGGGGCACGATGTGGTATGGATTCATGAAGTGAGTCCTGGCGTCTCCGACCACGAGGTGTTGCGGATCGCCCGGGAACAGGAACGGGTTCTTTTCACCTTTGACAAGGACTTTGGGGAGTTGGCTTTTCGGTCATCCCTGCCGCGATCAGTTGGCGTTGTTCTCTTCCGCATGGTGGCGGACACGCCAGGGCATTTATGCCGACGGATTCTGGACGCGCTCGCGACCCGCAACGACTGGACGGGCGTTTTTGCGGTGATTGACCAGGCGCGTATCCGCTTGCATGTTTTGCCCGATGTTATGGACTCTCTCTGTTCTTGAATTCATCTCTGCTACAACGGGATCGCAACGCCATGCCCATCGCCGTGGCCGTAAGCGGCGGAACCGACAGCCTCATGGCCCTGGCCCTGCTTCGCGAGGCGGGGCACGCGGTCCTGGCCGTGCATGCCCGCTTTCTGCCGCGCCAGGGTGACGGCCGCCCCGACGACTCGGATCGCGCCGCCCAGGGCCTGGCCGACCTGTGCGGGGGCCTGGGCCTGCCCTTTTTCGATCTCGACCTGCGCGCCGCATTCGAGGCCGCCGTCATCGCCCCCTTTGCGGCGGCGTTCGCCTCGGGCCTCACCCCCAACCCGTGCAGCCAGTGCAACCCGCGCATGAAATTCGGGGTGCTGGCCGAACGTGCCCGCGATCTCGGCGCCTCGCGCCTGGCCACGGGCCACTATGCCCGGCTCGACGTCTCGCCGGAAGGCGACGTCCGGCTGTTCCCGGCCACGGACCACACCCGCGACCAAAGCTATTTCCTGGCCCTGGTGCCGCCCCATGATCTGGCCCGGTCGGTCTTTCCCCTGTCCGGGCGCATGAAGAGCCAACTGGCCGCCGAACTGGCCGCGCGCGGCCTTGCGCCGCCGCTGCCGCGCGAGAGCCGGGAGGTGTGCTTCATCCCCGGCGACGACTACCGGGCCTTCCTGCTCTCCCGGGACGTCGCCCTCTCCGGACCGGGGCCGATCCTTCTGGCCGACGGACGGGAGGTGGGCAGACATGCGGGCCTGTGGCGGCATACCGTGGGACAGCGGCGGGGGCTTGGCGTGGCCTTCCGCGAGCCCCTGTACGTCCTGGCCCGGGATGCGGCGAAAAACGCCCTGGTGGTCGGCGTCAGGGCCGAACTCGACGCCACGGGCTGCCAGGCCCGCAGCGTCAATTTTCTGGCTGATCCCGCGGCCTGGCCCGGGCAGCTTCTGGTGCAGACCTGCTACCGGCAACGCCCCCGTCCGGCCCGGGTCGCGGTCGTCCGGAGTCCGGACGGCGACATGCTGGACGTGGCCTTTGCCGCCCCGGTTCCCCGTCCGGCCCCGGGCCAGACCCTGGTGGTGCGCGATGGTGCGGGCATGATCCTGGCCGGGGCCGTCCTCACATGACGCGGCCACGGCCGTCCTTTTCTGACGCGGCCACGGCCGCCTGGCCTGACGCGGCCACGGCCGTCCTTTTCTGACGCAGCCACGGCCGCCTGGCCTGACGCAGCCACGGCCGCCTGGCCTGACGCAGCCACGGCCTTCCCCACGTGACGTAGCCGCCGCCTGGCCTCGCGGGCGTCATGCCGCCTGCGTCTTTCGGCACGATTCCTGAAAAGCGCCTGTACGTTGTGGGGGAACGTCAAACAGGGAGGCATGGCATGAAACGGATGTGCCAGTTGTGCGGGGGGGTGGTCTCGGACCTGGATTTTTATGTCGTATCGGCCGGTGCGGTGGTGTGCAGCACCTGCGTCGTGTCCCGGGGGATACGGGTGAGCCGCACGCATCCAGGTCAGGAGACGGGAGAGAATCCGGCCATGATGCGGGAGGGGTATGGCCGCATGGCCGTGAACCGGGCGGGATGACAGGCGGGAAGCGCCTGTACGGTCATTGTTTTCTGGTGGGTTCCCCTTGCCCTTCGCCGGGATTTTTGGAACTATAGGTTTGTCGTCGGATATTGGCGACCACCTTTTTCCCAGGGAACCCTCCATGCAACTGACCACTCGGAGCCGCTACGGACTGCGCATGCTCCTCGACATTGCCGTAAACGGCGGCAACGGTCCCGTGCGCATCCAGGATATCGCCGAACGACGCAAGATTTCCGTGAAATATCTGGAGCAACTTATCCGCGAACTCAAAAAAGGCGGCTTCATCCACAGCAAACGCGGCCCCAAGGGCGGACATGTCCTGGCCCGCATCCCTTCTGAGATCAAGATCGGCGATGTGGTGCGTATCCTGGAGGGGCGTCCGGCGCTTACCGAATGCGTCAGCGACGAGTCGGTCTGTCCCATCTCCTCGGATTGCGTGGCCCGGCGTATCTGGGAGCGGGCCACCCAGTCGGTCTTTCGCGAACTCGACTCCATCACCCTGGCCGACATGCTGGATCAGGTCAGGCAGTCCGAGATGACGGGATTTCCCTGTTGTTGAAACAGATCCTCCGGGTGTATTGCCCACTGCCCGGCCGGGTTTTCGATCCACCCGGCGTTTCCCCACGCCGCCAGTCGGACGGTTTCGCCCCGCTGCCCACGAAAAGGGCGTGTGCCTGCCCCGTGGCGGGCAATCGTACGGCCGGATCGGGCGTAGGTGACGCCCGGAGGCCTCGGAACGTGACCACGCCCCGGCCCCGCCGTGTCCCGCCTCCCCGGCGATCCCTGCACTGCGCCACCTCTGCGACGTCGTCGCGCCAGGCCGTGCGCCTGGTCATGCTTTCAACCATGGCCCTGGCGATCCTCCTTTTGGGGCAGGCGTCGTTTTCGGAAGGCAGGGATGGCGCTTCGGACTCCCTGCTGGTCGCTGGCGCGGCGGCAACCGGCTCTGCTGTAAACGGGGCCGTTGCGGATCCCCGCGCGCAGTTGTTCCAAGGCGTCCTGGAAACGCCGCCGCTCCCTGTCGGCCAACGTTTCGCCACGACCCTGCCGAAGCCACTGCTTTCGACCCTGTTCTGCGTGACGCGCAATCTGCCTACGGACGGCGAATACGCCTTTACCTGGACGCGCCTGCGCACGCTCTCCCCGCTTTGCCGCATCGCCTGCGGCTAGTCCCTTCCCGAATCCCGCGTGTGTCGTCGGCGTGCGACCGTTCACAGCCCGTTGCCCGGGACGGTCTCCATCGCGCCCCAGCCCCCGAAACGCGTCCGGGTACGTCAGGCGTTGGCGACACGCCAAGCCGTGCGCATGCCGAACGCCCCGGACGCCGCATGCTGTGTCGAGAAAGGGAAGAGGACTTGAAAAATGAAGACGGTGATTGTCGCCTTGCTGCTGTTTATGGCGTTTCTGGTGTGTTATGAAAAGGATCTGTTCGTCCTGTCCTATGTACTTTTCGGACTGAGCCTGGCCCTTTGCGCTGTTGCTGTCTACCGGGGGAATAAAGATACAGTCGTTCCGGAGGACGGTACGGGGCAGAAGCCTCCCCGGAAGAAGGACGCCGACTGATCGGCCAGGCCACCCGGGCGACGAGAAAGGCCGGGTCAGGGTGCGGACCCGCCCGGCCGGGCACGGCGTGATCAATGCTGACCTGATCGCGCACCAGGGTCGGGGGCAAGCCCCCCGGCCCTATTTTTTCGCCTTGGCCTGATCAGCCACGGCCTGGATGCTCCTGGCTACGGCCTCAGGGTCGCCCAGGTAAAAGTGGCGCAGGGGCTGCAGTTTTTCGTCCAGTTCATAGACCAGGGGAACGCCCGTGGGGATGTTCACCCCGGCGATGTCCGCGTCGCTTATGCCGTCCAAGTCCTTGACCATGGCCCGGATGGAGTTGCCGTGGGCCGCGATGAGGAGCCGCTGCCCGGCCCGGATGCGCGGGGCCACTTCGCCTTCCCAGTAGGGCATGACCCGGGCCACGGTGTCCTTCAGGCATTCCGTGAGCGGCAGTTCCGCCTCGGTCAGGCCCGCATATCTCCGGTCCCGGCCCGGATGCCGGGGATCGTCCGGCGTGAGCGCCGGCGGCGGCACATCGTAGCTGCGCCGCCAGGAAAATACCTGGGCCTCGCCGAATTTCTCGGTCATCTCGGCCTTGTTTAAGCCCTGAAGCGCCCCGTAATGCCGCTCGTTCAAGCGCCAGGACTTCACCACCGGCAGCCACATGCGGTCCATGCCCTCAAGCACGATGTCCAGCGTCTTGATCGCGCGCTTCAAAACCGACGTCAGGCAGGCGTCGAAATCATAGCCCCCTTGCGCGAGCAGTTCCGCCGCGCTTTTTGCCTCGGCCTCGCCCTGAGGCGTCAGGCCCACGTCCGTCCAGCCCGTGAACCGGTTCTCCAGGTTCCACTGGCTCTGCCCATGCCGCAACAGTACGAGCGTATACATGGAGTCTCCTTTGGCCGCCGGAGGCCGCCTCTATCCGTTCTTGCCGCCCCGCGTCGGCACGGGCGCGTCGTCGATGCCGGTGACCATGCGGATGGCGCAAAACGTGCCGCACATGGCGCATTCGCGTTCGTCGCGGTGGTGTTCCCGGCGTTTGTGCAGCATCTGGGGGTCGATGGCCGCCGTCGCCATGGCCTCCCAGTCGAGTTTGGCCCGGGCCTCGGAGATGGCCCGGTCGCGGGCCACGGCATGGGGACGGCCCAGGGCCGTTTCTGCGCTCTGGGCGGCCACCAGGCTGGCCTTGACTCCGGCCCATACGTCCTCGGGACCGGGCAGGGTCAGGTGTTCGGCCGGGGTCAGGTAACAGAGGAAATCCGCGCCATAGGTGGCGGCCAGGGCCCCGCCGATGGCCCCGGCGATGTGGTCGTAGCCCGGGGCGCAGTCCGTGGTCAGGGGCCCCAGGACGTAGAGCGGGGCATGGTGGGTCAGGCGCTTGATGCCCTCGATCTGGGACTGCACCAGATGCAGCGGCACGTGTCCCGGGCCTTCGATCATGATCTGCACCCCGCGTTCCCAGGCCCGAAGCGTCAGTTCTCCCAGGGTGACCACCTCTTCCCACTGGGCCCCGTCCCCGGCGTCGGCCCCGGCCCCGGGCCGCAGCCCGTCCCCAAGGCTTATGGTCACGTTGTGTCGCAGGCAGATGTCGAGCACGTCGTCGAAGCGTTCCAGAAGCGGATTTTCCGCGCCCCGGCGTTTCATCCACCGGGCCAGGATGGAGCCGCCCCGGGACACGATCCCCAGCACCCGGCGGCCTCCCTGGGCCATGGCCGCGCCCCGGGCCGTGACCCCGCAGTGCAGGGTCATGAAGTCCACGCCCTCTTCGGCCTGGCGGGCGATTTCCTCCAGAAACTCCTCCACGGAAAAGTCGCTGGGATCCTGGCCCCGGGCCACGTATTTCTGGGCCAGCCCATACAGCGGCACCGTGCCGATGGGCAGTTCCGAGGCGGCGATGATCTCCTTGCGGATGGCGTGCAGATCCCCGGCCGTGGACAGGTCCATGACCGTGTGCGCCCCGGCCTTTTGGGCCAGCCGGAGCTTTTGCATCTCCATCTTGACGTCGTTGATCAAAACCGAGGTGCCGATATTGGCGTTGACCTTGATCGTGGCGGGCTGGCCTACCACGGTGGGGATGACGCTTAAATGGGCCGGATTGGCCAAAAGCACCATGCGCCCGGCGTCGATGCCGCCGGTCAGGGCGGCTACGTCGAGGTGTTCCGCCCCGGCCAGGGCGGCGGCATGGGTGGCGAGGAGTTGGGAAAGGGACGTGTTTTTGGCGAGAATGCCCATGGGTGTGTGTTCCTTTTGGCTGAGGTGTTGCTTGTGCGGCTTCTAGCACGTCCGGATGTGAAGCTCAAAGGGCTTGGGGGAGGTTGGTCACGGCCGCAGCGGAAAAAGAGGGTTTGACCGACGTGCGCCCTCCCGGCCGCGACGGAGGTGTTGACAGGGTGGACGCCTGTCCCTAAACATTCGTTTCAAACATTTGTTTGACGGAGGTGGCGGCATGGCCGACAGCGGAAACGGCGAGGACACGAGGGTTCGGCTCCTGCACGCGGCAGGCGACATCTTTTCCAGGAAGGGCTACCAGGGGGCCACCATCCGGGATATCTGCCGCAAGGCCAAGGCCAACGTGGCCGCCGTGCACTACCATTTCGGCAACAAGGAGCGGCTTTACGAGGCCGTGCTGCGCCATGCCCATGAGGATGCCCTGAGCCGTTTTCCCGTGGACATGGGCTTAAGCGGGGCCAGCACCCCCCGGGAACGCCTGTCGGCCTACGTCCGGGCCTTGCTGCTGCGGATGCTGTCCAAGGGGGAAAATGCCTGGCACGGCGCGCTCATGGCCCGGGAACTGGCCGAGCCCACGCCCATGCTGGGGCGGTTCGTGGACCGTTCCATCCTGCCCCGGATGGAGAAACTGCGCGAGATCGTAAGCGACATCCTGGGCCCCGGGGCCGACGCGGCCCTTGTCGGCCTGTGCGTGCAGAGCATCGTGGGCCAGTGCCGCAACTACGCCGTGGCCCGGCCCATCCTGGTCCGGTTGTTTCCGGACCTGACCTACGACGATTCCGGCATCACCCGACTGGCCGAGCATATCGTCCGGTTTTCCGTGGC
This sequence comes from Desulfovibrionaceae bacterium, assembly GCA_031082225.1. Lineage (GTDB taxonomy): Bacteria > Desulfobacterota > Desulfovibrionia > Desulfovibrionales > Desulfovibrionaceae > Desulfolutivibrio. Next base: position 13,319 of record JAVHLG010000041.1, on the reverse strand, counting down.
GGCCATGGCCCATTACCACGACCGGCAGGACGAGGGGCTTGGGGCCGAAACGGCCCACGCCATCCCGTCCCGGCCCGACAGCCACGTGCGGCAGTAACACCAAACCCCATCGGAGATATCCCTTGTCGACACGCGCCAACAAAACGCGCGCCCTAAGATGCGGCGCGTTGCGGTTTCGGTCCCCCATCCTGCGGGGCGTGCTCATGGTGACGCTGGTGATCGCCGCCTGGTCCTGTAACGGGGAGGCGGACAAGGCCGCCGGGCCGAAGGCCGCCCGGCCGGTCCCGGTGGCCGTGGCCACGGCCGTGAAAAAAACCGTTCCCGTGACCATCCAGGCCGTGGGCAACGTGGAATCCATGGCCTCGGTGGCGGTCAAGACCCAGGTGGGGGGGCTGATCGTGGAGCAGTATGTCACCGACGGCCAGGACGTGGCCGAGGGCGACAAATTGTTTCTCATCGATCCGCGCCCCTTTGCCTTGGCCGTGACCGAGGCCGAGGCCAAGATCGAGCGGGACCACGCCCTGTTGCAAAAGGCCGAGGAGGATCTGGAGCGCTACGCCCGGCTCAAGGAAAAAGACGTCATCGCCAAGGAGTCCTACGACCATACCCTGGCCCAGGCCCGGACCCTGCGCGGCACCATCAAGGTCAGCGAGGCGGAGCGGGACAGGGCCAGGCTCGACCTGGAATACGCCCATGTGCGCTCTCCCATTGACGGCCGGGTGGGGGCGATCCTCTTGCACAAGGGCAACGTCATCAAGGCCAACGACGACCGCGTGCTGGTGGTCATCAACCGTATCCGGCCCATCTACGTCTCGTTTTCCGTTCCCGAACGCCATCTGCCCGAGATCATGGCCCGCATGAAGACCGGGCCGGTCACGGTCACGGCCCAGGTGGACGGGGAGTCGACGACGGAGACCGGGGTGCTTTCGGCCTTAAACAATACCGTGGACACCACCACCGGGTCCATCCGGCTCAAGGCCAGCTTCACCAACGCCGACGCCGCCCTGTGGCCTGGACAGTTCGTACGGGTGACGGTTGCCCTCGACCAGCGCCAGGGGGTGGTGGTGCCCACGCCCGCCGTGCAGGAGGGGCTGCACGGCCCATACCTGTATGTGGTCAAACCCGACAATACCGTGGAGTCGCGCGACATCAAGGTCTACGGCGTTGTGGCCGGAGAGACCGTGCTTGACGAGGGCGTGGCCGACGGCGAGACCGTGGTCACGGACGGGCAACTGCGTCTGAAGCCGGGTGCTGCGGTGGAGGCCAAGGGCGCTTCCGGCGGGGAGGCCGGAAGAAACAAAGCGCCGGAGCCGGGCGCGGCCAAGGCCGCTGAGACGCCCGGCAAGGAAGGTTCCAAATGAATCCCTCGGCCCTTTTCATCAACCGCCCGGTGACCACCACCCTGATCATGCTGGGGCTGTTGCTGTTCGGGATCATGGCCTACAACCGGCTGCCGGTCAGCGATCTTCCCAACGTGGACTTCCCCACCATCCAGGTCTCGGCCAACCTGGCCGGGGCCAACCCCGAGACCATGGCCTCGGCCGTGGCCACGCCCCTGGAAAAGGAATTCTCCACCATCGCGGGCATCGACTCCATGACTTCGGCCAACAGCCTGGGGGCTACACGCATCACCCTGCAGTTCTCGCTGGAGCGCGACATCGACGCCGCAGCCCAGGACGTGCAGGCGGCCATCACCGCCGCCATGCGGCAACTGCCCTCGGACATGACCACGCCGCCCACCTACCGCAAGGTCAACCCGGCGGACCAGCCCATCCTCTATCTGGCCATCTCCTCGCCCACGCTGCGGCTGTCCGACGTCAACGAATACGCCGAGACGCTCATGGCCCAGCGCATCTCCATGGTCAACGGCGTGGCCCAGGTCATGGTCTACGGGTCGCGCAAATACGCCGTGCGCATCCAGCTCGACCCCGAGGCCCTGGCCTCGCGGGGGATCGGGGTGGACGAGGTGAACGCGGCCATCAAAAGTGGCAACGTGAATCTGCCCGTGGGCACCGTGGCCGGTCCCCAGCGCGAATACACCGTGATGTCCAGCGGCAAGCTCATGAACGCCGAGGCCTATGGCCCCCTGGTGGTGGCCTGGCGCAACGGCGCGCCCGTGCGCTTAAACGAGGTGGCCAGGGTCTTTGACAGCGTGGAGCAGCCGCGCCGGGCCAACTGGTACAACTTCACCCCGGCCATGGTCCTGGCCATCCAGCGTCAGCCCGGCACCAATACCGTGGGCGTGGCCCAGGCCGTCAAGGATCTGTTGCCCGAGTTCCGCTCCCAGCTCCCGGCGGCGGTCAACCTGGACATCCTGTTCGACCGCTCGGACTCCATCAAGGAGTCCGTGGGCGAGGTGAAGTTCACCCTGATGCTCACCGTGGGCCTGGTCATCATGGTCATCTTCCTGTTCCTGCGCAACCTCACGGCCACGATTATCCCAAGCTTGGCCCTGCCCATGTCCGTGGTGGGAACCTTTGCGGTCATGTACCAGATGGGGTTCAGCTTAAACAACATCTCGCTCATGGCCCTGACCCTGGCCGTGGGGTTCGTGGTGGACGACGCCATCGTCATGCTGGAAAACATCGTGCGCCACATGGAGCAGGGCAAGACCCCGCTTCAGGCGGCCATGGACGGCTCCAGGGAGATCTTTTTCACCATCGTGTCCATGACCATCTCGCTTGCGGCGGTGTTTCTGCCGGTGTTGTTCATGGGCGGCGTGGTGGGGCGGCTGTTCCACGAATTTGCCGTGACCATTTCCTCGGCCATCCTGATTTCGGGATTCGTGTCCCTGACCCTGACCCCCATGCTGTGCAAGCTCATGCTCAAGCCCCATGTCCAGGGACAAAAGCATGGCCGGTTCTACCGGTTCATGGAAAACGTATTCGAGGGCATGCGCCGCCTCTACGAAAAGACCCTGCGGGGCACCATCAACCACAAACTGGCGGTGCTGCTCTTCTCCTTTCTGCTGGTGGGGGCCTCGGTCTACCTGTTTCGCATCGTCCCCAAGGGCTTCGTGCCCAGCGAGGACAACGGCGGCCTCCAGGCTGTGGTGGAGGGGGAGCAGGGCATCGCCATCGAGGCCATGGTCGGACACCAGAAAAGGCTCATGGAGGTGGTTTCGAAGGATCCCTCCGTGCAGGCCTTCATGTCCGTGGTGGGGGCCGGTGGTCCCAACTCCGCCGGCAATACCGGACGGCTCATGATCCGTCTCAAACCCCGGGATGAGCGGCCGGACCACGCCAACGAGGTCATGCAGCGTCTGCGCGGCAAGCTGTCCCAGGTGCCGGGGGTGCGGGTGTTTCTGCAGAACCCGCCGCCCATCAAGGTGGGCGGCCTGGCCACCAAGGGCCAATATCAGCTCACCCTGCAAAGCCCCAACATCGAGGAACTCTACCGCGAGGGCTCGGTCCTGGAGGAACGGCTGCGCGGGTTGCCCCTGCTTCAGGACGTCAACAGCGACCTGGAGATCAAAAACCCCCAGCTCAACGTGACCATCGACCGCGACAAGGCCTCCTCGCTGGGCATCTCCGCCTACCAGATCGAGGACGCCCTGGCCACGGCCTACGGCAACCGCGAGGTGTCCACCATCTACGCCTCCAACAGCACCTACAAGGTCATGGTGGAGCTCGATCCGAAATATCAGGCCAATCCCGATGCGTTGGCGCTGCTGTATGTGCGCTCCAAGGACGGCAAGCTGGTGACCATGGATTCCCTGGCCAGGTGGTCGGTTGCGGCCGGGCCGCTTTCCGTCAACCATTCCGGTCAGTTGCCGTCCGTGACCTTGTCTTTTAACCTGCGTCCCGGGGTGTCTTTGGGCGACGCGGTGACGGCGGTGGAGGACATGGCCCGCCAGACATTGCCTGACGGCATCAGCACCGCGTTTCAGGGCGAGGCCCAAGCCTTCCAGAGTTCGTTTCAGGGGTTGTGGCTGCTTCTGGCCATGGCCATCGTGGTCATCTACATCGTTTTAGGCATCCTGTACGAGAGCTTCATCCATCCCCTGACCATCCTGTCGGGGCTGCCGTCGGCGGGCGTTGGGGCGCTTCTCACGCTCTACGTGTTCGGCCAGGATTTGAATATCTACGGGTTCGTGGGCATCATCATGCTGATTGGCATCGTCAAGAAAAACGCCATCATGATGATCGATTTTGCGCTGGAGGCCCAGCGGGCCGGGAAGCTCGACCCGGCCCAGGCCATCGTCGACGGCGCATTGGTCCGGTTTCGGCCGATCATGATGACCACCATGGCGGCGCTCATGGGCACGCTGCCCATTGCCCTGGGCATGGGGGCCGGGGCCGAGGCCAGACGCCCCCTGGGCCTGGCGGTGGTGGGCGGGCTTGTGGTGTCGCAGCTTTTGACGCTGTATTTCACGCCGGTCTATTACATCTACCTGGATCGGTTCCAGTCGTGGCTGGGGCGGCTTTTCGGGAGAAAGGCCAAGGCGAAGGGCGAGGCCGTGACGGCGGGATAATCTTCCAAACGGTCTGACGAAAAACGCAGCCCCCCGGACGTGATCGCGTCCGGGGGGCTTCGCCATTTTTAAATGGGTTCATTTCACATAGTCTATGAGCTTATAGATTTTATTTTTTCAATGTTTCCGTTGAGTATTTTTAGCTCAGTAAGAAGTGGATTAGGGGGTTCTGTTGTTTTGAAATAGTTTCTAAGATCAATCGTATATGTCTCCGCATATTCTTGCATGGCATATGCATATTTACATGTTATCGCAAATACACTTGGGTTTACGTTGTCACTTTCAATTTTTTCACCATCCGAAATATTCCGTGCGGAGTCGAGATAAAATGCATATTCATCCCCAGGCGGCATATATGAAATAGTGTTCTTGAATAGATTGTAATTTCTTAAATTTTTTTTCTCCTCTTTTTTTGAAAGAAGATAAAAATCTTTGTCAAGTGAAAAAGATATATCTTTAGCAATTCCTGTTCCGATATTTTTTATAATGAGATAGAACATTGTGGACCTATGTTCAGGTTGAACTTTTATGTGTATTTTTGGTTTTATTGAGTCTATGTATTGGTTTTTCATGGTTGCGAGCATCTTGTACGTAAAAGCAGTATAAAACGCTGCGACAATGGCCGCCCCAAGCGTAGCGATAAATATTCCCAGGCTAATTAAATTCGCAGTATCCATCGACAATTTCCTTCACAAATATATTTTTACATGTATAAATAAAATATAAAATCAGTTTGCTGGTTTTGTCAATGAAAAAAAGTAATATTTAGAAATCCAGATTTCTTCATCCTTATACGCCCCGCCCATCACCCAATGACCGGCACGGCTTTTTTCGGCAGGCCGCTTGTGCGGCGGTCATCGATCTTTCCAGGCACTCCTCCGATATGCTGTGTTCCGCGTGCTGTCTCTCTGCTATATGCTTACAATCAATTCCAACCGGCCAACGGCGAAGACTCCTCTATCCGCTCCAGGGCCGAAACGAACGCCTGAGGCGAAATGTTCACCGACCCCGAAAAGGGGGTGTTGATGTCGTAGATGAAATACATGCACGACAGGATGGTGAAAATGGCGATGCTCTCCACGACGTATTTCCGCATGCCGTTTTTTGCGCCGGTAGCATTCAGTTCCAGGCAGATCCCGACAAACCCGATGATCATGATGATCCACACCGGCGGATACAGATTCCCGGACAGGGACAAGGCCCGCGCCGCGCGCAGTTTCGAAGACAGCATCAGCGTCGTGCCGAGTTCGACATAGAGAGAATTGTCTTCCTTGTCTCCCGGCTTCAGGGCGCGGAATGCATCCCAGACCGTGTCGAAATGCTGCTTCGAAATGGCGGACATGGCGTTTTCCTTGTCCATGGACGGCCACTCGTCCTGCATGACGCTCTCCAGGTATGCCGCCACGGCATTGCGAAACCCGCTGGAGTCGTTAAAATTTCGGGAGATGTAGCTGGCGACGAGCAGGGCGTTGGCCTCTTCGGCGAGGTTCGCCTTGGTGGTGTTGAACGTGCTCCACAGGGTCACGATGCAAAATCCGATGAAAAAAGCATAGATCGAGCCGAAAAGGGAAAAGATGGTTCCGCTGACGCTGCATGCGGGTTTTTCTTCGGTGATCCTGGCGACACGTTTTTTCAGGGCCAGATAAATGGTGGGCATCGCAATGCTTATGCAGGCAATCGCGCCGAATGTGAGCAGGTAATTGAGCATAGGCAGCCGTCCTTTCCGCACGGAACGTCTTATTGCCTGACACGCGCCGCAACCGGGAGACTATTTCCCCGGCCGCCACACCTTTTCCACCGTGTACGCCCCGCCCGTCACCCCGATGATCGACACGGCCTTTTTCGGCACGCCGCTCGCCCGGCTGTAATCGATCCTTCCGGTCACGCCCTCGAAATGCCGCGTGCCGCGCAGGGCCTGCTGCAAGGTCCGGGCGTCGCCCTTGCCCGCCCGGCGATACGCGTCGGCCACAAGCATCACCGCGTCGTACCCCAGGGCGGCAAAGGCGCTTTCCGGCGCCACGCCGTATTCGGCCCGGTAGTCGGCGATAAACTCCTGCACCCTGGGCCGGGCGTCGCCGCGAAAGGTGTGGGTGGAGAAATAGACGCCATGGGCCAATGTCGGCCCTGGAACCTCGGTCACAAGCTCGGTGTCGAAGCCGTCGCCGGACAGGATGGGCAGCGTCAGACCGGCCTGGCGAATCTGCTGCACGATGACCCCGGCCTCGTCCGGAACGGCGGCCACGAACACCGCCTCGGGCCTCGGATCGGCCTTTTGCAGACGCCCGACCAGGGCTGAAAAGTCCCGGTCCCCGGCCTTGAATTCGTCCGTCACGACCACCTCGCCGCCCCCGGCCCGGAAACGCTTCTCAAAATAGCGGGAAAGCGCCGTGGTGAAGTCCATGGAGGCGTCGGTCCACACGGCGACCCGCTTCACGCCCAGTTCCTCCCGGGCGTAGTCGGCGATGGCGTGGGCCTGGTCGTCGTCACCGAAGGGGACCATGAAAAAATTCGCGCCCAGCCGTTTGGGCAGTTCCGGGTGCGTGGCCCCGGAGGTGACGAAGGGCACGCCTTTTTCCATGAAACGCGGCGCGGCGGCCAGGACGAAATTCGTGTCGCCATAGCCGATGCCCGCGACCACGCCCCCGGCCAGGGCCTTTTCGGCCGCGTCGGCCGCGGCCTGCGGGTCGGTGGCGGTGTCGAAGACCACAAGCTCGATGGGCCTGCCGCCGACGCCGCCCTGGGCGTTGATGTGCTTGGCGGCCAGTGTGGCCCCGCGCAGGCCCGGGGCGTCGATGGAGCTCATGCCGCCGGTCGTGTTGTACAGGGCCGCGATCCGAAGCGGCGCGGCCACGGCGGGGAGGGTCAGGACGACCAGCGCGGCCAGGACGGACATCAGGGACAGAAGACGGGTCATGGGGTGCTCCTGCGGCAAGGTTTCTTCGTGGCGTGGCCGGGTTGCGCCTTGGTCAGCAACTCCCGGACTTGTCCGGCGGCCTTCCGGAGAGGATAGCAAGCAGGGGGCCTGGCGGCAATTGCCTCAGGGAAAAGAGCGTCCCGGCGTCCGGGGCGGCGGCTCCCGCCGTGGTCCGGACCGGCCGATGCCCGCCATCTTGACGCCGCGCCAACCCGGATGTAGGGATTGCCCACGTAACTGCCTTTCCTAAAGAGGATTTTTTGAGCACCACCACACTGGATCCTGTCGCGCTGGTTGCTGGCGAAAGCCTCGGCCGGTAAGCGCCCCCAAGGCCTGAGCCTCCTGGCATGAAGGAGGCCTTTTGCGCTGCGGGAACATCCGTTTACTCCTGCCGATCCTGCCCGGCCTCCCCGGGCCGGTCTTTTCACGTTTTCGTCCGGCAACCCTTCCTTGTCGTTTCTTCAGGCAATCATGGGCCATATGCCGCGCATGGGGCAGCCATGCGCCCGTCTGGCCATATGCCCGGCCATGTGAAACCGTCACACGCAAGGAGTGCTGCAATGCTGCTCAGAGACGAACGGCCTGATGACGCCTTCGCCATCACATACATCCACTACGCCGCCTGCACGGGGCATTCGACGCACGCGCCCGGGAGCGGACCCGTGGGGCCTCATATCGTGGACCGCCTGTCGGCGGGACGCCCTTCGCGAGGTCTGTCATGATGCCTGGTGCGTTGGGCTTCGACCAATGGTTTGCCGCGCAGGCCGCGCAGCGCGGCCTGGATGCGTGCGGCGTCGCCCGCATATCCGCTGTGGCCCGCGGTTCCTACCGCATACGGGACGCCGCACGGGACGTCCCGGCCGAACTGTCAGGGAGGCTGGCCTACCGGATTGCAAGCGCCGCCGACCTGCCCTGTGTCGGCGACTTTGTGGCGGCGGACGTGTCCGCTGAGGACGCTGCGGCCATCATCCATCAGGTGCTTCCGCGAAAGACCTTCCTGCGGCGGAAGCGCCCGGGCCAAGGCCTTGACTTCCAGATGATAGCCGCCAACGTGGACACCGCGTTTCTTGTCCAATCCTGTCATTTCGACTTCAACCCGAATCGTTTGGAACGGTACCTGGCCATGGCCGGGGACGGAGGCGTCGAACCGGTCGTCGTTCTCACCAAGACGGATTTGATCACCCGGGAGGACTTGGAGCACAAGCTGGACATACTGCGCACGGTCACCCGCTGCAGCGTGATCGCCTGCAGCATGGTCACCGGAGGCGGGTGTGACGCGCTTGCCCGGCTGCTCTCGCCGGGAAGGACATACTGCCTGCTCGGTTCCTCGGGCGTGGGCAAGACGACGCTCCTCAACCGGCTCGTGGGCCGGGAGGCCTTCGCCACCCAGGCCGTCAGCAGCACGGGAGAGGGCATCCATACGACCACGCGCCGACAACTCGCCGTGCTCGGCAACGGGGCCATGGTGATCGACACGCCCGGCATGCGGGAGCTTGGGGTCCTTGGCGTCGACCAGGGATTCGACGGAGGATTCGAAGAGATCGCCGCGCTTTCAGCGCATTGCCGTTATGCGGACTGCAGCCACCAGGGCGAGCCAGGGTGCGCCGTCAGGGTCGCACTGGAAAACGGGGAACTGCATCACGACCGCTATGCGAACTATCTCAAACTCAAAAAGGAATCGGAATACCACGGGATGTCGTCCCTGGAGAAACGGAAAAAAGACAGAAACTTCGGTCGATTCCTGAAATCGGTAAAAAAACGGCAAGACGATTGACGATCCCGGCCCGCGCCAGACCGTTGCCGGAGGGCGAAATCCATCGGCAGGCGTCTGGCGCGAGGCCGCATGTTGTACGGCATGCGCCGTGGGCAGCGCCAGGGCCCTGGACATGCAGGCCAGCCCGCACGCGCCGCGCCATCCCGTGCACCGGTTCCTCGGGGGTCGGCGTCGATGCCCCCGGGAGGCTTCAAGCGTCCATTCCCCCTTGTCATTTTCCATGCGGGAACATACGGTGCCCGCAAAGGCCGGTTTCCGCCGCGCCGCCACAGGAACACCAAGACCAAGGGCGGATGATGAAATCCCAGGCGCTCGAATTCCACAAGGCCCTGTTCGAGGAGCTCGACACCAGTCGTTTGCAGCAGAAATTCCTCTCGGCCCTGCTCGAAATGCAGAACGTCGAACGCGGCTCCCTGTGGATCGCCGACGGCGAGGGCTACCGGTGCATCGCGGCCGTGGGGTCGCAAAGTGCGGACATCGCGGGCTACTGCATCCCCAAGAGCGCGCAAAGCATCGTGGGCTGGGTCATCGAAAACGGCCGCATGACCATTGCCGAGGCCTACAAGGACAAGCGTCATTTCCGCGAGGTGGAGGTCGGGCTCGACGTCAAAAGCACCATCATCCTGTGCTATCCCCTGATCCTGCGCGACGGCCGGGTCTACGGCGCGGTGGAGATCATCGACACCTCCCACGGCGGCAGCCGACTCAACCTGCACAAGGACTATCTGGAACTGATGGAGGATCTGGTGGCCATCGGGGCCATCGCCCTGGGCAACGCCCTGGCTTTCGCCGACAAGCGGGCCGAGAACGAAAAACTGCGCCGCATGATCGCGGACCTGCATGCCGAGACCCTCATCGGCCAAAGCGACGCCTTCTTGGCCATGCAGAAGTCGCTTGGCGACTACGCCAAGACGGATTTCCCGGTGCTCATCACCGGCGAATCCGGAACGGGCAAGGAACTGGCGGCCCGGGAGCTCCACCGTCTGAGCGCCCGGCGCAACGGCCCCTTTCTGGTGCAAAACGTCAGCGCCATCCCCGACACCCTGCTTGAGAGCGAACTGTTCGGATACCGCAAAGGGGCCTTCACCGGGGCGGACAAGGACAAGACCGGCCTTTTCGAGGCCGCCTCGGGCGGCACGGTCTTTCTGGACGAGATCGGGGACATGGCCCTGCCGCTGCAGGCCCGCATCCTGCGCGTCATCCAGCAAAACGAGATCAAGCCCCTGGGCGGGACCGGCTGCAAACAGGTGGACGTGCGCATCATCTCGGCCACCAACAAGGATCTGCGCCAGGCCATCGCCGCCGGAACCTTTCGCGAGGATCTGTTCTATCGCTTAAACGTCCTGCCCCTGGCCATACCGCCCCTTCGCGAACGCCGCGAGGACATCGGGCTGCTTTTGAACTATTTTTTGCGCCGCGACGGCGAGCGCCTGGGCATCGCCCCGAAAAAGCTCACTCCAAGGGCCCTGCGGCGGTTTACCGAGCATACCTGGAAGGGCAATATCCGGGAGATGGAAAACCTGGTGCGCTATCTGCTGACCACCCTGCACGGCGACACCATCGACGAGGCCGACCTGCCCGCCACCATCCTTGCCCCCCCGCCCGCCGCGCAGACGGATTCAGGCCCACCGGCCGCGCCGGGCCGCACGCCCCCGGCCGAGGCCGGTCATGGCGGCAGCCCCGGTCCTTCTGCGGATTTGTGCGGCCAGACCTGGGAGGAACTGGAGCGCGCCTACGTGCTGGCGCTTCTGGACAAGTACAAATGGAACATCACCCAGGCCGCAGCCCGGGCCGGGGTCAACCGGTCCACCTTTGATTCGCGGATCAAAAAGCTCGGAATACGCAAGAGATAGCGGCGGGGGCCGCACCGCACGCCGCCGCCCTTGATTCGCGGATCAAAAAACTCGGAATACCCAAGAGATAGCGGCGGGGGCCGCCCCACGCGACGGTTCGCAAGGGCTGTACGGAACAAGACCGCACGCCGCCGTCATGGATTCTCGGATCAAAAAGCTCGGAATACCCAAGAGAGAGCGGCGGGCGTCAGCCCCATGCGGCGGCCCGGAGGGGCCGTACGGGGAAAAACCGGGCGCCGCCCCCTGCCGGGCCCGGACCGTTGTCGGCCCCGGTCCTCTTTGGCGCGCCGCCCGGAATATCCCGGGATTGCGGGGGAAACGGGTTCAACTGGCGGAAAAGGCCAGGCCCAGAAGCAGCAGGATGGTGGCGGCCACCAGAAAAATGCGGTTTTCGCGGATAAACGTGCCGCGCTTGTCCATGAGGAATTCCACCATGCCCTGGCGGTCGCCCTGGCGATTTTTCATGTGCGGCAGCCTGGACAGGTAATGCTCCAGGTAGGGTTCCTCGTCGAGCAGGAGCAGATACAGCCTGGGACGGAAATAATAGCGATAATACAGAAAAAAAGCAGCCAGGTACAGGGCCAGCCAGAAAAAAGCCGTTCCAAGCGCAAGCATTGACGCTCCTCCATAAAATAGACGCGGGCACCGAAAGGCCGGACCTTTTCACACTTCGGTCCCAAAGACAACCCTGTCGTGCCCGTCCGTGCCCGTCCGTGTCGCCATGTGCCGCCAGCGCGGCCGGGCACGGGAGCGTGAGAGCCCCCATGGCAGTCGCCATGCCCGGCGGGTGGATCACCACTTGCCCGATGAACCGCCGCCGCTGAACGACCCGCCGCCGCCGGAAAAACCGCCGCCGCCACCTCCACCTCCCGAAAAACCGCCGCCGCCACCCAGGCCGCCACGGCCGCCCCGAAAGAGAAACGGCGCAACAACACCCAGGATCATCCCCACCAGAATCATCAACACGATCATGCCGATCCCGGTCGCGACCGCAAAGGCCAGCACCCCCATGCCTGCGCCGCCAAGCCCGGCCCGGACAAAGGCAGGCAAAAACCGCAGGATGGACATGAGCACCAGGCAGATCATGGACCCGAAAAGCAGATACGACGTCTCGTCGTCCATCTCGGAGGAGCCGCCGGACGCCCCGTCGCCCGTATATTCCCCGCGCACCGCCTCCATGATCTTCGTTACGCCCTGTTCCACGCCCGCATTGAAATCGCCCTTCTTGAACTCCGGAACGATCACATGGTCGATGATCCGGCCGCTCAGGGCGTCCGTCAGGCGTCCCTCCAGGCCACGCCCGACCTCGATGCGCACCTCCCGGTCGCCCTTGGAGACCACCACAAGCGCCCCGTTGTCCTTGCCCTTCTGGCCGATGCCCCACTTCTGGGCGGTCTTTATGGAAAAGCCCTCGATGGTGTCGCCCTCAAGGGACGGCACGGTCAGAACCACCACCTGGGTCGAGTCCGAGGCCTCGAAGGCCGCCAGGGCGCTCTCCAGACGTTTGACCGTGTCCGGGGACAGGATCCCGGCCAGGTCGTTGACACGGCCCCGAAGCGGCGGGACGTCCAGCGACCAGGCCGAACCGGCCGCCAGCACCATGCCCATCACCACAAGCAGGGCGGCGAGACGCGACGCGTGCAGCATGCCTTTCATGTCAGCCTCCGGCGCTTAGTTGAACTTCACCTTGGGGGGCGTGGCCGCCGCTTCCTCGGCCTTGAAGTATTCCTTGGGCGCAAGATGCAGCAGCATGGAATTCGTCAGCGAATTCGGGAAGGTCCGAATCGATGTGTTATACGCCTGCACGGCCTCGTTGAAGCGCTCCCGGGCCACGTTGATGCGGTTCTCCGTGCCCTCCAACTGGTGCTGCAGATCCAGGAAATTCTGGCTCGCCTTGAGGTCCGGATAGTTTTCCACCACGGCCAAAAGCCGCGTCAGGGCCGACGACATCTCCGACTGGGCCTTGACGAAACTTTCCACGGCATGGGCGTCGGACAAGGCGTCCACGGAGAGCTTCATCTGTGTGGCCTTGGCCCTGGCGTCCACCACGGCCTGCAAGGTGTCCTTCTCATGGGCCGCGTAGCCCTTTACCGTCTCCACCAGATTGGGGATCAGGTCCATGCGCCGCTGCAACGCCGACTGCACATTGCCCCAGGCCGCGCCCACGGCCTCGTCGTTTTTTTGCATCTCGTTGTAGCCGCAGCCCGATAACAACACGATCGCCAGAATTCCTGCCCAGAGTTTCATACGCGCTCCTTTTGGGGGGGAGTGGAGAAGGGGAATCGGGAGGGGAACCCCTTTTTG
>JAVHLG010000040.1 GCA_031082225.1 Desulfovibrionaceae bacterium | reverse complement strand
CAGCCCCGACGCAGGGCGGGCGGCAGCCCCGACGCAGGGCGGGCGGCAGCCCCGACGCAGGGCGGGGCGGCAGCCCCGACGCTTATTGGGCCTCGGGCATGTCCCACACGGGCGGCTCGTCGGATATCTCGCCCCGGGCCAGGCGTCCGGCCAGTTCCAGTTGTCGTTCGCGGCTGGTGGCCACGCCGTCCACGGCGGCGGCGGTGACGGCGCGCAGGATGCGGCCGTAGCGAGGGCCGGGGTCCACGCCCATGAACTGGAGGTCGTCGCCGGTGATCTCGATCTGGGTGTCCCGAAGTTTGGTCAGGTAGAGCGAAATGTGTTTTTGGATGGATTCCTTGGGGTTTCGGGCCATGAGGTAGAGCAGGCCTTCCAGGGGCAGGGCACCCAGGAGGAAATACAGCTCGCTGACGGGCAGCCTGAGATATTCCCAGTTGTAGAGGCGGTGGGCGGTCTGGCGTATGGCGTGGCGCAGGCCGCTGATGTCGGCCAGCACCTTTTTGGAGAAGCCCAGGCGTCTGGCGATGATTTCGAACTGTTCGTCATCCAGCCCGGAGCACAGGGCCAGGAAAAAGACCAGCCAGATGCGCGGCGCGGCCTCGATGTACAGCAGCCGGAACCACTTGATGACGTTGTCCGTGGCCGTGAGCAGGGCCTCCTTGGGAGGGTCGAGGTTGAGCAGGGGGTGGATGGCGGCCAGAAGCTTGTAGTGCTGCATGCGGCGCAGGCAGGCCAGGGGGTTGTCCTCGCTGAGGATCAGCGAGATTTCGTGGAACAGGCGGGCGCCGGAGAGCTTGTGGAAGAAGTTGTGCTGCAGGGCGTTTTTGATCAGGCGCTCGGTCTGGGCCCCGATGCGGAATCCGTAGCGTTCGCTGAAGCGGATGGCCCGCAGGATGCGGGTGGGGTCTTCCACGAAGCTTAAGGAGTGCAGGACGCGCACCACCCGGTCCTTGATGTCGCGCTGGGCCCCGAAAAAGTCCACCAGATCGCCGAAGTGGCCGGGATTGAGATGCACGGCCAGGGCGTTGATGGTGAAATCGCGGCGGTAGAGGTCCATCTTGATGGAGGAAAGCTCCACCGTGGGCAGGGCGGCGGGGTATTCGTAGTATTCCAGGCGGGCCGTGGCCACGTCGATGCGGCGGCCGTCGCCCAGGACCACCACGGCGGTCTTGAACTTGGGGTGGGACTTGGCCCGTCCGCCGTAGGCCTGGGCCATGGCCTCGGCAAAGGCGATGCCGTCGCCCTCCACCACCAGGTCCACGTCGAAATTGGGCTGGTGCAGCATCAGGTCGCGCACGAAGCCGCCCACCACATATACGGCCACGCCCCGGGCCTGGCCCAGTTCGCCGATCTCCTTGAGCAGGGCGCACAGCTCCTTGGGCAGCCGTTCGCGCAAAAGCGCGGCCACGCTGCGTTCGCGCTTGCGTTCAGGAAGAAGCGACTCCGGGATGCGGGCGGGTTCCTGGACCAGGGTGTTGACCAGGTCCGTGCGGGTGACCACGCCCGCCAGCTCTCCGTTCTCCACCACCGGGGCCAGCCTCTGCCGCCGACCCAGGATGATCTCCATGAGGGGATACAGATCCGTGTCCGGGGAGACCGTGGCCGGGTCGCGGATCATGTATTCGTCCACGGCGAATTCGCCCAGACCGTGCTTGACGGCCTTGTCCATGATGTCGTGCTCAAGCACCCCCACGCAGATCTTTGTGCCCGGGCGGACCACGGGCAGGGCCTTCAATCCGTAGCGGGTCATGATCTCGGCGGCCTTGTCGATGCGCTCGTCCTCGGCCACGCTGATGGCCGGGCGGCTCATGAGCTGGCGGATGCGTATCTGGGGGTTGATCTGGGAATAGAGCAGGGCGAAGAGCTCCTCCTTGACCTGGGTCATGGTCTTGTTCTTGATCGAGGCCGAGGCCGCGTAGGCGTGTCCGCCGCCGCCAAGCGAGGAGCAGATGCGGCCCACGTCCACGTCCGGGCTGCGGGAGCGGGCCACCAGATGCACCCGGTCGTTCATCATCCCCAGGGCGAAGAGCACCCGGATGTTCTCCATGTCCAGAAACTTGTGGACCAGAAGGGCGAAGTCGCCCACGTAGCGTTCGCAGTAGGCCTCGGCCACCACCACCTCCACGCCGTTGATGTCGTGGGTGGCTGCGGTCTCGATGAGCCCGCTCATGATGGTGATCTGTTCGCTGCTCAGTTCCCGGGTCATGAGGTCGGCGATGACGTTGACATCCATGCCCGAGGCCCGCAGCCAGGCGGCGGCGGCCAGGTCGTGCTCGGTGGTGGAGTTGAAGGTGAAGGAGCCCGTGTCCTCGTAGATGCCCAGGCCCATGATGGTGGCCTCGTCCGGGGTCACGGTCAGGCCCCGGTCGCGGATCTCCTTGACCAGGATGCCCGCAGTGGAGCCCCAGGGCTTGACCAGGGAGACGGCGGCGGCGACGTCGTCGTCGGAATCGGGATGGTGGTCGAAGCAGTGGACGATCAGGTCCGGCCTGTCGAAAAGCGGGGCCACGTGGGCCACCCGGTTTTTCTGGCGGGTGTCCACCATGACCAGGGTGGTCGTCTGGCTGGTGTCGATGTCCTTGAAATTTTTGAAATTGAACATATACGTGGCGCTTTGGATGAAAAAGTGGCGCAGGTTTTTTTCCTGGCTGCCGGGAAAAACGAGCGCCGCGCCGGGATAGAGCTTGCCGGCGGCCACGATGGCCGCCAGGCAGTCGAAGTCGGCGTTGCTGTGCCCGGTGATGACGACGGTGGGAGAGGGGAGGGATAGGGGCATAGATCCTTCAAGGTTGCCGGTCGTGTTTCAGGGCCATGCGGGAGCGGGGGTGGTAGGCGTCGTGGACCGCCAGCAGCCGTGTGGCCTGGACGTGGGTGTAGATTTCCGTGGCGCTGATGTCCGCGTGGCCAAGCAGCATCTGCACCGTGCGCAGGTCCGCGCCGCCTTCGAGCAGGTGGGTGGCGAAGGAGTGGCGCAGGCTGTGGGGGCTGATGGCCTTTTGGATGTCCGCCTGGAGGGCGTAGCGCTTGATGAGCTTCCAGACCCCCTGCCGGGTCAGGCCCTTGCCCGAGCGGTTGAGGAAAAAATAGCGCTCCACGGGCTTGAAGGCCCCGCGCACGCTGTGCAGGTAGCGGATGCAGATGTCCTGGGCCAGGTAGTGGATGGGCACCAGCCGTTCCTTGGCGCCCTTGCCGAAGATCCTGAGCAGCCCGGTCTGGGCGTCGAAGTCCAGCGGGGCCAGGGTCACCAGTTCCGAGACCCGCAGCCCGGCGGCGTAGAGCAATTCCAGCATGGCCTTGTCCCGAAAGCCCAGGGGGGTGTCCATGTCCGGGGCGGAAAGCAGCCGGGCCACCTCGTCCGTGGTCAGGACGTCGGGCAGAAGGCGCGGCAGTTTGGGGCTTTCCACCAGGGCTGCCGGGCTTTCGGCCAGGAAACCCTCGTCGGCGGCGAAGGCGTAAAATCCGCGCAGGGCGGACAGGTGCCGGGCCATGGACCGGCTGGACAGGCCGCGCGTGCGCAGGTGCATGAGATAGAGGAAGACGGTCTCGTCGGTGACGGATGCGACATCGCCGCCGCGTTCGGCCAGAAAGCGCTGGAAGAAGTCGAGAT
Source organism: Desulfovibrionaceae bacterium (assembly GCA_031082225.1). Classification (GTDB taxonomy): domain Bacteria; phylum Desulfobacterota; class Desulfovibrionia; order Desulfovibrionales; family Desulfovibrionaceae; genus Desulfolutivibrio. The sequence goes on along the minus strand of JAVHLG010000040.1, from coordinate 31,287 downwards.
CAAGGGAATAGGCGGACAGGCTGTTTTCGGACAGGCCCTTCACGACCAGGAGGTGCTCCAGGTAGCGGTCCACCATGGGGTGGACGGCGGCTGCCTCCGGGCGTCGCGCCGGGGGGGGGCCGGGCGGCCTTTTCATTGACACGGGACGCCACCTCTTTTTATGAAGCCACACCGCGCCGCACGCCGGAGCATTTCCCTGCACCAGGGCGCGACATCCCGCTGGAAAGGAGCGACCGCATGACCCAGTTTCGACTCGCCGACCGCGTGGCCAAACTTCCCCCATACCTTTTCGCCGAAATCGACCGGCTCAAGGCGGAAGTCAAAAGCCAGGGCATGGACATCATTTCCCTGGGCATCGGCGATCCGGACCTGCCCACCCCGGATTTCATCATCGAGGCCCTGCACGCAGCGGCCAAAAAGCCGGAAAACCATCAATACCCCTCGTATACGGGCCTTATGTCCTTCCGCAGGGCCGTGGCCGACTGGTACGCCACCCGCTTCGGCGTGGACCTGGACCCGGACAACGAGGTGGTGAGCCTCATCGGATCCAAGGAGGGCATCGCCCATTTTCCCCTGGCCTTCATCGATCCCGGGGATCTGGCGCTTATCGCCTCGCCCAACTATCCGGTCTATCCGGTGGCCACGGGATTCGCCGGGGGGGAGTCGCTGATACTGCCCCTGACCCCGGACAACGACTTTCTGCCGGACCTGGACGCCGTGACTGACGCCCAGTGGGACCGGGCCAGGATGATCTTCGTCAACTATCCCAACAACCCCACCGGGGCCACGGCTCCCCGCGAGTTCTACGAGAAGCTGGTGAAAAAGGCCAGGGAGACGGGGACCATCGTAGTGTCCGACGCGGCCTACACCGAGATGTACTATGACCCGGCCAAAAAGCCCCTGTCCATCCTGGAGATCGAAGGGGCCAGGGAGGTGGCCGTGGAGTTCCACAGCCTGTCCAAGACCTACAACATGACCGGCTGGCGCATCGGCATGGCCGTGGGCAATGAAAGTCTGGTCAAAGGCCTTGGAAAAATCAAGGAAAACGTGGATTCGGGCATCTTCCAGGCCGTGCAGGAGGCCGGGGTGGCGGCCCTGACCAAGGGCGAACCGCATGCCGCCTCGTTTCGGGCCATCTATAAGGAACGCCGGGACATCGCCGTGCCCGCCCTGCGCACGATGGGACTCGACTGCCGCGTTCCCGAGGCCTCGTTCTATCTGTGGTGCCGCGTCCCGGCGGGGGAGACCTCGGCCGGGTTCGTGTCCAGGGTGCTCAAAAACACCGGCGTGGTGCTCACCCCGGGCAACGGCTTCGGCGCGCCCGGCGAGGGATTTTTCCGCATCGCCCTGACCGTGGGCAAGGAGCGCCTGGAGGAGGCCCTGTCACGCATCGCGTCCATCATGTAACCGCCTACGTGGGGCTGGGGGCCAACCTGGGCGACGCCCGGGCCGCCCTGGACGAGGCCCTGCGCCGACTGGGGGAACTGCCCGGGGTGCATGTCGCGGCGGTTTCCCCCTGCTATGTCACCGAACCCCAGGACAGGGCCGACCAGCCCTGGTTCCACAACCAGGCGGCGGCCCTGGCCCTTGGTCCCTCCTGGACCCCGGAATCCCTCCTGGCCGCGCTCCAGGAGATGGAGGCGGCCATGGGCCGCCCCCCGGAGGGCGTCCGGGAGCGGTTCGGGCCCCGGCCCATCGACCTGGATCTGCTGCTTTTCGAGAATCAGCGGCGGAACACCCCGGAACTGACCCTGCCCCATCCGCGCATGCGCCGCCGGGCCTTCGTGCTGGTTCCCCTGCGCGACATCGCCCCGGCCCTGGTCTTCCCGGACGGGGAGGGAATCGGCGCGGCGCTTGCGAAAATCCCTTTCAAAATCGAGGGGAATAGCATATTTCAGGGTCCGTAAAGGGTCTTTTTTTTGAAACGAAAAGGAAGGCGTCATGTATAGATGGCTCATCCTCCTCCTGGCCGGTTTCATCCTGTGGAAGCTTTTCACGGGGGACAAGAAGCGCAAGAAAGCCCAGGAGAAAGAGGAAAAGGAAAGCCTGCTGGTCACCGGGGAGATGGTCAAGGATCCCATGTGCGGGGCCTTTGTCTCCAAGGACGGCGACATCCGGGTGCGCGAGGGCGACAAGGTGCATTATTTCTGCAGCTACGAATGCCGGGACAAATACGTGAAGATGCTCCAGGGGGACACGGCGGCCGTCGGGTCCGGGAGCGGGGACGAGAAAAACAACGCGTCGTGACACGATTCTGAAATGTTCGTGCGGCATAGAGACGCGAACGTCTGATGCGCGTGCCCATGGCCTCGGCGTTCATCCCCGTGGCGTGGATTCCGTCCTGCCGCAGCCGTGACGCCTGCGAGCCAACCGGAGAGGATTTCACATGAAATTTTTCCTCGATACCGCCAATCCGGACGAGATACGCCAGGCCCGGGCCTACGGTCTCATCGACGGGGTGACCACCAACCCAACGCTGTTTTCCCGGGAGTCCGGGGAGTGGCGCACCCTGGCCGAGCAGATCTGCCGCGAGACGCCGGGGCCCGTAAGCCTTGAGGTCATCGGGCAGACTGCGGCGGAGATGATCGCCGAGGCCAACGAGCTGGTGAAGATCGGCCCCAACGTGGTGGTCAAGATCCCCATGACCCTGGAGGGCATGGCGGCGGTGAAGGAACTGACCGCCCAGGCCATCGACACCAACGTGACCCTGGTGTTCCATCCCCTGCAGGCGCTTCTGGCGGCCAAGGCCGGAGCCACCTACGTCAGCCCCTTCGTGGGCCGCCTGGACGCCCTGTCGCAAAACGGCATGGAGGTGGTGGAACAGATCGTGGCAATCTTCAAAAACTACGGCTTCGCCACCCAGGTGCTGGTGGCCAGCGTGCGGCATCCCATGCACGTGCTGGAGGCCGCCCTGTGCGGCGCGGACGTGGCCACCATTCCCTTTGCGGTCATCCGGGAGCTGGCGCGGCATCCCTTGACGGACAAAGGCCTTGAGACCTTCATGAAGGACTGGGAAAAGGTCCAAAAGTAGCCGCCTGCCTGTCCACGGCCAGGACGGCCTTCCCCGGCCGGCCCGCCGCTGGCGGCCATATGCGCAGCCATCCGGCCATATGCGCAGCCATCGGCCCATATGCGCGGCCATCGGCCATATGCGCAGCCATCGGCCATATGCGCAGCCATCGGCCATATGCGCGGCCATCGGCCATATGCGCAGCCATCGGCCATATGCGCAGCCATCGGCCATATGCGGGCTCCATGGCGTGGTCTTGACCAGCCCGCCATGGCGACCTATACTGACAAAACGGACAGGGTCGCTTTTTTGCGTGCCTGTTCCACGGGCCCACCCGGCGTCGGCCCTGGATTTGCCGCCCGGCCGACCGGATTCGCCACAATCAGGATGTCCACCTCGCGACCTCAGGGAGCCGTTTCCCGATGAATTCCATCGTTCCCCTTCTTATGTCCCTCCAGATCGTCTTTTGCGGGGACAGCCTCACCAGGGGCTTCGAGCACTACAAGATCTTCGATGGCCAGGAGCGCGTCTACGTTCAGGGCATCGACAGCTCCACCAGCGCCGACGTTCTGAGCCGGGTCGAGCCCATCGCCGCGCGCAAGCCCCAGAAGATGTTCCTCATGATCGGGGTCAACGAGATCGGGGCCGGGCAACGCATCGTGGAGAACTACGAAAAGATCATCCGGCGCGTACAGGAAGTTTCCCCCTACACCAAGGTCTACGTGCAAAGCATCCTGCCCACCCGGGTTTCCCGCATCAACAACGACGACATCGTGGCCGTCAACCGCAAGCTTTCGGATATGTGCAAAAAATTCAATTCGTTCGTGAAGTATTTGGATCTGTATCCGGCCTTTGTGGCCGACGACGGCAAGCTCGGCCCCAACTTCACCGAAGACGGCATCCACCTCACCCGAAACGCCTATTCCCTGTGGAAAAAACTCATCGTCAACCAGTTGTAAGGCCCTTATGGAGTCGCGGCCCTCGGCCATGAGCTCCCGGTCCTTCCACTTCGATCCCACGGCCTTTCCCGCCTCCCCGGGCGTCTACCTCATGAAGGGGACGCAGGGGAAAATCCTCTATGTGGGCAAGGCCAAGAGCCTGCGGGCCAGGCTTTCGTCCTATTTCCGGGCCGATTCCGGGCACACCCCCAAGACCAGGGCCCTGGTGGCGCGCATTGCGACCGTGGACGTGCTGTTGACGGCCACGGAGAAAGAGGCCCTTCTGCTCGAGTCGAGCCTGATCAAGAAGCACCGGCCGCGCTACAACGTGGTCTTAAAGGACGACAAGCAGTACATCCTTTTCAAGCTTGACAAAAACGCCGCCTATCCCCGCCTGACCTTTACCCGCAAGGTGGAGCGCGACGGGAGCGCCTATTTCGGTCCCTTCACCTCGGCCGCCGCCGCCAGGCGCACCTGGAAGGAGATCGGCCGGGCCTTCCCCCTGCGCAAGTGCTCGGACAAGGCCCTGGCCAACCGGGTCAGGCCGTGCCTGTTCCAGCACATCGGCCAGTGTCTGGCCCCGTGCATCAATGTGGTGCCCCGGGACGAATACATGGAGCTGGTGCGCCGGGTGGAGGCCTTTTTGTCCGGCCGCTCGGGCGAACTGTTGCGGGGCCTTGAGCGGGAGATGCTGGCGGCCTCGGAGACTCTGGATTTCGAGCGGGCGGCCAAGCTGCGCGACCTCATCCGGGCGGTGAAAAAGACCGTGGAGGGGCAGGCGGCGGTGTTGCCGGACCCGGTGGATCTGGACGTGCTGGGGTTGTCCGCCGGTCCGGGCGGCGGCCGGGCGACGGCCCTGGACGGTTCCGAGGCCGGGGAGGAGGCCCCCCGGGGACTGGGGGCCAGCATCCTTTTCGTGCGCCAGGGGCGGCTGTTGGACAAGCGGGATTTCTACTGGTCGAACCTGGACCCGGCCGACGCGGCCGAGGCCGTTCGGGGCGTTCTGGGACAGTTTTATCGCGCCGGGAGCTATGTGCCGCCGCGCATCCTTTTGCCCGAGGCGGCCGTTGCCGCGTCCGCCGGTACCGGCGAGGACGGCGACGGCGGGTGGGAGCTTGCGGCCGAGACCCTGGCGGATCTGCGCGGCGGGCCGGTCCGGCTGGCCGGGCCACGCGGCAGAAACGAGCGCAAGCTCATGGAGCTGGCCGAGGTCAACGCGGCCCGGGCCTTTGCCGAGAGGGGGCGGGAGGCGGATTTTGCGGCCATGTCCGCCCGGCTGGCCAAGGCCCTGCATCTGGCGGAACCGCCCCGGCGCATCGAGACCGTGGACGTCTCCCATCTGGGCGGGCAGGAGGTCCGGGTGGGCTGCGTGGTCTTCGAGGACGGCCGACCAAAAAAATCCGATTACCGCCTCTACGCCTTTCCCGAGCTTCAGGGCTCCTCGGACGACTACCTCTCCCTGGCCAGTTTCGTGCCCCGGCGTCTGGCCTCTGGCCCGCCGTTTCCCGATCTTCTGCTCATCGACGGCGGCAAGGGGCAGATCCGGGCCGTGGAGCGGGCCATGCAGGAGGCCGGACAGTCCGGGCTGTTTCCCCTGGCCTCCATCGCCAAGTCCGGCCGCAGCGCGGCGGATATGGAGGACCGGGTGTTTCTGCCGGGACGTAAAAATCCCGTGAACCTGTCCCCGGGCAGCCCGGAGCTGCTTTTTCTGCAACGCCTGCGCGACGCGGCCCACGCCTTTTGCCTGGGCGGGCAGCGCCGGGCGCGCAAAAAGACGGCCCTGAAAAGCGAGGTGGCAAGCCTGCCCGGGGTCGGCCCCAAGACCGCGAAGCTGTTGTTTACGCATTTCGGGACGGTGGCGGCCATGCGCCGGGCCAGCCTGGAGGATCTGGCGGCCCTTCCCGGCTTCGGGATCACCAAGGCCAGAAAGATCAGCGAACGGCTGTCGGGGTTGCAGGCGCCGGACGGCCCGGATCAGGCCCCTGGGGACGCCATGGCCATTCAGGAGGCGGGCGTCAGACGCCGTTCGTAAAAGCGGGCCCCCGGGACGGGATTTTGGCAGTAGGCCGGGATGCGGGAAAACCCCAGGTTTTGGTACAGGCCGTCGGCCTGGACCATGGTGGCGATGGTGTCCAGGCGCATCCGGGAATAGCCCATGCTTTCAGCCCGGGAGATGACTGCTGCCGCCAGCCGCCTGCCCAGCCCCTGGCCTCGGAACCAGGGCCGCACATACAGCCGTTTCATCTCGCACACGCCGCCGCCCAGATCACGCAGGGCCACGCAGCCCCCGAAGCGCACCGGTCCGCCCCCGGCCTCGGCCACAAGCAGGCATCCCCCGGGCGGGGCATAGCGCCCCGGCAGCCCGGCCAGTTCCGCATCGAAGTCCTGGAACTCCAGCCCAAAATCCAGGGATGCGGCGTATTCCCGAAAAAGCTCCCTGACCATGTCCAGGCCTGATCCCGGCCCGGCGTCCCGGATGCGAAGGTGCGTTTCCATGCCGGACCTCAGACGATGACGTGCCGCTTGATGAAGGCCACCACCTCCTCGGGGGTGTCGTAGACGCGGAACAGATCCAGGTCGTCCTCACCCAGGAACTTGCGGCTGATGACCTCTTTTTTGAGCCAGTCCACAAGCCCCCCCCAATAGTCCGAGCCCATGAGGATGATGGGGAAGGGCTTGATGCGGTGGGTCTGGATGAGCACCAAGGCCTCGAAGAGTTCGTCCAGGGTGCCGAAACCGCCGGGCATGGCCACGTAGGCCATGGCGTATTTCACGAACATGACCTTGCGTACGAAGAAATAGCGGAAGTCGCAGCGCAGGTTGAGGAACTGGTTGTATTTCTGTTCGAAGGGCAGGTGGATGTGCAGGCCCACGGAGGTGCCTCCGGCCGCCGCCGCCCCTTTGTTGGCGGCCTCCATGAGCCCCGGGCCGCCGCCGGTGATGACCGTGTACCCGGTCTTGGCCAGAAGCCCGGCCAGTTTCTCGGTGAGCTGGTACAAGGGCTCTTCGGCGGTCATGCGGGCCGAGCCGAAGATGGACACGGCCGGACCGATGTCGCTTAACGAGTCAAAGCCGTCCACGAGTTCGGCCATGATTTTGAAAAGCCGCCAAGACTCCTTCATGGACAGGTCGTCGATGAGATACTGCCGGGAACCGTTCATGTACGCTCCTCTTGGGGCAAAGCCGCCCCGGCCGCCGGGGCGGCTTTTCATTTGCCGCGCTGTGGGATAGATATCAGGCCCATAGACGCATCGCCGGGCATTGTGCCCGTAATGCGTCCGCATTTCAAGCCGCCGGGCGCATCATGCCGCGCCAGGCACGAGGGAGCGGGGATGAAGATCAAATTTCTGGGCGCGGCCGGGACGGTCACCGGTTCCTGTCATGCCCTCGAAGCGGCCGGCAGCCGTTTCGCCATCGACTGCGGCCTGCATCAGGGCAACGAGGCCATTGAGCGGCGCAATCTGGACACGTCGGTCTACCATCCCGGGCAGATGGATTTTTTCATCATCACCCATGCCCACATGGACCATTCCGGGCTTTTGCCGCGCATGGTCAAGACCGGGTTTTCCGGTCCCGTCTACGTCACCCCGCCCACCCGCGACCTTTTGGAGATCATGCTGGCCGACAGCGCCCACATCCAGGAGTCCGAGGCCGAGTGGAAAAACCGAAAAAGCCGCCGCCGGGGCGGAAGGCGGGCCGAACCCCTGTACACCATGGCCGACGCCCGGGCCGTGATGCCGCTTTTGCAACCCGTGCCCTATGGCCAGGATTTTTCCCCGGCAAAGGGGATCACGGCCCGCTTCAGCGACGCCGGGCACATCCTGGGTTCGGCCTTCGTGGAACTGTGGATCAAGGAGGACGGCAGGGACACCAAGCTGGTCTTTTCCGGCGACCTGGGACGCCCCAACCAGCTTCTGGTCAACGACCCCAGCACCGTGGCCCACGCCGACTACCTGTTTGTGGAGGGCACCTACGGCGACCGCAACCACAAAAACGAGACCCAGAGCCGGGCCGAACTGGCCGAGGCCATCGCCCGCAGCTACGGCCTGAGGGAGAAGGTCATCATCCCGGCCTTTGCCGTGGAGCGCACCCAGGAGATCATTTTCTGCCTGCACCTTTTGCGCAAGGAGGGAAAGCTCCCCGAGGACATGCCGGTCTTCGTGGACAGCCCCCTGGCCATCAAGGCCACGGAGATCTTCCGCCGCCATCCTGAATACATGGACGACCAGACCCGGGCCGTCTTCGACCGGGGGGAAGACCCGCTGGCCCTGCCCAATCTGCGTTTCACCCAGAGCACGGACCAGTCCCGGGCCATCAACGACCTGGACGGTCCGGCCGTGGTCATCTCCGCCAGCGGCATGTGCAACGCCGGACGCATCAAGCACCACCTGCGCCACAATCTGTGGCGGCCCGGGGCCAGCATCGTGTTCGTGGGCTATCAGGCCATGGGGACGCCCGGACGGCGCATCGTGGACGGCGCGCCGTTTATCCGCATCCTGGGCGAGGATGTGGCCGTTGCCGCCAAGATTTACACCATTGGCGGTTTTTCCTCCCACGCCGGGCAAAGCCAGATCATGGAATGGCTCGACCACTTAAAAGACGGAACCAGGGAAATCTTTTTGATCCACGGCGAGACAAAGGCCCTGAACACCCTGGCCGGGCTTATTCGGGAAAAATACAAGGTGTCCGTGCGGGTTCCCGACTATCTGGAGGAATATACCCTGCAGCCCGGGGCCGAGCCCAAGGTCGCCGCCGACCCGGAAAAGGCCTGGCCGCGCATCGACTGGCCGTATCTGCTCTCGGACACGGAAGGCAAGTTCGCGCTCCTGCGCCAGCGCCTGGACGACCTGTCGGCCAAGCCCTGGACGGATCAGACCGACATCAGGCAGCGGCTTTTGGAGGTGAACAGGGATCTGACGGAACTCTTGTCGGAGATATGATGCAGGTTCCCGACGCCGGGAGCGCCTGCCCGGCGGGCGTTTCGATCCAGGCCCGGGGCCGCTACTTGAGGCGGTAGGTGATGCGTCCCCGGGTGAGGTCGTAGGGCGACAGTTCGCACTTGACCCGGTCGCCGGGCAGGATGCGGATATAGAACTTGCGCATTTTTCCGGAGATGTGGGCCAGAACCCCGTGGCCGTTTTCCAGTTTTACGCGGAACATGGCGTTGGGCAACGCCTCTTCGACGATGCCGTCGACTTCAATCGCATCTTCCTTGGGCATATATTCTCCCTCTGATCCGGTGTCTGAAAGGCCCCATTGGCGCACAAGGGCGCGACGCATCCCGTCCGTCCGGACTCTCGGCGTCAGGCTTGAACATGGCATCATATCCATTTGGTCCAGAAAAGCAAGGGTTGCCGGGTGAAAAGTCCCGGCCCGGAAGGGGGCGGCAGCCACAGCGTGGGGCAGGTCCAGCAAGGGATGGGGGGGCGAAAAGTCCCGGCCCGGGAAGGAGGCCTTGATTCTGCCCGCCCCCGGCCCGGCCAGACGTCCCCGGGGGGAAGCGCCATGGCGTTTGAAACGGATCAGTCGGCTGTGTCCGGGGATGCCTTTGCCCCGGGCTCGCCCCCGGGCGCGGCCCCGCCCGTTACCTGGAGGCTGGCCACGCCTCCGCCGTCGGGATGGTTTTCCACCCGTATCTCGCCGCCAAGGGCGGCCATGATGCGTTTGGCCCGGCACAGGCCCATGCCCACCCCCACGGCCTTGGTGGTGAAAAAGGGATCGAAAAGATAGGCAGCGATGTCCGGGGCGATGCCCGGCCCCTGGTCCCGGACGGTGATGGCCGCCTGGTCGGCGTGGCTGTCGGCCGCAAGGCGCGGCGAAAGAGCCACATCCACCCGACCCCCTCCGGGCGAGGCCTCGGCCGCGTTGAGAAGGATCTCGTCCAGGGCCTGCCCCAAAAGCGAGCCGTCCAGGCACAGGCGGCCGTCCTCCCCCTGCAGGCTCCAGACGACGGACAGCCCGCGTTCGGCGGCCATGGCCTGGACGTGGGCCAGTCGGGAGGCGACCATGTCCCGCAGGGAGAAGCAGGATGTCCGGGGGGACAGGGGCAGGGTGGCCTCGCCCACGGCGGCCACGATGGTCTCCAGGCGTTTGGATTCCTCCAGGACCGCCTGGAGAAAGGGCCGGGCCGGGTCGCCCGGGGGGCTTTTTTTGAGCAAAAGGCCCGTCAGCCCGCCGATGGACATGGCCGGGTTGCGCAACTGGTGGGCCACGGCCGAGGACAGGGCGCGCAGGCTCTCCACCCGTTCGCGCTCCACGCGGTATTTTTCGGCGAGGATGCGCTGTTCCCGTTCATGCAGGGCGATGATCTCGGTCACGTCCGTGATCTGGAGCATGACCCCGAAGATTTTTTCGTTCTCCACAAGATGCGAAAAGGTCAGGGACAGGTGCAGGGATTCCCCGGCCGTGGTCTGGTAGCGCAGCCGAAGCGGGCCGCCGGGGGGATCGCGGCGCAGGGCCGCGCGCAGATAGCGGCGCAGGGCCATGGGATCGTCCGTCCGGCGAAAGACGTCCGAGCCCACGGCCGGATCGGAGATGAGTGCTTCCCGGGAGTGGCCGAGCAGGGCCGCAGCGGCCGTGTTGGCGGCATAGACGCGTCCCCGGGCGTTTAAGATGACCACCCCCAGGGCGAAGCTGTCCAACAGGTCATGGAAATAGCCGGATTGGGCGAAAACGAGCATGCCGTGGTCCTTGATGCCAAAATGGGCCGGTCCTGGTTGAGACTGGCCGTCAGTATCCGATAGGCAGGTTACGGCCGGGTGACGAGCCGCAGGGCGGACGGCCCCTTGATGCCTGGACATGTTCAGGATAGGAAGGAGAAAAAATGGAGCGCCGAGTGTTCACCCAGACCCAGATCGAAAAATACGCCGACGTGCTCATGTGGGGCCTGGAAACCTCCCGGACTTCGGGATTTCACAAGGGCGACGTGATCCTTTTGCAGTACGACCTGGCCGCCGTGACCCTGGCCGAGGCCCTGTTCGCCCGGATCATGGACCGGGGCATGCATCCTGTGGCCCGCATGATCCCGACCTTCCGCATGGAGCATGCCTTCTACGCCAAGGCCGACGAAGGGCAACTGGTCTTCCAGGTTCCCGGCCAGGCCACCCTCAACGAAAACCTGCATGGGGCCATCCATGTCCTGGCCCCGGAATCCCTGACCCATTTAAGCGACATCGACCCCAAGCGCATCGCCAAGGCCGCCGTGGCCCGCAAGCCCCTGCGCGACATCCTGGTGGCCCGCGAGGAGGCCGGGGATTTCGGCTGGACGCTGTGCATGCATCCCACCCCGGAACTGGCGGCCAAGGCCGGGCTGTCCGTCAATCAGTACGCCGACCAGATCAAGAAGGCCTGCTTCCTTATGGACGCCGATCCGGTGGGCAGATGGAAGACCCTGTACGCCGAGGCCGCCGGGATCAAGGCCTGGCTCAATTCCGTCAAGCCCGCCTACTATCATGTGGAGTCGGAGCATGTGGACCTGAAGGTCACCCCGGGGGACAAGCGGCGGTGGATCGGCATTTCCGGGCACAATATTCCCAGTTTCGAACTTTTTCTCTCCCCGGACTGGCGCGGCGTGCAGGGGGTCTATTATGCCGACCAGCCGTCGTACCGCAGCGGCAACTATGTGCGCGGGGTGCGCCTGGAGTTCCGGGACGGCGAGGCCGTGGCCTCGGAGGCCGAGGAAGGGGCGGCCTTTGTGGCCAAGCAACTGGCCATGGACAAGGGGGCCTGCCGGATCGGGGAATTCTCCCTGACCGACAAACGGTTTTCGAAAATCGACACCTTCATGGCCAACACCCTGTTCGACGAAAATTACGGCGGCGCGTGGGGAAACTGCCACATCGCCGTGGGAAGCTCCTATTCCGACACCTACGACGGCGACCCGGGGGAACTGACCGCCGAACGCAAGGCGGAACTGGGGTTCAACGACTCGGCCCTGCACTGGGATCTGGTCAACACGGAGAACAAGCGGGTCCGGGCGGTCCTGCCGGACGGATCGGCCGTCACCGTCTATGAGGACGGGGTTTTTAAAAATTAGGAACTCCCCGGAAGGACTCGGGGCTTGGTCATGACCCGGGTGCGGCGACGGCCCGGAGCACAGGAGACGACAATGAGACACGCGACGGCAAAAATGGTTGCGGCGGTGCTGTTTCTGATGATCGGGGTTGCGGCCCATGCTGCGGAACCCGGTATCGCCGGATGGGAGAAGGGCGGCGTCTACGACACGCTTTTCGATGTCACCGAGTCCGATTCCTTCAAGGGCAAGGTGCTGGAGATTCAGGAGATCGTGCCCATGCCGGGCATGGCCCCGGGGATTGGCCTGGTCATTGAGGACAAAAAGGACAAGCGCAAGGAGACCGTGCACCTGGGGCCCAAGTCCGCTGTGGATTTGTCCGTGATCGGGCTCAAGGAAGGGGATATGGTCAAGGTGGTGGGGGCCTGGGCCGAGGTGGACGGCAAGGATGTCATCCTGGCCATCAAGATCAAGAAGGCCGAGGATGTGGAGCTCAAGGTGCGCCGGACCAAAGACGGTTTTCCCTTCTGGAGCATGACCCCGGAGGAGTTGGCCAAGGAGCGTTCCGGGCAGTGATTTTTCGGACCTTCAAGCATTGCCAGGGAAGATGAAACGGGCTAGGAATAAGTGACTTGAGATTTCGGGACTTGTTGGTACAATGGCGCATGCGCCGGTAATCCGGAGAAGGGGAAGGCCCGATGGAAGAAACCCAGAAGAAGCAGGACGCCGAACTGATGCAGCTTGTGACGTTTAGCATCGGTGAGGAGGAATTCGGCGTTGACATCCTGAAGGTTCAGGAAATCATCCGGATGATGGAAATCACCAAGGTGCCGCGTGCCCCGGACTTTGTGGAGGGGGTCATCAATTTGCGCGGCAAGGTCATCCCCATCATCGACCTGCGCAAGCGTTTCGGCCTGATCACCAGGGACCACGACAAGCACACCCGGATCATCGTCATTGAGATCAACAACATGATCGTGGGATTCGTGGTGGATTCCGTGTCCGAGGTGCTGCGCATACCCTCCAACACGGTGGAGCCGCCGCCACCCGTGGTTTCGGGACTCGAGTCGGAATACATCAGCGGCGTGGGCAAACTTGAGGATCGCCTGCTGATCCTGCTTGATCTGGACCGCCTGTTGTCCGGCGAAGAGCGCGATGTCTTGACGGGCGTCTAGTTTCCGGCGTTTCGCCTCGCCTCGCCATCGTGCGCGCAACACGCTCCGGCTGCGGAGGGTTTCGCCGCCATTGACATCACGGCCGCCGTCGTTTTCGCGACGGCGGCTTTTCCTCGTATTGGCCGAAGGAGTGCGGGACATTGCAGTATCCGTCTGAGATTGCGAATTTTCTGAAAGGCCGGGGGAGTTCGCTTGGCGTGTATAAAAGCGGACCCGGCACCCTGGCCTTTCTGGCCGCCGACATGCTGGCCGCAGGCTCCTGCGTGGTGGTCATCGTGCCGGGAGCGCCGGAACTGGCCCGGCTCAAATCCCTTTTTTCCCTGCTGTTGTCCCCGGGGGACGACTCCCTGGCCGATGCCCCCTGGCGGGCCCTGCCGCCCTATCCTCCAGGGGCGCCGTCCCTTTCGGCCTGGGCCGCGCGGCATGCCTTTCTTAATTTCGCGACCGCCACCGCAAAGCCCCGCCTGTGCCTGTTGACCGTGGACAACCTGTTGCCCAAATGGCCGCCCAGGCAGGTGATCGAGGAAAGCTCCATCGAGCTTGCGGCGGGGGAGGACATGTCCCGGGAGCTTCTTTTGGAGCAGGCCGCCCTGTGGGGATACCGCCGCCAGCCCATGGTGGAGTCTCCCGGCGAGGTGGCCGTGCGCGGCGACGTGCTGGACATCTTCGCCCCGGGGTATGCGTTGCCCCTGCGCTTCGAGTTTTTTGGGGACACCATCGAGAACATCCGCACCTTCGACCCCGCCACCCAGCGTTCCCAGGCCGACCTGCCGCACGTGCAGCTTTTGCCCGTGGCCCCGGTCGTGCTCACCGACGCCTCGCGCGCCGCAGCCCGGGAATTGTGGGAATCCATGGCCGTGACCGGCGAACTGCGCCGTGAGGCCAAGGCGTCCCTGGAAAACAAGCTCGACGCCGGGGATGCAACCATCTGGCCTGGTCTTTTTTATGAAAAACCCGCGTCCTTGACCGAGCATCTGCCCCGGGACGCCGTGTACATGCTGTATGACGCCTCGCGCCTGCGCTCCCGCCTGGAGGAGGTGGAATACGCCTGGAAGCAGTTTTTGGAGGCCGAGAGCGCACAGCGGGGATTCGGCTGGCCCGGACCCCGGCTGTGCTGGCCCGGGGGCATGGCCCGCAAGATGTGGCTGGCCGGGCGGCAGGTGCTTTTCGAGGATCTGGTGCTGGGGCACGGCAAGCATGGCCCGGACATGCCCGAGAAGGGCGTGGAACGGTTCTCCGACCTGTTCTGGAAACCGGGGGAGGACAAGCGCCCGTGGTCGGCGCTCATGTCCGGGCTGCGGGACTGGGCCGTGTCCAAACGGCAGGTGGTGCTGTCGTTTCACGGGGAGCGTTCGCGCACCAAGTTTTTGAAGATGATCGAGCACGAGGGCATCTCCCTCTCCACCACGTACCATCCCGGAACGACAGGCCTTTTTGCCCTGGTGTCGCCGCTTCGCCAGGGCATGGAGCTGGCCTGGAACCGGACGCTCATCCTGTCCGAAGATGTGCTGCGACCCGAGGGCGGGGAGGAGGCCGGGCGGGCCGCACGGGTGCGCGGCTTCAAGGGGATCGCCTCGAAGGACGAGATCGCCCCGGAGGATCTGGTGGTGCATCGCGACTACGGGCTGGCCCGATTCGACGGATTGGCCCGGATGACCGTGGACAGCGCGGGCGGGGACTACCTGCTTTTGCACTTTGACGGCGAGGACCGATTGTACGTGCCCGTGGACCGCATGTCGCTCATCCAGAAGTTCAAGGGGCCCGACGGGATCGATCCGGCCCTGGACCGCCTGGGCGGCAACCGCTGGAAACTCGGCCGGGAAAAGGCCAAAAAGGCCATCGAGAAGATCGCCCGGGATCTGGTGGAGATGTACGCCTTTCGCAAGGTCGCCAAGGGTTATGCCTACGGCCCGCTCAACGAGCTGTACTGGGAGTTCGAGGCCGGATTCGGCTTCGAGGAGACCCCGGACCAGGAAAAGGCCATTGCCGACGTTTTGGCCGACATGGAGCGGCCTGAGCCCATGGACCGCCTGGTATGCGGCGACGTGGGCTTCGGCAAGACCGAGGTGGCCCTGCGCGCCGCCTTTCGGGCCGTGCTCGACGGCAAGCAGGTGGTCATGCTGTGTCCCACCACGGTTTTGGCCGAACAGCATTTTCAGAATTTCAGCAAGCGCCTGGGGGATTTTCCGGTCCGGGTGGGGATGCTGAGCCGGTTTGTGCCGCCCAAACGCCAGAAGGTGGTGACGGATGGGGTCAGGAGGGGGGAAATCGACATCCTGATCGGCACCCACCGTCTGCTGTCAAAGGACGTGGAGGCCCCCCGCCTGGGGCTTCTCATCCTGGACGAGGAGCAGCGTTTCGGGGTCAAGCACAAGGAAAAGCTCAAGGCCCTGCGTAAAAACATCGACGTCCTGACGCTCACGGCCACCCCCATTCCCCGCACCCTGCAACTGTCGCTTTCCGGCATCCGGGGCCTAAGCGTCATCGAGACCCCGCCCCCGGAGCGCAAGGCTGTGGAGACCGTTCTGGTCGAGCGCGACCCGGATTTTTTGCGTACCGTGGTGCGCCGGGAACTGGAGCGCCAGGGGCAGGTGTTTTGGGTGCACAACCGGGTGCGCGGCCTGGAGGAGACGGCGGCCTTCGTCAAACGGCTGGTTCCCGAGGCCCGGGTGGCCATGGCCCACGGCCAGATGGCCGAGGGGGCGCTGGAAAAGGCCATGCACGAATTCTGGCATGGCGAGATCGACATCTTGGTGTGCACGGCCATCATCGAGTCGGGCCTGGATTTCCCCCGGGCCAACACCCTCGTCGTGGACCAGGCCCAGATGTTCGGCCTGGGCCAGCTCTACCAGTTGCGCGGCCGGGTGGGGCGCTCGTCGCTGCAGGCCTACGCCTATTTCGTGGTCCCCTCCCTGGACGGCATTCAGGAGACGGCCCGCAAAAGGCTGCGGATCATCCAGGACATGGACTATCTGGGGGCGGGCTTCCAGGTGGCCATGGAGGACTTGCGGCTGCGCGGCGCGGGAAACATCCTGGGCGAGGTGCAATCCGGCCAGATTTCACGGATCGGGCTGGACATGTTTTTGGAGATGCTCGACGATGAGATCAAGCGGCTGCGCGGCGAGCCGCAAAACGAGCGCACGGATCCGGAATTGACCATCGCCGTGTCGGCCCGCATCCCGGAAGGCTACGTGTCCGACCCCAAGGATCGGCTGCGGCTTTACAAAGCCCTGTCCACGGCACACAATGAGTCGGGTCTGGCCGAGATGGCCGCCGAAATGCGCGACCGGTTCGGGGCCTTGCCCGAGGAGGTTGAGAACTTCATCTCCGTTTTGGCCCTCAAGCAGGTTCTGGCCAGGCTTCAAGTGGCCCGCGCCGATGTGACCGCGTCCAAACTGTCCCTGTCCTGGGAAACCCGGCCGGGCGCGGTGGGTGCGGTTTCGGCCGAAAGCCTGGTGGCGTTCGTCAATACCCACGGCGACCGGGCGCGGCTCGTGCCCCCGGCGAAACTGGAGATGCGCCTTTCCGAAGGCGGCCTGCGCACCGGGTTGGCCGAGGCGGCCCGGGAACTGGCCGCGCTGTGCGCCACACCTCCGGACGGAAAGTGAACAGCATGACGTTTTTCCCCCGATATCTCCGCTTCCTGATCCTTTTTTCGGCCGTGGCCCTGCTGTGGGCCTGCGACCGGAATGCGGAACCTCCCGGCGTCGTGGCCACGGTCAACGGCCGTCCGTTGACCCTGGGCCAACTCGAATTCGATCACGACCTGCGCGGGGTGGGCCTCGTGGCCATGGAAAATCCCACGGTGGAGGGACTGCGGCGGGATTACGGGCGGATCATGGCCGAGTTGATCATCAGGGAGCTGATGCTTGAGGAACTGGCCAGGATCGGGAGTCCGGTTACGGACGAGACGGTGGCCCGCCTGGAGAAGGTGATTCGGGCCGACTATCCGCCGGAGGTCTTTGACCGCATGCTCTTCGAGGAGAGCATTGATCCGCACAAGTGGCGGGAGAGCCTGCGGACCCGGGCGGTCATGGACGCCTTCGCCGACCTGGTGCTCAAGGATCGGGCCAGGGTAGAGGTCCAGGAGGCCGCCGATTATTACAAGGAGCATGTGGCGGAGTTTAGGCGGCCGGCCCAGACGACGTTTCTTTTGGTGCGCGGGCCGGACAAAAAACTGGTGGAGGAGGCCCTGCGGCAGCGCGACTCGGGCAGGGCGTTTCCCCGGGAGCCGTCCCTGGATGAGGCCTCCATCCAGGAGGCGCACCTTCCCAAGGAGGCGATTCCCGAATCCTGGCGGGCGCTTTTGGCGAAGCTGCAACCCGGCCAGGCCAGCCCCGTGATCCAGGAAAGGCATGAGGCCATGGCCCTGGTTCTGGTGGGAGAGACGCCGACCCATACCCTGGATCCGGCCGCCGCCTATCCTCTGGTGGAGCAGGCCCTGGCTGAGAAAAAACGCAATGCGGCGTTTGACGCCTGGCTGGCCGGGGCCGTGGCCGCAGCCGACATCCGGATCAGCGCCCATCTGGTGGACGACGGGAGGGCGACGGTTTCGGAAGTGCCTTCGCCGGACATCCTCAAAAAGGAGTTTCCCGGCGTCGGGGCGCCTGCGGGCGAGCACGCCGCGCTTTTGGCCGAGACCGGGGAGGTCTCCAAATCCCTGGGGGACAGGTTCGCCAGCCAGCCTGATGCAAAAGACCCGGAATCGGAGGCCGGGCCGCAGGCGACGGCCGGGGATGCCCCAGGCATACCCACGGCGACGCCGGACGTCACCCCCGGCGAGACCCTGGCGGAGGGCGTCGGCAGGCCTGAGATTCTGCGGCTGGTGCCGTCCCTTGAGTCCGCCGATGAACCAGAAGCCGTGCCCCGGACGACCTCAGCGGACCAGGAGATATCCCAGCCAGAGCCGACCCGCCCCCAGGCGGAATCCGTTGCCGAAACGCCCCTTTCGGGCACGGAGGCCGCCGCCTCTCCGGTCAGGACGGAGGAGGCCGCCGGGTCCGTGTCCCTTCCGGATCAGGCCGGTCCGTCGCCGAGCGCCCCGGACGGGGGCGTTTCGGCCAGCGTCCCGACGGCCCAGACCGGACCGGGCGAGGTGGAGTTTTTGGCCAACAAGGCCAGTTGGATCACCTTCAGGATTGATGACGGGCAGGAAGAGCGGCTGTACCTCAAGGGCGGGAAAAAACACGTGGTTTCCTTCGCCAGGAAATTGTCCGTGCGGTTTGGCAGTCCAAGCGACGTCAGCTATCGCTTCAAGGATCGCCAGGAGCGTGTGGAATCGTCGGCCCGCGAGGTGAAAACCGTGGATTTCCCGTAAGGATGCGTCCCAAGTGCGCCAGGAGGGCGGGAGCGGATTGCCTGTCCTGTCAAAAGCGTCTATAGCTTTGCCGGGCAAGCTTTCCGCAGGGGCGGACGCCAAATGAGGCAAGGGGCATGTCGCCATTGCCCGTTTTTTCTATGGAACAAACCTGATACAGGCCGGGAAGCCCGGTCTGCCGGAGGATACCTTGTCCCGCGCGTTCTCCTCCCTTGTGATGGCCCTGTGTCTGGTCGTCTTTTCTGCACAGAGCCAGGCTGCTGAACTTGTTGATAGAGTGGTGGCCGTGGTCAACGGCCAGCTCATCACCCTTTTCGAACTCAACGAGAAGCTTGAAAAACTGCTGTCGCAGGCGCAGGGCATCAGTATTTCACCCAACGATCCCGAATACGTCGAACTGCAACGCCGGGTTCTCGACTCCATGATAAACGACATTTTGATCAAACAGGCCGCAGAGAAGTTGGGGATCACCGTTTCAGAGACGGAAATTGTTACGAAAATTAATGAATTAAAAAAACAGAACGGCATGAATGAGGAGCAGTTCCGCAAGCAGCTTGCCCAGGAGGGCCTGACGCGGAAAGAATTTGAAAAAGGACTTGAAACGGAAGCGATAAAGCATCAGCTTCTCGGCTTCATGGTCAATAAGCGCATCCTTGTCACTGACGAAGAGTTGCAGCAGTACTATGACCAGATGGGGGGCAACATTCCCGACCCAAAGGCCAACCTGACGCGGCGGACCCCGGGAACCATCGGCTTCATCATGGTCGGCAGCATGGCCGAGGCGGAGTCCCTGCGGCAGAAGATCGCCTCGGGGCAGATGTCTTTTGCGGATGCGGCCCGCAAGCATTCCATCGGTCCGGGAAGGGAACAGGGCGGGGAATTGGGCGGCGACGTGGTGGTGGAGGATCTGGCCCCGCCCTTGCGCGCGGCCCTGCAGGAGACCCCCGCCGGACAGGTCACCAAGCCGATCTCCCTGGAGGGCAAGGCCGTGCTGCTGATCCGCAAGGACAAGGGCGACGTCGCGGCGGCGGCGGCCGAACCGGCCCCGGCGACGACATCCTCCCAGTCGTTTCAGCAAGCCCGGGCCCAGATATACGAGATGCTTTTCCGCGCCAAATTTGAAAAGCTTTTTCAGGAATACATGAACGACCTGCGCTCCAAGGCGGTTGTCGACGTCCGCTTGTAGGACGCCTTGGGCCGCTGCAAAGCCCGGAAGGATGGTCCGCCCGCGACAGGCGGCACATCGACGCTTCCGGGATGATGCCCCGAAGACATGCGAAGCGACGTGGAGAGCCCCTGGATTTCCACGCGCTTACGTTCAGGGAGTGAGTCTATGGAGTTACGTGAATTAGGTGCTTTGCTGAAAGCCGAGCGCGAACGACAAGGTCTGTCGGACAATGACGTCATCGACAGGATCAAGATCGGGCGCGCCTGTCTGACGGCCATTGAAGAAGGCGACCAGAGCGGTCTGCCGCATCCCGTTTACGCCAAGGGATTCATAAAAAACTACGCCAAATTGCTTGGTCTGGATCCGGAAGAGCTGGGGGAGGCGTTCTCCCTGGCGGCAGGCGTCGTCCAGGAATCCAACATCATGCCGCAGCACGAACTGCATGAACCCGTGGCCCAGACCACGATCCGCAGCGGTGACGGCGGTTATCTGCGTTACATCCTTGTCGCGGCGGTCATTTTGCTCGTCGTTGTCGGCGCATTGTGGTTTTTTTCCCTGCTGCCCTTTGATATCGGGCGGCCGACACCTCCCGCGCCATCGTCCGGAACATCCCTTCCCGCCGCTGGCCCGGGCGTTTTGCCGGGACACGGGGCCCAGTCCGGCCCCGGGAACATGTCCGGATCCGCAACGGAACCGAAGGCCACCGGGCAGTCCGCCCTTGAACCGGGACAGGCGTCGGCAAAGATTCCAGCGGCGTCCGAGTCGTCCCCCGGCGGGGGGCAGACGCCCCTTCCCTCCGTTCCGGCCGGTGCTGCGGGAGCGTCGGAATCCGTTTCCTCCTCCCCGGTTTCGGATGCGGCAGGGGCGGATGCGGAGGAGCCTGCCGATCCATCCCTCTCCCCTGACGTCGTCATCGGGGAACATGGCGCGCATCACGTCACCATTGTGGCCCTGGCCGAATGCTGGATCGACGTTTCGGTCGATGGCGGCATCACCAAGGGGATCATGCTGACCAAGGGGAAACGGTTCATCGGCCGCTTCAACGAATCCCTGCTGATCCGCCTCGGCAACGCCGGGGACGTGGAAATCTCCTACGATGACAAGGCGTATCCGCTTCAGGCTGCGTCAGGCGAAGTCAAGACATTGAAATTCGTGACAAAAACAAATGGAGAAGTGCCCCAGGCCCACGCCACCTCCCTGGCCACCCAGGTGCCTGTCAGTCCCAAAACGACCGCTGGAACGCCCCCGGCCGCGCCGCCAGCCGTCGGGACGGTTCCGACGACGCCCCCGGCCGCGCTGCCGACCGTCGGGACGGTTCCGACGACCCCGCCTGCCGTCCCCGATCCGGCGACAGGGACGAAACCAGCCGAGGACGCGGCTTCCCGCCCGGCGGGTTCCCGAAGCCTGGACATCGTCGGGGCCGACGGCAGTTGGGTCATCATCACCGCCGATGGAGGCAAATCGCGTGAGGTGTTCATCAAGAAGGGCCAGACGCTCACGGAGCCGTACAAGGAGAAGATCGAGGTCCGGCTCGGCAACCCCAGCAGCGTGGTGTTCCGCCACGAGGGACAGGAAATGCCCGTGAGCACCCAGCGGGGCGAGGTCAAGACCGTGCGTTTCCCCACGCCGTGAGGTCCTGTTGTCAGGTGGTGGGGCGTTGTCGGCGTTTGGGGTTGGTTGTTCTGGAAAAGAGACTGCGGTTGCCGGGTCCGCACGGGGCCGGATGATGTCCGGATGGGGTGCGGGCATTGACGCGGCCGCTGTGGCGGCGAGGAGCGGAGCATGGAGTTTTCCGAGAAGGCTCTCGTGTTGCGGGTGGGCCGTTTTCGGGAAATAGACGCCTGGGTGCGGCTTTTTTCGCCCTCGCGCGGCGTCTACACCGCCTTCGCCTTCGGAGGCTGCCGCAGCCGCCGCCGCTTCTGCGGGTGTCTGGACGTCTTCAACCATGTCCATTTCAAGGTCAGGTCCGGCCGCACCTACCACACCCTGCTGGAAGGACAGCTTGTCAACGGGCACGCGACCCTGCGCACCACGCCCGGCCGTCTGGGCATGGCCGTCAACTGCCTGAAGTTCTGCGAGGCCGTGGAGGTCGCCCCTCCGGGGGCCCGGGCGGCCCACGACCTGCTGCTGGCGACCCTGGCCGCCCTTTCGGGCGAATCCGAGCCGCCCAGGCTTTTCCCCCTGTATTTCCGGGCCAGGGTGTCCTGCGATCAGGGTTTTTTCCCCTCGCTGGCCGCCTGCCATCACTGCGGCGCGGCCTGCGTCGATCTGCCGGGGGCCGTGTTTCATGTGGAGGAAGGGCGTTTTCTGTGTCCGGCCTGCCATCTGCCGGGACGTGGAACCTTCGTCCGGCTTGGGCGGGAGACGGTGGCCCTTCTGGAGGCCGTGCGCCATACAGGGCCGGAGGCCTGGGCCGGGTGCGACCCGTCGCCGACGGCGGCGGGGGAGTTTTCCCGGTTGCTGGATCGGTTTGTCGCCTATCACCTGGGGCTTTCCTGGGAACACGGAACCTTTGTCAAAAACTGACGCTGCCGCATCCGGGGAGATCCGGCGTGGGAGCATGGAGAAGGGAATGCATTTTCAGGACGTCATTTTGACCTTGCAGCGTTTCTGGGCCGACGCCGGATGCGTGGTGGCCCAGCCCTACGACATCGAGGTGGGGGCCGGAACCTTCAACCCGGCCACCTTTTTCCGGGTCATCGGTCCCGAGCCCTGGCGGGTGGCCTATGTAGAGCCCTCACGACGGCCCACGGACGGCCGCTACGGCGAGAACCCCAACCGGCTCCAGAATTTCTACCAATTCCAGGTCATCCTCAAGCCGTCGCCCGGGAATGTCCAGGAACTGTATCTGGACAGCCTGAAGGCCCTGGGCATCGATCCCTCGCACCACGACATCCGTTTCGTGGAGGACGACTGGGAATCGCCCACCCTGGGGGCCAGTGGCCTGGGCTGGGAGGTCTGGCTCAACGGCATGGAGGTCACCCAGTTCACCTATTTCCAGCAGGTGGGCGGCCTCGACCTGTCCCCGGTCAGCGTGGAGCTGACCTACGGCCTGGAGCGCCTGACCATGTACCTCCAGGAGAAGGAGTCGGTCTACGACCTGTCCTGGAACGGGAAGGTGACGTACGGCCATGTGCACCACCGGGGTGAATTCGAGCATTCGAAATACAACTTCGAGGAAAGCGACGCGGGCATGCTCTTGTCCTTCTTCAACGCCTGCGAGGCCGAATGCCGTCGGCTGTGCGGGCTTGCGCTGCCCTGGCCGGCCTACGACTATTGCCTGAAGTGCTCCCACGCCTTCAACATGCTCCAGGCCCGGGGGGCCATCTCCATCACCGAACGCACGGGCTACATCGCCCGGGTGCGCGCCCTGGCCTCGTCCCTGGCCCGTCTGTACGCCGCTCAGCGCCAGGAACTCGGCTATCCCATGCTTGTCGCCTAACGAAAAAGGACCGGCCATGCCCCATTTTCTTTTCGAGATCGGTTTCGAGGAGATGCCCGCCCGTTTCCTGTCAGGGCTTGCCTCGGAGATCGAAACGATGTTTTCCGAACGCCTGACCCAGGCCGGGATCGGTTTTGACCGCATCCGTTCCTTTGTCACCGCCAGACGCCTCGGGGTGTCCGTCACGGGCATGACGCCCGTGACCCGCCGCGAGGAGGTGGTGGTCAGCGGCCCGCCGGAGAAGGCGGCCTTCGGCCCGGACGGGGCGCCCACCAAGGCCGCCCTGGGGTTTGCCCGCACCCAGGGGGTGGACATGGCCCAGGCCTTTGTCCTTGCCACGGACAAGGGCCGGTATCTGGCCGTGCGCAAGACCACCGGCGGCGAGGCCGCCGAAGCGCTTTTGCCGGACATCTGCGCCGGATGCGTCAAGGGGCTGTCCTTCCCCAAGAAAATGCGCTGGGGCAGCGGCGATTTCGCCTTCGGCCGTCCCATCCACTGGTTTGTGGCCCTTTTGGACGAGGCCGTGATCCCCTTCGAGATCGCGGGCGTGGCCTCGGGGCGGACCACCCGGGGGCACCGCATCATGGGGCCGGGGCCCTTCGACGTGCCCCATGCCGACGGGTATGCGGCCATCATCCGGGACCAGGGCCGGGTGATCGTGGATCCGCACGAGCGTGAGTCCGTCATCCGTTCCCAGGCCGAAACCCTGGCCGGTGAGATCGGAGGGCGGGCCATCGTCAAACCCGCGCTGTTGACGGAAGTCACGGGCCTTACGGAATACCCGGTGGTGGCCATGGGGCGTTTTCATGAAAAATTCCTGGAGGTTCCCAAGGAAGTGCTGTTGACCAGCATGGAGAGCCACCAGAAAAGCTTCGGGATCGAGGACGCACAGGGACGGCTTCTCCCCTGCTTTCTGACCACCCTCGGGCTTGATCCGGGCGACAGCCTGGATGTTGTGCGCAAGGGCTGGGAGCGGGTCTTGCGGGCCCGCCTGGAAGACGCCCGGTTCTTCTGGGAGGCGGATCTGGCCGTTGGCCTGGACGCGTGGCTCGGCCGCCTGGACAGCGTGGTCTTTCTGGCCGGGCTTGGCAGCATGGGGGACAAGTCCCGCCGCCTGGAGGCGCTGTGCGGCCGTCTGGCCGGGATGGTCGATCCGCCCCTGGCCGCGCAGGCCGCCCGGGCCGGACGATTGGCCAAGGCCGATCTGGTCTCCGAGATGGTGGGGGAATTCGCCGAACTGCAAGGGATAATGGGCGGCATCTATGCCCGGAAAAAGGGCGAGGACGAGGCCGTGGCCGCCGCCGTGGCCGAACACTATCTGCCGGTCGGCCCGGATAGCCCCATTCCGGCCACCGTCTGCGGGGCGCTGGCGGCCGTGGCCGACAAGATCGACACCCTGGCCGGATGCTTCGGCATGGATCTGGCGCCCACCGGGGCGGCCGACCCCTATGCCCTGCGCCGCCAGGCCCTGGGCATCTGCCGCATCGTCATCGAGCACGGACTGCGCCTGAACCTTCCGGAACTGATCCAGGCGGCCTTCGAGGGCTACCAGGGGGTGTCCTTCAAGACCACCCCCACCCATGCCCTGGCCAGGCTCCTGGACTTTTTCGGCCAGCGGCTGCGGGCCTATTTTACGGGCCTTGGCCGGGACACCCTGGTGGTGGAAGCGGCTGTCGGGGCGGGATACGAAGACATCTTCGCCCTTTCGGCCCGCATCGACGCCCTGGCCGCCTTTGCGGCCGCTGCGGATTTCGGACAGGCGGTTTTAACCTTCAAGCGGGCCGCCAACATCATCCGCAAACAGGGGGCCGAGGCCGGACATCCCCTGACCGGCGCGGTGGACACGTCGCTTCTGGCCGAGGAGGCCGAAAAACGGCTGCACGACAAGTTCGTCGAGGTCTTTCCGCGCATGGACGCGCTTTTTGCCGCCGACGACTACCGGGCGCTCTTCGATCTGCTCCACGAACTGCGGCCCTTTGTGGACGCCTTTTTCGATTCGGTGATGGTCATGTGCGAGGATGCGGCCTTGCGGACCAACCGCCTGAATCTGCTCATGTCCCTGGTGTCGCGACTGTCCCGATTGGCGGATTTTGCGGCGCTGCAGGTGTGATGGGGGCATGGCCCGGGAAACGGTTTTTCATGGAAGAAAGGCGGCGGCGCTCTTGACAGGCCATGCTGTTTTTTATAAATGACCTTTTTTTCAAGCACGCAATGAATGGAGGAAATATCCTTGGCTAATCATAAGTCCGCGATCAAAAGGCACAAGCAAAGCATAAAAGCCCGTGACCGCAACCGCATGGTCAAGACCCGGGTCAAGAACGCCATCAAGGCCGTGCGCCAGGCCGTGACCGGGAAGGACGCCGAGGCCGCTGAAAAGGCCCTGTTGTCCGCCTCCTCGGTGCTGGACCGGGCCGCCACCAAGAAGGTCATCCACTGGAAGAAGGCGGCGCGCAACATCTCCCGCCTGACCGTGGCCGTCAACTCGCTGAAAACGGCCTAGTGTGGCGTTTACAAAAAAACATGCCTGTTTTTTTGTGAATACAAATTAGAAATGCACGGCGTTGCTGTTTGTTAAAGCATAACGGAAAGTACCAAAGGCAACACTAAGGTGCCTGCCCCGCGAGGGGACGCCTCGGGTTCGTGACGTCTGCACAGCCGGGGAATCGAAACATGTTTCGATTCCCCGGTTTTTCTGCGTTCCCTCTCCCCCGGGGGTTTTCCCGTACGGCGCCGGGCACGGTGATCCGCCCTGACGGCGCGGCCTTCCCGGAGAATGTCGGCCAGAAAAGACGTCATTTTTTTTCCCAGGCCCTGGTCAATGTCGCCGCTGTGCCGTATAGCGATGCCTGCCCGGCGGTTGTGGGCGGGGCAGGCGTTGGATGCGGATGCCGCCCGCCGCCTGCGCGGCCGTCCGGCGATGGCGGGGCGGCGTGAGCGGGGAGGACGGGAATGTCCCGTGCGTCGCCTGGGTTTCGACATCCGATTGTGGGCAGGTTTGTATGGGTCTTCGCCGCGCGACCATCCTTCTGACCGGGCTGACCCTCGCCGTATTGCTTGTGGCCTTGTACGCCGCATCCCGGTTCATCATCCTTGACCGCTTTCTTTCCCTGGAAAACGACATCGCCCGCCAGAACGTGGAGCGTGGCGTCAACGCCCTGATGGCGCGCCAGGCCCAGTTGGGGCTTTTGGTCACGGACTGGGCCAACTGGGACGACGCCTATGACTTCGTGGCCGATCCCGGCGAGGCGTTCATTCAGAGCAACCTGACCCCGGAAACCTTTGCGAATCAGGGCCTCGACGCCATCCTGTTCTTCGATGCCGACGGCGGCCTGGTCTGGGGCCGGTTCCGGGCGCCTGGCCAGCCGGAATCAGGGGAATTGCCGACGGCCCTGCGGGAGACGTTCGAATCCGCGGTGCAGCGTCTTTTTCACGGGGGGGACGGGGCGGCCAGGGAAGGCATTCTGATGCTTCCCCAGGGGGCCTATCTGGCGGCCATCCATCCCATCCTCAAAAGCGACGCCACAGGCCCCCGACGTGGCTATCTGCTCATGGCCAGCCAGTTCGGGGATGCGGAGATGTCCCGGTTGTCCCAGATCACCCGGCTTGACCTGTCCTTCGTCCCCGTGGCCGAGGCCGCCCAGGACCCCGCGACGACCGAGGCCCTGCGTGGCGCGGACGGACCGGAGCCCGTGGTGCGCACCTTCCCGAAGGAGACGGAAACGGCCGGGTACGCCCTGATTCGCGACCTCTTCGGGGCGCCCGCCCTGCTTTTGTCCATGACCATGCCCCGGGACATCTACCGTCAGGGCCAGGACATGCTGCACTACACCCTGGCCGTCATTTTTCTGGCCGGTCTGGTCTTTGCCCTCGTGCTTCTGGCCTTTCTGGAGCGTCGGGTGATTTCCCGCCTGGGAATCCTCGAAGGGCAGTCCCGCGCCATCGGCGTCCGCCGCGAGGGGGAGCGGCGTGTGGCCTTGTCCGGCAACGACGAACTGGCCCGCCTGTCCGACAGCATCAACGACATGCTCGACCGTCTGGCAAAGACCCAGGAGGCCTTGGAAATCTCCGAGGGAAAATACCGCTCCCTGTTTTTGAACACGGCCACGGCCATGATCCTGGTCAACACCGAGACGTCGCTGATTGAGCTGGCGAACGCGGAATTCGAGCGGCTGTCGGGGTTTTCCCGGGAGGAAGTGGAGCACCGGAAGAAATGGAAGGAATTCACCCTGGATTTCGACGCCCTGGCCATTGAGGACTTTTTCCGCAGGCGGGCCATCTCCGAACCTTCCCTGCCCGGGGCCATCGACTGCCGGTTCGTGGGACGCGACCAGGATATCCGCTACGTGTCCCTGACCGTGGCCATGATCGCCGGGACGGACCTGTGCATCGTGTCCATGATCGACCTCACCGACCGCAAGCGGGCCGAGGAGGCCCTGGCCGAATTCAATCGCAAGCTGGAGCGGCTGGTGGCCGAGCGCACCGGCGCCCTGGAGGACAAGGCCAGGGAACTGGTCGAGGCCAACAAAAGGCTCCTGGAGCTGGATCGGCTCAAGTCCGCGTTTTTGTCCAGCGTCTCCCATGAACTGCGCACCCCCCTGACCTCCATCCGGGGGTTCGCCACGCTCATTCGCAAGGATCTGTCGCGCATGGCCAAGACCAGCCAGGCGGTGACCGGCAAATACCTGCGCATCGACGACAACCTCAATATCATCATCACCGAAAGCGACCGCCTGACCATGCTGCTCAACGACTTCCTGGATCTGTCCAAGATCGAGTCCGGGCGGATGGAGTGGCGCGACGCCAGGCTCCCCGTCTCCGACCTGGTGGCCAGGAGCGTGGACGCGGTGCGCGGTCTTTTCGAGGACAAGCACAGCATCTGCCTGGCCCTGGATGTGCCTGACGATCTGCCGGACCTCTACGCCGACCCGGACCGCATGCTCCAGGTGCTCATCAATCTGCTTTCCAACGCCGCCAAATTCACGGACAAAGGGGTGGTGCGCATCATGGCCGCCCGTGACGGCGACGGCCTGCGGCTGACCGTGAGCGACGAGGGCATCGGCGTCCCCAGGGAGGATCTGGAGTCGATCTTCGGGAAATTCCGCCAGTCCACCCAGGGGGACATCCTGGAGAACAAGCCGCGGGGGACGGGCCTTGGACTGGCCATCTGCCGCAATATCATCCGGCACTACGGCGGACGCATCTGGGCCGAATCCGAGGTCGGCCGGGGA
Source organism: Desulfovibrionaceae bacterium (assembly GCA_031082225.1). Taxonomy (GTDB): domain Bacteria; phylum Desulfobacterota; class Desulfovibrionia; order Desulfovibrionales; family Desulfovibrionaceae; genus Desulfolutivibrio. The sequence goes on along the minus strand of JAVHLG010000040.1, from coordinate 2,998 downwards.
AGTGCGTTCCATGTCTTTTTGCCCGTCCAGTGCCTGTCCCCCCGCGTGGGCGACAGCCTTGGCGGGCCGGACGAGAAAAAGGCCGCCCCGTCATGACGACAGGACGGCCGCAAAGACCTGGATGCTCTCGGACGTTCTCTATTCGGGCTTCGGAACCAGCCACTTCATCTCGATTTCCATAACCCGCTTGATGGCCTCGTCTTTGGCCTTGTCCTTGATTTTGATCTCCATGGACACGTCGTCGCTCAGAGGGATGCAGACAGCTTCCGACTCCCCGTCGAGTTCGATCCGTCCCTTGCACAGGCCGTCCGCGATACGGCGCAACAGCACCCCGGCGTCGTAGGTCAGGGCCTTGCCTTCGGATTCGTACAGCACGTTTTTGTCGCTCATGGTGGTTTTCTCCTGGCGGGCTTGAAGTTGCCGATTCAACCGACCCTATCCGAGTCTCCGCCGAGTGTCATGGCGATTGCGTGACCTTCCGCCATCCGTTGCCGGAGGCCCTGCCGCCTGGGAATCGCGGCGCGGCGGTCAGCGTTTTTTTGCCGCCCGGGCGGCGCGCAGCCAGTCGTACCAGGCGTCGAGGCCTTCCCTGGCCCGGCAGGACACGGGGAAGATCCGGATGTCGGCGTTTAAGCCCCGGGCGAAATTCGAGGCCCGCTCCAGGCTGAAATCCACATAGGGCAGCAGATCGGTCTTGTTGAGCACAAGGGCCGAGGAGATGTTGAACATCAGCGGGTATTTTTCCGGCTTGTCGTCGCCCTCGGTGACCGAGAGCAGGGTGATCTTGTGGTCCTCACCCACGTCGAATTCCGCCGGGCATACCAGATTACCCACGTTTTCAATAAAAAGGATGTCCAGACCGTCAAGGGAAAGCTCTTTGCAGGCCGCCAGAACCTGGGCGCTGGTCAGGTGGCAGCCGCCCTCGGTGTTGATCTGCACGGCCTGGGCCCCGGTGGCGGCCACACGCTGGGCGTCGTTGTCGGTCTGCAGATCGCCCTCGATGACGGCCATGGAGAATTCGGAGGCCAGGTCCGTGAGGGTGCGTTCGAGCAGGGTGGTCTTGCCGGCCCCGGGGGAACTCATGAGGTTGAGGGCCAGGATGCCCTTTTGGGCGAACAGCGTTTTCAGATCGTCGGAGACGCGGGCGTTGGCCTCAAGGATGTTGCGGACGACGGGGATTTGCATGGCTTACGTTCCTTGTGCTTCGTCGAGTTCCAGGTATTCGATGTAGAGTTCCTTGCCGGAGACCACGGTATGCCCCAGTTCCTCGCCGCAGGCCGGGCAGGGGGCGAACACGTAGTCGCTCGATTCCGGCGAGAACTTCGTGCCGCAGGCCCGGCAGGCCAGGACCAGGGGGATTTCCTCCGTGTCCAGGCGGGCCCCGGCCAGGGCGGTGTCCATGGTCAGGGCCTCGAAGGACATGGCCAGGGCGTCGGGGACAATGGCCGACAAACGGCCGTGTCTGACCTTGACGGAGATCAGACGCGGAGAGCCGTGCTTTTGCATCTCTTCGCGGATGATGGCCAGAAGGCTTTGGGCAATGGAAAGTTCATGCATGGGCGGGGGTTGTACCGGATTTGGGGCGCGGCGTAAAGAAATCCCGCCCTTTTTGACGGGGAATTACAGGAAGACGAGGCTTAAGATCACGATGGCGACCAGGGAGGGCAGCAGGTTTGATATCCGGATTTTGAGGATGCCCAGCAGGTTGATGCCGATGCCCAGGATCAGGATGCCGCCCACGGCCGTGATCTGGGCCATGAGGGCCTCGGTGAAAAAGCCCTGGAAGGCCCCGGCCACAAGGGTCAGGCCGTACTGGTAGCAAAACACCGGGACGCTTGAAAAAAGGACGCCCGCGCCATAGGTGGAGGCCAGGGCCACGGAGGCGAATCCGTCGAGCATGGCCTTGGTCAGAAGAATGGCGGGGTCGCCGCGCAGGCCCTCGTCGAAGGAGCCCAAAATGGCCATGGAGCCCACGCAATAGATGAGGGAGGCGGTGACGAAGCCGTCTGTGAACAGGGTGTTTTTGGAGCGGGCCAGGGCCTTGACCCGGTCGCCCAGGCGTTCCAGGCGGGATTCGATGTCGACAAGCTCTCCGACTACGCCGCCCAGGATAAGGCTGAAGATGACCAGGAGGGGCTTGGACATCAAAAGGGCCATCTGCAGGCCGATGACCGCCACGCACAGGCCCAGGGCCTGGAACACGATGGTTCTGACGCCTTCGGGAAACCTGCCGTGAAGCAAAAGCCCGACCGTGCCGCCGACGATGATGGCGGCGGCGTTGGTCAGGGAGCCGACGGGGATCATGCTCGCTCCTTGGTCGCGAAAGCCGCGGGAGGGCAGGGCTGTAGCAGTTCCCCCCGGGGAGGGCAAGGGTCGCGGACGGCGTCTTGACAGGACGGCGGCATCCGCATAGAGACGTTGATCCCAGATGCCGGGATGGCGGAATTGGTAGACGCACCGGACTCAAAATCCGGCGGTCGCAAGGCCTTGAGGGTTCGAGTCCCTCTCCCGGTACCAAGCAATGTCAACGGGATACGGTATATCACCGTATCCCGTCTTTTCTTTTCGTTTGAATCTGGCCCCACTTTCGTTGTAGCCGATTAGGCTGCATCTTTTCGTGTGGACGCGCAAGCGGCTGCGACGGTGGAGCGCTCGCCACCTCAAAAAAAACACCTTCCGGAAAAGCTTCTGCGTGAAATGGTCCCAGGACGTTGCTGCTGTCCCGGGATGAGGCAGACGGAATTCTCCCGAGATTGAACTCTCCCAAGTCGTTAGGCCGGGCTGACTGAGTTTGAGGAACATACGGAGCCCTCATTCCCAGGCAGGAAGGGCGTTTATTCCGTCAACTGCTCGGGTCGGACTTCCAGAGCCTGGGCAATCTTGAGCAGGGTCGCCCGGCGTGGCCTGGCCCCCGTGGCTTCCATCTGGGCGTATGCGCCGCGCGAAATCCCCGCCCTGGCCGCAACCGCCTCCTGGGTCAGCCCCAGGTATTCGCGCC